>JAWXCB010000113.1:0-98944 GCA_034440455.1 Chitinophagales bacterium
AGCTTTAATCAGAATACACCTCATCAGCCATCTTGAAATGTTTTGGATGATTGCCAACTGCCGAAGCACCTACGCTAAAAAACAAAAGCGCAACAAGTCACCCTGTCTGCAAACAGCTATGTTCTGAAAAAAAAAGGGAGGTCGTTTTTAAGCAACATGACAAATACTGCTGATTATCAATTAGAGGACAAGCAGTTTATTGGCTTGTAGAATTTTACCCGTTTGGGAGTGATTTTTTGTTTATTTCTCAAAATCTTGGAATGTTGGTTTGTCATCATTTCCGCTCATATCGGACTTGCAGAAAAAGAGTATGTGGAAAAAAAAAGGTAAAAGATGTTTTTTTTTACCATTTTTCTGACTATATTTAGTCCGTTAAACGAAAAAATTCCAATGCCTTTAAATTGTTTTTTTGCATACCAAAATATATATTATGGTTCAATTTTACTCTCAGCCAATCAATTTTTCGGATTTAGCAAACAGGTTTCGCACCGCATTGCTGTTAGCTGTTGATGGAATAAGCGCATCTGTTTCTTTCTTACATATTTCAACCGGAAGGGTGTTGAATGTTCACGCCTTCTCAGCGATTTGCAAATACGAATTTTCAGTTTATAATTTTCAGGAAGTTGTTTTCAGGGGAGTTCTAAAAATTCTACCACTAACGCCCTCTCCTTTTGGAGAGGGATGGAGTGAGGCTGTCAAAATGCAATTTTTAGTACTGTCCTTCATTCAAAATAAATGAATTGATTCATAACACTCTACTCACCCTCTAAAACCCGGCTTATGAAAAGAAATCTACCCATTGTCCTCTTTTTTTTCATTTCTTTTTTTCATTTCAAAGTTGCATTTGCTCAGGAAGTAAATGTAGAAGTACAGGTGATTGCCGTGCAACGCGATTCATACAGTGATTGTTTCGGTTGCGGAAGCCCTGACCCAACGTGGCTTATCTCAGGGAATACCAACGGTAGCTCCGGTATAAAGATATTGACCAACAGGCAATATCATAATGACAACAGCGCAAACCCCAATCCATGGAATGTTTCTGCCGCGCAAATTATCTCACATACAAATACGGATGCGTCAACTATTACCCTTTCGCTGGAAGCATTTGAAGATAATTGCACTTGCGTTCCACTGTTTGGATGTGGCAGTTCTTCGGATTACAGGTATGAGTCAAGCGGTTGTTTCGTTGGAGACAGCAAGCGTTGCATCAACAGCACCGCAGTCAATTTTATGAACGACCCTGCCTGCACGTGGAATGAATACTGGACAACCTGCGGCAGTTTTAGTTACAAAGTGCGGGTTTACTGGTCATGGGTTGATGCGCCTGTCGTAACAGGTCCTTCACCGGTGAATTATGCCTTATGCACGGGAGGCAGCGCCCCCCTTTCTGTTTCTGTAAACAGCAGGGCGGGACAATCCGTAGGCAGATTTTATCAATGGCAATATTCTACCAACACCGATTGTAACACCCCCGGAACATGGACGAATGTTACTGCTACCTATAATAGTAGCACTCCCGGAACAGGCTATACCACCGCCAGCTATACTCCGCCTCAAATTCGCGGCACACGCCTGTATCGAGCAGCCGTTACTTCCAATTGCACCGCTGTATTCAACAGCCAAACCACCTACTCTAATTGTGTAAGAGTTACCTATAATCCCATGGGTTCTCCGGGCGACCTGCCGCCTCCTATTCTTGCGGGTATTTGCAATCAAACGGTATTGCCCGGCTCCGTTCACACGCTAACCACTCTTCAGCCTCCTTCTCCCGGGGCTGTTGCGAATCTTATCTCTCCATTTTATTCATGGGCAGCAAGCGGAGGCACTGCATCCGGTTCGGGGGCAAGTTTCACATGGACAGCTCCAACTACACAAGGAACGTACAATATTTCAGTAACCTATAAATCATCTTGCGGAGACTTTTCTCCCTCAACTTCCTGTGCGGTAACTGTAGGCTCGCCTCCTTGCGGAGATTACTTATATGTAAGTAGCACCGGCACAGATTTGAATAACTTTGAATGTAGTCCCGGAAACCCTTGCCGAACGGTAAGTTATGCAATTAATAATGTGTTGGGTTCAAGACGCTACATTCGAGTAAGCACGGGTACATTCAATGAGCCAAATATTGTCAATATGGTAACTGGGCTTACCATTGAAGGTAAATACCTTGTTTCCGGTGGTGTTTGGTCAAAAACAAACTCTTCAACTGCGATAACAACGCTCAATTTTGCATCCACCGGTTCATTGGAACTCAGCACTGTATTGGGAAACAACGCGCTGTGTCACCGTGTAGGAGTTAAGTCTATTAGTGACAACAACTGGAATCTGATTGACTTGAATATTACAACACAGAATGTGCCTGTCGGACAAAGATCGGGCGATGGGAGAGGGTGTTCCAATTACGCGCTGTTAATTGACAACTCTTCGGGCTATAATGTTATCAGATGCAATATTATAAGCGGGAACGCATCAACCGGTGGTGTGGGAACCATCGGAGCCGCAGGGCATATCGGAGCAAACGGATTAAACGGAGGAACGGGCGGCAGCAGGGATATATTATTTGGTATTATTTCCTCGGATTGCAATTCAACTGCTAACATACCAGGAGGGACAGGTGGTTCAGGAAATGCGAACGTATGGGGAGGAAATAGCGGATTTGGTGGAGGCACAGGTGGAGCAACTTGCGGGAGAAGTTGTGGAAGCGCAGGTAATCAGGGGTTGCCTAATCCGCCTTGTGTAAATGGAGGCATCGGTACCCAGGGAGGTTGCGGGGGCGCGGGTACTTCCACCGGAAGTAATTGTAGTAGAGGTGATGGAAGTTCCGGGCAACCTGGCGCGGGATATGACCGATTAATTGCAAATGCCGCCTATCTTACCGGCTCAGGCATAAACGGAGGCACGGCATCGGCTTCACATACCACAGGTTCATATTTCACTCCCAGCGGACAAGGCGGACAGGGAGGACATGGCAAATCCGGTGGCGGTGGCGGTGGCGGTGGCGCCAGCCGAGGTGAAAACAGTTGCTCTATTTGCTTTTGTTTGGGCAATTCAGGAAATGGCGGTAGTGGTGGCGGACAAGGCGCAGGCGGTGGACAAGGCGGACAAGGCGGCATGGGCGGTGGTGGCTCTTTTACGATATACAGAACAAACTCTACTACTGGTACATTAAGTAATGTGTATTTAACTACTGCCGGAACATGTACAACAGGTCCTTGTGCGGTAGCGGCAGGTGGCGCAGGTGGCGCGGGTGGAGATGGCGGTCCCGGAGGCAGTGGCGGAGCTGTTCAAGATGCTTGTCATGGTAACAGAGGCAAGAGCGGTGCCGGTGGTGCCGGTGGAAACGGTGCCAAAGGCGGCACTGGACAAACCGGAGCATTAGGAGTCAGTGCTTTTGTAATGACAGACGGCACTGCTTCAAATCCATCTTTAGGCGCACCTTTTACAAGCAGTCCACCCCTTACTTTATACTCTTTTAATCAAGACTATTGTAGGAATAGTGAAATACAGATTGAAACACAGGGAGGCGTTACTTGGGCGTTTCCTGGTTTAAATATTGTGACTGATAAGCGGGATACTCCTGCCGGCACAGCGTCAAAGTCATGCACTCTCACATCTTGCAATACGCTTGGTGCGCCTATTTCGGTTTACACCACAGCGGCAAATTCATCCTATGATGTTACGGTAGGCGGCACGTTCTATGATGACGCATTAAAAATCGGCTCGCAACTGCGTACGCTTCCTTCCATCAATGCCCCTTCAACAATCTGCGATCAGGGAACGCTCACATTAGTAGCTACAGGCTCATGGGGAACAGTGCAGGAGCATGACTGGCGCATTTATCCCGGAGATAATCTCAGCGCTACTGTCTTTACCTCATCACTTGCAAGCCCCACCACGCCTTCGCTCACGTGCGCAAGCTATCCCTGCGACCTTACCATTCGCTACCGCCAGCGTGAACAATGCTGCGGTTGGTCTATTCCTGTTTTCAGCAAAGTAACCATCATTGCGCCTTTCACAAGAGGCGAGGTGGATAACACCGGTAAGGCAATTTGCTATAATACACAAGCCAATACCGGTATTGCGCTCACCACGCTTGCAGGAGGCTCGGGAGGCATAAATTATCAGTGGTATTACAAAGCAGGTATTGACTGCCCCGTTTCAGGCAGCATTTCAGGTTGGACTGCCATTGGCTCAAACAGCCCCTCTTCTACTTCGCTTTCTTCTGTGCAGGTAAACGGGCTTGGCGCTTTGACTGCATCTGTAACCTTTGCATGTTGGGTAGCGCCTACTGCCACTGTGCCTGTTTGCGGCACTGCCGATTGGGCGAATAATTGTTTTGTTGTTTCCGTATTGCCCGATTTTGATGCAGGCGCTGTGCAGGGTTTAGATGAAAACTTTTGTGGTGGCGGTAATCCTTCGCCTGTAACTTTTTCACCGACTCCGCAAGGCTCCGGTTTCACCTACCAATGGTATTACAACGCAGGCGATAAGAGCAATCCTACAGCAAGTTTCCCCACCGTTGACCCGGGCTGTCCGACAGGAACAAGTTCCTCCGTATCGGGCTGGACTGCCATTTCAGGCGCAACAGGCGCAACCTATGACCCCCCGAGTGTGAATGTGCGCGTTGACTCCAGTTATGGCGTCACAGACGCCCTTTACATCGGGTATGCTGCATTTATTACCCCGGTAGCGGTCGGTAATTTACCCGCTTGCGGAACTGCGCAGTGGGCGGATTCCTGCCGCGTTGTAAAAGAAACGGATGGCAACTTTTATCCAAATAACTTACAGCCTAATTTATCTTTAATTGACAGAAGCACGAATATCTGGACAGCGAACGTGTGTAATGGATTTAACAACGGATGCACCTCGAATTGCTTTAAACTAACTGTTAGTCCTACATCAGGAGGAGGTCCGGTGGATGTTTACAGAGTGACCTGGCAAACCAGCACAGATTTCAGCTCATGGACAACGCTTCAGATTGATTCTCCGGTAACAGGGCAAAAAGACTATATCGTTACCTCTTCATTTACAGTGCCGACTTATTTCCGCGCATTGTTATTGCCCGTTGACCCGCCCTGTGGCGTAGAGCAATTAACGAATAATTATGTGTTGGTAGAGGTGCTGGATGAATTTGATGCAGGCGAGATTACGGGCGATGTATCCGCCACCCAATGCTATGGCTACAATCCGCCACCACTCACAGCAAACCCCACCGGATTATTTCCTGACGGATATTTAGGCTACCACAATTCTATCTATACCGACTTTAAGTGGGAATCAAGCGCTGATGGAGGCGCAACTTGGGATATAGTTTCTCCTTATCCTGTGAATGCCGTATTAGGCGCTGTAACGATAACGAGCGAAGCAGTTGACACGATTGCTGTTACCAGCGGTGGCTCCGGTTACACTACTCCGCCATCGGTAATCATTACCGATAATTCCACGGCAAGCGGGGCTGCGGCAACCGTTACAGCGGTAAATGACACAGGCGGCATCACCGGCACAAATGTCAGTCCCGGAGGAACAGGATACACATCTTCAGGAACAACGGTATCATTTACAGATAATACGATTGGCTCCGGAGCAACAGCCACGCTTACCGTGAGCGGAGGCGTGATTACTGCAATCAATCTTACAGCGGGAGGCTCCGGTTATACATCCAGCGGAACCATCGCAATAATTTCACCGGAATCTTTCAACACTCCGACAACAACAGCAACAGCAACTGCAACAGTAAGCGCGGGCGCTGTCACAGGAGATACGATTACAAACGGAGGCGCTGGTTACACCACCCTCTTAGGTGGTCCTACCATACAGATTACAGACACCACCACAGGACATGGCGCTACAGGAACGGCAACTGTTTCAGCAGGAGCGGTTACCGGCATCACTATCACAAATGCCGGAACAGGATATACTACTGCAGCGACAATTGCTTTCTCTGATTCCTTGGCAGGAACAGGCGCTACCGCAACTGCAAACGTGAGCGGGGGAGCCGTTACCAGTATTACCGTTACCAACGGGGGCGTGGGATATACTTCCGGCACTACCGTTATTCTCGGTTCCGAAAATCACAGCTACAACAAAACCTACAACCATCCTGATGATTTGACGGACACTACCTGGTTCAGGTATTGGGTGCGCCCCACAGGCGTGAGTTCGCTGGATTGCTTTGGAAACCCCACCACAAACGATGATTTAGTGGCAGATACCATTAAGTATGATATTCTTCCTGTTGTGATTCCGGGCGCAATTACCGGATTCACTCCTGCTGCAAAGCCACAATGCTTGAATTTTAACCCCGACCCGTTATCCATTAGCCCTACCGGAGCTTTGGGCGCCTATAACTATCAATGGTTCACCAGCACCGACAACGTAAACTGGACTCCTGTTCCTCTTGTAAATTCACCCGTGTATGACCCGGGCCCGTTAACGGAAACCACCTATTTTAAAGTAGCCGTTGACCCGATCGGCTCGCCAGATTGCGACATCTTTGAAACAACGGTGCTTGAAATTGAAATCGGACAATCCACGCCCGCATTTGCGGGTGATGATGCCGATGTATGCTCCGACAGCTATGTGTTCTCAGCAAACATTCCTGAATCACCGGGTGTAGGCACATGGACGTTGGATGCGGGCAATGGAACCCCCGATGATGAGAATGATGCAAACTCAACTGTGAACGGATTATGGGGTTCTATACCCACTGCGACAACCGTCAATACCTTTATGTGGGAGATTGTTACCACGCTTTGCGTTACCACTTCTGATTTTGTCACCATCACCAGCGACAGAGACCCCGATGACCCGAATGCAGGCGTTGACCTGTATGTTTGCGATACCAATGCCGTGCAACTCAACGGAAATACAATTGCCGTAGGAGCAGGCACATGGACGCGCCTGAGCGGCTCAGGTGACATCGTTGACCCTTCTAACCCCGACACCTGGGTTATCAATCTTACTTCAGGGCTTAGTCAGTTTGTATGGACTACTTCGAATGGCGTATGCGTGGACAAACTTGATGCGGTGAATGTATTTACCAGCATCACTCCCTACATGACCTGGAACGGCAGCGCGAGCACCGACTGGAATGACCCCGTAAACTGGGGCTGCGGAAATATTCCCGGCATCAATACGATTGCGATTATTCCGCTGGTGCTGAACTTTCCGGAAATTCGAACAAGGAATGTCGGTATTTGCAACAGCATTGAAGTAGAGCAGCAATCGCGCCTCAATGTGATGCCAACCGCCAAGCTCGGTGTGAATAAAAGATTTGTGTGGGCAAATGCAGGGGATGACGTTACGCTTTGCAGCAATGACAGCACCCCCTTCATCATCGGAAATCAGGTGGTGCTTGAGCAAGAGCTTTTTGCTGACTATCAATGGACATGGACGCCCTCCGGTGATAATATTGTTTACACCGACTCAGTATTAACGCCTGATACAATTGATGTTCTCCTTAGCATAATCACCAATAAAGACACCACGCTAACATACGGGGCTGATACCTTTGCCATTCGGATTCGCGGGGCGACTATTACCACCCATCCGGGTCCCAATACAGTTGTTGTTGTAAATACCGATACGGCTTATGTTTTTAAAGACAGCATCTATAATATCATTACTTACACTGATTCTATCGTTACGCCTGCTGTGTTTGTTGATACATCAACCGACTCTGAGCCTGTTATTACTTTGCACAACACCAGCGCCAGCGCCATCACCTTCGTATTAACAGTAACAAATACCACCGATATCACAGATGTGGATGTGGACACCATGGTGATTTATGTGAACCGCGCTCCTGTTGCCAATGCAGGTCCCGACCATATCTTCTGTGTCGGCTCCGTGCAGTTGGGCGTAGCTCCTGTTGCAGGAATTGACTATGTGTGGGATCCCTCCGCAGGCTTGTCGGCAAACAACATTGCCAACCCTGTGGCCACTCCATCCACTACCACACTCTACACCTTGGAAGCAACGCACCCAACCTCCCTGTGTTCCAGCACCGACCAGGTGAATGTTACGGTGGCCTCTGCTCCCTCTGCCTCTGTGAACGCCTCCGTTTCTGAAGTGTGTTCGGGCGCAAGCGCAAACCTTACCTTCACGATGACGGGCGTTGGTCCCTGGGATGTTACTTATACCACCAATGGCGGCAGCCCCGCTACGCTCAACAATATCACCAACAGCAGCGGCAACGTGATTTCAACAGGCGCGCTTACTGCCGATGCCACCTACCAGATTACCAGCGTGTATGATGATGGCGCAAGCTGCACCAACCCAACAGGAGGCAGCGCTTTGGTTTCCGTAAATCCGGTTCCTTCTGTTTCCATCAGCGTGGCTGAAACATCAGGCAATACGCCCGCCAACAACGGCATCACCTGTAGCGGTGATCAGGTGGAACTTACTGCCAGCGGCAGCGGTGGCACAGGCACGATTACCTACGACTGGATTGCCGGCACATCGGGCACTAATCCGGTGAAAACGCTTTTCCCCACTGCTACCACTACCTACACGGTGGTAATAACAGACGCTGAATCCTGCAAAGACACGGCTTCGCAGGCAATCACCGTAAACGGCTATCCCTCCATCACTTCTACCCCTGATGTGGTTACCATTTGCAACGGGGCAAGCACAACCATCAACACGTCTGTAACAGGCGGCTCCGGTTCTAATACATACCTCTGGAGTCCCGGAAGCGCCACCACTGCCTCTATCAACGTAAACCCGTCTGCTCACACAGGATATACCGTTGTGGTAACTGATGGTGGAGGCTGCACAGCCACAGATAACAGTCAGGTGAATGTAAACTCAACTCCTTCGGTGTCTGTTTCTGCGAATGTAAATCCGATTTGCAACGGCTCCAGCGCGGTGCTCACCGCCACCGGCAGCGGTGGCTCATTAGTCTATACCTCCTATACCTGGAGCCACAGCTTAGGCGTGGGCAGCCCCAAAACAGTAAGCCCCTCTTCGCCAACCACTTACACTGTTACTGTAACGGATGATAATAACTGCACCGGCTCAAACACCAGAACGGTAAATGTCAACGCATCGCCTTCTGTGAGCATCTCTGTTGTGGAAAATTCAGGACCCGCTCCGGCAAATAACGGCACTACATGCAGTGGCGACAATGTCGCCCTTTCTGCCAATGTAAGCAGCGGCACTCCCTCCTACACCTACTCCTGGAGCAACAGCATTCCCGCTACCGCAGGTCCGCATACGGTGAGTCCTACCAGCAACACGACTTACTATGTTACCGTTACCGATAATAACTCCTGCACCACCACCGGCAGCAGAGTGATTACCACCCTTGCTAAACCCGCAGTTGTTATTGATGTTGTTGAAACATCAGGCACAACAAGCCATGACGGCACCATTTGCAACGGCTATGCTGCCACTACGCTTGAAGCAGTAGGCAGCGGTGGCGCAGGCGGATTCAGCTATGTGTGGGATAACAGCCTGGCAGCCACTGCCGGTCCGCACACGATAGCCCCGACAGCAAACACGACCTACAACACCACGGTGACGGATGCCAACCTCTGCACAGGAACCATCTCCCGACTCATCACGGTAAATGCCCTGCCCGGTGCGCCCGCATGGAATCAAACCTACGCGGCTGCCTGCACAGGCAGCACCGCAGTGCCTTATTCCGTAACAGGCGCAGGCGGCACTTACAACTGGTCGTTCTCCAATGGCTGCATTACCTGCACCGGATGCGCGGGTACTGATTCAGGCGTACTTGATTTCAGCACTTGCGGCACCGGCAGCTACACCATTTCAGTAACTGAAACAAATGCCAACAGTTGCACCAGCACAGCCCTTACGCAAGCGGTAACCATCACCACAGGATCACCGCCCGCTTTCAGCGCGCAGCCTTCCAATGCCACTGAATGTACAAATGGCGACCCCACATTCAGCGTTACGGCAAGCGATGCCACAAGCTACCAGTGGCAGGTATGCACCACCTGCCCCGCTACGCCAAACTGGGCGAATATAGCAGCGGCAGGCAGCGGTCCGGCATATTCCAATTACAGTTGCGCTGCTTGCAGCACCCTTACCCTTACGGATGTAGTGAGCGGCAACAGCGGCTACCAATACCGCTCCGTAGTGAGCGGAGCATGCCCGCCAACTGCTACTTCAAATGCGGCTACGCTCACCGTGAATGAAGCGCCTTCTATCTCTGCGCATCCCTCCACACAGTCCAAGTGTACGAGTGAAAACGTAACCTTCAGCGTAACCGCCAGTGGCACACCCACGCCCACTTATCAGTGGAGAAAGGGCGGCTCAAACATTAGCGGAGCTACCTCAAGCAGCTACACCATTACTGGTGTGGTGAGCGGTGATGCAGGAAGCTTTGATGTGGTGGTGACGAATACCTGCGGAAACGTGACGAGTAATGCAGCTACTTTGACTATCAATGTAAGTTCAACTAACCCCACAAGCGTAACGGTGAAGTCCACCTATTGCATAGGTGCTTCGGGCAGCAAGTCAACCGTGCTCACGGTGAATGGCGGCTCGCTCGGCTCGGCTGCAAAATGGCAATGGTATAAAGGCGCAACTTGTTGTGGCACAGCAGTGGCTACGGGCGACACCACTTCTGATTCAGGCACGGCAACAATCACGCTTAGTTCATCTGCTCCTGACGCAATCTACCATGTTCGCGCAGAGGGAAGTTGTAACACGACTTCGAGCGTAGCAACATCAGCCGCTTTAAGAAACACAACTGTAAGCAGCGCTGCCGTGACGCATAATGATGCATATTGGGATTTAAGAGCGCATAGAACAGTGAATGCGCTTGAAATAAGAACAGGCGCATGCTCTTCTGGTACAGATTACACTTTCAATTCAAATAACGTGTATATCAACTCAACTACGATACTTGTTCCTGATATTTCCAACAGCACAGTTTCAAGTTCAAGTTTTAGAGGCTACCCAAGTTCAGGTTATGTTGCCCCAAGCAGTACGAGTTTCCAGTTTGACAATACTGATACCATTGATAGTACAACTTTAAGCAGCACATATAACGCTACTAAATTGTTTGTGAGCGGAATAATAGGAGGCGGAACTGGAACTACCATGACATATTGTAAAGCATTGTATAATGCAAATGGTAATACAGCAGCGACCTGTCCTTTAACAAGCCCGGGAACAAACTGTATTACAATTGACGGTCCGGATTCTACTTTACTCTATCCATCCATTTCTTCTCCTCTAAATGGAATTTACGTACCGAGTGGAGCTTCTGGTTCATGCTCAGGCGCATCGGGCAGCCCGTATCACGAATTGTACGATGCAGGTGCCTTGAAAAACTGTGCGGCAAATACCTTCAATGAGTTAGTATCACAACAGCAACTTGCGCCAGAGGCAAGCGCTGATGAAAGTGCCTGTGTTGATGCCTATGGAAACGGATGGAGAATTCCAACTGATATGGAGGTGGGGCATGGAACGGATTGTAATTTAACCGCACAAGGCTTTAATACTTTAGGCTATAAAGGAAGTGCAATTAATATCTGGACATCAACAGCCGCTTACAATGTAAGCGGTTCAGGTGTTGACGCAAGAAGACGTTGGACAGTTAATATTTCAACAGGTTCGTGGGGTTTTATAAATATTAGTAGTACATCAATTTATAGAGTAAGGTGCGTATATGACCCTGCTTATACTGGAAATTAATCTAAGATTCATTATCGAAGTCACCCAAAGGGCGCCCTCACCGGTGCCCTTTGTGTTTTTAGCCTTTTCATCCAAAAAGTGCGCACGGAATGAACTCCGGTGCGCGCGGCATCAAGACAAGAACAAGCATCATTTTTTCAGTGGCGGGTGGGAGATAAAGCATGCCGCCCTTCCTTTCCTTTATGCCGCTCATCTCCCTGTCGCCCCCGCCCGGGATTGAGAAGATGGCGAGCATATTTTTTATTTTCCCGCCCGTTTTATTTTCAATGCTGCCCGCCCTTTGTTTACTTCCAGGCGTATTTCGCCCGTTTTTTCCTGCCTTTATTCAGCACCACATCGCGCAATATCGAGTGCTGCCAAAAATGAGTAACACATTGATTATCAATGCTTTTTATCAAAACACTATACGTGTAAACACGTAAGCAATTTTACGTAATACCTCTTTTTTTAAAGAATCTTTCTTATTTAGTGAAACATCTGCTTTCCGGCTTTCGTACAAAACCGAAATCCTTGCATCAAGATGCTGATGCAAGGAGCGAAAAGGTTTCTATTGTATAACCCCCAAAGCCCAAAATAAACAACGGCTGCGGGATTAAAAAAAGGAGGACAAAATGATTAGCAGACCAATTTTAGGATTTAAAGAAAAATCGCCTTCGGAACTTGCTTCCTATGGGCAAAATGTGGTAAACCTGATGTCAACGTATCCTGCGTTTGCCACCACCCCCGTGCCCTATTCTGAGGTGCAACTGGCGATAAACCGTCTTTTGACGGCAATTGCCGATGCGCTGAATGGCGGGCATTTAAGGGTGATGGAGAAGAAGTTGCGCGTAGCGGAATTGGAAAGCTACCTGCGCACGCTCGCAGCCTTTGTGCAAGTGGTTGCAAAAGGCAATGCCGAAATGATTTCCGAGGCAGGCTTTGAAGCTACGGAACATTATGGTCCGGTAGGTCCGCTGGGACAGGTGGAAGGAATGGAAATTTCTTACCTGCCCGGTCGCTCAGGCGAGTTGGAAATAAATTTCAAAAAGTTGAAAGGCGCAGGGAGCTATAATATCCAGGTGCTGGATAACAGCAACCAGCAAGCTCCCGAATGGCGCACCGTGCTGAGCACGTTAAAGAGCCATACCGTGTTGAGCGGGTTAACTCCGGGAGTGACGTATCAAATACGCACGGTAGGAGTAGGCGCAGATGGCGAGGGTGCAGCATCGCCCGCTATCAGCATCATGGCGATATAAGGCTGATGCCGCTGAACAAGAGCGATGCATCTGTCGCTCAAAGAATAAAATCCCTCTCCGCTGACGCGGAGGGGGATTTTTTTTTGAAAGCACCGTTTCTGGCGCAAGTCTGTAGCCAAGCCCTCTGCGGAGGCGACTCATGCCAGTCATAGGGGAGTAACAATTTTGCCGAGTTTAGCCAACTGCCACAATGTGCTGATTAGTTGCCACAGAGCGCTGATTAGTTGCCACAGGGCGCTGATTAGTTGCCACGCCCTTCAGGGCGTGGATAACAATCCGCTAAAAAAAACCATGCCGGGCTTTAGCCCTTTACTCATTCATAAAATGATACTTACTCATAAACGCGTCATCTTCCTGCTGAAAGGTTTTCTCTTTATGCTCCTCCTCCTGATTCCTGATAGAAGCATTCACCGCATTGAAATGCGAATCGCTTACAGAAACAGCAAAATATTCATCCTGCCAGCCGAACTTCTCTTTCCATTTCAGATTTTTATTCGCCCAAAATGAAGATTCTCCTTTGAGCAGATTCATGAGTGTTGCCATGTTTTGTTCAGGCGAAAGGGAAAGCAGGCAATGCAGATGGTCCACAAACCCGTTCACATTCAGCAGGTGAATGTTTTTCAAAGTCGCATATTCCCTGATATGCACACACAGGGCATTTTTGTTTTCGATGCTCATCAGGGGTTTCCTGTCTTTGGTTGCCCACACTGCATGAATGAGGATTTTTGTGAAGGGCATTTTTATTTAATTCTAAGATACAGAAAAGGGCTGAAGCCCTGTGAAATTCTGAGTGGCTTTTTTTATCCACGCCCTAAAGGGCGTGGCAACTATTCCACCCGCAAGCTGCAACTATCAGCCTGCAAGTGGCAATTAGTCCGCCCGCGAGCGGCAACTATCCCAGCAACAGCGCCAATTATCCCGCCCGAGCCATACACCATTTCCCGCAGTTTTTACGTTTCTTTGTCCTCAATCGCAAACCGATTCAGCATCCCTCCGTGCCTTTCTTCACCACCATTGACCGCTACATCATCCGCAAGTTTTTGCTCACGTTCTTTCTTTCCATTTTTCTGTTTTCATTTATCGCTGTTGTAATTGACCTCACAGAAAAGGTGGATGATTTCATTGAGAAGTCAGTGCCCCTCAGCGAAGTGGTGTTTGGCTTTTACTTCAACTTTCTGCCTTACATTGACGCGCTGCTCAGTCCGCTGTTCATCTTCATCAGCGTTATTTTTTTTACTTCGCGCATGGCATACCGCTCGGAGATTGTGGCGCTGCTTGCCAGCGGCATCAGCTTTTACCGCGTGTTGGTTCCTTACCTCATCTCCGCCACGCTGCTTGCGGGGCTGCTGCTCTATGCCAACCATTTCCTTGTGCCCAACACCAACAAGAAGCGGCTCGCGTTTGAATACGCGTATATTGATAATCCCTACCGCAACCTCGACCGCAATATGTATTTGCAGATAGATAAAGACAAATTCGTGTATATGGAAAACTTTCAACCCCGCGACAATGCGGGCTATAAGTTTTCCTATGAAATCATCAGCGAAGGAAAGCTGCAATACAAACTACGCGCTGATAAAATCGAATGGCGCGAAGCGAAAAATCTGTGGCAGATGCGCAATTACTTCATTTGCGAATACAAAGAGTTTGGCGAAACGATAAGGAAAGGCGCATCGCTTGATACGATGCTTGGTTTTGAGCCGGGCGATTTTTTTCAGCGCGTGAATGTGAAAGAAGAAATGAACACGCCCGCGTTGATGCGGCAAATTGAAACAATGCAAAAACGCGGAGCGGAAAACATTTCGTTCTATCTTATCGAACTCTATCGCAGAACGGCAGATGCATTCACGGTGTTTATCCTCGTGATTATCGGGGTTGCGCTTTCCTCGCGCAAGGTGCGGGGAGGCTCCGGCTTGCACATCGCCATGGGCATCGCGCTCAGCGCCTCGTTCATCATCTTCGCCCGCTTCTCCACCACGTTTGCCACCAATGGCAACCTCTCGCCCTTTGTCAGCGTGTGGATTCCCAACGTCATCTTCGGAGCGCTTGCGGTGTGGCTGCTGCGCAGAGCGCCAAAGTAGGGTAGGGGTGTGAAGGGTAGTGGCAGTGAAATAGTGTTATGGCGGACTTGTTTCGCCATCCCCCTTTTTTGGAATTACGAATTAAAGAACACTATCCATCCCTCCCGAATCATCGCATTAACGAATTATCAAATCACCGAATCAGCACATCATTTCTGGTAGCCAAACACCTTCTTCAGCAAATCAGTAACACGCGCCCCCGGATTCTCCCTGATTTTCTGTTCTTCTTTTGCTACGAGAAAAAACAAGCCGTCAATGGCTTTCTTCGTGGTGTAATCTTTTAGATCAGGATTCATCTTTTGCACCAATGGAATCTTATTATAAGCATTGATAACGGGTTCCCAGTATTTGGTAAGCTGCACCTTGTCAATGGCGCGTTCCACCACCGGCTTGAATTTCACATACAACTGCGCGGAGGTTTTATCTTTCAGATAATCAGTGGCTGCGCGATTGTTTCCCCGCAGAATCGTCCACCCGTCCTGAATGGTCATTTGCTTCACCGCATCCATGAAGATGGGCGCAGCTTCTTTTGCGGCTTCTTCGGCAGCGCGGTTCATGGTGCGCACAAAGTCATCCACCGGCTTTCCCAGCCCCAGCGCGCGCACTTTATCTTCCACCGCCTTCGCCTCTGGCGGAAAGGGAATAAAAATGGCGGGGTTCTTATAGTAGCCGTCAATCTTTGAGGCAAGCCCGCCCGCATTCTTTGAGCCGAGTGAAAGCGCCTCCTTCAATCCCGAAATCACTTCCGTGTTCGTAGGCTTCGCGCTGCCAGTGAGTACTTTACCTGCGTCTTCAATTGTTTTGGGCAGATTGAACTGCGCACTGCACGATGCGGTAGTGATAAGGATGAAGGAAAGCAGTAAAAGCGCAGGGTAATTGGTTTTCATAATGAGCTAATTTTTGGTGAATTTAACGCAGTCTTTCAAAAGGGCGGTTCTAAAAATTCTACCACCAGCACCCTCGCCTTTTGGAGAAGGATGGGGTGAGGTGATAAAAAAGCAATTTTTAGTACTAAGCAAAAATGCTGCCGAAAATATTCAGGGCGCTTAAATTATGGAGTTGAAAACCGCGAATTCATGTGGACAAACAACGTCTTGAAAAAAATTTGCGTGTTTTTCGTCTGTTAAGGTTGTACAGTTTCCAAATATTTCTTATTATGAGCTTGGTTTCAACCCAATCGTCACCCCGTTATGAAAGGAATCATGTTCCGCTACTTCCCTGCCCGTACTTTTTCCACTTGGAAAGGTTACGTAAAAAGTGAAACAGATAGTGTGTGTTGCAGCAACATACTGAAAATAAAAGTTCAACTTTTTTTTGTTCTCTTCTTTTCGCTGCTTTTTTATGCTGAATGCGTAAATGCACAAACTCCAACCTGCAATGGCACGAACGTATCAATACCGGATGCCAGTGGAGCCATTAGCTCTTCAATCACTTTTCCAACTTCACAGGGTGTGCTCACCGACTTGAATGTCAGAGTGTTTATTTACCATACGTGGGTAAGCGATTTGGATGTATGGCTGCAAAGCCCTGCCGGAACAACCGTTTATCTTTTCAGTGGTTCGTGCGGCAGCGCAGACCAGATTGAAACAGAATTTGATGATGAAGGAAGCCCCATTTCCACCATCTGTACACCGGGCGGATTTACGCTGCCGTTTAACTCCCTTTCTGCATTTGACGGTCAGGGGCTGAGTGGCACATGGACATTATATGTTCGCGATTTTTTCACTATGGATGTAGGAACTCTCAATGGATGGTGTCTTGTGCCGACATTTGAATGCACTGCCAGCAATCAATGCAATGACGGCAATGCGTGTACAATTGATTATTGCAGCAGTGTATTCACCTGCGTGTCAGCCCCCAGAGCTTGCAGCGATGAAAATCCCTGCACTGCGGACAACTGTAGCAATGGAACCTGTTTGAATCCGATAAATGTGATTTGTAACGATAACAATCCCTGCACAAACGATTGGTGCAGTGGCGGCACTTGCACCAATGAATGCACACTTGACATAAATAATTTGGTAGTAACGGGAAATACAGTTGTTGGTTGTAATGATGGAACAATATCCGCCCGTATCAACTTTGCCACTTGCAGCAGTCCGTGGAACGCGCTGTTGCGATACGGCACAAACTCAATTCAGGCTTCGTGGGCTTCTTCTCTGGGTACATCCGTAGTATGGACAAACCTGCCTGCGAGAACATATAATATTCAAGCTGCGAATGATGCAGGGTGTACTGAAAGTATAAACAATATCAATATTAGCGCTGGAGTTCCATGCAGCATCGCTCATGCAAATGTTACTCCCCGCGCGGAGAGCGTAGCGGGTTGTAATGACGGTGGATTGAATTATGGAGTGAACTCAGTTACGTGCAAAGGCGAGTGGTTCTCTAATCTCTATGTTGGCGTTAACACGTTGGTTAAGTCATGGAATCACAGCCTTGGCTCTCAGGTAAATCACAATCAACTTGCGCCCGGAAATTATCGCATTGTTACAACGGATAACGGCAGTTGCACTACAACCACTCCGCTCATAATTCCCGGTGGTCCCCCATGCAGTTTGCAAATTAACAATGCGCAGATGCAAGTGCTTGGTTGCGATGAAGGAAAAGTAACTGCTGATATTGCCGCATTCACGTGCGGCAATGTTTGGATTGCGTATCTCTATGATAGTTTGTTTGAAAACTTTACACAAACGTGGGACAATACACAAGGTCTGGGAATCAACTGGTCAGGAATTTCCGTAGCAGAATATCACATCGTTGTTACGGATAACGCTAATTGCAGCGACACGGTGCGCATTGCTGTAACCTGTGATGATGGCAACCCCTGCACAACAGACAACTGCATTCCGGGCGGATGCGAATATGTTCCGAAATGTAATGATGGAAATCCCTGTACGGAAAACCTTTGTTCAGGTGGAGTATGCACTTTCCCGCCCATCATTTGTAATGATAACAACATTTGCACGATTGACCGCTGTGTGAATGGAGTATGCGTTTTCCAGCCGAGAAACTGTGCAGATGCGAATCCCTGCACAGAGGACATTTGTGTAAACGGGCAGTGCCTGCATCCGCCTAAAGTATGTAATGATAACAACGCCTGCACAAATGATGCTTGCGTTGCAGGCAATTGTGTTTTCAATCCCACCTGCGTATTTAATGACGGCAACCCCTGCACAGATGATTACTGTGTGAACAGGCAATGCATCCACGTAGTGAAAAACTGCGATGACCAAAATCTTTGCACAACTGATTTCTGTGATGCAACCGGAACCTGTGTAAACCAGCCGCTCTGCGTGTTGGATGACGGGGACCCCTGCACCGATGATTTTTGCACCAACGGGCAATGTTTGCACTTTCCGCGTATTTGTGACGATAACTATTCCTGCACCACTGAAGAATGCGTGAATGGAATTTGCGTGAGCACAGCGCTTTGCGTGGAAGATGACAACAATGTTTGTACGATTGACACCTGCATCAGCGGGCAGTGTTTCAACACGCCACTTGATTGCAATGATAATCTCACCTGCACGCGGGATTTATGCCAAAACGGTGTGTGTCAAAATATACCCGTATGTAATTTAAGCGATGGCAACCCTTGCACGGATGATTTTTGCGTCAATGCCGTGTGTCTCTATATTCCAAAAGAATGTGATGACAATAACTCCTGCACGACAGACGGCTGTGCAGATGGCGATTGCGTGTTCACTCCAACTTGTGTGCTGGATGATGGCGACCCCTGCACCGTAGATAATTGCATCAACGCACAATGCGAACATCTGCCTGCTCCCTGCGATGATGCGAATACCTGCACCAATGATATTTGCGATGGCAATGGCGGTTGCACTTTCGAGCCGATTTGCATTGTGGATGATGGCGACCCTTGTACCGAAGATTTTTGTGTAAGCGGAACTTGCCTGCACATTCCACCTGATTGCGATGATGGCTTCAGTTGCACGAATGATGTGTGCGACAGCACAGGCGCCTGTGTAAGCGTGCCGATTTGCATCTTAGATGATGATGACCCCTGCACGATTGATAATTGCGTGAATGGAAGTTGCATTCACGAGCCGGTGAGTTGCGATGACAGCTATTCCTGCACCAATGATATTTGCGACAGCACGGGCGCATGCGTGAATGTTGTGATTTGCGAAGTGGATGATAATGACCCCTGCACCGCAGACAATTGCATTAATGGCGCATGTATTCACACGCCCCGCGATTGCGATGACAGCGATGTCTGCACCACTGATGGTTGCGATGCAAATGGCGACTGTTTCTATACGCCCGCTTGCGTGGTGGATGATGGCGATGCCTGCACCGATGATTTTTGTATCAATGGCGTGTGCCTGAATGTTCCGATTGAATGCAATGACAATGATGTCTGCACTGCCGATTCCTGTTCAAATGGAATTTGCATCAACGAACCGCTCTGCCCCGATGATGGCGATGCGTGTACTGCGGATGATTGTGTAAACGGCACGTGCATTTACCTCGCACAGATTTGCAACGATAACAACAGTTGCACTGCGGACTCCTGTGAAAATGGCGTATGCGAATTCACTCCAACCTGTGCAGTGGATGATGGCAATGCCTGCACGGTAGATAATTGCATCAATGGGCAATGCCTGAATACGCTAATCGTTTGCAATGATAATTACAGTTGCACAAGCGATACCTGCATAAACGGCACTTGTGCATTCACTCCGCTCTGTGTGTTAGATGATAATGATGCCTGCACGGACGACCGTTGTGTGAATGGCGCATGTTTGCACACGCAAATTAATTGCGATGACAACGACCCTTGCACAACTGATTTGTGCAACAACGGAACTTGTATCAACACTCCATTATGCACGGCAGACAGCGACCTCTGCACAACAGATTATTGCGTGGGCGGACAATGCTTCAGCGACTCGCTGGATTGTAATGACAATGTCGGTTGTACGGTTGATGCTTGCATGAACGGGTTATGCGTGAATGAAACAGTTTGCGATGATGGCGACCTCTGCACCAACGATGGCTGCGTAAACGGGAATTGCGTTTACACTCAAATCCTTTGCAATGACAATTTCTCCTGCACGAATGATTTCTGCTTAAATGGAATTTGCGTATTCGACCCGATTTGTGTTTTTGATGACGCCAATCCCTGCACACTTGATGAATGTGTGAATGGAACTTGCATTCATACATCGCTGGATTCTCTCTGCAATGATGGCAATTCCTGCACGAATGATTTCTGCGAAAACGGATTGTGCGTGAACGAGCCGCAGTGCGAACTCGATGATAACGATGCCTGCACAGACGATGTTTGCGTAAATGGCGCTTGCGAACATTTGCTAATTAATTGCTTGGATAACAACCCTTGTACAAGCGACTTGTGCGTGAATGGAATTTGTTCCAATCCGCCCACTTGCCCTGATGATGGCGATGCTTGCACGGATGATTATTGCTTGGGTGGTCAATGTTTTAATGACCCGCTCAATTGCGATGATGGAAATTCCTGCACTTCCGATGTGTGTGTGAACGGCACTTGTGTTTCCACAGAAAATTGTGTTGTGGATGATGGCAACTCCTGCACAACGGATTACTGCCTCAATGGTCAGTGCTACAACGATCCGATACTTTGCGATGATAATGAACTCTGCACGGAAGATTTTTGCGATGCTGCAACCTGCTTCCATCGCCCCGTTTGCCAGTTGGATGATGGCGACACCTGCACGACAGATTTATGTGAAAACGGAGTTTGCTTCCACGTAAACACCTGCGGCTGCTTATTGAATGAAGATTGCAATGACGGTAACCTCTGCACTCTGGATGAATGTATTGACAGTCTCTGTGTGTATGAACCCGACACTGTTTGTGCAGATGATGGCAACCTCTGCACGGATGATTACTGCCTGAATGGCGAGTGTGTGCATCCGCAAAAAATCTGTAACGATAATTATAGCTGCACGAGCGACTTCTGCGATGTGGGCACCGGTAATTGTGATACTTCTCCGATATGCGCTGTAAATGATAATGATGCATGCACAGAAGATTTCTGCATAGATGGCGCCTGCATTCATGTTGATGCGATTTGCAACGATTTGCTCTCCTGCACTGCGGATACTTGCATAGATGGTAATTGCCAGTTTACTGCCATTTGTGACCCCGTAGATGGCGATGCCTGCACCGATGATTTTTGTACAAATGGCATTTGCTTTAATGTAGATATTGACTGTGATGACGGCAGCGCCTGCACGATTGATTTATGTGAAAACGGTGTTTGTGATTATACGGACGTTTGCCCATTGGATGATGGCAATGCATGCACCGATGATTTCTGCGTGAACGGTCAATGCTTCAATGAGCCGCGCGTATGCGTGGATAATATCCTGTGTACAAAAGATACTTGCATTAACGGAGTTTGCACATTTAATCCTTTGTGTGAGAATGATGATGCCGATGCTTGCACCACCGATACATGTATTAGCGGAACATGCTACAACCTACCCATTGATTGCAACGACAGCGATGTCTGCACGAATGACCAGTGCGAGGTTGGCGTATGTGTTTACACGTTAGTGTGCGATCCCGATGATGGCGATGATTGCACAACTGACTTTTGTCTTGGCGGCAACTGTTACAATGAAGATATTATTTGCGATGACCAAAGCCTTTGCACTACAGATTCCTGTATCAATGGCGAATGCGTATTTGATCCGGTGTGCCAAGTAGATGATGGGAATCCCTGTACGGAAGATTTTTGTGTGCAGGGAACATGCACCCATATTCCGATTGGTTGCAACGATAATGATTTATGCACCGATGATGTTTGTGTAAACGGCATCTGCGATAATTTGCCCGTTTGCGATTCGGATGATGGCGATTCCTGTACGACTGATTTCTGCGTAAACGGAATTTGTTTCAATGAGCCTGTTGTATGTAATGACACGAACGATTGCACGGTTGATTCCTGTATCAATGGAATTTGCGAATTCACTCTGCTTTGCAATCCTGATGATGGTGATTTATGCACTACTGATTTTTGTCTTGCTGGAGTTTGCTACAATGAACCGCTTTGTTGCAATGACAATGATTTATGTACGATTGATTCCTGCAACAATGGCGTATGCGTAACTGCGCCAGTTTGCAATCCTGATGATGGCGATGGCTGCACCGATGATTTCTGTCTGGGAGGCGTTTGTTATAATGAGCCGGTGGCGTGTGATGATTTGAACTCCTGCACAACTGACACCTGCGAAAATGGTTCGTGCGTGTTCACCCCGCTTTGCGACCCTGATGATGGCAACCGCTGCACAACTGATTATTGCCTGAACGGACAATGTTTTAATGAGCCGATTGCTTGCAATGACAATAATACATGTACTACTGATTCATGTGTGAATGGCGTTTGCGTATTTGAACCTGCTTGTGAATTGGATGATAACGATGCCTGCACGGATGACTTCTGCGTGAACGGTGAATGTTTCAACATTCTCCTCACATGTAACGATAATAACAGTTGCACCACCGATTCCTGCGTAAATGGCGGATGTGAATATACGCCTGTCTGCACGCTGGATGATGGCGATGCGTGTACGGAAGATTTATGTGTGAACGGAGCTTGTATCCATATTTTAATTACCTGCAATGATAATTTTAGCTGCACCCGCGACACCTGCGAAAATGGAGTGTGCGTATTTGTTCCGATTTGCAATGTGGATGATGGCGACCTCTGCACAGCGGATGCCTGTGTGAATGGTCAATGTATTAATACGCCTGTAAATTGTAATGATAACGATCTCTGCACAAGAGATTCTTGCTCAAATGGAATTTGCGTTTACACGCCTGCTTGCGTAGTGGATGATGGCGATGCCTGCACAGATGATTTTTGCCAGGGAGGGCTATGCTTCAGCGAGCCAATTGATTGTAATGATGCCGACCTCTGCACCACTGACTCCTGTTCAAACGGAATTTGCATCAATCAACCATTGGATTGCGATGATAATGACGGCTGCACAACAGACATTTGTCTGGGTGGTCAATGTTTGTACGACCCAGTGGTGTGTGCCGATGTTGACCTTTGCACAACCGATACCTGCTTTAACAACATCTGCAATTTCCTTCCTGTATGCGACCCAAATGACAACGACCCCTGCACGGAGGATATTTGCTTCAACGGAGTTTGCTTTAACGAGCCTGTTGTTTGCGATGATAACTTCTCCTGCACGGCTGATTCGTGCTTGAATGGAGTTTGTAGTTTCACTCCTGTTTGCATTTTTGATGATGGCGATGCCTGCACAATTGATACCTGCGTGAATGGCGAGTGCTTACACTTGGATGTAACCTGCGATGATGATTATGCCTGCACGGATGATGTATGCGTGGATGGCGAGTGTGTATTTAATGAGTTGTGTGTGCTGGATGATGGCGACCTCTGCACCAATGATTTCTGTAATGCCGGAGAATGTTTGCACCTGCAAAAAAACTGCACCGACAATGACCTCTGCACAAATGATTCCTGTGAGGCAGGCATCTGTGTATTTACGCCCGCTTGTGTTTTAGATGATGGCGATCTGTGTACAAATGATTATTGTCTTGGCGGGTTATGTATCAATGAGCAAATTCAATGTAATGATGGTTTCCTTTGCACACAGGATACTTGTCAAAACGGCATTTGCATTTTCCCTCCTGTTGTATGTGAAGACTTCATCCCCTGTACGGAGAATATTTGTCTGAATGGAAACTGTATTTTCAATTTAATTCCGGGATGCACCGACCCATGCGATACATTAGATTGTAACGACAATGTGCTTTGTACGGTTGATTCCTGCTTTAATGGAGAGTGTTATAATACTGCTATCATTTGCGATGACGGTGTACTTTGCACGGATGATTATTGTTTCAACGGAGTCTGTGTATTTAGCCCGAAAATCTGTGATGATGGTAGCACCTGCACGCGTGATGGTTGTGTGGATGGCGTTTGCATCTTCACAGCTATTTGTGACCCGAATGATAATAATCCCTGCACGATTGACCAGTGCATCAATGGGCAATGCTTCAATCAACCAATTGTGTGTAATGATGGCAGCACCTGCACGTCAGATGCTTGTGACAATGGGTTATGTGTTTACACGCCACTGTGCGTAGTGGAGGATAGCGACCCGTGTACAAATGATTTCTGCACGAACGGTCAGTGTATTCATATCCCGATTGTTTGCAACGATAATTATTCCTGTACGCAGGATGTATGTCAAAATGGAACCTGCGTATATAATGTGCTTTGTGTTGAAGATGATGGCGATGCTTGTACGATTGACCTATGTCTTAACGGGCAATGCTTCCATAATCCTGTCGTGTGCAATGATGCTGATTTATGCACGACCGATTCCTGTGGAAACGGTATCTGCATCTATGAGCCGGTGAACTGTGATGATAATGACGCTTGCACCAACGACAGATGCGTAAGCGGACAATGCGTGTATATTCCAATTTTGTGCAATGACGGTTACTCCTGCACTGACGATGCGTGCGTGAACGGCAGTTGCGAATTTGATTCGCTCTGCGTGTTGGATGATGGCGATGCCTGCACGATTGACCAGTGTTTGAGTGGACAATGCTTCCACAATCAGATTATATGCAACGACAACAATCTTTGCACTACGGATTCTTGCATCAATGGCGCTTGCGTTTATGAGCCTGTCGTGTGTGATGATGGCGATGGCTGCACCGATGATTTTTGTATAAGCGGGCAATGTGTTTCTACCGCAAGAATTTGCAATGACAATTATTCCTGCACTGCGGATACGTGCGAAAATGGAGTCTGCGAGTTTGATTCGCTTTGCACGTTGAATGATGGCAATGCCTGTACGCTTGATAACTGTATTGGCGGTCAGTGCTATCACGAGCCGTTGGTGTGCAATGACAATAATTTATGCACTACGGATTCCTGCGAAAACGGCATTTGCGTATTTGAGCAGATGGTTTGTGATGATGCGGATGCTTGCACAAATAATGCGTGCGCAAACGGTCAATGTATTTTCATCCCGCAGGTTTGCAACGATAATTATTCCTGCACGAATGACCGATGCGAAAACGGGGTTTGCATCTTTGATTCGCTTTGCGCTGTGGATGACGGTGATATATGCACCATTGATAACTGCATTGACGGACAGTGTTACAATGAGCCACTTGTATGCAATGACAACGATTTCTGTACTACTGACACCTGCATCAGCGGTCTTTGCAGTTTCCTCGCTGTGTGCAATCTTGATGATGGCGACACCTGCACGGTTGATTTCTGCGAAAATGGAAACTGCTATCGTCAACAAAGTTGCGGATGCACGGACAGCTCAGATTGTGATGATGGCAGCCTTTGCACAACTGATGCCTGCGTTGATAATGCCTGCGCTTATACTCCGGTAGAATGCGCGGATGATGGCGACCTCTGCACCGATGATTTTTGTTTGGAAGGAATTTGTGTTAGTGAGATGAAGAATTGCAATGATGCAAATTCATGCACTACGGATTCATGTGCGGATGGAATCTGCATCAATAATCCCGTGTGCGAAGTGGATGATGGCGATGCCTGCACCGATGATTTCTGCGCTGCGGGACAATGCCTGCATGTTGACAAAGATTGCAACGACAATGATTTATGCACCGATGATGCCTGCGACAATGGCATATGTGTGTATGAAGGAGTTTGCGATGCAGATGGCGATGCCTGCACAACTGACGGTTGCTTGGGTGGTCAGTGTATCTACACAGATGTGGTCTGCGATGATACAAGTTCCTGCACAACGGATTCTTGTGTGGATGGAAATTGTGTGTTCATTCCGATTTGTGAAGTGAATGATAGTGATGCCTGCACGGATGATTTCTGCATTGCCGGTCAATGCGTAAATGTTGCGAAAGATTGCAACGACAGCGATTTGTGTACGGATGATTCCTGCGTGGACGGCATTTGTCTGAATCAATCCATCTGCGCTACGGATGGCGATGCCTGCACGGAAGACAATTGTATTAACGGACAGTGCTTCTATTCGCCCTTGAATTGTGATGATGCAAGCTCCTGCACAATTGATTCGTGTGAAAATGGTATTTGTGTGAATGCGCCAATCTGTGTGCAGGATGATGGCATTGCCTGCACGGATGATTACTGCATTAATGCGACATGCGTAAACATTCCAAAAGATTGCAACGACAGCGATTTGTGTACTACTGATTCCTGCGACAACGGCATCTGTGTAAATGCTCCTGTATGCGTTGATGATAACAATGCCTGCACGCTGGATAATTGTATTGCCGGTCAGTGTTTCTATGACGCGCTTGTCTGCGATGATGGCAGCACATGCACCACCGATTCCTGCGCTGACGGAAATTGCATTTACACTCCGATTTGTGAGGTGGATGATAACGATCCCTGCACGAATGATTTCTGCATTCAGGGACAATGTATTTATCAGCCGATTATCTGTAACGATGGCGACCTCTGTACTGCTGATGTATGCGATAACGGAACATGTTCATATCCTTCGGCTTGTGTAATTGATGATGGAAATCCGTGTACTACCGATTATTGTCAGGACGGAGAATGTTTCCACGAGCCCATTATTTGTAACGACAATTACTCTTGCACGGATGATGTGTGCAGGAATGGCATTTGTGAATTTGATTCGCTTTGTGTGTTTGATGATGGCAATGCCTGCACGGATGATTACTGCATCAGCGGGGCATGTGTTCATGTCGCAAAAGACTGTAATGACAGCGACCTCTGCACTGCCGATGCGTGTGTAAACGGCTTATGCGTAAATACAACGCTCGCCTGTGAAGATGGCGTGTTGTGTACTAATGATACTTGCATTAATGGAGTGTGTTTTTACATCCCGATTCCCGGTTGTGTTGACCCGTGCGAAATATTGAACTGTGATGATGGCAATCCTTGTTCAGTTGATGACTGCGTGAATGGCGCTTGTATAAACTCAATTATCGTCTGCAATGACAACAACCTCTGCACGAATGATAACTGTGTTAACGCTATTTGTCAATATGTGCCGTTAGATTGTGATGATGGCAATCCCTGTTCAATTGATAGCTGCGTGAACGGCTCTTGTGTCAACACTCCTATTATCTGCGATGACAATAACCTTTGCACGAATGATAATTGTGTTGGCGGAATCTGCCAGTATGTATCGGTGGATTGTGATGACAGCGACCCCTGCACTATTGATGCATGCGCGGATGGTATTTGTTCGCATACCCCGATTATTTGCAATGACAATAGCCCGTGTACTTCAGATATGTGCGACCGCGGCATCTGTATATATATTCCTGTGCCTTGCGATGACAGCGACCCCTGCACAAACGATGCCTGCGTAAACGGGCAGTGTATCTTCCAGGTAAAAAATTGCAGCGATGGAAATGCGTGTACAATTGATGTCTGCGATGTAAACGGAAATTGCACAAACACACTTATTGATTGCGCTGACACGGACCCTTGCACCGATGATTTTTGTCAGATTGGAGTTTGCCAGAATCCCCCGAAATTCTGCAGTGATGGCAACACCTGTACAAGTGATGCCTGTGTAAATGGTTTGTGTGTCTTCACTCCTTGTAATGATAACGATGTGTGTACCGATGACTTTTGCATTAACGGGCAGTGTATCTTCCAGGTAAAAAATTGCAGCGATGGAAATGCATGTACAATTGATGTCTGCAATGTAAACGGAAATTGCACGAATACGCTGATGAATTGTGATGACAGCGATCCGTGTACAAATGATTTCTGCCAACTTGGAATTTGCAAATACACTCCGAAATTCTGTAGCGATGGAAATCTTTGCACTACTGATGCGTGTGTGAATGGACTGTGCATTTATACTCCGGTTGTCTGCAACGACAACAACGCTTGCACAAATGATATCTGCATCAACGGTCAATGTCAGTTCCGACCGAAGAATTGCACCGATAGCAATCCCTGCACAAATGATGTGTGCGTGGAGGGTGTTTGCGTGTTTACTCCACTTAACTGCACGGATAATGATGCCTGTACAAACGATGTATGTGTAGCAGGTCTTTGCAGAAACACGCCCAAGAATTGTTTCGACAGCAATCTCTGCACACAGGATTTATGCGTGGATGGAAATTGCGTTTTTCCGCCCATTATATGCAATGACAACAATCCCTGCACAAATGATAATTGCGTAAACGGGCAATGTATTTTCACCCCGAAAAATTGCAGCGATAATAATCTCTGCACAAATGATTTCTGCGACTTCTTTGGCGTGTGTCAGAATCTGCCTATCAATTGCGCAGATACAAATCCGTGTACTGATGATTATTGCGATGTCGGCATTTGCAAGCACGACCAGAAAGTTTGTAATGACAACAATCTCTGCACGAATGATTTTTGCTCACAGGGTCAATGTATTTTCAATCCAATTAGCTGCAACGACAATAATCCCTGCACGGATGATGTGTGCGTTGTCGGTCAGTGTCAAAATACACCGAAAGATTGTAACGATAATAACCCGTGTACGATTGATGTTTGTGTGAATGGCGTTTGCAGGAACACGCAGATTAATTGTAATGATGGCAACAGTTGCACTACTGATTTTTGTCAGGGTGGTCAGTGCTTTAATGAAGCTGTTGTTTGTGATGATAATAATCCTTGCACCAATGATGCATGCACAAACGGTCAGTGCAACTATAATCCGATTAACTGCAATGACGGTGACCCCTGCACCGATGATGTTTGTGTAAATGGAATTTGCTTCAGCACATCAGTGAATTGCGATGACAATAATTTATGTACGTTGGATACTTGCTATGGAGGTGAATGTCAAAACTTCCAGATTATTTGCAACGATCAGGATGTTTGTACGAACGATGCGTGTGTGGATGGTATTTGTGAATTCATTCCAAGAAATTGCACTGATGGAAATCTCTGCACCACTGATTTCTGTGTGAATGGGCAATGTTTCCATCAAGCGGTGAATTGCAATGACAGCAATCCTTGCACCGCTGATTTCTGCCACCAAAGCGATGGACTGTGCCGCAACAATCCGATTAATTGTAGCGACAATGATTTATGTACCGATGATTTCTGTGTGAATGGTCAATGCCAGCATCAGCCAATCAATTGCAGCGATGGTGAACCCTGCACCTATGATGTGTGCGTGGATGGCATTTGTTCTTTCGTGTCTATTAATTGTGAGGATGAAAACCCCTGCACGAATGATGCGTGTGTGAACGGTCAGTGTTCAAACATTCCGCTTGATTGCAGCGATAGCGACCCGTGTACTTTTGATGTATGCATTGACGGACAGTGTCAGAACAACCGCATTATTTGTAACGACAATAATTTTTGCACAACGGATGAATGTGTAAACGGACAATGCATCTACACTCCGCTGAATTGCAACGATAACAACATCTGCACGACAGATGCGTGTGTAAATGGTCTGTGCCAAAATACCTCGCTGAATTGTAATGATAATAATCTCTGCACAGCAGATGAATGTGTAAACGGACAGTGCGTAAACACTCCGTTGAATTGCAACGACAACGACCTCTGCACAGTGGATGTATGCGTGAACGGTCAATGTCAAAACAACGCGATTAACTGCGCTGACAATGACCTGTGTACGTTTGATTTCTGTGTTAACGGTCAATGTGAGCATTCAGAAAATCCCAACTGCTGCGATAACAGCAACGTAAGCGTTGTTATCACAGAGCAGGAAATGCCGTGGTGTCAGGCAAGCGATGTGCAGCTTACTGCCCTGTCAGCTACTGCCGTTTCTTACTCGTGGTCAACGAGTGAAACATCTGCATCAATCGAAGGCGCACCGGGCGTTTCTTATTCAGTAACTGTGTATGATGCAAATGGATGCGAAGCCAGCGCAACGCATACGGTGACAGGCAGCGTAAATCTGCTTTCTTCTTATGTGATTCTCACCAAGATTCGTGTGCAGCTTACGAAGAATACTGTGTTCAGCGGTGGCTTGGCTGTAACCGAACCTAACTTCACAGCCGAGTTGAACAGCAATACGCTCGTAACTGCGCCCGGCACATTCGTGCATGCAGATAAAATCGAAGTGAACACAGGAAGCGCTGTATCCGTGCAAATTCCTAATCCGGCTGTTGTTGCATTCCCAGCATTTGAATACAATCCGAATTGCTCTTCAGCATCAAGCAACGTAACTGTTCCCGATAACGGAATAATAACGCTTAACGGCTCGGTGTACAAGAACATTATGATTGGCAAAAACTGCACCGTCACGTTCACGCGGGAAAATATCTACGCGCTGAACATCTATGTGAAAGATAATTCTACCATTAAATTTGCCGATTGTACTCGCGTCAGAATTTGCAAGAAGTTAGACTTGGGTAAGAAAGTCATCTTCAATCCTGATACATCAGAAGTGATAGTGTTTGCTAAAGACGGAATTGATGTGGATGGCGGCAGCAAAGTGATTGCCGACCTTTACACCATCAGCGGAAGACTGAAGGTTGACAAGGCGACAGCGAGCGCACCGACTATTATGATGGGATTATTTGTGGCAAACAACCTGCATGCAAATGAATATACGTACTGGTATATCAACCCTGATTGCGACAGCGATTGCAGGCTTACGGTGGCGGTTCCTGCTGCAAAACTGGATGCGCCAGTAAATGAAGAGGAAGAGTTGAGTATGAATCCGGCAGAGGTAGCGCAGGTGAAAGCATATCCGAATCCGTTTGCCAACGTGCTGAACATTGAATTCAGTTTGCCCGAAAAATCACGCGCTACGCTTGAAGTCTATAGCATATCTGGTCAGCGCATCAGCGTGTTGTTTGAAGGAACAGCCGATGCAAACGCCCTGTATCAATTCCAATACTACCCCGATAAGGCGGCTTCAGGCATGGTGATTTATCGTCTGCAAACTGAAACCGGAACTTACTTCGGCAAGGCGGTGATGGTGCGGTAAAAATCTGGTCGTTAAATAATTCTTGAAAAAAGAAAACAGTCGCGCTACCTTATGGCGTGTGCATTTATTATGTGCAACTCTCTGAATAGAGTAGGAGGGAATTACCCGAATGTCGGTAATCGTTAAATTTGCTGACACATTTTTTTAACCAAAACCATCGTAAATGGAAATCTACGGAATCAAGGGTAACGTGCCCGGCTTGGAAGCAAACCTGAAAAACCTTCAAAAAATATATTGGAATCTGACTCCTGCTGAATTGATTGAACATTCGGTGCAAAAAGGGATGGGCGTTTTCAATGATACGGGCGCTTTTGCTGTTGATACGGGCGAATTTACCGGGCGGTCTCCGAAAGATAAATTCACGGTGAAAGATGCGGTCACTGAAAATGCAGTTGACTGGAACGGGTTTAACCAGCCTTTCCCTTCTAATAAGTTTGAACTGCTGTTGCAAGATATGCAGCAATATACCGCAGGAAAAGAATTGTATGTGCGCGATGCGTATGTGTGCGCTGACCCGAAATATCGTATGAACGTGCGCGTGATTACTGAATTTCCATGGTCGAATATGTTCGCTTCCAATATGTTCTTGAGACCTGCTGCACAGGAACTCCCTAACATCAAACCCGAATGGACGGTGTTTTGCATTCCTTCTTTCCGCGCGGATGCAAAAAAGCACGGCACGCGCCAGCACAATTTTTCTATTATAGATTTCTCAAAGAAAATTGCTTTGATAGGCGGCAGCGCTTATACAGGTGAAATTAAAAAAGGAATATTCACGGTGCTCAATTTTGTGTTGCCGCATGAAAAAGGCGTGCTTCCGATGCATTGCTCTGCCAACATTGGCAAGAATGGCGATACCGCATTATTCTTCGGATTGTCAGGCACGGGTAAAACAACGCTCTCTGCCGATGCAAACAGAGGCTTGATTGGCGATGATGAGCACGGCTGGTCTGATACGGGCGTGTTCAACTTTGAAGGCGGCTGCTACGCAAAGTGTATTGACCTCACGAAAGAAAAAGAGCCTGAAATTTTTGAGGCTATCAAGTTTGGCGCATTGCTGGAAAACATTCGTTTCCAAAAGAATACGCGCTCCGTTGATTACGCAGACAAAAGCGTAACTGAAAACACGCGCGTTTCTTATCCGCTCAATCACATTTCAAATGCAGTAGAGCCTTCCGTTGGCGGCATTCCTAAAAATATTTTCTTCCTAACCGCTGATGCCTTCGGAGTGCTTCCTCCAATATCAAAACTCACCACTGGACAGGCGATGTTCCATTTTATTTCTGGCTACACTGCGAAAGTTGCAGGCACGGAAGCGGGCATCACAAAACCGACAACAACTTTTTCTGCTTGCTTTGGCGCTCCGTTTTTACCGCTACATCCCGCAAAATATGCAGAGATGTTGGGTAAAAGAATGAAAGAAACCAATGCGCATGTATGGCTCATCAACACTGGCTGGACGGGTGGTCCCTACGGAGTGGGTTCGCGTATGAAACTCGCATACACACGCGCCATGATTACTGCCGCATTAAACGGTGAACTGAATAATGTTGAATTTGAAACGCATCCTGTGTTTAGATTGCAAATGCCGAAAACCTGTCCGAACGTGCCTGCGAATGTGCTGAACCCGCGCGAAACATGGGCAGACAAAGAGGCATACGACCAAAAGGCAAGTGAACTGGCAGATGAATTCAACCGCAACTTTGAAAAGTATGCATCACAGGCAAGCGATGATATTTTGAAGGCTGCTCCAAAGTCGTCAGCGAAAGTTTAATCTTTTTACTTCAACGCGACCGAAATCCAATTTTGGTTATTTTTCTTTATTCAGAATCACCAATGCTGCAATTACGCCCGGAACCCAACCGCACAATGTGAGAATGAATACAAGGACTATCGAGCCGCAGCCTTTGTCATAAACCGCCAAAGGAGGAAACAGAATGGATAGAATGACTCTGAAGATGCTCATCTGAATCCTATCGCGCTAAAAGAATCTTGCGCCTGAGTTCAGCATCGCCAACTTTCAACGTGATGAAATAAACACCTTCAGGTTTTTCGGAAAGGTCGAATGTGATGCGTGAATTTTCAACCGGCAATTCAAGCAGTTGTTTTCCAATCAAATCACTCACAATAACTGTTGATTTGCCAACCACTTGTTCGTTTAATTGAATTACTAATGAACCCTTGGTCGGGTTTGGAAAAACTGAAAATTCAGATTCGTGAATCAGCGCAACGCTTGAAATTGTGGTATCAACCATTACTGAATCGCAGAAGGCGCTTTGCCCGGCTTCGTTAATAGCGGTGATGCACACATAGTAAGTTCCGGGAGCAGCATACGTATGCACCACCGGATTGCTTGATGAATTGCTGCCATCGCCAAACACCCAATACAAACTATCAGCGTCTGTTGAAGTGCTGGAGAAAGTAACCACCAACTCATTTTTGCCCGTAGTAAATCCGGCAACAGGAGGAAGTTTTTCTCCCACTGTTACATCATCAATTGAAAGGGCAAACGCATCGGGGTCGCTGTAGCAATGAAAGCCGATGTAATATGTGCCGCTTGACGAAACATCAAAGAGAATCGCATGTTCTTCATAAAAATCGTTGGACACTTCGCCCAAATTTTCCAATACGGTAGTCATGCTTGCCACATCGGGACTTGTGCCGATAGCAACTTTCAATTTTTCGGGATACACAGTGCCGCCTGCATTTCCCACTTTGTAATAAAATTTCAATTCATATTGTGTGCCAGCGGTGTAATCAAGGCAGGTGGAAAAAAGCCAGTCATCACCGGGCGTTGTTGCATCTTCATTATATTGATACACAAAGAAAATATCACCAGTGTTTGCAGTACCTGATGCAGGAAACCACGACACGCCATCGCTATTCTCATCTTCCACCGACCAGCCGAGAATTTCACCAACTGTTTCATAGCTGCTTGTGTAAGGAGTTGCTAAATCAGTGGACTCAACATTTATAACCGTTGAAACGCCATCAATCGTGTCATTTGATAAATCGCCATCTGCGGTTGCGTTTACATAAGCGCTGAATTCATAAACTGCTCCTATCGCAGAGAGGTCAGCGCCTTGCGTGAATGTGTACGTGTAGTTTGCGCCCGGAGCAACTGTGGCTGAAACAGTTTCGGTAACAGTAACAGGATTATTTCCATCATCTGAAATATAAGTAACATCAAAATTGGTAAGAGGCGCGCCTCCGTAATTTTCAATCGTAATAGAAACACTTTCCGCATTGCCGAGCTGACATCCCGTTTGCGACACCTGAATCGAAACAGCTTTTGCATCAACAGTGAAAGGATTGCGCACCATGATGTCATCAACTTTCAACAGGAACATATCGTTGGAAGTATTTCTGAAAGCGAAATACACGTCCTGATTTGTATATCCTTCGGCAGCGAGGTCAACTGTGCGCGTTATCCAATCGGGATTTTCCCCGTTGGTATTGAACAAAGCAAAATTGGAGAGGAAACTTGCCCGTGCTGTATCCGTTGTTGAAATGCGCATCTGGTAGCCATCGGGGAAATCAGCATCTTGCGCTTTTGCCCTCCAGCTTAAAATGCTTTGCGAATCAATGTGAATGAGCGGTGTAATCATCCAATCGTCCGATGCGCCTACGGGATTATACCAAGAGGTGCTCACAGCAATCGTGTCGGTGTTGTCCTCTAAATCTGCCCTGCGCACCCAGGCATCATTCACGTATGCAACTCCTGAATCGGGTGTGCGTCCATCCTGATTTACAAGCGTAAAATCATTAAAACTGTTCTTGTCTTGAAAATCTTCAAGAAAAATAATCTGCGCCTTTAGCGGAGCAATACCGCACAGAAACAAAACAGCAACAAATAATGAGCTGTAGATTTTTTTAGCAGGAAATGACATGAGATTTGGGTTTTCGGTGATGAAAATGGAAATACCTTTCATCAGCCAAGATAGGGATTTTTGGAAAGCCGTTGTGTGTACGGGAAAAAAATATGCCTCCTCGTTGGTTGCGGAGTTCAACGCAAACTGGAATTGCCTGTTCTTAGATTCTTTTGATGAGTAGGGGATGCCGGAACGAGTTCGGCAAAACAAGAACTCAGTTGGCGCTGTGCGAAAGCGGAATGAATACTTCCACTTCGTTGCCTTTGCCGAGATAGCGGATGTTCAACATGCTGTTTGCCATTGCGATGCCTCTGCCGTGACTATCAAACACACGGGTTTCGTCAAAGTTGAGATAGCGCGTGTAGTCAAACCCGTTGCCTTCATCTTGCACGTGTACTTTCAGTGCGCCATTTTCACGATGCAGTTCAATGGTGGCGAATTTGTTTTTGTTTTCAGGCGCGTTCAGTCTTACGCGAATTTCGTGTTCAAGATTATTCTGCTCGATGAATTGCGTTTTCTCTTCGTAGCCGATGCCCAAATTGCCATGTTCAATAGCGTTTATGAGCAGCTCGCAAATCAACAATGATTTTTCTGGCATCGCGCTCGCATTTGCAATAAGCACCGATAGGCGCTGTGCTTCTTCCAGAGTGCGGATTTTAAATATTCCGCTGGACATATTCCGAAATGGATTCTGCGATTCATGCAGATGCTTTTTCAACGAACGCACCTGTTCATAATCATGCACTGCCCTGCTGACAAATGATTTCAGCAGTTCTTTGTTGTAAGGTTTTGTGATATAGTAATAGGCGCCAGCGTCTATCCCTTTCTGAATATCATTTTTGTCAGAATGGGAAGTAAGCATAATGACAGGAATATCCTTGTGCCGTTCTTCTTTCTTAATCCATTTGAGCAGGTCAAGCCCGTTCATGCCGGGCATTTCCCAATCAAGGATTACCGCATTGATTGAATCGCTGTCTTGCTGAATGAATTGCTTGGCTTCTTCCCCGTTGAATTTTGAAACCAATTCAAGGTCTTCATTTTTGAAAGTGAACCCGAGCATCTTGTGCATACTTTGGTCGTCATCAACCGCGAGAAGTTTTATGCTCATCTAATGATTTATCGTAGAGTAAAAAATATAGCCCGTTAATTGAGCATTACTACGAGAAAATGCGTAAAAATGTTGGGGTTATTTCACAACTATTTTCTGCGAAAACCGGCTGTTTCTGCTCTCGCCACGCAGGAAATAAATTCCCACAGGAAATTTTTCAGTTCCGTAATCTTCGTTTGCTTTCGCCCTGATTGCATACACGCGCTGCCCACTCAGGTTGTGCAGGGTGATGTTGTAAAAAACATGCGCAGCAGATTGAATCTTAAAATATAGCTGCCCGTTATTTTCAGACACAACAATTATTTTTTCTGTGAAATTAGATGCGCCAATTCCTGTTGTAGTATCAATGGGTTCTTCAGTGGTGTCAATGGGCGTTTCAATTTGAATGAGTACGGCAAGCTCTACCGGACCCAATACACAGTTTGCCGATGTTGTTTTCGTGAGTCGCACAATTCCGGCAGTGTCTGTCCAGTTGACGTTAATTGAGTTCGTTGCTTGCCCGTTTGCGATATTTCCACCATCCACTTCCCAGTCATAATCAGAGCCGCTGTTGCCGGCAACGGAATAATTTATTGCGGATGAATCGGTAACAACATGCAGCCCGCTGATAGCGAAAGGCGGTCGCAGGATGCCGAAAGATTTTGCCGCATAAAACGAAGAATAATAATTCACGTCAAGCGCGTTGGAGCCGATGCCTCCCCCTGTTCGTAGCAACTGCCTGGGTCAACTGCGATGCCGTGTCCCATATTGCCAAACTTGTAGCGCTCCACCACCACCGTGCCGTTTGCATTGTGATACTGCTTCAATTCCACAATAGAATTGCCTTTAAAAGAGCCATCCGTGAAATCAGCAACTTGGTCTGCGCCATGCAGATTAGTAAATTGCTTCATCGTTTTCTCGTCATTATTTTCATTGATGATGATATCGGATGTGACGTGAAAAATCGCCATGCGCAGATATGTGCCGCTGAACCCCGGATATTGCGCGCGCACGAGGTTGCCCCACTCCTGCGGTGATTTGCTTGTTAATCCGAGCGCGGCAGTATAAACTTCGAGCGACCTCGTTGCCACTTTGTACGGCAAGCCCGCCATCTCCGCACCTGCGGCAAAACGCATTCAGGTTGCCGGGATTGTTTCCGAAGTTGGAGATGCTCTGCAACTGCGCAAAGCACAGCGCAGGAAGCGCAATTAATGCGGAAAGAAAAACTGTTTTCACAGGTATGGATTGAAAGAATATATCAAATATAATGAAGATCCACCATTAGCTAAAGTTGTGCGGCAAAGAATAAATTGAGCGTGGTGTTTAATCTTTGAGTTAAGATTTGGCGCGTGCGAGTCTCGCTTCTTTAGCGCATTGTCTCGTAGCGTATTTTACAAGAAGGCAGAGGAACCTGTATGCTATGATCATTGCGCTATCCGATGAAAAATGTCCGTGCGAGAATTAAAAGCAATCCCGCTGCAAATAAGATGGAAAAAATGATTTTGTTGTAACGCGCCAGTCACAGAGGCAGGTAAATATCAAAGTTGTCTTCACACACGGCAGTATATTTTCCGGCAATGGCGGTAAGCGGACATGCCCAGCCATTGAACAGCAGCACGATACATTCCGCTAAAACCAACCCGATGGCAGCCCACGTACATGTTGTGATTGCGCCTGTAATTGCGGCATACAGAATGAAGAAGATAAGCCCTGTTAAAAAAGCCCAGATAATGGTGTGCAGCAGTTTTATCAGTTGCAGCATATTCTGTGGTTAGTTCTACTTCGCTCTAAATTAAGTTTTAGGAGAAACAGATTCGGTGATGCGACAATTCGATAATTCGAGATTGAAAATAGTGCATCGGCACATCACCTAGTTATCATCCTCAAGCAAGTTGGATTTCAGAATTGGCACATCGGCATATTAGCACATTAGCACATTTTCCCTCGCGCAACATTTTTCCCGTTTTTGAGTAAACAGGCATCGAAAAGCTGTACGACTATGAGGAACATGAACTTACCCCGCGCGATTACTTTTTTGTTTACGCTCGTTTGCCTCACGGCAACTTCCTTTGCGCAAACAATCACAATTGACAATATCAGTGACGCTACGCCTTGCGCAGGCAACACAATTGAAATTAACTGCACCGCTTCGCAGGTGATGAATGGCAACAATATTTATCAAATTGAAATCAGCGATTCAGCGAGCAACTTCGCAAGTCCTTTGTTGATTGGCATGATTTCAACGGTGGACGCAAATGCAAGCATTACAGGCGTGATTCCTTCAGGCATTTTGCAGAATAATAATTATTTGCTGCGCGTGGTGAGTTCAGACCCTGCGGCAATTTCAGGAATTGAAACGATTCATATAGAATTGAACCCTGCAATTATGGTGGGCAGCAACAGCCCCGTGATTGGCGGGCAGCCGCTTGAACTTACTGCCGATGCAGACGCAGGCAGCGCGTATTTGTGGCGTCATCCTGATGGCGTGAACACATCAACCGAACAAAATCCCATTATTGAAACTGCGCAGGCTACTGACGCGGGCGCTTACACAGTTGAAGTAACTGGCGCAAACGGTTGTAAAAACGCGGCTTCATTTTCAGTAGAGGTAAATGTTTATACGATTACGATTCCAACGCTTGAAGCAAACTATTGCGATGGCGCAACAGCCACATTCAATATGACGGTGAACCGCAATTTTGATGCAAATAATATTTTCACTGCACAGCTTTCTGACCTCACGGGCAATTTTGATAATCCTACGGTGATTGGTGAATCGCATGATTTCGCTTCGGGAGTAATGCACGTTGAGTTTCCTTCCGGTCTCACGGGCGGCAATGGCTATCGCATCCGCATCGTGGCAAGCAGCCCGGCAATCACATCGGCAAGCAGTTCGCAATTTTACTTGCGCCCGATTCCACAGCCATACATACAGGCAAGCGGTTCGCTCACTTTCTGCGAAGGAGAAAGCGTGACTTTTACTGCGCACAATGGCGCGCAATATTTATGGAGCAACGGCTCGCAGTCGGCTTCCGTCACGGCAAGTCAAACAGGAAATTATGCGCTCACACTCACTGACCAATTCGGCTGCGTAGGCACGGAAATAAAAAGCGTTGTGGTGCATTCACCCAATCATGCTTATATCATTCATGTAGGCTCTACGCAACTGTGCGAAGGCGAGTCAGTAAGACTTGTTGCGTATGATGGCGCGAGTTATGCGTGGAGCAATGGCGCTTATTCGCAATCTATCACGGTGGATGAAGCGGGCAGCTATAACGTGACGGTGACAACCAGCAATGGTTGCTCAAAAGCGGCAACAGCAATAGACGTAACGGTGGTTTCGCTGCCGGATGTAACAACATCGCATAGCGGTGAAATAGAAATCTGCACGGGCGAAAGCGTGATGATTTCAGTTACGGAAGGCTATGAAAATTATTTTTGGAATACGGGCGATGGTTCATCTGTAATTACGGTGAGCGAAGAAGGCGATTACAGCGCAATGATATTTGATGATAACGGATGCAGCGTGGTAACGGAGCCGGTGCATGTATCGGTGCATGACGCGCCTTCAACGCCAGAGGTAACATACAATTCAGGCACAGGTGAATTGTTTTGCACCGAAGGACAATTTTATCAATGGTATAAAGACGGAGCAGAGATTGATGGAGCAGTGTATCATCATTTGCTCGTGCGCAGCGTGGATGGATTACTGGAAGGAACTTATACAGCCGAAGTTTCCAATGTTTACGGATGCAGCAAAATGTCATCAACCTATGAACTCTTTGAAGTGATTTCGGGAATTACGCAAAAGGAAAAACGCATTCTTTCGCTCTACCCGAATCCGAATGATGGAGTGTTTGAATTGGATATTCCACAGAATGCGGGAATGCACATTGTTGTCACAAACTCTATCGGCAGCGTGGTGTATGATGCAGAAAACAAGTTTGAACGCTCACAGATTGACCTCACGCATTTAAAGAGCGGTATTTACTTCCTCAAAGCGTTTGACGATGCAGGAGTTTCTTCCGTGATGTTCCTGAAGAATTAGCATTTTCGTTTCAAAAGCCCCAGAAAAAGAATAAGCATATTCTGATTATTTCCAGCGTTCCAGCTTTGGAATGTTGCGGGTGAATAACCCCACGAGGAAGCCGCCCGGGAAGCCAAATTCTTTGAGTTTCGATTTCACAAGACCTAAGCCATCAGCACTTCATAGGGTATTCCAAAAGTTTCGTGCAAGGCTTTAATCATCCGCTTGGAAAGTTCGCGCTTGCGGCTAAGAATTTCAGATACCTTGCTTTTATCACCAATTGCTTTGGACAGTTCCTTTCGGTCAATACCTTTTTCCTCCATCAAATATTTTAAGGCTTCCACCGCATCCGGTGCTTCAATGGGAAATTGTTCTTCTTCATACTTGTCAATCAGCGTGGCGAGAATATCCAACTCATTTCCCTGCGGAGTACCGCTTTTCGCTCCCCACAATTCTTCCATGCGCTGGAGGGCTTCATTGTAATCGCGTTTTGTCTTGATAGGTTTAAGATTCATGTTAAATGGTTTTCGCGTTTATTTTATCGTAGGCTTTATGCGTTCCGATGAAACGAACCCATAAAATCTGTTTTTCATAATCAATTGTGGCTATCAGCCGGTAATCATTTCCTTTTATGTTGAACACCACCCTGTCGTTTCCAACTACGCTGGCATTGCCAAACTGTTCCTTCAGTCGGTTGAAATTTCTCCATTGCGCTTTTTTTATTTCTTTAAACCAGAGCTTGAGTGGAGTTTCGGAATCCGGGTATTCTTCCCAAAATTCCCGAAGCGTTTTCCGCGCAATGATTCTCATTACGTGCAAAGCTATAAAATAGTTTCCAAAACGGAAACTTTAATCGGTAGCATTAGTTCGCCACCTTTTTCATCTTTCTTCAGCGGCATTCCGCAGCTTTGGCAGTTTTTGTAGGATTGTTCCATAAGGTTAGTATATCAAAAGTGCAAAACTCTTATTTGGACAATTATGTGGAATTACTGCATTTAGAAAGCAAAAATTTCACCCTTTAATTCATGAATTTTCCTTAATTTAACTGGAAAACACATCTCTATGAAACGCACACTTCTGCTACTGTCATTCTTATTAACAGTTCATTTTTTACCTGCTCAACTTAATCACGTTAATCAATCTATTTACGATGTGTTAGCGAGTGCAAACAAAGAATGGTTGAGGCAACAGCCTGATGAAATATTGCTACAAAGGAATACTATTTTTTCGACAGATGATGTGCTCATTCAGTTTCACCTTAATCAAGTGGAAACACGGTTAAGGGAGGCAAATATTACTCATTTAAGCACTGCGCAAAAAATGAACCGCGGGCTTTGCCTTAACCATCTGCATGAGTATTGGCTCACCGGAAGGTTTCCCAATAATACGCATCATACCACTCGTACCCCTTACTTTATAGATGATTGTGGTACTGTTTGCGCTGTGGGATATTTACTGGTTAAAACAGGTCATCAGGATTTTGCAAATAGAATCAGTGAAGAAAATAATTATTTCTATGTCCGCCAGATGAATTATCCAGAATTGCTCGCGTGGGCTGCCGAGTATGGCTTCTCAACGGATGAGTTGGCATTGATTCAAATGCCCTACATGCCTTCTTATCCAACCTTTGAATGGACGAGTGTAGAAGGGATTGATATAGTGGGAGCAGTAACTACAGTAAAAGTGGATGTGGATAGAAACGTGTTATATGTGTCTGCGGATTTTGAGTCTTTCGGAAACGGAATTGCTTCTTATGATGGTGTTGATTGGAATTATCTGGGTGATGTTGATGGAACAATTGACGTTATTGTTATTGACAATCAGAATGTAATCGTTGGAGGAAGTTTTACAGCAGTGGGAGGAATTGCAGCAAATAATGTGGCTGTATGGAACGGCAATCAGTGGAACGCACTTGGTAATGGTCTGAATGGTGAAGTAAAAACATACGCATTTCATAATGACGATTTATTTGCAGGAGGAAGCTTTATCTTTTCCAGTAGTCAGAGCGCAATCGCAAAATACGATGGAACCTCTTGGTTGCCAGTTCCCAATGGACCAAACGGAATCGTTTATGCTCTTAAAGAATACGGAAATGGAGATTTATATATTGGGGGTGAATTTAGTAACGTAGGCAGTTTACAGGTAAAAAATTTCGTGAAGTTTGACGGGAATATTTTTTATGATATAGGTAGTTATCCTTCCTCCATTTATACCATGGAGGTCTTAAGGGACACGCTATTTATTGCAGGACAATTCATGACAGATACCATCAATTCAACAAGGTTTGGTTTTGCAGCCTATTACAACTCGAATTTGATTTCTCTATCTGGAGCCTCAATGTCCAGCGGGGTGGATGATTCAATTTTTATTAACTCAATAAGTGTTGCTGGAGGCAAACTTTTCATTACGGGCAAATCGCTCTATAATTTCATAGATGGAACCTATGCTTACTACTCCGGTCAGTTAATGTATGATTTTGGAGGATATATGGTTGCACCTATGGCAGTTGCTACTGGTATCATTCACTCAGCCACTGAATATAACGGAGCAAACTTAATTGGAGGAAATTTTAATAGAATTATAAATGCAGGAACCTTCAATGAATTTACTGATGTAAGCAAATTTGCATCTACGGGGAAGATTGCAACCTCAATATCTCCGGTGGAAAGCAATCCAAATGTCTTGATTATATATGAACCCTCTAAGGTTATAATTAAGATTGGTGATACCATATCGGATGATGAATTATTATTGAATAGCATTGATGGCAGGCAAGTTCTGCTAACTAAAATTCAGGACGGAAGTTTTATGGTTGCTAACGGCAACTTTACTCCTGGCATTTACATGTATAGCTTCCGTTCAAGAGGTGAAAATGTTGATAGTGGAACTATATTACTGCGGTAACGCAGGATAGAGTAGATGTGTTGATTTACGTTTTCTGCTGCTTTGATACGAATGCCCTCCTGACGAGCAACGCTGCCAGTACGACACGATAAAGAAACGAAGTAAGTACGCGCCACCAACTCCCCGCCAACTGGCGCAAGAATCGAGGCGTTGCCATGAGTGAGGCCTTCTTGTGCCAACCATTTGTACATTGGTTTTTAGCAACTAAAAATTCACCTGCTAAGATTTATCTTAGAACAAAATCAGAAAGATGATTACAACATACAAGTTGAATACCAATGAGCTTCCCGCGCAACTTATAGAGTTGACTCAAAAATCATTTCTAAACAAGGAAGTTGAAATAACCATTATGGAACAGGATGCGACTGAGTACCTCAAAAGCAACCCTGCAAACAAGAATCATCTTGACGAATCAATCAAGCGCATAGAAAAAAAAAAAGGGCTGATTGACGTTGACCCTAAAACATTCAAGAAGTGAAGCGTCTTCAGTTTGATACTGTTGCGTTTCAGGATTATCATCATCGCTTCCTGCAAGTTTCATTATTCTTGATTTTTCATTTGCCAAAAGATACCCGTGAACTCCTGACGCGCATCGCTACCATAGCGATACGCTAAACAAACGAAGTAAGTACGCGCCAACACTTTTCCACACAAAGGGTAAATTCTCATTGACATTCGTCAAAATCCTCCCCGCTAAAATCAATAGTTTTGTGTTGCTTTTTCACAATACACAACACCCCACCTTCAACACACAAACCATGAAAGACGTTTTTGCCAAATGCGACACCAACGAAGGTTATTTCGGCATGTTCCGCGCGATGGGCGACAGGTATTTTACGATGCCAGTGCTTGACCCGGTGCCGGGAACCTCCACCGTGTTTAACGGGCAGAAGTGCATTCAGTGGTCAATCAATAATTACCTGGGGCTGGCGCAAAGCGAAGAGATTCGCGAGGTGGCGATTGAAGCGGCAAAGAAATACAGCACGAGCGCACCGATGGGCTCGCGCATGATGACTGGTAACACCAAGCGCCATGTTGAGTTGGAAGAAAAGTTTGCTGAGTACCTACAGAAAGAAGCATCAGTGCTTTTTAACTACGGCTACATGGGCGTGCAGGGCACGATTCAGTCTCTGATTGGCAAGGATGATATTATTTTGATTGATAAGCTCTCGCACGCTTCGATGCTTGATGCGATGTTTCTCACGAATGCGAAATTCCGCGTGTTTCGCCACAACGACATGAATAGCCTTGAAGACCACCTGAAGCATCTGAATCGCGACCGCAAGGGCGGCATCCTTGTGATGACGGAAGGCGTGTATGGCATGATGGGCGACCTCGCCAAGCTTGATGAAATCGTTGCGCTGAAAGATAAATATGAAGCGCGCCTGTTCGTTGATGATGCGCATGGCTTTGGCGTGATGGGCGAGCAGGGACGCGGCACTGCGTCTTATTTTGGTGTGCAAGACAAGGTGGATGTTTACTTCGGCACATTTGCAAAAGCGTACGCAAGCATCGGTGGCGTTACCGCAACAAACCAGAACGTAGCGGAATGGATTCGCTACAACTCGCGCAGCCAGGTTTTTGCCAAGAGTCTGCCGATGATTTATGTGGAAACGCTGCACAAAACACTCGATATTATCCGCAATGATGAATCGCGCAGAGCGCGCATGTGGGAAGTGACGCGCAAGTTGCGCAGCGGCTTGCTCGAACTCGGCTATAATGTTGGCGATGTACCTTCACCGATTGTCCCTGTGTATGTTCCTGCGGGTGATGCACAAGTTGGAATGCAACTCGTAATCCGTCTCCGTGAACTCGGAGTTTTTGTAACAGGAGTTGTTTATCCTGTTGTTCCGAAAGGAATCATCTTGTTCCGGATGATACCCACAGCAGCGCACACCGATGAAGAAATTCAAACCACCATTGATGCTTACAAGCAAGTGCGCGATGAATTAGGCTTGAAATTGGAAGGCGTGAAGGAAGTGGTGGCCGCGGAAGAGTGATTTGTTAATTCGTTGATTCGTTGATTTGAGAATAGAGAATGAGCATCACCGAATCAGCAAATTATCGAATGAGGTTTTGCGCGTACGTACTTCGTTTCTGTATCGGAGTTTATAGTAGCGCTTGATTTAAGAGGGAGTAATTATCTGCTAACGTTTTTTGTACATTTACTCTTATTGTTTCGCTTTTAAACCAACACTTTTATGTTTGACAGCATTCTCAATTCAGCAAAGGGCGAACTGCTCAGCCAGTTAGGCAGCCAGTTCAACCTCAATCCAGATCAGGCAGGCAAAACCGTTGATGTGGCAAAGAAAAGCGTAACCGATGGCTTGCTCAAAGAAGTAACCTCAGGAAATGTAAGCGGCTTGGTAAATCTCTTTAACGGAAAATCACCAGCCGCAGGAAATCCAATTGTAAATGGAATTGCCCAGCAGATGGTTACGAGCCTTGTGCAAAAGGTAGGTTTGAATCAGCAGATGGCAAGCACCGTGAGCAATTTCGTTGTTCCGTTTATTGTCAGCAAAATTTCAGGCAGCAAGCAAGGCGGCTTTGATGCAGGTGATTTAACGAGCATGTTAGGTGGTGGAGTAGGAGATAAAATCAAATCAGCGTTTGGCGGTGATGTTGGTGGCGCTCTGGGCAAACTGTTTGGAAAATAATTGAATCAGCATTTTTAAAAAAGCTCAGACTGAAAATGTCTGAGCTTTTTTATTCCAACTAAACGAAAGACTTTGGGCAAGCAACGGGTTCTTATTACAGGCGCATCACGCGGCATCGGGCTGGCAATTGCGCAGGAACTATTAAAGCAGGGATATGAAGTGCTGGGCACTTCCCGCAATCCGGAGAATGACCCCCTCCGCAAACCCACGGAGCCTTCGCAGGAAACTCCTTCTGTAGGGGGAGAATTAGGAACTCTGCTGCCGTTTCCAATGCTTAAATTGGATATTACAAACAAAGAATCCATTGAGCTTTGTGCAACGCAGGCAGGAGAAATAGATGTGCTCATTAACAACGCGGGCATTAGTCAGATGGGCGCGGTGGAAGAATTGCCCGTTGAAAAAATCCGCGAGTTGTTTGAAACGAATCTGTTTGGAATGATTGAACTAACGAAAGCCTTTCTTCCTCAAATGCGTCAACGGAGAAAGGGTTTTATTATTAATATCGGATCGTTAGCAGGAAAATTTGCAGTGCCGTTTAAGTCAAGCTATGTCGCGTCAAAATTTGCGCTTGCAGGATTCAGTTGGTCGTTGCGCAATGAAGTGATGCCGTTTGGAATTAAAGTAACTGTAATTGAACCGACTGATATTCATACCACCATCGAGCCTGAGTTATTTATAAAAGTCGGTTCTGAATATGCCGAGCGATTGGGCAAAGTGAAAAAAGCAAGAGCCGCAAGCATGTCGAGCGCATTGGGACCTGGTGTTGTTGCGGCAAAGGTTTCTGAAATCATTCAACAATACAATAACAATTCAAAGCAGCCTGCACCTTTCTATGCCGTAGGCAAAAATGGCTCGCTTCTAACTACTGTAAAACGCTTTGTGCCAGACAGGATGCTGGAGAAGATGATAAGAAAGAGTTACGGACTTGAGTGAGCCTTCGTTCGTACTGTTTTAATTTTGTTCGGTGCATCCCAATGGAAGTTTATCTCGTCAATCCTCCGGTGCTGGGAGTATTGGAACCTTGGTATGATACGCCATCATTTGGCAGAACAGCATTAGCATACCTGGCAGGTTATTTAAGGCAATATCCCGGCTTCGATAATACCATCATTGATGCCAAATTCGAACGGCTGAATTTTAATCAAGTGCTTGAGCGCATTCTGCAATTAAATCCAAATCTTGTCGGATTTACTGCCTTTACCAATGAAATAAAGCCGGCTGCTTATCAAGCTTTCAAGGTTAAGCAAGTTCTCTCGGAAACAGTAACGGTCATTGGCGGAGTGCATGTCACCTCTCTTCCTTCACAAACTCTTGAGGAGTTTCCATCATTTGATATTGGGGTGGTTGGCGAAGGAGAGATTTCGTTTTATGAATTGTGTTCTGCACTTCGGGAGGGAAAACCGCTTGGAAATATTCCCGGACTTGTTTACAGGATGAATGGTGAAATCAGACAAACCTCTCAGCGGGAACGCATCCTCGATCAGGATAGCATTCCTTTTCCTGCATGGGATTTAATGCCAAAAGCCGAAACCTATTTTATCCAATCAATCCGCGGTTGCCCGTTTAATTGTCTTTTTTGCATGAACCCTAATGGGAAGGTTGCAAGAAAGCGGTCGGTTGGAAGGGTAATTCAGGAGATAGAGCTAATCATTCGTTCATATCATCCGGAGCGTATCAGTTTTGGTGACGAATTATTCAACGTTGATATGAAACGCACGCATGAATTGCTGGATGCGATGATTGAAAATAAAATCGGTGAAAGAGTGCAATGGGATGTGCAGACACATGTTGACTTCGTGGATGATGCTCTTTTTGCAAAATTCAAAAAAGCCAATCTTACACGCGTTGAATTAGGCGTTGAAACCGGAGAGGAGAAATCGCTTAAAAAAATGGGAAAAGGAACTGATTTGGAGGCGATAAAAAGAGCATGTGATTCTGCGCGAAACGCGAGAGTAAAGATTGGAACATTTTTATTGTTTGGACAACCAAATGAAACCGTTGACAGCCTTAAAAAAACAATCAATCTCGCTGCAAAAATTAATCCTGAACTTCCCATGTTCGGGTTAATGACACCTTATCCGGGCACGGAAGTAGCAAGAATGGATGCGAATGGCGAAGGAGGCTATCGTTTACTGACAACCGATTGGGATGAGTATAACAAGCAAATTGGCGGAGCAATGGAATTTGCCAATCTGACCAGAAGGCAGATTGAGTGGATGCAAATCTTAGGCTATCTCCGGGTTTATACTCACAATCACCGCTATATTGATTTAATAAAATTTTTGTGGGAATACCGGAAAGGCGCGTTCGAGGTGATTCGGAAAATTATTACGGGAAAAGATAAACTTATCGAGTTGGTGCGAAAGCTGGCTGATTATGACCATGTGCTTAAACGAGATTCTCCGGTTTCAATCAATACATTGATAACAGCGCGTGAAAAATGGCAGATTGTTCAACAAACGGAACTAAAAAGAGCGAAAGAAATAAAAGCAGATTTGATGTTATAGCCGGTAGCAGACAAAACAAGATAGGGTTGTCCTAAAAAAGGTTGACTGATTTAGGGAATTATTCAAAGCAAATTCACAACTGTCAAAAAAGATGCTCGGAACATCGTGTTTGCTGCATACTCCCTTTATTATTCTGCCAGATGTTCTCAAAACACATTATCAAACTGCTCCTTCCTCTTGGTGAGTTTCATGTCTTGCAGGATATGCGATTTCACATTCAGTTGAATAGCGTAGCGCTGAAGATGAATGGGAAAAGGCGTCCAATCAAATCGCAACACCCAGCAATGTAAATCGCGGATTACGCTAAAAGTTGTAAGCACTAATTCCATATCTTTTAAATCATATCCTGTTGAAAGATTCATCTTCCACTTGGGAGTGATGTTGGCGTCAAAATCAAAATCAACGCTGTTGCGCGACACGTCAATCAGTTCGGTATTGCCGGGGATACCCCTGCGCAAGCCCATGTTGTAGCTGAAGTTGAAGCTCCACGGAATATTAAAATCATAATAGAGGTCGCGGTTTTGCTCAATCATCTCTCTTTCCTCCTCCGTGATATTCGCATTAGGCTGCGAAGCGGTTTCGCCCGTTTTCTTTGACTGGAAGCGCGCGTTGAGGGTAAAGTTTGTCGAAGTGAGGCGCGTGAGGCGCTTGTCATTCTCTATCACAAAAGTGTTGATGCGCCTGTTGTTGCTATCCACCTTGTAGGGGTCAAGCACAAAGACGAAATAGAAATCAAGCTTGCCGGGCACGAGGGACGCGCGACCGTTGAAGTTGAACGGGGCGAGGTTTAGCGAATCGGCAGCAAGGTTGTAGGAAGATGAAATATTGAAACTTTCCAGCAGCTTGATTTTCTTTTCATTCTTCACGGTGTCTTTCTTTGAAAACACTTTCATCTCAAGCACGTTGCCGAGCAAAAACCCGATGCTGCCGATGGTGCCTGTAGGAGGCGCGCCATACACGTTCCGCACGATGTCAAAGACGGAATAAGTCTCTATGTTTCCGGCAGTGTCTGCTTGTACATCTTTATAATACCCCCAAAACTCAGTGCCGAAATCAGGCGTGTAATTGAAATTGATGGAAGGCGTGAACACGTGGCGGATGGCTTTCAACTTGCCGCGAAAATTCAACTGCCCGAAGAGCTTCGTGGTGAAGGATGCGCCAAAGTTAAAATCACGCGCGGCTTTAAATCCAAGCAGCGTGTCAACGAGAACAGTGCCGTAGGTGGTGTCGCTGCCATCAATAATAGTTGTGGGATCCCATTTTTTATTGATGGTTTGAAAATACCAACGCTCGGTATAATTGATGCGGGGCGCGAGTGTAAAATATTTAAACATTTTGAACGAAGCCGAAATGGGCAACGAATGTCTGATGCCGTAACGCGCGTTGCGAAAAGTTTCCTTTTCAAGAAACGTGGAGTCAACGCCATTAATAATGTTCTCCGCATCAAAGTTGTAGCTGAACCCGATGGATTCATACCACTTTGGTTTTGAACTTACTTTGTTGCGCAACTCAAACGGCTGGATGCGCGACACTCCGAAAGCAAGCACGGGCAGTTGTAAATTAATAATGCCTGTATTGAGGTTTTGGTCGTGGGCTAAATTCATGCTGAAGGAAAACGGTTTGCCCGCCCATGATTTGGAATAAGAGATTTTGGAAGCAAGGGCGCTGTTCAGCACGCGTTCTTTGTCCCCGGGAGAAAAGTTTTTATCATAAGAAGAAGATCCGAAGTTCACATTAGCAGCGAAGCGGCTGTTCAATGCGGTTTTCGCCTCCTGCGTGTGGTTCCAGTTCACGCGAAAATCGTTGGTGATGTCGAAATCGGGCGATTCAGGTTCGCCCAAGCGGTTTCTTCCAAAGTTCATGTTCACATTCCCATTAAATTTATAGCGCTTGCGATAGTTGGAAGCAGCCTTCACCGCCCAACTGCCTTTGGTGTAAATATCCCCGCGGACGGCAAGGTCAATATACTCGCTGATGCCGAAGTAGTAGCCGCCATTACGCAAGAAGAAACCACGGTTGCGCTCTTCGCCATATTCGGGAAACAGAATTCCTGACCGTTGTCCTTTCTTAATCGGGAAAATGGCAAACGGAAGATAAATCGGAAGCGGCACGTCTTCAATCACGAGATTAACAGGACCTGTTACAATCACCTTGTCGGGCACAACTTTCATTTTGTTTGCCCTGAAATAGAAATGCGGATGCTCTAAATCGCAGGTGGTATATTTTCCCTTATAGCCATACCATTCGCCATTTTCATTTTTTTTCACCGCTTCACTATGAATATACCCTTCGCCTTCCTGCGTCAGCACTGTATAAACTTTCCCTTTGGTGGTTTTAAAATTGTAGGAAAGCTTCTTCGCTTTGTAGGAGCCTTCTCCTTCTTTAAACTCTGCATAGCCAACCGGGTTGCCCATTGAATCTTTGTTTACTTCGGCTGAAAGTGTGCTCGTAGCCCAGTCAAACACAATGTAATCGGATTTCAATTGAATGGTTTTGTAATTGGCTGTTGCGTTGCCGTAGAGATGCACTTTCTTCTCTTCCAGATTATAGATAATGGAATCTTCTGCGGTGTAGTGTACTTCGGCATCAATCGTGTCTGACGAAATGGGAATGAATTTTGTAATTAACTCAAGTGCTGTCGGAAATGAATCAGGCACGCTGAATAATGAATCAATGCTGAATGTTTTTTTGATAATTGAATCAACAGAAACAGAATCTGCTTGTATATTTTGTTCTACAACAGGCTGGGCATTAACAGGGGAAGCATGTTGGAGGAAGGCAATTGCAACCGTGAGCAGAAGCGGAATTGAAAGCCTCAAAGAGAAATTGGATTAATTTTGGAAGTAAAGTTTCGCGCTAAAGTTAGCGACAAAGAAATAAAACACAGCAACGTGAAATCCTCCGTTCTATTATTTTTATTGGTTGGTATTTTCACCTTCAGCGCATTGGGGCAATCAGGCGGGCAGAGCAATAAATACGACATCAAAACGATTGTGATTGACCCGGGACATGGAGGCAAAGACCCTGGAGCGCTCGGATATTCCACCTCGCGTGAAAAAGACATCGTGCTGAAAGTGGGATTAAAGTTGGGACAATACATCAAAGAAAATTTTCCTGAAACCAAAGTAGTTTATACCCGCGACAAAGATGTATTTATCGAGTTGCACGAGCGCGCAGCCATCGCCAATAAAGCGCAGGCAGAATTGTTTATCTCCATCCATTGCAACTCCGCAGCGCCATCAGCCTATGGAACAGAAATTTATGTATTGGGATTGCATCGTTCGGAAGATAATCTCGCAGTTGCGAAAAAGGAAAACGCTGTTATCATGATGGAAGATAACTACACCGACCATTATGACGGCTTTGATCCGAATTCTTCGGAAGGATATATTCTCATCTCAATGGTTCAAAACGCGCATCTGAACCAAAGCATTGATTTTGCAGCGTGTGTTGACAGCCAGTTCGCCAAGCGCGCGCACCGCAAAAGTCGCGGAGTGCATCAGGCCGGATTTATGGTGCTTTACAAAACTGCAATGCCAAGCGTGTTGATTGAACTTGGTTTTATCACAAATAAAAATGAAGAGGCGTATCTGCTTTCCGATGAAGGAACCACCTATATGGCATCTGCAATCTTCCGTGCTGTGAAAGAATATAAAGAGAATGTAGAAGCTGATATTCCCGAAACGGGAATTGTGAAGCGCGACCCACCGAAAAAAATTGAGCCGGAGATTGAAAATGAAGTTCTCTTTAAAGTGCAGTTTATGGTAGGGAAAACGAAACTCACCAAACTCGACACAAAGTACAAAGCCATCACGCAGTTTGAAACCGAACCTTATGCAGCCGGCTATAAATATGTTACCGGAAATTTTCAAGATTATAAAGAAGCTATCCGCTACCAGAACGAATTAACCAACAAAGGCATCAAAGATGCTTTTGTGGTTGGCTACATCAACGGGAAGCGCGTGACGGTAAAGGATGCAACAACAGCTCTGAAGAGCAAGAATTAACAAACTTCGTTCAACGAAGAATTCTCTATTTTTGAAATCTCCTAAATCGCATTTCCATTGAAAATATCTGACGAAACCAAAGTAGGCGTTCTCGCGGCATTTGGCATCACCATTCTGATAATCGGCTACAGTTTCCTGCGCGGGAATAATCTTTTTGTGAAAAACACGCATTACTATGCCATTTATAATAAGGTGGACGGGCTTACTTCTTCTGATCCCGTAACGCTTAACGGGTTGCCTGTCGGGAAAGTGATGTCGCTTGATTTGCTGGACGACACCAGCGGGAAATCCATTGCGAAGATTCTCATGAATAAAGACATCAAGATTCCGGTAAATTCTGCTTTTCAGCTTTACAGTTCAGACTTTTTGGGAGAGAAAGCAATTCAATTGCTCTTTGGCAATTCAAAACAATATGCGCAAAATGGCGACACGCTGGCAGGAAACGTGGCAGCATCACTAACTGAAGAAGTCAGCATGCAGATTTTACCCGTAAAGAAAAAAGCGGAAGACTTGCTCGGCTCCGTTGATTCCACCATCAACATTCTCAAAGTAATTCTCAAAGGCGGGCAGATAGAAAACAGCATGACGAATATTGAAAAAGCGACAAACTCCTTCGAGCATGTTGCAAAAAATATTGACACGCTGATTGCGCAACAAAGAGAAACACTGAGTCGCACTTTTACCAATATCGAACACATCACTGCCAACCTTGACAGCAACAGCGAAAACATCACCAGGATGTTTAAGAACCTCGCCCAGCTTTCAGATACGCTTAGCGAGGCAAACATCAAGGAAACTGTTTCCAATCTCAATAAAGCGCTGGAAGAATTACAAGTGATGCTCCAGAAGGTCAACAATGGAGAAGGCACAATGGGCATGTTGGTGAACGATAAAAAACTGTACGACAATCTCACCAACTCCACCGCGAATCTTGAAAGCCTCCTTGCTGACTTGGAAGCAAACCCCAAGAAATATGTTCACTTCTCTTTGTTTGGAGGCAGTGATAAAGAGGCGAAGAAGAAAGAGTGATTTCTCATTGAAATTTTGAATCAAAATTCAAGCATGGCGGATTCCGCATTTAGAAGACTGCCTTTCTTTCCTATCCTTCTCTCTGCCCTTTTCCTTGTTTTCTTTTCATCAAACGGTTTCTCTCAAGGCAAGCAGCAAATTGAAATTCTCGGTGCAAATGCGCTGAAGATGGACACCGTGCATAACGCGCGAAAATTAGTAGGCAACGTGAAGCTGCGGCAGGATGAAGTAACGATGGAATGCGACAGCGCCCTGTTTTATAACACGAGCAATGCGGTGGATGCATTCGGGCATGTATTTATTTATGATAACCTCACGAAAGTCCGTGCTGATTCACTGAAATATGACGGCAACAATAAGATTGCCGTGCTCACCGGCAATGTGCGCGTAATACAGGATAGCGCCACGCTTGAAACATCGCGCCTCATCTACAACTCGCAGTTGAAGTATGCCGCTTATTACAACGGAGGAAAAATACTTTCGCGCGACATGACCGTTACAAGCAGGAAAGGCTACTACTTCACCATCATTAAAAAAGCGCATTTCAAAGGGGATGTCGAAGTGAAAAGCAAGGAATACAACCTGCTTGCCGACACCATGCAATACGACATGGAAAAAGAAATTTCTTATTTCATCGGTCCCACAGTGATTACGATGCGCAATGAAGTGATTCATTGTGAAAGCGGGTGGTATGATTCAAAAACCGATATTTCTTCTTTCGGAAAAAACACGCGACTGCAAAGCGAAGCGCAAAAAATACAGACAGATAGCCTCTATTACAACAACAACACAGGCTTGGGAAACTGCTACAAGTATTTCCGCTGGACTGACACAACGATGAATGCCATCCTTATCGGCAAGCGCGCAGTATTTCTCCGCGAACAAGCGCGCGTCACTGCCACCGACAGCGCCCTGCTCATTTATTTAGTGGATAATGATTCGTTGTTTCTCAGCGCTGACACGTTGAAATCAAGAAAAGATACCATCGCAGATTTCACGGAGTTTTTTGCATTCCACAAGGTGAAGATTTTTAAATCGAATTTGCAAGGCGTGTGTGACTCGCTCAGTTTTTCCTTTAAAGATTCCACTATCAGGATGTACTACGAACCGATTTTGTGGAGTGAGGAAAATCAACTGACAGGCGACAGCATTTCCATGCTGCTCGTCAATGAAAAAATTGACCGCGTGGAGCTATATCCAAACGGGTTCATCATCAACAAAGCGCATGAGGAATTATTTAATCAGATAAAAGGCAGGCATATTTTCGGCTATTTTAAAGAAGGCAGCCTCAACAAAATGCTCGTGGAAGGCAATGGAGAAAGCATCTATTACGGCACGGATGATAAAAATGCTTTCATTGGCGCAAACAGAGCAATTTGCAGCAACATGTGGATATACATGAAAGACGCGCAAGTGAACCGCATCGCTTTTCTCGCCAAACCCGATGCGACTTTCTTTCCAATTCAAACCATCAATCCTTCTGAGTTCCGATTGAAAGGGTTTTTATGGAAAGAAGAGTTCCGCCCTGCTTCTAAGGCTGCTCTTTTCAGTAAGGAATAGCCGGTTTCAAGCAACAAACCTCAAACTTTAACCTTTAAACCTCAAACTTTAAACTTTATCTTGGCGGCATGAAAGGCTACAATAAAGGACTGATTGCGGTGGAAGGCATGCTGTTTCATGCCTATCACGGCTATTATGCTGAAGAGCGGCATCGTGGCGGGCAGTTTCGGGTTGATGTTTATATGAAGGTGGACTTAAAAAAGGCTGCCGAATCCGATAAGTTGGAGAATACCATCAACTACGAAAAGGTGAGCGAAATTGCGCGAAGCGTGATGGAAGAAAAGCATCACCTACTGGAGCATGTCGCCTATCGCCTGCTGGAGCAAATCGGAAAAAATATCAAAGACCTTTCTTCCGCAAAAGTGCGTATAAGTAAACTGCATCCCCCTTTGCCCCTGTATGTGGAACGGGTTTTTGTCGAGTTAGAGAAAACTTTTGACTTGCCCGAAAGTAAATATTAAATTCGCACACACAAGGTCGCGTAGCCGAGTGGTTAGGCACAGCTCTGCAAAAGCTGCTACAGCGGTTCGAATCCGCTCGCGACCTCAGTTTCTCTCTATTTTTTCAAGTAGTTATCCCTCCTAACGGGTAATTCTATTTGTGCTGAAAATTGATAACCTTCTTGCTCCATATCTCCAGCAGGATTTTTTGACTCCATAAATTTTAAATTGAAAAGGCTTTCAAAACACACCGTTGAATACCTTCTTGGGATTCGCTTTGAACTATAGTCAACCACCTGTTTTTGTTCACATCGTCCATATAAAATGACTAACCAAAGCGCAATTTTCTGTGCGGGCAAGGCATCCTGCTACTTCTTCCAGTTGCCTCCAGCCATTTTCTTCTCCAACACCGAATCAAGTCCTTCCAGCATCGTGTCAATAGAAAGGAACGTGAGGAAAAGGAATTCTGAAACCAATAGCTTAAAACCATAATAGAAAACCGGGACATCAATTTTCAAAATCTTATTCTTGATTTTTTTTTAAAATACTACTTTGAGAATACTACGGTAACGCTTCTCGTTTTTGCAACCCCCGCGCCTTAAACAAATTCCCTTTTACCGCAGGCAAATGAAGCGCGGGCAAACCTTCGTAGAAATCAAAGATGCGCGGCCGCAACCCTATTAAATACGATTTTGTGAAAACTACCTGTGAATAGAAAGATGTGCTTTTACTTCGCAATCACTTATTTTTGAAACAAACTAAAAAACCTTCATCATGAGAAAGATTGCAACCTTTTTTACTGCCGCAGTATGTGTGCTGCTTTTCAACACCGCAGCTTTTGCCCAACTTGATATTCCGCGTCCCAGCCCGTTGGGAAAAGTGACGCAGGCGGTGGGGTTGAATGAAATCACGATTGAATATTCCCGCCCGGCTGCAAAGGGGAGGGTTATCTTTGGCGATCTCGTTCCTTACGCAAAACTCTGGCGCACAGGCGCAAACTCCGCTACGAAAATCACGCTGAAAGATGATGCGCAGTTTGAAGGTGTTGCAGTTCCCAAAGGTGATTACTCACTGCTGACTATTCCGGGAGAAACCGAGTGGACAATTATCATCAACAAAGACCCGAAGGCGGGCGTTGCAGATTATGACCAAACAAAAGACCAGGCGCGTTTCACCGTGAAGTCCGTAAAAGTGACGGAGAAAGTGGAAACCTTTACCATTACTGTTTCAAACGTAGAGATGACAAGCGCATCAGTTGACATCGTGTGGGAGAATACGAAAGCCTCTTTCAAAATGACAACCGAAGTTGACAGCAAAGTGATGAAGCAGATTGATGAAGCGATGAAAGGAATTCCTTCGAATACTTATTTCCGCTCTGCAGTTTATTATTTTGAAACAGGAAAGGATTTGAGCAAAGCACTTGAGTGGGTGAACCTTTCGCTGAAAGACGGGGAGAAATTCTGGATGCTGCATCAGAAAGCGAAAATCCAGGCGGCATTGGGCGAATACAAGGGAGCAATCGAAACTGCAAAAAAATCCAAAGAACTCGCCATTGCGGATAAGAACGATGACTATGTTGCGCTGAATGACAAGGTGATTGCCGAGTGGAGTAAGAAGAAGTAAGTTTTTATCAGAAAATTTTCAAAAACCTTACAGGCTTAATTGCTTGTTAGGTTTTTTATTACCACACTTTCATCTGCATCAATTTGTAATTTCTTAAAAGGTGAAGTGAAACCGGAAACGAGTTGAATCTTTGACTTGGGCAAGCCGAGTTTTGTGGAAAGAAATTTCAGCAGTTCATCATTTGCTTTTCCGTCATGGGCGGGGGCTTTGATTTTGATTATGAACGAGCCATCGGCAGCAATAGAAATCTGATTCATCTTACTTCCGGGTTTTGCTTTGATGTGGAGGAACATGGTTTTTTATTGATTAATACTGCCCGGACTCCCTCTTCCGCCTTAGGCGGAGGCGGGGTGAGGCTAACGAAAACAAAACCCCGAAACTCATTACCAGCAGACAACCGATAAGATTCAGCCACAGATATTCGATGTTCAGGATTTCTTTTTTATCCAGAATAAAAATTGCAACAACAATTATTTCAGCAAGCAGCGCTGCAAGGAAAACAGCATGACCTTTCACTTGTTTGAGGAAAAATGCCGTCATAAAAACACCAAGAATGGTTCCGTAAAACAGCGAGCCGATAATGTTCACCGCCTGAATCAGATTTTCAAACAGCGAAGCAAGCACGGCAAACAACACAGCTATTGCGCCAAACAATACCGTGAACGCTTTTGAAGCAACAACATAATGTTTGTCGGATGCTTCCGGTTTGAAATTGCGTTTGTAAATATCCACAACAGCAGTTGAAGCGAGCGCATTCAGCTCTGCCGAAGTGGACGACATCGCTGCGCAAAAAATCACGGCAAGCAGCAACCCGATTACGCCAACCGGCAAATAATGCATCACGAAGTAAATGAAGATGTAGTCGGAATCTTTTTTCTCCAAATCAGGATTCACGGAAGCGACAAGTTCCTGCGCTTTCTTCCTCAACTCCTTCTGTTGATTTGATTGAAATTCAATATTGCTTTGTATTTCATTTTTATCCACCGTAGCTATAGCGGAGGTGGACGTAATTCCTCCAATGATTTGTTCCCGCTTCATTTCAAACAGTGCGTGTTGCTCGCTTTCCAATGCCGCCACTTCAATTCCTTTTTGAACTCTTGCTTTTTCCAACGCTACTTCATTAAAATAAACTGGCGCAGGATTTAATTGAAAAAACACAAACACCAACACGCCCATAAGCAAAATCAAAAACTGCATCGGTATTTTCAGCAAGCCGTTAAACAACAAGCCCAACCTGCTTGCTTTTACCGACTGTCCTGACAAATAACGCGACACTTGTGATTGGTCAGTGCCGAAGTATGCCAGTTGCAAAAACAATCCGCCCAACAATCCCGACCACACATTGTAGCGGTTGCCTAAATCAAATTTCCAGTCAATGATATTCATCTTGCCCATCTTGCCTGCAACGTCCATCGCCTGCGTGAAGGAAATATCCTGCGTGATTTTCCAAATCAAAATTCCCAATGCGATGAACATGCCCGCGAAGATGATTGCCATTTGATGGATGTGCGTTTGGTTCACTGCTTTGGAGCCGCCAATCACGGTGTAGAAAATCACGAGTGTTCCGATGAAGATGATGGTGAAGTTGAGCGACCATCCGATAATCTGCGAGAGGATAATTGCAGGCGCGTAAATGGTGATGCCTGCTGCAAGCCCGCGCTGCACCATGAAAAGTCCTGCCGTAAGAATGCGTGTCTTTCTGTCGAAGCGCGATTCGAGAAATTCATAAGCGGTGTAAACTTTCAGCTTGTAATAAAGCGGGATGAACACTACGCAGATAATCACCATTGCCAGCGGCAAGCCGAAATAAAATTGAATGAAGCGCATGCCGTCTTCGTACGCTTGTCCGGGCGTAGAAAGAAACGTAATCGCGCTCGCCTGCGTAGCCATCACCGAAAGGCACACCACCCACCACTTCGATTCATTGTCGCCCAATAAATAACTCTGAATGTTTTGGCTGCCTCTTGTTTTCCATGCGCCATAAACAGTGATGAACAATAATGTTCCAAGCATCACGCTCCAGTCAATCCAACTCATTTGAGCAATTCAGTGATGATGGAATAAACAATGATTTGCAAGAAGAGAAATGCGATTACTGCCGCGTAGATGCGGTTCCAGAAAGAAGTTGATTGATTGTCATCTGCGCTCATGCGTTATTGCATTCGTTCATTTGATACATAATGGGCTGTTCTAAAAATTCTACCAGCGACACCATCTCCTTTGGGAGAGGCGGTAAAAAAGTAATTTTTAGAACTGCCCTAAAACAAGAGGCTGGCAATTATGCCAGCCTCTGGAAAATTAGTGTATTATGAAATCAACAGGCTACTGCAAAATAATTTTATGAATCAGGGTTTTGCCTGAATTTATACATCTTGCAAAATACATTCCGCGCGGCAAATTACTTCCGTCAAAAACAACTTGCTTCCGTTCACCGGCAAGCATGTTGCCTTCAAACAATGCGCTGACAAGTGCGCCCTGTGTATTGAAAATTTGAATGGCCCCTTTACCTTCTTGCTCTGCAAGGATGTTAATGTTCACTTCACCGCTTGATGGATTCGGATAAAGTTCGATGCTTGCAGCAGTTGTGTTTGCGCTCTCCAATTCATTTTTAGTTGAACCCGCGCAAGCTGACTGTGGATTGCTTGTGCTGGTTGCTGCCGATGTTGATGTGGGAGTTTTATACAACACAAATCTGTCAATCTTAAATTGGTTTGAGCGCCCCGAAAACTGCACTCTGTAAATTCCCGCTGAAGGGAAGTCAACGAAAATATCATGCGGGTCGTGGTCTTTTGTTTTTGTTTCCCATGACCAGTTATTGTTCGATACGTTGTGATATACTTTAAACCAACTTGCGCCCAGCGTGAGCGTGGAAGAGTTTTTTATTCCAAAGCCGTTGCCTTCGGGAAATTTTATCCATACGTCATTAAAGTCAGTGCGCTGTGGCGCAGCGCTGCGGATTTGCAAGCGGTATCTGCCGGGATTATTGATTTGAACACTGTAAGTGAGAATGCCCGTACCCGCTGCAAGAGCAGATGTAGTTGTGTTTCCATGTCGCCATTCATAATAGCCGCTGCCTGTATATCCTGAAATTTCTGTGCGCTGCGTCCAGTCGGCAACAACAGGCTGCGATTCAATTTCAATTACAACTAATCCGTTTTGTTCATTGTAAATCGCGCAGTTGCCGCCACCGGGATTTCCGGAATTATTTACAACAACAATCGCCTCATCATATCCCGTTGCTCCGAGATTGTCCATTACGGTAAGTCGGAAAATGTAGGTGTCTGCAACAAGATTTGAAACAGACAAGTTGGGCGTGGTTGCATTTGCTAATGTTGCCGTTGAACCGCTTTGTTTTGTCCAGAGGTATGTTACTGCATTTCCTTCGGGGTCATTGCCTGAACCATTCAGCGTGGTGCTGTTGACGGGAAGCGTTAATGTTTTATCCACGCCTGCATTTGCAGTTGGAGGAAGATTAGCAGTTGTGCCTGCAACAGTAAATGAAATCGCAAGCGTTGCTCCCGCAGTTCCACCGCCATTGTTCGATGAATAAGCAGTTGCAGAAAGCGTATGCGCTCCTGCTGCTAATGGCGGATTGAGTTTATTGTAGTTGATGTTGTTGCCGGAAACGCTTTCGCCCGCATACGAGTATGGCGGCTGGTTTTCATTTTTCCGCACACCGTTTAAAAAAAACACTACGCTTCCCACACTGGCAGGATTTGTGTTTGCGCGGATGTTCAGATTCACCGTTGGAAGCGTGGAATAATTCAGCACATCTCCATTTACAAGCATTCTGATGTCTTGCTCGTTGTCGGCATTAATTAATGTGAAAGAAGTAACGGCAGGAGTTGTTCCGCTGCTTGCAGAAACTGTTACCGTGGCTTCATCAAAAGCAGTCGCGCCTCCATTATCCGCTACGGTTAGTCGAAAAATGTATGTTCCTGCAACAAGATTTGTAGCAGACAAGTTTGGCGTAGTTGCATTTGCTAAAGTTGCCGCTGGTCCGCTTTGTTTTGTCCAGAGGTAAGTAAGCGCGCCTCCTTCGGGGTCATTACCTGAGCCATTCAGCGTTGTACTGTTAGCGGGAGGCGTTAATATTTTATCCGCGCCCGCGTTTGCAGCAGGCGGCTGATTGGTGGTAGAATTTTCAACAACTGTAAACGACACAGTACGCGCAGTTCCTGCTGTGCCCGTTCCGTTTTTTCCAACGTATGGAGTAGCAATGAGCGTATATGCGCCCGGTGCAAGCGATGGCATAATCGGTTTATAGTTTACTGAAGTGCCCGCTCCATAATCGCCTGCAAAAGCATAAGGCGCACTGTTTTCAACCACGCGAGTTGTGTTGAGCAGGAACACTACGCAGCCTACTGTAGCCGGAGAAGTGTTTGCTACTATATTTAAGTTGCGCGTAGGCAAAGTGGAATAATTCAGCACATCACCATTCACCAGCGTTCTAATCGGCACATCCGTGTCGGCATTAAAAAGGATGAGCGATGTTACTGATTGTTGGGCTGCGGCAGGAATCGTTACGCAGCACACGAATAGTAGTAAGAAGAGTTGCAGGTTTTTTTTCATTTCAGAAAGGGATTAAAAAGAAAATAAAGAGCGGCAAAGAAAAGCAGGGATTATGAGGATGGATGGAAATTGTTGGAAATAAATCTCCGCAAATTATCCCCGATAATAGGCGCTCGTTGTTCGTTTTTAGTTGATAGTAGCTGCGCGTAATACCGGCATCCTCTCAGTTCACGCAAGTCTTCAGCACATGCACTGCGCATATACTGACTTGTGTGTATGAATAGATTTTTTTTGTCTTCTAATAATTCAAACAATGCTCACTTCCCCTTCCCCTCATACCCAATCATATTCCCCAGCAAGCGATACGCGCCCGGAACACCAGCAGGCAGTTGGCGAAAAAATGAAATGCCCGTGTAGATGAACACGCCCTTGCCATAATCTGCAAGCAGCGTACTTCCTTTCAGCGGTTCTTCATTCGGGTCGTTGCAGGCAAAAAGCGGAACGTAGCTGCTGTCCCACTCGCTGGCGAAATATAATCCGCGTTCCTGCACCCAGCCTTCAAAATCTGTAGAGGTGAGTTTGTTGGGAAAATTAAAAATGGGATGCGCAGGATTCGTCATCGTCATGGGCGCTTCTTCCACCGTCACTCTGCCGCGACCGATTTTAAACGGATACGGACCGAAATCATTTGTAAGCAAGCCCGCAGTAGTTTGATATTGCACGATGAGGTTGCCTCCATTTTTCACATAGTCCATCAGCTTTTCTTTTTGATGCGGCAACCATTGTTCGGTATTATAAGCGCGAATGCCGATGAGGATGGCGTTGAATTGTGAAAGATTTGTTGTCGGTAAATTTTCTTTCGTGAGATACTTCACGTTATAACTTGCATGTTCCAATCCTTCGCCAACTTCATCGCCCGCGCCTTTGATGTAGGCGATGTTGGTTCCGCTCATTTTTATATCGAGTTTGATGACTTTGATTTTTGCTTTTGGAAATAACACTTGATAAGGAATGTGGTCGTAAGCAAGCTCAATGAAATCACGGCTGTAATAGTTGATGTCATAACGCGCCTGAGTGATTGGCTTGAACGCAGGATGCAATTCCGTTGTCGCGCTTCCTGCTGCCGGAGTGAGCAGGAATTTCAATTCACGCTCTTCGCCTTTTTTTGCAAGCGTTACCGGAATGCTTGCCGGCTCTGTTTTCCAGCCCGCAGGCAGATTGATGAATGCAACTTCGCCTGCAACGCTGTCTTTCCATGCTTTTACGGTGAGCATAATTTCCTGCGATTTTTCTTCGGAAAAAATCAGCACGGATTGATGCGGATGAATTGTTCTGTCAGGAGCTACAACAAACGGGCGATAGATTTCACCTTTCACTCTATCAACCCATTTGTAGGCAACGGGGCGACAAAATTCAATTGCAACGCCATTGATGGAAATATTAAAACACGCCTGCATCGCAGGAAAGTTTTCCGGCAATGCGCGCATCGTTGCATCAGGCAGCGGATACATGCCCGCATTCATTTGTTCAGCCGACAACCAATACGGCTGGCTGATTGCAGAAGAAATTAATAGCAGAGAATCATTGCTGATTTCCGGCTTGTTGAATTGCAACGCCTTTCCTTGTGTGCTACTGAACCCGTTTGAATACGTGATGCTGTTCAATTGCATTTTCACCTGCGAACGATTGATTGCCGTTGTCTTCACCTGCACTTCTGCGGTGGAAGAAAAATCAGTTGCTGCGCTTTCTAAAAATATTCCGCACACTGCGCTAATCGCTTCTTTCACTTCTTCCAGTTTGTTGATACTCCAGAAATCTTTTTTGCCGGATAATAACTGATAGGCTTCCAGCAGATATTGCAACACGCTGGTTTTATTTTTCGCATCAAATTCATTGTATGCCTGCTTCAATAATTGCGCAACCTTATCGCTTCCCTGTACGCGCTTCCACGTGATGTCAATATCCTCAAACAAATTTTTCTTTGCCTGAACTCCCTTTACAAATTCTAAATACTCGATTTCACTGCCGCGTTGTTCGGCTGCGCCAAAGCCCTGACTCTTGTGCTTCGAGCGGCTGCGCGCTGCAATCTCCGTTACGGATTCGCCCAACTCAGGAATGTATTCGCCCGCATCCACCGTTATTTTATCCGTAGTGTCGAGTTTGGTTTTTGACTGCTGATAGAACCAAGTTGATGTGTTCCAGTACAAACGCTTCGCCTGCCACGTTTCAACAACATTCAACTGTTCAGGAAATAGCGCTGGGTTCGCAGCCATGTCAAATGCTTTTTCCGCGAGATGGGCAGATGCGGAATGATGTCCGTGCGTGTCATAATTATATTTCAAAGGCGGAAAGCGCGTGAGGATAACATCCGGTTTGAATTTCCGAATCACATACACCATGTCTTCCAGCACTTCCAGCTCGTTCCACTTTTGCAATGTTTCCGTGTGTGTTTTGGAAAAGCCGAAATCATTTGCGCGGGTAAAGAATTGCACTCCGCCATCTATCCTTCGGGCAGCAAGCAACTCTTGCGTGCGGATTAAACCAAGCAATGCTCCCTGCTCGGTGCCAATCAAATTTTGTCCGCCATCGCCCCGCGTCAATGACAAGTAGGCGACATCCAGATTTTCTTTTTGCGCGAAATAAGTAATCATCCTTGTGTTTTCATCATCGGGATGCGCGGCAATGTAAAGCACACTGCCAAGCGTATTCAGCTTTTTCAGCAGCAGCAGGATTTCGCCCGTGTCGTAATTGCGGGGTTGCGCTTTAAGAGATGTGAGACTTGAGATAAGAGATAAGAGACAAAGTAAGAGTGTAGTTTTTCTTCTCATTACAGCAGGTTGTTTTAAGAATCGCAAGATAACCGATTTGAAGTTTTAGGTACTAAAGCCCGCGTGTTTTTATTATTCCTGTTGAAAAAACATGAACAGAGGAAGACCGAAAACAAAACCACTTACCGTTTTCAAAAAGCTGGAGCCGAAGTTTAAGGTGAAACTTGACAATAAGACCACCGTGTATGTCAAAAGCCTTGAAGTAGTGAACGCAGTGTGGAAGCCGCTTTACCCGGATCTAAAGGTGACGAAGTTGAAAGCCGCGTAGCGAATGGTCGCCTGCGGTTGCGTGTTCTTTTCAACCCATGCGCTCCATGGTTGGTCAGCAGATACAACCACAGGCAAGTGATTTCCAAAAAAAACACAGTTCATTGCGAGTGAGGCTTTGCGAGCGAAGCAATCCCGAATTAAATAGTCGCTATAGAGATTGAGATTACTTCGCAGAGCCTTGCAATGACGTTTTATTTCAATTTAATCAACACATCCTCAAATTAACAAATCCTTAAATTCCTTTTGTTGAAATCTTCCTGCAATTTTTTCCGAAAAACCTTGCAAATCTTTCCCCCATTGCGTTTGGAAGTAATTGGCTTTTGTTCATAAAAACAATGCCCAAAGCCTTGCGCAGAAACATTCGCAGAACTAATTTTCCACTCCCCATTTCTTACACAACATGATAGAAGAACCAACAACCATCCCAGTGAAATCTGTAAAAGTAACCAAGAGCGAAAAAGAACTGCCTTCCTATACTTACCAGGAAGCATATGCGCAATCACTCGCCTATTTTAAGGGCGATGAACTTGCTGCCAATGTTTGGATTAATAAATACGCGCTGAAAGATTCCTTCGGGAAGATTTATGAATGCATGCCCGATGAAATGCACCGCAGGCTCGCCCGTGAGTTTGCCCGCATCGAAAGCAAGTATGCGAACCCCGTGGGCGAGCAGCAACTCTATGATTTGCTGAAAGACTTTAAATATATCGTGCCGCAGGGCGGACCCATGTCGGGCATTGGCAACGATTTTCAAATCGTGTCGCTCTCGAATTGCTTTGTGATTGGCAGCTATGAAGCCGATTCGTATGGCGGCATTATGAAGACCGATGAAGAGCAGGTGCAGTTGATGAAGCGCAGAGGCGGTGTGGGGCATGACCTTTCGCACATTCGCCCATCGGGCAGCCCGGTGATGAACAGCGCCCTCACCTCCACCGGCATTGTTCCTTTTATGGAGCGCTATTCCAACTCTACGCGCGAAGTGGCGCAGGATGGCAGAAGGGGCGCGTTGATGCTCACGCTTTCAAGCCGCCACCCCGATGCGGAGCATTTTATCAATGCAAAAATGGATGGCATCAAAGTAACGGGCGCGAATGTCTCCGTGCGCGTGGATGATGCTTTTATGGAAGCAGCGGTGAGCGGCAAGCCTTACGCGCAGCAGTTTCCCATTGAGTCGAAGAACCCGAGAGTGATTAAGAAGGTGGATGCAAAAGAGTTGTGGAATAAGATTGTACACAACGCATGGAAGAGCGCGGAGCCGGGCGTGATTTTCTGGGACACGGTGATTCGCGAGTCGGTGCCTGACTGCTATGCTGATTTGGGATTCACCACCATTTCAACAAACCCCTGCGGTGAAATTCCGCTTTGCCCCTATGATAGTTGCCGTTTGCTTGCCATCAATCTTTACAGCTACGTTGAAAATCCATTTACTAAAAATGCGGAGTTCAATTTTGATTTATTCAAAGAGCATGTGCGCATCGCGCAGCGCATGATGGATGATGTGGTGGAAATGGAACTGGAGCAGATTGACAAAATCATCCGCAAGATTGAGCTTGACCCTGAGCCTGTGGAGATGAAGCGCACGGAGCATGACCTGTGGATTAAAATAAAGGCGAAATGTATTGAAGGAAGAAGAACGGGCTTGGGCATTACTGCCGAAGGCGATATGCTTGCCGCGCTTGGTCTTACTTACGGAACGGATGCCGCGTTGAAATTTTCTGAAAACATGCACAAGACACTCGCAGTAGAAGCCTACCGCAGCTCGGTTGAAATGGCAAGGGACCGAGGCGCGTTCCCCATTTTTGATATTAACCGTGAAAAGAAAAACCCCTTCATCCTGCGTTTGAAAAATGAAGATGCGCAGCTTTATAATGACATGCAGCAATACGGCAGGCGCAACATCGCCCTGCTCACCATTGCGCCAACGGGCACCACAAGTTTAATGACGCAAACCACATCGGGCATCGAGCCGGTGTTTATGGTTGCTTACAAGCGCAGAAGAAAGGTGAATCCGAATGACAAGAGCGTGAACGTGGCTTTCGTTGATGGCGTGGGCGATTCATGGGAAGAATACCGCGTGTTTCATCACAAGTTTATCACGTGGCTCGAAGTGAATGGTTATGATGCAAAGGAAGTGGAGCGCATGGAGGAAGCCAGTTGGAAAAGATTGTGAAAAAATCGCCTTACTATAAAGCCACGGCAAACGATGTGGATTGGGTGAACAAGGTGAAGATGCAGGGCGCCATTCAGCAATGGGTTGACCACAGCATCAGCGTGACGGTGAACGTGCCGCAGCATGTCACCGAAGAACTCATCAGCGACATTTATGTTACCGCGTGGAAGAGCGGCTGCAAGGGAGTGACCGTGTATCGTGATGGCTCGCGTTCAGGCGTGTTGCTTGCCGACACACCCAAGAAAGAAGAGCCTGTTGAGTTTGCCGAAACACGCGCACCCAAGCGCCCCACAGAACTGGAAGCCGACATCGTGCGCTTTAACAACAACCATGAAAAATGGATTGCCGTGATCGGTTTATATAAAGGTCGCCCGTATGAAATTTTCACGGGCAAGGCGGAAGATGCTTTCTCGCTTCCCAACTATGTGAGCAATGGCTGGGTGCTGAAAAGCAAAAATGGCAAAGGCAAGAGCCGCTACGATTTTGAATACGAAGACAAAGAGAAATTCCGCGTGTCCATCCAGGGCTTATCGCGCTCCTTTGAAAAAGAATACTGGAATTACGCCAAGCTCATCTCAGGTGTGTTGCGCCACGGCATGCCCGTGCAGTTCGCCCTCGAGATGGTGCAAAATCTCAACCTCAATGACGAGTCGCTGAACACCTGGAAGAATGGCGTAGCCCGCGCATTAAAGAAATACATCTCTGCTGATGCCGAGCCTACGGACAAAATCTGCCCCGAGTGCGGAGAAGAATCCCTGCGATTTGAAGAAGGGTGTCTAACGTGTAAGAGTTGCGGGCATTCGAAGTGCGGGTGAGGGTGGAGTTATAAGTAAGTATATCCAAATAAGAGAAATGAAGTTTATCAATTGGTCATCATTTGGAAAATTTAGTCTTGTTGCAGCAACGTTTTGGACTATAATACAGATTGTTAGTTCGTTGAATCAAGATGAAAAACAGTTTGAGGCACTTATTGAGATTAACGACTTTGTGATTCCAGACGAGCTTAAAATATATATCTCTCCAGTTGAACAACTTAAAAAAGCTGAAGAATTAACTGATTCAATTGTGCATATTGATACAATGTCCGTTTACGATAGGTGGATATTATCACAAGCAATTAGAAATTTTGTTACTGAAAAATACAGTATAAATTTCAATCATTATTTTGATGATTTAGCAATAATTGATTTGAAGAGTGAATCAAACAAAGTCGTTAAATCAATTAATGTGGATATTGATGGGAAAGGTTACTTTCAGCTTTTGGATCAAAATAAAAAATCCACTTATGGAAACTTTGACCAAACAATTAAAATTGGTGATTTAAGAGCGTTGAACAGTATGAAATTATATTTATGGACTGAATATAAAATTCAACCAAGTGATGTTAGAATTAATTATGAAGATGATTTCATTATTCCCTCGGAAACCATTAAAGTGTCTGGATTTTTTGCGTGGTTAGGTAAGTACTCGATAGCTGAGAACTTGTTTTTAAGATTATTGCCTTTCTTGCTAGCTATAATGATGCTTATTGCTATAATTATTATTTTTTTTCCTGAAATTTCAAAATTGATAGGGAATAAACACACCCCGGAATAGAGAAAGCATAGTTCAAGTGTCCACTTGGACTTATCATCCTATAGCGTCCGCTACTTTTCAACCCTCCCCAAACGTACTAATCCCCTCCTCGACAATTCCCGTCACCGCTCAGATGCGCTTGCCCGCCCGAAAGCGCGGAGCGGTTCTTTCGGGCTTGATTTTCTTTGGTTCTTTCTTCCATCAAGACAAGAAAGAACAACCACAAACCTGCGGTTAAAGCAATGCAGTCAGTTTCTTGCATATCCCATCGGTTCTTTCTTCCATCAAGACAAGAAAGAACAACCACAAACCTGCGGTTAAAGTAATGCAGTCAGTTTCTTGCATATCCCATCGGTTCTTTACTTCCATTAAGGCAAGAAAGAACAACCACAAACCTTCAAGTAAACGAACTGAGCAAAGTTTCTTGTTATGTGCAACCCTAAAACGACCGACAGTGCTAACATTGGACAGACAGAAAAACGAAAGACAGCCAACGCTTTGCAAATTTAAAGAGGTGCAAGCCGACACACAAGCCAACGCTTTTACACCACATTTAATTTTGCCCAATCGCACCAAAAGCCCACCCACCTCTGAATCGCGCGAGCATGGTTCCAGCATCCAGTATTAATATTTTCGCAACAGCAATTTCCGCGCAGGGGCTAAAGCCGCAAAGCGAGTGTGGTGGAGACATTGTACCCCCGCGATAAATGGCGGGGCAACTAATAAGCCCGCGCAGGTTGTGCTTGCAGCGCAGCAGGAAAATTGCCCCGCACTTCAGGGCGGGGATAAAAGAGGCGCAACAAAACGGCAAGGGCTTCAGCCCTTTACTCCACTTATCCCTCTGAATCGCGCGAGCATGGTTCAAGTGTCCACTTGGACTCATCATCCTGTAGCATCCGCTACCAATATTCTCGCAACACCAACGGCACTTCCTTACTTGCAATTACACTTGTGGTCTTCGCCAAGGTCAATGGCGGTGATTACTTTCGTAACCTTTTCACAAGCTCCGAACACAATGCGCACGTGCTGCCCGTCTTTCGTGTTGCCCTCCAGAGCATAGCTATCACAATTGCCCGTAGCTTCATCCGCTTCTTCTTTGCTTTTTTCTTCGTTAATCGTGCCGCTGGCAAGAATATATTCCACTTCTGCTTCTGAAATTTCGCGGCAGCCCATTCTGCAACGCGCATGTTTGGTATAGATGAGTTTATAATTGCGCCAATCTCTCTCAGTGGTATTGATGGTTCTATCAGGATACTGTTCCCGCGATTCCTTGCACTTTTTAAATCCGAGTATCACCAAGCCGATAGCTGAGAGTATCAACAAAGCAATGGTATTTCCCGCTCTTTTATTGAATTGCATCGGCTTTTAGTTCTCTTGCAACAAGCAAATTTATGAAGTAACGCCTCAACTGTGAACATAGGTTGGTAATGACTTGATCAATATCTTTTTATCTTAGTCCGCAATGCAAGGCAAATCTTATACTTACTATAAAGAAATCTTCAACGGCAAGCCCATGCCGTTTGCGTTTGTTGATTTGGATTTGTTGGATGAAAACATAAAACAAATAAAACCCCGCGCGAAAGGAAAAAAAATCCGTGTTGCCTCCAAATCTGTGCGCTGCGCTGAATTGTTGAAGCGCATTCTCGCTGCTGATTCAAGCTATCAGGGCATTATGACCTACTCCGCGCAGGAAACAATATGGCTCAGTGAAAAGGGCTTTGATGATTTGCTCATTGGCTATCCCGTTTGGAATGCGCAGGAAATCGAATCGCTTTGTAAAGAAATCAATCATGGTAAATCCATCACACTCATGGTGGATTTGAAAGAACATATTCTGCATTTAAACACAATTGGCAAAAGTTGCAACACCATCATTCCTATTTGCATTGATATTGACATGACATCCGTTTTCCCCGGAGTGCGCTTTGGCGTGTGGCGTTCGAGTATCACCAATGTGAAGCAGGCATTGGAGTTACATGCAGTAATTAAAAGCGCTCCTTTTGTGCGCTTAGATGGCGTGATGGGTTATGAAGCTGCCATCGCGGGAGTAGGAGATGCAGTAAGTGGAAAAACGATGCAAAATCTCATTGTTCAATTCTTTAAGAAAAATTCTGCAAGAGAAATTGCAAAGCGAAGAGGTGATATTGTTGCTGTATTGAAAGGTGACGGTGCGCAATTGCGCTTCATAAACGGTGGCGGCACGGGCAGTCTTGAATGGACGACAGGCGAAGATTGTATAACGGAGGTTACTGTGGGTTCGGGATTCTATGCTTCCGGTCTGTTTGATAATTACACCAACTTCAAACATCAACCTGCTGCTGCATTTGCAATTGAAATCACGCGACATCCTGCTGAAAATATTTACACATGCAGCGGTGGCGGCTACATCGCCTCCGGTGGAATAGGAGCGGACAAACAACCGAAACCTTATTTGCCGGAAGGCATTGAACTCATTGTGCAGGAAGGAACGGGTGAAGTGCAAACGCCAATCATCAATAAAACTTCTGAAAAACTGCAAGTGGGCGACCCTGTTTTCTTTCGCCACGCAAAAGCAGGCGAGTTATGCGAGCGGTTCAATTCGCTGCTCCTGGTTTCCGGTGGAAAGATTGTTGGCGAACTGAAAACGTATCGTGGCGAAGGACAATGTTTTTTGTAGAGAAAGGATGTCATTCCGGCTATATGCTGAATCCCCAAGTGATTATTAGCTTAGGATGCCGGAACAAGTCTGGCATGACAAAACACGGCACGATTTTACGTCACTACAAATCCTAAATTTGTTTCTCAAAAAAAAATCCTGAGTTATGAAATCTGTTATCATTCTGCTTTCCTTCATCATACCGTTTACCGGTTTTTCGCACACTGTATTGAAGCCAGCCACTTCGCGCGAAGTGATAACGAGCATGTTAAGCGCGATTGAAAATGTGAAAGGTTTGAAATACACATTCAAATCTTATGAACGCTTAGTTACAGGAAAACAATTCTTCACCGAGATGGATATAAAGGCGAATATAAATCCGCTGAAAGTATATGGCTTGACAAAATCTGACCCGAACAAAGGCGTAGAGGTGCTGTTTCTAAAAGGACAATGGGAAGACAAGGCGATGGTAAACCCCGGCAATTGGTTGCCGAATGTTAAACTGAGTCCATTAGGCGACAGGATGCGTGAAAACCAACACCACACGCTGATGCAAGCGGGCTTTAATTTTCTCGGCTCAATAATTAAAGGCGCAATGAAGCGCGCAGATACCGATCGTCCGGGACAGTTCGATGCCTTTTTTAAATACGAAGGCGATATTACCTGGGGTGGGAGACAGTGTTATAAAATTTCAATTGAAGACCCCGACTTCAAATACGTGGAATACACAGTGCAGGCGGGCGATAACATTGATAATCTGGAAGTGCGCAAAGGAATTTGCGGCTATTTGATTATCGAAAAAAATCCGGCTGTGAAAAGTTTTGACGGACTGAAGCCCGGAATGAAAATCAAGATTCCCACTTCTTATGCGAAGAAAACTGTATTGTACATTGATAAGCAAAGCAATTTGCCCATCGTGCAAATCATGTCGGATGAGGTGGGTGAATTTGAAAAATATGAGTTTCACAACTTAGTGGTGAACCCTGCGTTCGCGGCAGATGAATTCACGCCTGATTTCAGCGGCTACGATTTCTGAACGCTTTGCAACAGCGTTTCACTAAGCCGGGTCCTTCATAGATAAATCCTGTATAGAGTTGGATGAGTGATGTGCCAGCATTGATTTTTTCCTGCGCATCCTCCCCGCTGAAAATTCCACCGACACCAATGAGTGGCAGTTTGTGATTTGATTTCTCCGATAAATACTGAAGCACTTCTGTTGAGCGTTTTGTCACGGGCTTTCCACTTAATCCTCCGTTGCCGATAGCTTGAATTGTTGCGCTGTCTGTCTTTAAATTTTCTCTGTTTATCGTAGTGTTTGTTGCGAGGATGCCGTCAATGTTGCTTTGCAACACGATGGAGAGAATATCATCAAGTTGTTCGTTGGTAAGGTCGGGAGCGATTTTTAGTAAAATGGGTTTTCGTTTTTGTTTGCTCTGATTTTTTTCCTGCAAAGCATACAGAATTTTCAGCAGAGGCTCTTTATCCTGCAACTCGCGCAAACCCGGTGTATTTGGTGAACTGACATTTACCACGAAATAATCAACATGCTCGAATAATCCTTCAAAGCATTTCACAAAATCATCCGCAGCATTTTCATTGGGTGTCACTTTATTCTTTCCGATGTTACCGCCAACAATGATGTTGCTCTTTCGTTTCTTTAAACGCTCCACGATTATTTCAACGCCATCATTATTAAATCCCATGCGGTTAATGAGCGCATTGTCCGCAGGCAGGCGAAACAAGCGGGGTTTGTCATTGCCGGGCTGGGGCAGAGGAGTAACCGTTCCGATTTCAATAAAGCCGAATCCGAGGCAAGCAAGTTCATCAATGTAGAGCGCATTTTTATCAAACCCGGCAGCCAAGCCAACAGGGTTTGGAAATTCCAACCCAAATAAATTTCGTTTCAGTTTGTCATCCTGCACACAATAGAGAAAGCGGAAAAGCGATTTCGCAAATGGAAATTTCAAAACCAATTTCAGCAAACCAAGCGTGAAATGATGCGCAGTTTCGGGATTAAAGAGGAAGAGGAAAGGGCCAATGAAGAGTTTGTACATGCCGCGCCAAAAATAAGAAAGCAGGAGCGCACATCTTTTCGGGAAGACAACTCACGGAAACTTTTTTAGCGCAGTTCCGTAAATATTTTTCTTATGAGAGCAATCGTCACCCCTGACAAGTTTAACAAGATGATAACGGACGCAAAAGCCAATTTCCTGTGGGATAATGGCGTGTTTGTGAATGAGCGCGTCAGCTATAATAAATACCTCATCAAGGTTTACAGCCTGCTTGACTTTTATGTTGAAGTTTATTACAGCATGGAGGACAACAAAATCGAGGACATCTACGCAATCGAAACCGAAGAAGATTGGGATGGTTTTCTGAAAAGCATTGACCTGAAAGATTTGTTCTGACTTTCCTTGCTGCGTAATAATTTCCAATCTTAGTTTTTTCTCCCTGTGAAGGTTCCTGTATCTTTCGGAAAATTTATTTCCGATGCAACGCACCGAAGCCAATATCCTTGCTGATAATTATGAAAGCGTTCGCCTGCTTACCAAGTGGTACATCTCCAAATTGAAAGATGTGGACATGAAAAAAGAATTTATCGTGGAAGGTAAATCGCTCAATTCTGCTTATTGGCTCGTGGCGCATCTCATTTGGGCGGAAAATTTCTTATTACTGCAAGCGCTGGGAGGCAAATCAACAGATATTCCCTGGCTTGAAAAATTTAAAATAGGCTCAAAACTTTCTGAACTTAATAAGGATGTTCCGGAAGTGAAGCAACTGCTTGAGGCGTGGAAAGAAATTCATCCCGCTGCTATGCAGCATGTTCGTTCTTTATCCGATGAAACGCTCGCAAAAGACAACCCGATGGGTTTTGGATTTGGCGGGGATAACTCTCACCGTATGATGATTCAACATGCGATTCGCCATGAAGCGATGCACACCGGACATTTGTCGTGGCTGTGTAAACTCTACGGAGTAGGAACTATCTGATGTTGATGATTCGATGATTCGATGATTTGCTAATTCGGTAATTCGAGAATGATAGAAGAAGACACGACACTTATTTTTTAATCAACGAATCACCGAATTATTGAATTACTTCACGCATGTAATCTGCCTGATAAAGAAATCAGGATTGATGATTTTGTAGTCTTCGTAACCTTTCGCCCAAAACAATCTTGCCATCGTTACTTCAGCGCTTTTTAACTTTTCCATGGTTGCATCATCAAGTTGGAAAAAAGTTAGGTAACTTGTTTTAATATGCGTGAGGTCTACATTTCCTGCGTCCGACTGTCCGCAGAGCAGCGTGATTGTTTCACCGGTTGTCAGTTTTAACAGCAACTTGTTCTCCTTGTAAATTGAGCCGTAAGTATCTTGTGGACTGTTTGTCTGAATAGTGATTTTCAGCAACAAGGCGATAGAGTTGTTAAAATTGTTGAGGTAGGCTTCTATGGTGATATAATCAGAATCCGGAAAAATTTCTTTCATTTCATCAGGAGTGTACGCGATGAATTTTTCACGCTCCATCATTTTCACCACTGAGCCTTTGGTATTATCCACTTGGTTTTTGGAATAGTTGCACCCGGTGCTTACAATGTTTTTTACTGCAACTTTTTTTTCAGTGATAGCAGGCTCGCTTTTACTTTTTACAGGTTTAATTTTTTCTTGCGCAAACGCAGTTGCCGATGTAACGAGCAGAAAAAGGCATCCCCATCTTGTTTTTCTCAAAACAAACGCGAGAGATGTTGTTGCGTTCAAATTGGTAAAAGGGTTTAGATTCGCCATAACTTTAAAAAACCGGTCAAATGACTTTTACGATTTTCAAAAAAATATGTTGGTCAGTAATTTTACTTAGTCCCTTGATTTTCAGCGCATCCTGTAATACTCAGTCAAAATACTTAGTGAATGACTGGAAGGTGCAAAAATTTCAGCCGGGCGTTGACTTTTCAGCTTCGCCCGAACACATGAAGGTGTTTCAGGAATTTGAAAAATATGCGCGTTTCCAGTTTAATAAAGACGGAACCTATTCTTTTGACTTAATTGGCGACAAACAAAAAGGAACTTGGAAGTTGGACAGAAAAACGATGACGCTTACCACTACATCCGAAAATAATGTGGCAACTACTTCAAAAATTCTTGAGTTGACAGCTGAAAAAATGGTGCTTGAGCAAGAAAGCGAAGGCTACAAAAATTTGATTGAGTTGGTGCCGAAGGGTGAATGAAGCAGTCCCTACCTACTTACATAAGTAGTCTTTCAACAAGATGCTGTCGGTGAAAGAGCGCAGACGCATGAGTGCCCTGTCTTTTATTTGGCGTATACGTTCGCGGGTAAGTCCTAATTCTTTACCTATGCCTTCTAAGTGCATTGGCTCTTTTTTCCCCAAGCCGAAATAGAGTGTAATTACCTGCCGCTGGGCTTCCGTCAATCTTGATAAGGACCTTACTGTGTCAATGCGCAAAGAATCAGTATAAGCCACCCCATTATCTGCCTGAGGAGAGATGGTATCTGCCATTACATCTCCAAACGAACCGTCTTCACCTTCGCGAAAGGGAGCATCCATGGATAAATGTTTTGGGGCAGACTTCATGGTGTCTGCAATCTGGTCGGTATTTAAATTCATCCCTTCGGATAATTCATCGTGGGTAGGCTCACGCTCATATTTCTGCTCCAGATCTGCAAACATTTTGTTCAATTTATTCAAAGTGGATATCTGATTGAGCGGAAGCCGCACCATGCGCGATTGTTCGGAGATTGCCTGCATGATAGATTGCCTGATCCACCACACGCCATAGGAAATGAATTTGAATCCTCGCGTTTCATCAAAGCGCTGTGCGGCTTTTATCAAGCCGAGGTTGCCCTCGTTGATGAGGTCGTTCAGCGACAGATAGCTGTTTTGATATTGCTTGGCAACGGAGACAACAAAGCGCAGATTCGCAGTTACTAATTTTTGAAGCGCCTGCTGGTCGCCTTTTTTTATTCTTCTTGCCAACTGCGCTTCTTCCTCCACGGAAATCAGGTCAACCTTTCCTATTTCATGCAGATATTTTTCAATTGACTGACTGTCACGACTGGTGATGGATTGCGTGATTTTCAACTGGCGCATAGAAAAAGTTTTTTAGAGGGATAGAACACAAATGACTCAGGTGAAAAAAATCCCTTGAAGGAAGACAGAACTAATTAATCGCTAAACCGACTTTAACCGCTTACCTGCTGTTGCCCCAACTGTCGCCACCACGCGAGCTGCCGCCTTCGCGTCTGTCTTCAGCTACCTTCACTGCGATGGTGCGTCCTTCCATCTGTGAGTTGTTTAATCCGTCAATTGCTTTTTTAGCTTCAGCATCATCCGCCATCTCAATAAAGGCGAATCCCCTGCTTTTTCCGCTCAGTTTATCGTTAATAATCTTGGCTGAACTAACTTGTCCGTAAGCCTCAAAAGTTTCTTTCAATGTTGTTTCATCCAAACTGAAAGGAAGACCACCTGCAAAAATTTTCATGTTTTTTTATTAAAAAAGGTTATAAAGAGTGGTAAAGGTAGTTTATTCTAAAGTAGAGCCACCGTTTATTATTTATTATGATTTTATGGTATTAATTCAGTATGAAAAGCCACCTCAAGAATCTGATTTGAAAAGGGTTGGCAGGATTTCTGTTGCTATCATGGATTGTCAAAGAATCTTACTTTTGTTCTCTACTATGAAAAAAGCAACGGTAATTATTGCAATCTGTTTCTTTGGTCTTCAAAGTGCATTTAGCCAAACAGATAAATTAGTGCAACTGTCGGGATTGGTGCTTACGAGCGACAGTTTGATGGGAATTCCTTACGCAACTGTTATTATCAAGCATCAGGCGCGCGGCACATTTTCTAACTACCAAGGATTCTTTTCGCTCGTAGCAGCATTGGGCGATACGATTAAGTTCACTGGGGTGGGATTCAAGACGGAGATGGTTGTGATTCCGGACACACTCTCAAAGAGCAGGTATTCTATCATTCAATTGCTTACACAAGATACCGTGTACCTGCCTGAAACGGTAATTTATCCGTGGCCTACGAAAGACGAATTCAGACAAGCATTCCTCACGATGAATGTGCCGGATGATGATTTGGACCGTGCCCGCAGAAACTTGGAACGGGAAAAACTGAAGGAAATCGGGGAATCAATGGAAACAGACGCAAAAGAAACCACAGACTATTATTATCGCATGGAGGCGCAACGCTTCTCTTACACAGGGCAGATTCCACCACAGAATATCTTCAACCCGTTTGCGTGGGCGAAATTTATTGATGCATGGAAGCGGGGTGACTTTAAAAAGAAGTGAACTTAAACCCGCGCCTTTTTCTTTTGCGGGAATAACATTTTGTAAGCTACCTCTACTTTTCCTTTTGAAATTGCTTCTAGCCTGTTCTTTAGAATCTGCCGCTTGAGGGCTTTGATGCGGTCAATAAACAGAACACCCTCAATGTGGTCATATTCATGCTGGATAATTCGGGCAGTGATGCCGTCATATTCTTTTTCATGCGCTTTGAAATGCTGGTCATAATAGCGAATCACGACAGTGTCTTCACGCTCTACGTTTTCGCGGATACCCGGAATGCTCAGGCAACCCTCTTCAAACACCCATTTCTTCCCATATTCTTTTAAAATCACCGGATTGATAAACACCTGCTTCAGCGGTTCTCCGGTGTAATTCTTTTTATCTATTTCATTTTCGCCTTCGTCCTCCTCATCGTCTTTAAACAACTGCTCGCTATCAATAATAAAGAGGCGAATGGATTCTCCCACTTGGGGCGCTGCCAACCCAACTCCGGGAGCATCATACATGGTTTCAAACATGTTTGCAATCAATTCTTGCAAGCCCGGATTGCTTTTCTCAATCTCCTTGGATTTCTTGCGAAGCACAGGGTCACCGTAAGCAACTATTGGAAGTATCATCGTTGTATGGATTGTAAATATTCTTGTAAAATTAACGTAGCGCTGATTTTGTCGAGGTTTTCTTTTTTCCTGCGGTCTTTCTTCTTGAAATCGCCCGCAATAAGAGTTTGTAACGCGATTTTGGATGTAAATCGTTCATCCCACCGTTTTACAGGGATGGATGGAAAGTTTTTTTGCAGAGAAACGATGAACGAGTTTACTAATGGAGTAGCATGAGTAGGGGAGTCGTCAAGGTTTTTGGGATCGCCTACAATGAAGCATTCCACTTGTTCTTTCGAGAGATATTGTTTGAGGTAAGTGATAACATTTTTTGACTCCACAGCATCCAATGCGGAGGCAATGATTTGCAACGGGTCGGTTACCGCCAATCCTGTGCGTTTGCCCCCGTAATCTATTGCGAGAATTCTTCCCAATGCTGCGTGGTTTTGGAAATAAAAAAACCGTCAGCCGGAGGCGGACGGTTTTTCATTTGTTATTTAAAGCAATTAGTTTTCGCTTTCGGGAGTTACTTTCTTTCTTCTCTTTGGCTTTTCTTCAGTTGTAGATTCCTGAGATGCGGCAACCGGCTCATTGTAAGGAAGAATGTTCACATAGCAGCGGTCATCCTTTTTCCTGCGGAATTCAACGATGCCTTCTGCCATTGCATAAAGCGTGTGGTCTTTGCCAATGCCCACTCCATTGCCGGGGTGAAATTTAGTGCCGCGCTGGCGAACGATGATGTTGCCGGAAATTACTAATGCACCGCCATACACCTTAATCCCGAGTCGTTGTGCGTGGGAATCGCGTCCGTTACTGGTACTACCTTCCCCTTTCTTATGTGCCATTTCTATTTACTTTTTATTATTAAGCGATTGATTCAATTGCAATTTTGGTAAAAGACTGGCGGTGACCATTCTTCACTTTATAGCCTTTACGTCTTTTTTTCTTGAAAACGATAACCTTATCGCCCTTCAAGTGACTGATAATTTTTGCATTTACGGTTGTGCCGGAAACAAGGGGTTTACCCACTGTTATTTTGCCACCTACATCGGTGAGCAACACCTTGTCAAACTGCACTTTGTCCCCTTCACTACCTTCAAGGCGGTGTACGAAAAGTTCCTGACCTTTGGTCACTTTAAACTGCTGACCTGCTATTTCTACTATTGCGTTCATTGTTACTATTTTAGAATGGTCGGCAAAGATAAGGAGACAAAACCAATATCACAAACCAGATTTTTAGTTCTTCTATAGTGTCCGGTTTAACAATTTTACCCCGCAGTTTGGAGTTCAGGCACGGTTTAAAGCCTACCGAATCAAGAACATACGATTTAAAACAACTAAAAAAGTAGCACTTCGCTTCTGAAGTAATTTTCTTAAACCGTCCAATTCCCTGTAATCGGCACATTGCCTATCAGCAAAGCGCTTAAAACAGCTACCCTGCCAATAGGCTAACTTTGAGTCCGATTTTCAAATCGAATTATTCATGCAGGAAACCCTCGAACATACCACACAAAAAGTAAAACTGAACATCGAAGGCATGACGTGTACCAATTGCGCGATGGGCATTTCAAAGTATCTTGAAAAGAAAGGCACTGAAAATGTCTCTGTTGATTTCTCTACGCATGAAGCGCGCTTTACGCTGAAGCATCCCGAAGAGTTGAATGAGATTAAAAAAGGCATTGAGCATCTGGGTTACAAAATCGTGGATGATGGCGTTGCCAATGTTGATTCTTCCCTCAAGTTTACGCTCACGCAAAAATTTTACGTGTGTCTTGCGCTCACGCTGCCTTTATTGTTGCACATGATTTTTCATGAAGGGATTTTTGCAAATCCCTATTTCCAGCTTGCGTTTTGCCTGCCTGTTTTTATTATCGGCTTGCAGCATTTCGGCAGAAGCGCACTCGGCTCGCTGATGGCAGGCATCCCAAACATGGATGTGCTGATTCTGCTTGGCTCATCGGCAGCTTTGTTTTATAGTTTGTATGGAATGGTGAATCAGCTTGGGCATGATTATCTTTTTTTTGAAACAACAGCCACCATCATCACGCTTGTGTTGCTTGGAAATCTACTGGAACAAAAAAGTGTGCAGCAAACCACTTCCTCTATCCGCGAGTTGGGGAAATTGCGCGTGCAGAAAGCGAAAGTGATTCTCTCCGATGGAAAAGGCGTTGAGCATATTCAGGAAATCGAAACGGAGTTGGTGAAGAAAGGGCATCTGGTTTTGGTAAACACAGGCGACCGCATTCCTGCTGACGGTTCCATTACTTGGGGCGAATGTTCCGTTGATGAAAGCATGATTTCGGGCGAAAGCGCTCCGCAGGAAAAAACGGTGGGCGATAAAGCGATTGGCGGCACTGTGATTATGAAAGGCAGCATCAAGATGCAGGTAGAAGCTGCGGGGAATGATACGTTCCTCTCAAATATTATTGAATTAGTGAAAGGCGCACAGCAAAATCGTCCCGATATTCAGCGCATTGCCGACAGAGTAAGCGCGTGGTTTGTACCCGCAGTGGTTGTTATTGCAATCATCACGTTTGTGGTTTCTTTAATCACGTTAGGATTGCCTGTGCAAAAAGCGCTGATGCACAGTGTAGCAGTGCTGGTGATTGCGTGTCCCTGCGCAATGGGTTTAGCTACGCCTACTGCAATCATGGTTGGTATCGGCATGATTACCAAAAAAGGAATTTTAATCAAAGGAGGAAAAACATTGGAAACGCTCGCTACGATTAAGCAAGTGGTGTTTGATAAAACCGGTACGCTTACCACCGGGAAATTCAAAATCAAAAAAATCACCGCAGTGCAGTTTGACCAGGATGATGTGGAAACGATTCTGTTCAGTTTAGAAAAACATTCTTCGCATCCGATTGCGCAATCGCTTACCCGCGAGTTAAAAGACGTGAAGGAAATGACCTTTTCAAAAATTGAAGAGTTGAAAGGCATCGGTATGCGTGCGTTTGATAAAAAAGGGAACGTGTTTGAATTAGGCTCTTACGAGTTGGCGCGTAATCAAACAGTGGACAACAAGCATGATATTTATCTGTTGCTGAACAAGCAACTTATCGGCTATGTGGATATTGAAGATGAGCTGAAGCCAGAAGCAAAAGCAGCGATTGAATATTTGAAAACAATCGGAATGACTCCAATTTTGCTCAGTGGCGATAGTTATGAAAAGTGCGCGTCTGTTGCGAATAAGCTTGGCATTGAGAAATTTTATTTCAGCAAAATGCCCCACGAGAAGTTGGAAATTATCACGAAACTTTCAAAGGAAATGCCTACCGCAATGGTGGGCGATGGCATCAACGATGCGCCCGCCTTGGCGAAAGCCGACATCGGCATTTCATTGAGCGATGCGACAGAAGTTGCCATTGACAGTTCGCAGGTGATTTTGCTGAATGGCAATTTGAGCTATTTGAAGAATGCGCTTATCCTCAGCAAAAAAACGATGACTACGATTAAGCAAAATCTTTTCTGGGCATTTATCTACAACATCCTCGCCATTCCCTTTGCTGCGGCAGGTTTCTTAAGCCCGATGATTGCCGCGCTTTCGATGGCGCTCTCCGATTTGTTTGTGGTGGGAAATTCAATCAGGTTGAAGACTACTAAACTTTAATTTCAACAAAACTTAAACTGCTTGTTTCCACGGTCCTGTGATAGCGATGGTTAGTCCTTCGCCCTGAATGTTCACAAACATTGTTTTTCCGCTGGGTGAAAAACACGCGCCAGCAAATTCAGTTTGATACTTTGCGCCTTCGGCAAAATGATAAAGTTCGCCCTGCGGAGTTACACCGACTAAAAAAGGATGCATGTCATCTTCACATAACATCAAATCGCCCCAGGGCGACACGGTGAGGTTGTCGCAATATTTTAAAATGTCAGGATTGGTTGATTCAACGAACAATTCGAGATGAGCAGGTTGTGCTGTTTCGCCCGCGTTGCCTTCATCGGCACTTAAGGCGTATTTAAACACTTGTCCTTTTTGAATTTTCCCACCGCTGGTGCAGGCAAAATAAAATTCATTTTTATCAAACCACACACCTTCGCCACGAGCAAATAATGCAGCCCCGTTTTTAAATCCGCGCTGGCGCAAATCATCATCAGGCGCTTCCACATTGTCCATGTCAATCCAAGCAACGGCAACAGGTGTATTTGAAAGAAAGTCGGCTGCCCCATTTTCACCCCAGTTGCGCGTGTCTCTTGCTGGCGCATCTTTCACAACTAATGCCTGCAACTTTCCGCCCGCATGAAGATTGCCTTTTTCATTCGGGATGAAGCGGTACAGTAAACTATCAGGGCGGTCTTCGGTGAGATAAACGATTCCTGATTTTGGGTCAACGCACACAGCTTCGTGGTTGAACCGCCCCATCGCTTTAATTGGCTCCGGTTTTGCGCGCGCTATCTCAATAGATGCAGGAACTTCAAAAACAAAACCGTGATTTTTTTCAATATTGTCTTTCTTCGTTGCCACATCTTCTTCGCAAGTGAGCCAACTATTCCAGGGGGTGCGTCCGCCCGCGCAGTTGCGGTTTGTTCCCGCAAGGCTCAGATATTGTTTTTCAATCACGCCTGTTTCTTCATTGTAAACAAACGTGGAAGTGCCGCCCATGCTTGGATTTTTCCCTTTCCCGAAATCATAAAAGTCGGATGGACTCAATACATTCAGCAATTCTAATTTTTCACCGAATGCGCCAAGCGGAACACTAATGGGCGAAATTTCATGATTGCGCACCACAATGACTTTGCCATTAGCGGCAGCAAAAGCCGCCATGCCATCGGGAAGCCCGGGCAACAGCAATCCGTCAGCCATTTTTTCGCCTTTGCGCGAAATGATTTTGTAAGAAAATCCTTCCGGCAGATGGAGAATGCCGTCTTTGTCTTTCACAAGCGCACCGTACCCGGGAATCGCGGGAGCAGGCGTAGCTTCAGGCGCAACAGTTTTGTTTGCAGAATTTTTTCTTGTAAGAATGCGTAAGCCGACAAAGCCAACACCAACCACTCCGGTTGCAATAAGAAAATTTCTTCTTTTCATGCGCGTAATTATTTCGGGAGGCTAAAGATAACACGCAATGCCAAGCAGAGTGAATTAAGGATTTGTTAAACTGTTTTGCTTTGAAGGAAATCCAAAATATACCCATTCACCAATTCGGGATATTCATGCTGCACCCAATGGCTACAGTTGCTGATGTATTTGATTTCAAAGTGATTTTTGAAATATTGTTCCATGCCAAACGTGAGTTCCTTGCCGAGCGCTTTGTCGTCTTCGCCCCAAATCACTAACGTGTCTGCTTCAATCAGGATGTTTTTTCTGTTTTCGTTTTTCACACCTTCGCGGAAGGCTGAGCGATAATAATTCAAGGCTGCGGTGATGGCACCCGGCTTTTGAAACGCGCACACATATTCTTCGATGTCTTCTTTTGAAAACGCATTTTTGTTATGCGTCCAACCCCGCAACCCTCGATAAAAAAATGTACGTAAATCGCGGCTGATATATTTTTCCGGCAAATAAGGCAACTGAAAAAAGAACATGTACCAGCTTTTTTTCAGTTGGGTGAAGTTTGTGAAAAACTGTTTCAGCATTACCTGCGGCAGCGGACAGTTCAGCACGATGAGTTTATTTACGCTTTGAGGAAATTGTTGCGCGAGCGCCCATGCGATGCCGCCACCCCAATCATGCCCGATGATGTGCGCTTTGCTTTCGTTGAAGAAATGAATCAAATCCACGATGTCGCTTGCGATGATTTTTGAAGTATAATTCTTCACTCCTTCGGGCTTGTCGCTTTCATTGTAGCCGCGCATATCCACCGCAACAACTTTGTAATGTTTTGCAAGCGCGGGAATTTGGTTTTTCCAGCCGTACCAAAATTCCGGAAAGCCGTGCAGCAATATCACCAACTCGCCTTCGCCCGCTGTTACATAATGCAGGTTGATGCCATTTACCTTCGCAAAAGCGTGTTGAAGATTTTTCATTGTGTAACTAAAATACAACCTTGCCGCAAAGGCGCAAAGATGCTGAGAAAATCCCTTTGCGACTTAGCGCCTTTGCGCTTTAACTATTCAAACAATAATCGTACTTTTTCGGGGATGGTTAATCGTCTTGCATCTCGCTCGCCTATTTCTCCCCTGCACATTTCCGATTTTTTAAGAAGCGCAAATAACTCTGCGTTCTATTGCAGAAAATCAAGTTCTGTGAAAGGACAAGTAAGTTTTTTTAAACACGCAGGGAAAATCTATTGTATTGGCTGCTATCATGTGTTGTGCGCGCAGGAGGTGAAACACAAAATCTATTCGGTTGATGATAAGAGCGCGGCTGATTCGCACATTACGGTGATGCAGAAAACACAAAACGGAACGGAACAAGTAATTGGAAAAGTGCTGTGCGGAAAGCTGAATTATGCCAATGACTTTGCGCTTGCAGAGGTGGAGATGCCGGATGTTGCTTTTGCTCCTCTTGATTGCAGCAACACGCCTGCTAAAACTCAGGATGAAATTTTCTTTGTGAATGCGCAGAGGCAACTGCAACAATCTGTGCTTCTGGAAAAAAATGCCACCTGCACTGTGCGCATCAACGGGCTGGTAAACATCGGTTTTACAGGGTTGCTGAAAGCAAGAAAATTCTCGCGCAAAGGCGATTCGGGCGCATTGGCGTGGGATGCCGCAGGCAACGTGCTTGGGTTAGTGGGCGCGGACAATGCAAGCTACACGTATATTGTGCCAATACAGCCTCATCTCCTTCGGTCGCCATAGGCTTGCCGCAGGCGGTACCGCCCCTTCTCCCCTGCTGACGGCAGGCAAGGAAAGGAGAAGGGAGTCCAAACGGCAGCAGTTACTCTGTGTAATGGCGGTCTGCCTGAGACGAAAGAACAGCATCTAAACCTTATCCTTTAAAATGGAGAAACAAAACCGCAGCGCAATGCGTTTGACTTTAGCAAAGCAAGGGGTTATATTTGGGTATAAATTCAGCTATGGTAATTTCAGAAATCGAATTATTTGAAGCCCTCTCCCAGCAGTTGGGCGCAGAGAAAGCAAAGGTGTTAGTGAAATATGTTGAGGGAAAGGTGGACAAGCGCATGGAAGAAAACTCAGCACCCTTTGCCACCAAAAAAGATTTGAACGAACTCAGGGTTGAATTGAAAGAAACCAAAGCTGAAATCATCAAATGGATGTTCATCTTTTGGATGGGCACGATTGGCGTACTCTCCGGCATCATGTTCGCGTTGCTGAATGCTTACCTGAAATAGCAGCCTCACTCCTGCATTGTCCTGGCGGTACCGAGTACGCGCATGGGCATCAACTAAAGATTAGATTTAAATAGCTGCAACCATTGCGTATCAATAATTTCAAAAAATTTTCATCTGCAAAGCATTTAGGTCGCCCTTTCAGGGCTACTGTTCTCTGACTGATGATTTTCTACTAAGATGAATCCCCTACGGGGAAATCAAAAATAGAAATATTGTCTTCTCCTTTAACTCCGCAGAAGTTGAACAGCATATTAATTTTCCTCTCAACTCCGTAGGAGTTCAATAGTAATAGTAACCGAAGTAAAAAGTGACATTAGCTCTGTAGGAGCGACCTGTCAAGGGTTTCCAGCAAATTGTGGCTTCTTCGGTTGACGCCCATGCGTGTACTCGGGATTCCGCCATCCTCTTATTTTTTCTTCGCGGTGGATTTTTTTGTAACGACAGTTTTTTTCACTGCGATCTTCTTCTTTGCGGGAGCCTTTTTTGTTGCCAGCAGCAGTTCTCTCACCCGCTCTGCTTTCTTTTTTTTGCGGTTGATTCTGCCGAGCTTGAGGATGCTGACCGCCTCAGCCATTTTTGATGCCGCAGCGCGGGCGCTTAACGGGCGTAGCAGTTTTGAGAAACTTCTGATTGCCGAAAACTTGCTGCCGGGTGAAATTTTTGTTGCCATGTTCTAATATTTTGAGTTTGAATTTTAAAATCTGAAACCAATTCCAATGGTTGCGAAGTTCAAAATTTCCCCCTTTCCTTGAAAGAAATAACTGTTTGCCTGATAAGCTGCGCTGAGTGTCCATGCTAACTTGGGATTTAGATAACCCTCAATGCCAATCCCGATATTTCCATAGAAACCAAAAACGGCATAGCGGGGAAACGGAAGCGTGGAATTTTTTGCTGACGCATCAATCTGGAGCATGTTTGCACCGGGCTTAAACACTAAAAAAGGTGAATAGCGCGTGTCGGCAAAGCGCATGCGGAAGTCGGCATATAACGGAATGAAAATACCGATGTAGGAGCCGCTCTCGCGGTCGAGAAAAAGATGTGCGCCTGTGCCGCCACCCAGTAGCAATGTATTATTGAATTTGTAAAGAGCCGAATAGCCCAATGCAAACCCATACGTTTTGTTTAGTTCGCCTATGCCCACAGGCGCGGCAAACTCAAGCGCAGAGTGATAACCTTTTGCTTTTGCTGCGGGATAAATTTTGTCTGGACTTGCTACAATTTCTATTGCTTGCTTCTCTATAGCTTTAGCATCTGTTTCTTTTGTGATTTTTTCTACTTCCTCCATTTTGAACACAAACAAGTTGCCATCTCTTGTTTCGATTTTTACTGTTTGCGGGGTTACCTCTATTAAGCTGCCTTTAATGATGCTGCCATTTTTCAAATAGACCACATCAATTTTTAAGTCTTGAGAAAAGAGGAAAAAAACTGAGTGAAGAGCGATAAGTGTGAAGATTATTTTTTTATGCATTATTATGGGATTAACTAAAGTTTCGCAATGGTTTGTAATCGGTTCATTATCTTCTTTTAAGAGATTCATTCCAAGGATCCATCTCTTCCTCAAAGTAGTAATTCCATGAAAGATAAATTGCAAGGTCTTCAATTGAAACTTCATAGTGCTCATGGACAACTGGAAAACGCACCCCTTTTAGATATTCATTTTCGTCTATTACGCTGCCATCTCTTAGCGTATACCGCCCTCTACTGTATAAATTACAGCCAAATATGACAGCCATATAAGTTTCGCCTTTACAACAGCGCCACTGATAGTATTTAGTATGTTTTTGCAACCAGTCATATTTTTCTCCAAGTGATTCGGTCATTTTGTAGGTTTTGTTTATTTCTCTTTTACATCTGATATTTTTTCCTTGAGCTTGGTGATAGCATTTCTTCCCTACCTTGTAATAATCGTCATTAGTAAATAATAGTCGTTCTTTAAAACAAAGAAAATCTTGAAGATTAAATGTGTCGTTGTCATATTGTTTTAATGTTTCAGGGGGAAGCAAACTATCCAAAACGTCTTCCCGATAATAATACTTCGTAACAGACTCCTTAAACCCCCATGTGAAATAAGCAACAACTTCTTTTAAAAACGGATGATTTTTCGGGCGAATAAACATATAAACAGGATACTCCCCTCCACCTCTATTATGCCAAACTCTTGCTAAGTAAATAAATCTCTCTTCCTCGTTCATCTTTAAATCAATCGGAATTGAGCCGATTTGCCTCTCATAATTGAAAATTTGTTTAAAAGATGTTTGGCAGGTATCACAATAGTGGACATCAACAATTTCGCTACAGGAGGTAGCTTTTTCTATACAACCTGTTAGAGTCAGAGTTACATTAATAACTCCAATGAGTCCCATTAATTGAATAAACTTAGTCAGCACGTAAATTTTTCAAACTGATTATTTACCGAATTTGCTCATTGTGATTACTTCAGCACCTTCAATAAGTTTATTTTTTTGCTTAAAAAGGTTTTCATTTTCTCGTTTTTCATCCAGATATGGAGTCGAGAAATCTAACATACTCAGACTTTCGGTTTCAATTTCAATTGTTCGTCTCCGAACGCTTGCAGTTTTTATCTGACCTGCTTCTGCCGGATAAAAGAATGTGTCGAACAAGTCTGACAGGTAGCGCAAACTCGCTTTAGAATTATTTTGGTCATACACTTCAATAGTAGAATCGAAGTCTTTGTCTTCTACTTCTTCAAGTAAAGGTGCATTATTTGATTTTTTCAATTTTGTTTTATCAAGTTCCTCTTGAAGTTTCAAATACGAAGTAAGCCGAAAGCCCAGTACACAATCACAATTTCCCGGTTCTCCACCTGCATCTACTGCTACTTCGTAGTTAATTACTTCACCTTGATAATTGAGCGCTTTTGTGCGCAATTTATCAAAAGCAAGGATGGGATAATTATTCAGCATTCCTCCATCCACCCAAAAACCATTGTAGGCTATTCGTTTTAATGGATTTTTTTTATCCACTTCATGGTCAACCCAAATGGGTTTAAAAACAAACGGAACATTCATTGAAATCTGCACCGCTTCAATCACCGGAAATTCAGGCGTGTGTGTTACGGAGAAGTACATCGGTCTTTTTCTGGTAACATTCACACCAGTGATTACCAAATCCACTCCGGTCATTGCAAAAAATTGCCTGAAAGTTATTTTAGCCGGATTGAGAGAGGTATCATAGATAATTGGTTTTCCATCCACGTCATTGTATCCCTGCCATTTGTCCAACAAATGTTCCTTCATCAGCCGTGCAAAATACTCTCTTGCTTTCAAGCCTGAAAAAAGCCCCCTTGTAAAAAGCAGGTTGTACAAGAAATAGTCCGTTTCATTGTCTAAAAAAAGTTTTCTTCTTAATATCGGAGCACCCGTTGCCCCCTTTTCAACGAAGTTTAGCAAAGAGATAATCTGTTGTACAATGCCGTTTAAAGCAAGTATTATCGGCTTTATAAATCCCAGAAGATTTTTTTGTAATAATTCAGGAAAATTTGTAAAAGGGTAACTTCCTGTACTCCTGTCTTCCACTACTTTATGTTCATCATCCGGTCCTTCAAAAAAACTTTCAAATTCACTGGTAGTTACTTCCTTATCAAGAAAAAATTTATCGGTTTTAGCAAAAAACAATTTGAGTAAGGAAAGTGATTTATCTGTTACCGTTGGCGATAAGAACTTAGGATTAAATAATGAAATGAATTTTTTCAGGGTGCGGTTGAACTTAAGCGTACTTTCTTTCTGAAGTTCAGCATCAAAATCATCATGCGACATTCCCATCGCCAACATAAAAGCAGTGATTGCGCCTGCCGATGAACCGGAGATGCCTTTTAGCGGGCGCATTGCGGGTGGGTGTGATATTCTAAACAAAGGCTTGCTTCTTTTTGCGGTTACAAGAATTTCATCCAAATCGGGTTGAAGCACATCGTTTCCGCCTCCCTCCACAGGAGGGTTCACTTCTCTCATTTTTCTTTTGATGCGGGCAGAGTTTCTACGATTCATTCCAGCATAAATCTCTTCCAATGCTTTTACCACGCCCAAATAAACAATGCCTTTGCCTCCGCCTCCTGAGAAAGATAAATACTTTATTTCTTCTGGTGTTAACGGTGTCATGTTCTCCTGTCAAAATTTTTATCCCGCTTACACCGGTTCTTCTTCAAAACAGGGCAAGCCTACATCAGCAAGTCCTTCATATTTCTGCTGTAATATCACAAGATTAGTCGGCAACACAATTTCCCAAGGCAATCCTTCAACAGGAGGGTCTTTTTTCAGTAAATCATCATACACTGAAACATAGAGGTCGCCCTTGTCTCTCATGGAGGGAATATCTCCTCCGCTCCAAATTTCCCCGCTCTCCATATATTGCACAACGGCATCTTCATATCCGGGGCGAACGGGAACTATTACGCGCGCTGCGCCTGCCTGCAAGAATGCCGTAAAAATGGGGTCATTGTCTTCAATAGTATAGAGCATTGTCCAGCGTGATTTCTTTCCCCAGAAGTAGGGATATAACTCATAAGTAACTTGGTTCCACTCAAATGCCTGCTCAATAAACTGAATTTCTTTGCCATCTTTAATGGCTTCACAGTTATTAAATTCAGGGTAGCTATCAGGAATCGCTTTAGAAGGGTCATACTTCATGGACGAAAATTCATCGTTCATCCAACCTTGTTTTCTTAACTGTTGAATGCATCCTTTTTTCATCTCTATTTTTTCTATCTCTCTGTTGCGCAACGGATTATTTCCCCGTATTTGGATGATGCCGCTTTGCGATTGCAATTGTGCAGCGGCATTATCATAGGCGGTTTTTTTCTCCTGATATGCGCTCATGATTTTTTGAAAAGCAGTAATCTTCCAGTTCGTTTCAAGTTCAAGCGAGCGTTCACACTCAATTTCAAGATTCATGATGAACCAGTTCCAAACAAAGTTGAAAAAAAAATGCAATCTGCCAAACCGCGTTATCAACAATCATAAAAATGAAATATTCAAAACAGATTTTGCAGGCTTTTAAAAACGACAAAAAATGCAGTTGCAGAACAGGCGTGAAATAAAGGCGGGAGTTATCATATTCAGAAAATGTCAATCTGGACTACGTTATTTTGCGTAATACTTTTTGTAAGTGTTTTCCCGTAAGTGTTTTAGGGTATTTTTTGTGTTGATAAATTGTGGTTTTTCAGGTCATTTTTTAGCGTTCATTCGATGAAAAATTACGGGAGACAGCATTTTGTTGAAATATTTCCGAACGGACAGAATGGCGATTTCTCCAGCGTCATTGCGCCTTTGCGCTTTAACTATTCAAACAATAATCGTACTTTTTCACTGATGAAAATCGTGTTTCGTTTTTTCTTTACTCTTTACGCTTATATCACGTTCATGCTCTTGATGCTGATTATTTTTTTTATCCATGTAGCTGTTGTATTGCTGGTGCGCAAAAACCGCACGGAAGCTTTGTATAAAATCTATCGCCCGTGGGCGCGCACGTGGGCGTTTATCAATGGCGTAAGATTGGAAGTGAAGGGCGAGGAAAATTTCGAGAAAGACAAGTCTTACGTCTTCGTGCTCAATCACGGCTCAACAGCCGACATCATTATTGCCGCAGCTTCCATGACGAATCGTTATCGTCCGCTCGGGAAAAAAGAACTGACGGAAATTCCCTTTATGGGCTTCATGTTCAAACGCGCGGTGGTACTCGTTGACCGCTCGGATGCAGAGAGCCGCAGACAGAGCATGGAGCGGATGCGCGCAATCATCAAAAAAAATATTTCCATTATGATTGCTCCGGAGGGAACGCGCAACCGCACCCCTGCACCGCTGCAACCGTTCAAGGATGGGGCGTTCCGGCTTGCTGTCGAATTTCACCTGCCCATCGTGCCGATGGTGTTGCTCAACACAAGGAAACTTTTTCCTAACAACAGCTTGCTGCTCGAACGCTGCGAATTAAAATGTCATTTTCTGAAACCTGTTCCCACTGATGGGTTGACGGAGAATGACATCGAGCCACTGAAAGAAAAAATCTATAAAATGATGGAGAAGTATGTGCTCGCCAATAATGCGTTATTCAATGCGCAGCCGCATTAAAAATTTCAACGCCAGTTCCACCATTAGCCCGAACAGCGCCCAGAACGGGAAGTAGTCAAAACGGATATAGCCCATCAGGTGCCAGCCTTCCTTGTATTCCCACGGGCATTGCCCTGTAGTCACTTCGAGAAACCATCCTGTTGCAAACTCTACCGCGAGGATGCCAACGGCATATACGCACATGCGCAGCAACACATTCCAGTTTTGAATCAATTTCAAAATGGGAGGAAATGCAATACCCGCCAATCCATAAATCGGGAACATCCAGATGTAAGAAAATCCTTTCATCTGAATATCCATCGTGCCGTAATAAAGCCCATAGAATGCCGTGAAAAAAATTTCAGTGGTCATGCCGAGGCAGCCCATCGCGCAGAAGAGAAAAAGTTTTTGCTTGGAAGAGGATGTCATTTCGCTTTGATGATTTTTTTGCAACGCCAGTTGAGGTAATGCACCATCAGCCAGAAATTTTTGAACGCCTTGTTGCGTGACTGCCCGTGATGATAGCGATAGTAAATCTGCTGCACGATCACTGCGAGGCGAAACAACCCAAACACTTCATAGAACCGGAAATCATCCGCGCGGTTGCCTGTCTTTTCGCAATAATAATTTATCACCTCGCTGCGCTTCATCATTCCGGGCAGGTGCGTAGGCTGCCTGCGGAACATGCGCATCACAAAGTCGTCATCGCGCTGCACCCAGTAGGCGAGTGAATTGCCCAAGTCCATCAGCGGGTCGCCAATGGTTGCCATTTCCCAGTCGAGCACGCCAATGATGTTTGAAAGATTTCCGCGTTCAAGAATCAAATTATCCAAGCGGTAATCATTGTGAATCATGCACAGCTTTTCTTTCTGTGGAATATTTTCTTTCAGCCATTGCATCACGTAATTACACGAAGGCACGTTCCACGTTTTTGCTTTCACAAAACGGTCGCACCAGCCGTTCACTTGCCGTTGCGTGTAGCCCGCGCCTTTTGAAAATGCGGCAAGCTCAGGGTTGGCGCTGCTCACATCAATCCTGTGCAACTTGATGAGATAATCAATCGCGTTGATGCAGAGTTTACGCGCATCGTCTGCATTCAGCGTGACACCCTGCGGAAGATTACTCCGCAAAATAATTCCGTCAATGCGCTGCATGATGTAGAAGTCGCAGCCCACCACGCTCTGGTCGTTGCAGAAAGTAAGCATTTCAGGCACAGGATAAAACGTCATCAGCGCTTTCTGAATAAAAAATTCGCGCTTCATGTCGTGTGCGCTGGAAGCCTTTGTTCCCGCAGGTGGTCTGCGCAATACCAAATCATGCGAAGAATATTTCAGTCTATATGTCCAGTTGGATGCGCCTCCCGTATATTGTGTGATTTCAGGCAAGCCGCTCAACCCAGCGATGTGCTGCTTCATCCACGCATCTAATTTTTCTAAAGGAAGCGTTTCTTCCGTTCTTATTTTTTTTGCAGCATCACTCATCGCCTTACTCCGATTTTTTTCAACTTGAATACTTCCCCAATTCAAATCGCGCGATTAACCCGCGATGCACAGCATCAGGACCATCGGCAATACGGATTACGTGCGCCATCGCAAAGAATGCAGTGAGCGGAAAATCATACGACAAGCCCGCACCCCCGTGCATCTGAATTGCTTCATCTGTAATCATTTGCAGCACATTTGGCGCAACAACTTTGATAGAGGAAATTTCCGTCATTGCAGCCAATGCTCCCACCGTATCAAGTTTCCATGCGGCATATAATATGAGCAACCGCGCCTGGTCAATCGCGATTCTGAAATCAGCGATGCGGTTGCCTCCCTCCCGATATTTTCGCCATATCTTTTCAACTCCGCTATTACTCAGTCTGAATATTTCAGCAGCTTCCTGTTGGCTGCCCTTTTTCTTTTTAAGGTACTCCACTACCTGTTTCCTTAATGTACGTGTGCTGAGGCACTTTGATTTCGTCCATCTTTTTTTGCCATGCACAAATTTAAGAAGTATCTCTTAGGTTCCTTACTATTATATGCTCTGATTAACATTCATAAATAAATCACGATCGCCATTTTCAGCTATTTGCTCTCCCGCATCTTTTGCAAGTGAAAGATAGCGTTTGCTTTCTGTTGGCATCGCATTCAATGCATAAGCCCGCGCCATACTTTCATAAGCAAGGTTGAAATCTTTGAAATCATTTTTTTCTGTCAATGCGAGGCAGCGTTTTGCATGATGCAACGCCTTTGTCTTGTCTTCCAAAATGGTGGAAACCCTTGCCAGCATCCATTCACCGCGCTGTTCGTTAATTGCTGTTCCGACATGCAGCCAATGAAAAAGAGAAGTATGCGCAAGGTGAATCATCATCTCGTTTTCTTCGGCAGTCCTGTTCTCCTTTTGTAACAGCGGCCAGATTTTATTGAACCAATCCACAGCGAATTTCTTGTGCGCTGCCTCCTCGTTGAGGATGGTTGGTTCGCTCATGATTCGTTTGTGATTTTTGTTTGTGGTGGATAGTTAGTAACTACAAACTGCCAACTTTATAGCGTTCCTCTCAATTCCTGTTCGTGTTCAATCGCTTCAAATAATGCTTTGAAATTTCCCTTGCCAAATGATTTTGCTCCTTTGCGTTGGATGATTTCATAAAAAACAGTTGGGCGGTCTTCCACAGGCTTTGTGAAAATTTGCAGTAAATAACCTTCCTCATCACGGTCAACAAGAATATTGAGTTTTTTCACCGTTTCAATATTCTCATTAATTTTCCCGCATCGCGCTGTAACGGTTTCATAATAAGTATCAGGAACATAGAGAAACTCTACGCCTCTCTTCCGCAGCTCAGTAACAGTGCGAAGAATATCATCTGTTGCAAGCGCGATATGCTGCACGCCAGCGCCTTTGTAGAAATCAAGGTACTCTTCAATTTGCGATTTCTTTTTTCCGTGCGCAGGTTCATTAATCGGAAATTTGATTCTGCCGTTTCCATTCGACATCACCTTGCTCATCAGCGCAGTGTATTCAGTGGAAATATCTTTATCATCAAACGACACGAGTTGTGTGAAACCCATCACGTTTTTGTAAAAATCAACCCAGTGATTCATCTTTCCTAATTCCACATTGCCCACCATGTGGTCAACAAATTTCAAACCGACAGGCTCTGTCTTGAAAGGCGCGTTCCATTTTTTATATCCCGGTAGAAAAATTCCTTTGTACTCTTTTCGCTCTACAAACAAGTGAATGGTATCGCCATAAGTTTTAATGCCCGACCTTATCACTTGCCCATTTTCATCTTTCTCAACAGTTGGTTCTAAACTGGGACTTGCGCCACGCTTCACCGTTTCATCAAATGCTTTCCGAGCATCGTCCACCCACAGCGCGACTACCTTCACGCCATCGCCATGTTTTTGATGATGCTTTGAAATATCGCTTTCGGGGTCAAAAGAAGTTGTGAGCACAAGCGTGATTTTATCCTGACGTATCACATAAGATGCTTTGTCTTTCACGCCTGTCTCCAATCCTGCATAAGCAAGCGGTTGAAAGCCGAAAGCGTGGCAATAGAAATAGGCAGACTGCTTCGCGTTGCCAACATAAAACTCTACATAATCAGTGCCGTTGAGGGGAAGAAAGTCTTGCTGTTCGATTGCGGCAGGTTTTGATTTTTCTTTCGTAAGAGACATAGCAATGAATTTTAGAACTGATTGCAATTTAATGATTTGTTCGTGTTCGCAGAATGACTTTAGTTGCTGAGAGAAAAGTTGCAATTCTGACTGTTGAATTCAAAACGAAAATATTTTGCATGAACAACTTAAAAAAAAACAACTCAATCCTCCATGCTAATTTAGCCGCCACAAAACCGATACTTGTGACGCTGATAAAATCTATTTCCGGTATTCGCGGAACCATCGGAGGCAAACCTGGTGAAGCATTGACTCCGCTTGATGTAGTAAAGTTCTCCGCAGCTTTTGGAACATGGCTGAAGGGAAAGTCAAAACATAAAAAAGTGGTGATTGGCAGGGACGGACGTGTTTCTGGCAAGATGGTGAAAAATCTTGTAGCAGGCGCTTTGCAAGGCGTTGGCTTGAATGTGGTTGATTTGGATTTGTCCACTACGCCCACTGTTGAAATTGCAGTACCCGAAGAAAAAGCTGCGGGAGGAATCATCCTTACTGCAAGCCATAACCCGAAAGAATGGAATGCGCTGAAGTTGTTGAATGAAAAAGGTGAATTTATTTCCGCTCAGGATGGCGCAGAAGTATTGAGTATTGCGGAACATGAAGCGTATGATTTCGTGGATGTGAACCAACTTGGTTCGGTGGAACAAAAGGATTTTTATATCGAAAAGCACATCGAGAAAATTCTCAAACTTCCATTAGTGGATGTAAACGCGATTCGGGAACGCAATTTTAAAATCGTGATTGACTGTGTGAATTCTACAGGTGGAATTGCGTTGCCTCCACTGCTCAAAGCATTGGGCGTTCAGCAGGTGGTTGAAATGTATTGTGAGCCAACAGGTTTGTTTCCGCATAATCCCGAACCGCTTCCCGAAAACCTGCATGAAATCAGCAAAACGGTAAAAAAACAAAAAGCCGATTTAGGAATTGTGGTTGACCCTGATGTTGACCGCCTGTGTTTTGTGATGGATGACGGCAATATGTTTGGCGAAGAATATACACTTGTGTCAATTGCCGATTATGTGCTTCAACATAAAAAGGGGAACACCGTGAGCAATCTTTCTTCTACGCGCGCGTTGCGTGATGTCACAGAGAAAAGGAAAGGAAAACACTATGGCGCAGCGGTGGGCGAGGTGAATGTGGTTGAAAAGATGAAAGAGGTGAAAGCAGTGATTGGGGGAGAAGGCAATGGAGGCATCATTTATCCCGAATTACATTACGGAAGAGATGCGCTCGTGGGCATCGCTTTGTTTTTGACGCATCTTGCAAAATCGAAAAAATCCATTTCTATGTTGCGTGGGGAATATCCCAACTACTTCATGTCAAAGAATAAAATTGAGCTATCTCCTGCGATTAATGTTGATGCAGTGCTTGTGAAGATGCAGGAGAAATATCAGAAGAACCCGCACACCACGATTGACGGGTTGAAAATTGATTTTGATGAAAACTGGGTACACCTGCGCAAATCCAACACCGAGCCTATTATCCGTATCTATGCTGAAAGCCGCACGTTAAGCACAGCCGACACGATGGCAAAGCAGATTATGCAGGATATTAAGGAAATGGCGAAATGAAGTTGTAAGTTCTAAGTTGGAAGTCGTAAGCAGGCTTTTCAAAAACTTAGAACTTAGAACTTAAAACTTACGACTTGAAAATCTACCTCGACAACGCAGCCACAACGCCACTCGCTCCGGAAGTATTAGAAGCGATGCTGCCTTTTTTTTCGGAGAAATACGGAAACCCTTCTTCTATTCATCAGTTCGGCAGAGAAGCAAAAGCAGCAATTGAAAAAGCGCGCAAAAGTATTGCGCAGATGTTGAATGCTGCGCCTGCTGAAATTTTTTTTACATCAGGTGGAACAGAAACTGCAAATCTGGTTATTCAAAGAGTAATAGATGATTTAGGTGTTACGCGCGTTATCACTTCGCGCATTGAGCATCATTGTGTGCTGCACACGATTGAGTCATTGTATTGCAGATTAAAGGTGGAATTTGTAGAATTGGATGCCAGCGGCAATGTGAATTACGAGCATCTTGAAAAGTTGCTTGCTCCCGGCATTGAGAAAACATTGGTTTGCCTGATGTACGCCAATAACGAGATTGGCAACATCACCAATATTGAAAGGGTAGGGGAGTTGTGTAAAAAATATCAGGCTTATTTCTTTTCCGACACGGTGCAAGCGATTGCGCATTACCTGATTGACTTGCAGAAAGTCAACGTGCATTTTATCTCTGGCTCCGCACACAAATTTCACGGACCCAAAGGAATCGGGTTTGTTTATATGCGCAGCGATGCCATGCTGAAGCCTATGCTGCATGGCGGCTCGCAGGAGCGCAACATGCGTTCAGGCACTGAAAACATCACCGGCATCATTGGCATGGAGAAAGCGATGGGTATGGCTTACACGAAGTTGAATGAGGACAGCAAGTACATTCAATCACTGAAAGAATATTTCTTTCAAAAACTAAAAGAAATATTGCCCGATATACGCGTGAATGGGAATTATGAGCACAACAGCCTCTACACCGTGCTCAATGTTTCTTTTCCGCCCAGCGACAAAGGCGATTTTTTAGTTTACAATCTTGACATCAGCGGTATTTCCGTGTCGGCTGGCAGTGCATGCGCATCAGGCTCAGATGCAGGCTCGCATGTACTGAAAGCATTGCATGCACCGCCCGACAGAGGCTCGGTGCGCTTTTCGTTTTCGCGATATAATACGAAGGAAGAGGTGGATGAGGTGGTTAAAGCAATTTCTGAGTTAGCGGAAAAGCGTAGGGAAATTTATTAACGGTAGTCTTTTAATACCAAGAGTTTCCTGTTTAATTCTTCATTAAAAGGCGAAAATTTTAACCCCTCCTCAAGATAGCTCCTTGCTTTTACATAGTCACCCTGACGTACATAAAAAGAGGAAGCTTGTCCATAAGCGTGTCCAACAACCGTATCATCAATTGAAATGTCAGGTGTTTCCGCATTGTAGGTGATGAATTTTTGAAAGGTAAAGAAGTCCGTTCTTCTTGTCATTTATTTGAAAATAATTACCCGCCAATCCGAGATACATTTTAGCATAAGCATCATTTATCAATTTGTAAGTTTTTAAAAAACTAAACCCGGCTACATATTCGTCAAGGGTTTTAATGGTTTTTTCCGGGTCACTCGGAAAGGACGCCAGTCTCAGAACAGATTCAGAGATAATTGCTTGAAGACGAAGATCTTCTTGCTGCATATCGTATGCTTGTTTTAAGATTGGCAAGGCATCGCGGTAAGAACTTTTGTAATAGAGTGCTATGCCTTTATAGGTGTAATAAAGGGAGGTAATCTCCTGCTTGATGGAATCATCCTGAATTCCTGAGTTAAAAAGTTTATAAAGCCTTTCAAATTCCCCTGAATTATTTTTCTTGATGAGGACGTTTTCACATATCAGCTCGAAAAAATTAATCGCTTGTGAATTGAAAAAATCAGAGTCGTTATAATTGAGCAATTTCATAATTGCTGTCACTGACTGCTGATTGTAGTCAGTCCTTTCCTCTACTTGAATTGCAAGACAATTGTTGATGAAGAATAAAATTCTTTCGGACGGATATAAGATATAGGCTTTTTCAAACGACTTTAAAGCACCGGATTCATCTGATTTAGTTAAGGCTTCAACACCTTGGTTGTAATACTGCAAACCGGCAAGTTGAAATACATTTATAGCTTCGTCCCTGTAATAATATTTCTCAAACACCTGACCTACAGTAGAACTATTTAATTCAGCTTGGGTAATTATTTTTTGCTTGATCAAAAAATCAATGTAATTCTTTTTAAACGGGTCATCAATTTTCCAATAACCTCCGGAAGGATCAGTTGTTTCAAAAAGAAAATGCGTGTTGTCAGGGTCAACAATTACATACACATGGTCAACCGTTTCCCGAATGGCGTGATGGATTTTCATTTTAGTTAGTATCAAACTGTACAATGCGGAAGCGGAAACGCAGTTATAGGTGCCGTCTATAAATATTTTTTCAAAATCGGCAACAAGGTTATAATGGTTTAAAAAAGCCGAATGGATGTCATCGAAAATAATTTTGTAAGTTTTTGATAGTTGTTTTTGCTTTTCTGTTTTCTGCAAAAGATTATTTGTAAGTGAGTTTATAGTTTTTTCCACGCGGAGAAATTCTTCGTTACTTGAATTTGCGTTAATGGACATTAGCATCATCAAAGGGTTCCCGATCCTGTCATTTAAATATTGCGAGAATGCTGTTTTCTCAAAGTCGGTATTAAATAAAGTCGTGTCAATAGAATTTCTTACAGTTGAATCCGAGCAAGCATTGACATACACGCAGAACGACATTGCCAATAGAGTAAGTAGTCGTCCCTCAAAAAGTCCTTTTATACTTTTATAAAAATGAATTTTGGTTGAAAATCGAAATAGGAAAGCAGGAATTGCATTCTGAAACGCAG
>JAWXCB010000114.1:0-74666 GCA_034440455.1 Chitinophagales bacterium
ATTGTGATTTATGATGATGCAATAGAAACCCTTGTATCTCCAGGTAAGTTACAAGACAAGAATTCAGTGAAAAATAAAATCAACGGAATCAGTTCACGCGGCTCAACCAATTTGTGCGGTGGCATGATGGAAGGTTACGAACAGGTAAAGAAAACATATAAGAGCGGCTACGTGAACCGCGTGCTGCTGCTCACTGACGGGCTTGCCAACCAGGGAATTGTTGACCCGGAGCGCATCATGCAAATCGCACGGAACATGAATTTGGAGCATGGCATTACCATCTCTACATTTGGCGTGGGCGCTGACTTCAATGAGAATTTGCTCACTGGTATTGCGGAATACGGCAGCGGAAATTATTATTTCATCGGTTCGCCTGACGAAATTCCCCGGATTTTTGAAAGAGAGTTGAAGGGATTACTTGCGGTGGTTGCGCAGAATATGAAGCTCACCATCACGCTGGAGCAAACAGTTACAGTGCGCCAGGTGTTCGGCTATAAGTATGAGCAATCGGGTAACACAATTACAATTGCATTTCGCGATGTGTATTCAGAAGAAACAAAAGCGGTGTTGCTGAAAGTTGTTGTGCCGGGTAATGCGCAAGCAACCGTTGCTTTAACTGCAACGCTTGAATATGATGACGCAACAGACGCATTCAAACACAAGGTTTTGGAAACCACCAGCATCGTTACCGCAACAACCGACAGGGCAATGCAGGAAAAATTCTATAGCGAACGCGTAGTGCAGCAAGTCACCTTGTTTGAATCAAACGATATGCTGGAAAGCGCCATGAAAGCCGTTGACGATGGGAAATATGAAGAAGCGCGCGAGTATGTTTCCCGCAATGACAGCTATTTGAAAAAACAGTTTGAATCCATCACTCCTACTGAAGAATTATTGAAGCAAGATTCCGTAAATACGAAGTACAAGGAAAAAATAGTTGATGTAGAAAGCATGAATGAATATGACAAGAAGATGATGCAGAAAGGAGAAAAAAGCTCCAACTACGAAATCAGGAAAAAGAAATAGAGACGCAAAATTTTGCGCGTTTGGCAATCGAATAGAAACATCCCTTGCTCCACCAAATTATCGGGTGAAGCAAGGGATGCGCATTTTATGAACATAAAGCCTTTATTTTTGTTTCTGCTTGATACAAAAAGCAATCACATGAATTCTTTATTAATCTTCATCTTCTTCATCGCATCACTTCCCGGCTGCCGCGAAGTGCGTACACGTCCTGAAGAAACAACCCTTCAAACATCACAAGCTATGAAATCCATTTACGACATCCCTTTGAAAACAATTGACGGACAACCGACAACACTCAGCCAATACAAAGGCAAGAAAATGCTGCTTGTGAATGTGGCTTCGGAATGCGGCTACACTCCGCAATATGCAGATTTGCAGGCTTTGTGGGAACAACATGGAGACAAAGTCGTGGTACTCGGATTTCCCGCAAACAACTTTGGCGGGCAAGAACCCGGCTCAAATGATCAGATTCAATCTTTCTGCTCAAAGAATTTTGGCGTTACCTTTCCGCTGTTTGAAAAAAATTCAGTGAAAGGAAACGATATGCAGGAGTTGTATGAGTGGCTCACCAACAAAGACCTCAACGGATGGAATGAGAAAGCGCCCAACTGGAATTTTTGCAAGTATCTTATCAGCGAAGACGGCAAATTGCTCAATTTTTATTCTTCTGGAGTGAATCCGATGGATGCAGAAATCACAGGGCTGCTTTAATAGATTTTTCTAATCCTTCCCTCGTTTATATCAAAGAATACAGTTCTGTATTCTTTTTTATTGTTGCTCATTCATGTCATTGCCAATGATAAAAGTCATCATGCCTTTTAACAAAAGTCACGGGGTTGCTGTGATTTGAATTTCTACTTTTGGCGTACAAAAAATAAATCCTTTACGCCATGAAAATCAAAAACAACCTGCTGCTGCTTACCGCGCTGATCTCAGGCGGGTTATTTCTAAACGGATGTTCTTCAGGTGAGCAGTCGGCTCAAAATCAAACAAAAACAACTTCTCTGTCAAGTGGCAGCGAAGAGGAGGAAGAAGAAGAATCTGAAAAGAAAGCGGAGACCGAATCAGCAGGCGCAATTGACTGGAAAAATAATAAGGGACTCGGTCCTGTAAGAAGCGTGTCGCTGGGAGAAACCGTTGATCAGGCAATGGCAGACGCGGGTGCAGTGATTTACAAAGAGAAATGTACTGCCTGCCATAAAGCTGATAAGAGATTTATCGGACCTGCGCCAAAAGGAATTTTTGAAAGAAGAACACCGGAGTGGATTATGAACATGATTCTGAATCCCGAGCAAATGGTGAAGGAAGACCCGATTGCAAAGCAGTTGCTGATTGACTATAATCTTTCGCCTATGGCAAACCAAAATCTTACGGAAGACGAAGCCCGCAAGGTGCTGGAATATTTCCGTACGCTATAAGATGCAATAAGCCGTAAGGCGCTGTCCGTTTTTTTTTACTAAACCCCCCTTTCTTTTTATGAATATCAACTATCGTCTCCTGCTGCTTGCCTTCCCCCTTCTTGCTTTCTTCTCTTCATGCAGTGAATATGCTGCGACTAAAAGCGGACCACAAGCGCTATCGGGCGCAACCGATGCTGCTTCCAGAACCTATGTGCCGCCAGGTTCTTATGATGAATTCTATTTGTTCACCTCCGGTGGTTTCAGCGGTCAGGTGGGCGTTTATGGATTACCATCAGGACGTCTGTTCAGGTATATCCCGGTTTTTTCAGTAGATCCTGAAAAGGCTTATGGCTTTGCAGAAGAAACGAAGCCCTTGCTAAACACCTCGCATGGATTTATTCCGTGGGATGATGCGCACCACCCGAAAATCTCACAAACGGATGGCATCGCAGATGGTCGCTGGTTGTTCATCAATGGAAACAACACGCCACGCATCGCGCGTATTGACCTCACCACGTTTGAAACGGTTGAAACCATTGAAGTTCCTTTAAGTGGTGGAAATCACAGTTCGCCTTACCTCACGCAGGGAACGGAATATGTAATTGCAGGTACAAGATTTAGCGTTCCTATTCCGCAGACGGATGCTTCCTCAAAAGATTTTGCAGATAAATTCAAAGGCACGCTTTCATTTATTAAGGTTGACCCGAAGACAGGCGAAATGAAAATTCATTTTCAGGTGCTGATGCCTGGATTTGATTATGACCTTTCAGCCAGTGGAAAAGGCGTTTCTCACGGATGGACTTTCTTCACTTCTTACAACACGGAACAGCAGGGTACGCTGAAAGAAATTGAAGCTTCACAAAATGATAAAGATTATGTGGTGGCAATCAACTGGCAGAAAGCAGCCGAATTGGTTGATGGTGGCGCGGGCGAAGACATGCCGGTCACTTACTATCATAACTTGATGGATGAATCTACCCAGACTGCCAAATCAGAAGTGATAAAAACGGTGAAAGTGCTTGACCCGTCAAAGCATAAAGGATTTGTTTATTTTCTGCCTACTCCTAAATCACCGCATGGAATGGATGTTGACCCAAGTGGTGAATATATTGTTGCAGGTGGTAAACTCTCTGCTGATTTGGCTGTTCACTCGTTTAGCAAAATGCTCAAAGCGATTGAAAACAAAGCGATTGAAACTGAAGTTTACGGCATCCCGGTGCTCAAATATGAAGAAGTGTTGGGAGGAACTGTTAAGCAGGGAGGCTTAGGACCGTTGCATACGGAGTTTGATGATGCAGGTAACGGATACACATCTTATTTTATCTCTTCTGAAATCGTGAAATGGAAAGTTGGCACATGGGAAGTGCTTGACCGTATTCCTACTTATTATTCAATTGGTCACTTGTGCGTTCCCGGTGGCGACACCCGCAAGCCGTGGGGTAAATATGTGATTGCGCTGAACAAAATCACGAAAGACCGCTACCTCCCGACAGGACCTGAGTTAACACAGTCTGCGCAGTTGTATGACATCACCGGTGAAAAGATGAAACTATTGCTTGACTTCCCGACCATCGGTGAGCCGCACTACGCGCAAGCTATTCCGGCAAATATCCTGATGGATAAGAGCAAGAAAGTTTACAGGCTTGATGAAAATAATCATCCTCATGTCACCAAGTCAGAAGATCAGGCGAAGGTGGTGCGCAAAGGAAACGAAGTGCATGTTTACATGACAACAATCAGAAGTCACTTCACGCCTGATAACATTGAAGGCGTCAAAGTGGGCGATGAAGTTTACTTCCACGTTACCAATTTGGAACAAGACTGGGATGTGCCGCATGGCTTTGCGGTGTTAGGCGCCCAGAATTCCGAGTTGTTGATTATGCCCGGTGTTACGCGCACGCTGAAGTGGGAGCCAAAGTTTGTTGGAAATTTCCCGATGTATTGCACCGACTTCTGCTCGGCATTGCATCAGGAAATGCAGGGCTACGTGCGGGTTTCTCCTGCTGGCTCTAACACACCGATTAAGTATTGGACGGGCGTTGACAATGCTCCTTTGTAATGCTTTCTTCTCAAAATAAAAGGCGGGTGGTTGAAAAGGCTACCCGCCTTTTTATTATCTCATCTCTTTAATTATTGCCATGAGTACATTTTCAAGAATCTTATTCGTGATTGCTGCTTTATTAGTAGGTGGCATCTTTCTCTACCCGATTTGGTTTATCAAACTCGATGCTCCTCAGTTTCCCGAAGGTGGCTTGGTGATGTATATCTGGGTGAATAAAATCACAGGCTATACGGAGCATACTCTAAACAACATCAACATTCTCAATCATTACATCGGCATGAAAAAAATTGAGCCGGATTCAATCCCTGAATTAAAAATTATTCCGGTGGTGTTGATGGTGATTGCTGCTTTGGCATTGCTGGTTGCAGGTTTAAAGAAAAGATCGCTGATGATAGTGTGGGTAGCGCTGTTCATCATTGCAGGCGCGGTTGGAATCTATGATTTTTATACATGGCTCTATGACTACGGACACAATCTCGATCCACGGGCGCCAATTAAAGTTCCGGGCATGAGTTATCAGCCACCGCTTCTGGGCGTGAAATGGCTGCTGAATTTTCGCGCAGTGTCGCTTCCTTATGCCGGAAGTTTGTTTGCCGCTCTTTCGATATTGACAGGCATGATAGCGATTGTTTACGACTACTTCTTTCACAGGAAAAAAGAATAACTTACTTCCAAAACCTGTATATGAAGTACCCCCTTCTTTTCCTTCTTCCGCTGCTGCTGTTCGGTTGCAAGCCTGAAATGCAGCCTCTCGAATTCGGTCACGACCAATGCCAGCATTGCCGCATGACGATTGCCGACCAGCGCTATGGCGCAGAGTTAGTCACGAAAAAAGGGAAAGTCTATAAGTATGATGCGGTGGAATGTTTGGCTAACTCGCTTTACAAAGACAAACTTGTAGAGCAGCATGAAGTGTTTTCCCTCTGGGTAATTGATTTCTCAAATCCAGCAACGCTCGTTGATGCTGAAAAAAGTTTTTATCTGCAAAGCCCCGCATTGCCAAGTCCGATGGGATTATTTATTACTGCTGTTTCGAGTAAAGAAAAAACAGAAGCCTTGCAGAAAGAACATGGCGGAGAAATTTCTGATTGGAAGAAAATTTCTGCAACAGTGCTTAAACAAACTAAACCGCACAAATGATTTCTTTCGATTTGATTTCAGCGCAGCTTAAAAGCGGTTTGGTTTTCTCAACGCTTTTTTTGTCTGCGCTTTTTTCTCAAGCAAAAGATATCTCAGTTTGTCCCTCTTGCGAATGTTCTACCATCAAATCAGCAATTGAAGAAGCAAATTCCGGTGACAGAATCATTCTGAAAGGCGGAACCTATCGCGAAGGAAACATCCTGATTGAAAAAGAAATTGCGCTGATTGGTGAAGGCGAAGTAATCATTGACGGAGAAAAGAAAGATGAGATTATCACCGTGCGCGCAAACAAGGTCACGCTGCGCAATCTGCAAATACAAAATACCGGTTCCAGCTTTTCGAAAGACATGGCTGCTATCAAGCTGGCAAGAGTAAAGAACTGCACAGTTGAAAATTGCAAAGTGATTGCAGGCTACTTCGGAATTTATCTTTCCTACGCGCAGAATTGTTTTATCCGTGGAAATACTGTTGAAGGAGTTGCTGTATCTGAATTCACTGCGGGAAACGCTATTCATTTGTGGAACTGCAAAAACATTACGATAGAAGACAACCGCCTTACTAAACACCGTGATGGTATTTACCTGGAGTTTTCTGACAGTTGCCGCATCGAAAAAAATCATTCCGAAGGCAACATCCGTTACGGATTGCATTTTATGTTTTCCGACAACGACATTTACAAGGGGAATACGTTCACGAAAAATCAAGCTGGCGTAGCAGTGATGTATTCGCACCACATCACTATGCTCGATAATGAATTTTCCTACAACTGGGGCGCAACATCCTATGGCTTGCTGTTAAAAGAAATCAAAGATGGTGACATCGCGGGCAATAGATTTCTTCAAAACACTGTTGGCATTTTTGCCGAAAGCACCGACAGGATGAACATTCGCAATAACGTGTTTGATAACAACGGATGGGCGTTGAAAATCGCGGGCAGTTGCATGGACAATGTGTTTACCGGAAATAATTTCCTCTCCAACTCTTTTGAACTCGGCACGGATGCGCGTTCCAACAGCAACCGCTACGAAAAAAATTATTGGAGTAAATACAGCGGCTATGACCTCGACCGTGACGGGATAGGCGATGTGCCGCACAATCCCGTTGACCTTTTCACCTATCTTGTCGAGCAGCAGCCAAGTTCCATTATTTTAATGCGCAGCTTGTTTATTGATTTGCTGATACTTTCTGAAAAGGTAAATCCCATGCTCACGCCCACCGCGCTGAGAGATGAACAACCCTTAATGCAGGCAGTGAAATGATTCAGATAAAAGCGCTCGAAAAATCTTTTGGCAAATTGAAAGTGCTGCGCGGTGTTGACCTCAACATCAGGCGCGGAAGTTTGAGCGCCATTCTCGGTCCCAATGCTTCCGGCAAAACAACGATTATCAAAAGCATTCTTGGCTTGGTGATTCCCGATGCGGGCGAAATTATTGTAGATGGAAAACCTGTGTCAGGCAATTGGGATTATCGCAATGCCATCGGCTACATGCCGCAGATAGCAAAGTTTCCCGACAATCTCTCTCCTCGTGAATTAATCAGCATGTTGACCGACATTCGCGGAGCAACTAACCATCTTGAAGAAAGTTTAGTTGAGCGCTTCGCATTGCGCCCCGCTTTAAATCAATCGTTGCGAAACCTTTCAGGAGGCACACGGCAAAAAGTAAATGCAGTGCTCTCGCTCATGTTTGATTCGCCCCTGCTTATTATGGACGAACCCACGAGCGGCTTAGACCCCGTTTCGCTTATCAAGCTCAAAGAACTGATTGTTGCAGAGCGCGAAAAAGGAAAAACCATTCTGCTCACCACACATATTATGGGCTTGGTAGAAGAACTTGCCGATGAAATCGTATTTCTGCTCGAAGGTAAAATTTATTTTCAGGGCAGCGTAGAGCAACTGCGCAACACTTATAAAGAAGAACGCGTGGAACGGGCGATCGCAAAAATGATGGAAACTGCAAATAACCAATGAACAAGAATCAAAATTCAAATAATAAAGTAAAACTCAATTTCATCGGGCAGATGCGTTTGGCACATTATTCATTCAATAATTGGAATTTGTTTGATTCTTGGAATTTGATTTTTGAAAATTTAATAAGTAAACTTCGGGTTAAGTGCTGAAAATCTTAAAGCTCCTCCGCTACTCCTTCTTCGACTTGCTGCGCAGCAAGTGGATACTCATTTACACGCTCTTCTTTCTCATCACCGGATTCGTGCTGCTCTATTTTAATGCTGACCTGTCCCGCGCGGTCATTAGCCTCATGAACATCGTGCTCATCTTTATTCCGCTCATCAGTTGCATGTTGGGTACCATTCATTTTTACAACTCACGCGAGTTCATCGAACTGCTGCTCGCACAGCCCGTCAGGCGCGAGCAAGTGTTCATGGGGAATTACCTCGGTGTCGCTTTCTCGCTTTCGCTTGCATATTTAGTTGGGTTGGGCATTCCGTTTCTTGCCTATGGTGCAAGCCGCTCGCCCGAAGTAGGCAGTTTCATCACTATGATGGCGGTGGGCATTTTGCTCACGTTCATTTTCACCGCGCTTGCCTATTGGATTTCACTTGCCGTCACCGACAGGATGAAAGGTTTCGGAATGGTCATTGTGCTTTGGCTGTACATGGCGATTTTGTATGACGGATTATTTCTGCTTGTGACCGTTGTATTTCAGGAATATCCGCTTGAACGCCCGTCAATAGCATTGGTCACGTTAAATCCCATTGACCTTTCGCGTGTCATCATCATGCTCAAGCTTGATGTAGCTGCATTGTTGGGTTACACAGGCGCAGTATTCAAGAAATTTTTCGGCACCACGCAAGGCATGTTCATCGCCTTTGGCACGATGCTCCTCTGGATAGCCTTGCCCGTGTTGGGCATCATGCTCACCTCGCGGAAAAAAGATTTTTGATGCGTCATGCCGGACTTGTTCCGGCATCTCCTAAAGATTTCCGATATTTTTAGCGCAGCGCAGAATCTCCTGCTTCTTGTGATTTTCTCACCGTAGTTTTTACGCAGGTTAGTAAACCAACTTACGCCTTCGCACCCGCCTCTACTGCATTCTCCGCATTGATTTTCGCAAGCCGCTTTTCAATTACACCCAGCATTTCTGCAACGGCATTGCGCCCCTCTTTTTCAGTGATACCGTAATGTTTTGCAAGCCATGCGTAATCAAATTCAGCGAATTTGATTTGCAAACGCTCGCGCCAGATATTCATGCCATAAGCGAAGATGAGCGCGCCCACGCCTTCCACGCTTGCTTCGCCACTCAGCATAGGCAGCGAAAGCAGCACGAGCAGGCATAAGCAAGCATGACGGTAATCTTCTTCAAACTGTTCGCGCGAATAACCTTTTACCCCTTTTGCAATTAAATGATTGTAGTAAACATCCATCGCCTGTTGCTCATGCTCCACGCGATAATCGGACGTGAGACTCAGCACCATGAAGTAGGCAAGGTCAAACGCTGCCTTGCCTTTACGTACTGCTTGCCAGTCAATGAATACGAAACGCCCTTTTCCATCGACACCGGGAAACAGCATGTTGCCGATACGCGCATCGCCATGCAATACAGTTTCTGGTTTGTTCATCAGCGTCCAGCTTTTCACAAGAATTTTTCGCGCGGGGATACTCCAACTGAACGCCACCATCGAATCAAACAAATCAACCGTAGCGTCAATGATTGGAAATACTTTGTTCATGCGTGGCGAGGAATCGTGCCAATAACGGGCGTGCAGCGCTGCCATGTTATTTAGCGCGAGTTCGAGATGTTCGGATGAAAAGCTTGTATTGTCGCCCTCGCGGTATTCCATGTTGTCGCTCATGTGCTCGGTGATGAGGCACAGGTTGGCGGTGAAGTAAGCAAGGTTGCCGTAAAAAACTTTGGGCGCAGCAACCTCCTTATCAGCAGTGACAAAATAATTGTTAAAATAAATTTCTTTGATGTGGTTCAGTTGCAGGTTGAAAATCGTACGGTTCCATACCGAACCCATCGTGGGCGCAAACTTTGCGAAGCACTTCAGCGATTTGCTTTCTCCGTTGGATGTATAATTAATATCTAACACACCGGCATTGGAGCGGAAGATAATTTCCTGGATGAGCGGAGTTACTTTGTATTCCTGCACCTGCGCATCAGCGGGCAGCACATTGTTTTGTTTCAGTACGCTTATACACCAATCTTTTTGTTTTGCCAGCGAAGAAACATCACGCGGAAAGGAAAGCGGAAAACCGATTTTCCTGTCGAGCCACACGATGAGCATCGTGAGCAGAATGAGGGGAAAGTAGGTAGCGTAAACACCCACTAAAATCATGTTGCGGAGAAAGCCTCTGTTCATAGCTGATGGAAAGTTGTAAGTTTTAAGTTGGAAGTATTAAGTTTTGAGCTGAAGTTGAAAGCAGTTTCAGGCTGTTAACTTATCAATAACAACTTACAACTTAAAATTTTGAGCATAGAAAAACTTTCACGCACAATCACCGCTTGCACTAAATGCCCGCGACTTGCAAAATATACCCGTGCGGTTGCTGAGAAAAAAGTAAAGCGATTCAAGGATTGCGATTACTGGGGAAAACCTGTACCGGGCTTTGGCGATGCTAATGCTGAAGTGCTCATTATCGGTCTTGCTCCCGGGGCGCATGGCGCAAACCGCACGGGTAGAATGTTCACAGGTGATTCATCTGGTGATTGGCTCTATCGCGCGTTGTATGAAACAGGATTTGCAAACCAACCCGGAAGCACCGGCAGGGAAGACGGGCTTCAACTCAATAATGTTTTTATCACTGCGGTGGCGCGTTGCGCTCCGCCTGATAATAAACCGCTACCCGATGAAATTGAAAACTGTTCTGCTTTCTTAGAAATGGAACTTGAATTATTGCGCAATGTGAAAGTTGTGCTGTGTCTCGGTCATCTCGCTTTCAATCGTTATTGCAAATTGCATGGGTTAAAAGGATTGGAATTTGCACACGGAAAGAAACATAAATTAACGAGCGGTATCACACTGGTTTGCTCTTATCATCCGAGCAGGCAGAATACGCAAACGGGAAGATTGAAATGGGATGACTGGCTTCGGGTGTTTGGTGAGATTCGGAATTCACTTCTGCAGGCTTCTTTGGAAATTCATTAGATGGAAAGATTATAGAGAGCAGCAACCAGATTAAAATGGAAAAAGCATATCCTTCTTCTAAATCGCTATCTTATTTGCAGAAGAAGTCTATTTAATATTTCATCTATGCCTGTCGCTCGTCACCGTGAAAATGCTGATGTGCATAAAAGGCGCCCGTTAAAAAAGAGGAAATATTCGTGTTTGAAAGTACCGACCATTAGTTTACTATGATGGTGTTACTTCGCGCAGTCAAGCTACGGGAAAGACCCCACAGCAAGTAAAATTGTTTTAAAAATTTTGCCGCACTTGTTTCGCCTCGCACAACTTTACCTCTCTTTGCATCCTTTGCTGTTTCAGCACAATTATAAAACTTGCTTACAAATTCGGCTGCGGTGTAGTCCTTAAATAAGGCTTGATAATTTTATAGCCCTTCGGGAATTTCTTATCCGCTTCTTCATTGGTCACTGCGGGAACGATAATACAATCTTCGCCATTCTTCCAATTCACAGGCGTTGCAACGCTGTATTTCGCGGTGAGTTGCAGCGAATCAATCACGCGCAGCAATTCATCAAAGTTGCGTCCTGTTGAAGCAGGATATGTGATAGACAGCTTCAGTTTCTTATCAGGACCAATCACAAACACGGAGCGCACGGTGAAATTTTCAGATGCATTCGGGTGAATCATGTCATAGAGCAGCGCCACTTTTTTATCTGAATCAGCTACAATCGGATAGCTGACGGAGGTGTTCTGCGTTTCATTGATATCTTTCACCCAGCCCTTGTGCGAATCAATCGGGTCAACACTTAGCGCAATAATCTTTACGCCACGTTTATCAAACTCACTTTTTATCTTCGACATGTAGCCAAGTTCGGTGGTGCATACCGGTGTGTAATCTTTCGGATGCGAGAACAGCACTGTCCAGCCGTCATCCATCCATTGGTAAAAGTCAATCTCTCCTTCTGTTGTTGTTGCTTGAAAGTTTGGGACAACGTCCCCTAATCTGAGCACCATGGTTTACAGGTTTTTGGTTGTGAAATAAAAAGGAAAGTTAGCGGATATGTGCTTATTAAGGAAACGGTTTCCTTTCTTTACGACTAACCCAAATGGCTAACAACTACTTCAGCATAACCAGCTTTTCAATTTTGTACATCTCTTCCGTTTGCACAGCGATGTGATAGATTCCGTTCGTAAGAGAATTTAGTGGTAGCAGGATTTCTCTGGAACCGCTTACTTCATCATAATTAAATTCCTGAACAGTCTTGCCGTTCATGTCCAGAATGAAAATATCCACTTGCGAAGCAAGAACCCCCGCATCTAATTTCACAGTAGTGGATTTGCGCGCAGGATTTGGATAGAGGCTGAAGTCAAACTTGTCAAGCGTAGTTACCACTGCTTCGTTGCCTGTTTTGCTTTCCTCGAAATTCTTTCCCAGCACATCATTTGTAAAATGCGTTGTAAGCACTTCATAGTTTGTGTAGTTTTTATCCAATGGAAGCACACGCACATTGTAGGTTGTTGCAGGATTCAGATTCTTCAGTATTGTTGAATTATCCGCTGTCACCATTTCCTTCCATGTTCCGCTTTCGTTTTCTTTAAACAGTACTGCGTAATTCGTATTCCGTTCTGTGCTGTGCCACGTCAGCGTGAAATTGCTGCTGCCGATGTTCTGCATCTCCAGCATAAATTGCGCGTAGTTGCTTCTATTTTCAACCGGGTAAGCAACACATTCGCCCACCATGTTGTTTGCATAATTCGGCAAGCCGCCTTTTCCGATTTTACCTGCGAGATAAATTCCATCGTCCAAATAGGTGCAGCCCGTGCCTTTGATATTGGGATTTTGAATCACTCCGAGATAGCTGCTTGTGACAAACCGCGCGATATAAATCCTGTCATCCGGTCCTAACTGCATCCCGCCAAAGCCTGTGGATACGGTAGTTCCCACAATTATTGCGCTTGAAACAATATCGCGTTGTATTAAATCAAACTGAAAGATTTTTCTGTTCACGCCATTTGCCACATACAGCAATTCACAATTGGGCGAGAAGCAGCAAGAATAACTTGCCACACCGAGATTCACATAATTAGAAATCAACCCCGTTTGATTATTAAAGTTGAACAGCGCGGTAAAATTCAATCCTGAATAGACTAACCGCTCTCCGTTTGTTGAAGCCTTCAGCGCACCCGCATAGTCAGGAGTCACCGGACCGATTTTCGATTTCATCAAACCTGTGATGCCCTGCGGAGTCAGGTGATACACATAAAATGAATCCGTGTTCAGTTTGTGCGTGATAATCCAATAATCAATTCCGTTTGCATGTTGAATCGCAGTGAGCGACTCATCTACAGGTGTCGTGAGGAGCACATCTTTTATCGCCACATCCCCTTTCCCGCCATCAAGCGACATATCAATAATTGAATAGCGCAATCCGCCCGTTGAATTATTTTCTATGCAATCGGTGGTAAACAAATAATAGAGCTCTTCATATTTTGGATGCGGCACGATGAGCGATGATTGAAACGCGCTGCCGCAGCCGCCCGCGCCATCAAGGTTGCCATTGGGCATCAGGTTGTGGTCGCGGTTCCAGATGCCGCCCATGTAAGGCGCATCGCCTCCATTGGTATAAAACTGCAAATTACCCTGCGCATCGCAAATTGCTGCGGTGCCTTCAAACGCTTTCATTGCGCCATTCGTGAGTGCCACAGGATGTCCCTGCGTGAAATCAAGCCCCGCTTCCTCGCCAAAATACCAAATGTTGGCGCGCTTGCCGGGTTGTGAATATGTTGTTTGAAAAAATGCGATGCAGACCAGCATCAACATAAATTGCCTCAGTCCCCTCAGTTTCCTTTCCCCTCTCATCCTTTCTCGTTTTAGAAATAACCAACTCTTCTTACGGATTGAAAAGAAGTTAGTTCTGAGGAAGGATTAAATCTCTACTGTGCAATTAGAGGCATTTCGCCTGTATCTTCGAGCGCCTTTTTTGCCTTTTTATCTTCTTTTTTCTGGCGCAGGTTGAGGAAGAAATCTTCAAACGAGTCGAACTCTCTTTCATAAGAAATGCCAATGCCCGTTTTGTTCGTGTTGCGATTTTCAAAGATGTCATACTCGCCCTTTCGGAAAGCTTTCACTTTAATTCTTCCATCAGGGGTGATGCTATATTCGATTTCAAAATCACCGGCAATGTTGCTGGCTTTGTCATCTTGCGCGTTTTGCGCTTCTGCGCCAAAGTCGAAATTGCCTCCCACATCAATGGAGATGCGGTCGTTGTAAAAAGTTTTGTTGAGCGCAAGTTGCAACTCCTGGCGGTTTTGAAAATCAATTGCATTTGGGTCGGTGCCACTCACTTCGGATTGGTAGGAGCGATAGTTGATGTCAAGTTGCACATCGGTAACAAATTCTGAAATCCAATCGCTGAGGTAAATGGAAAGCTGGTTCGAAAGAAATTCACTCACGGAATTATTTACATCGTTAGCAATGTTGGGTTGTTCGCTGGTCGTTCGTTGTGGGAGAAAACGATTGAGTACGAGCAACCCCACAACCTGTTTATTAAATTCATTCGGGTCGAGCTTCAACGCCTGGAAACGGCTTTCGAGCGCGGTGCGGATGCTTGCTTGGGCATCGGGCACTTCAATATCAAATTTGATGTCGGGTTGCATCAGCGAGCCGGTGATATAGAGATAAAGCAACACCTGCACACGGTCTTGCGCCTGTAACTTTTGTTGGTCAGTAGTAACAATATCTTCAATAAGGTCATAAGGAGAGGCGCGCAGTTTATAAAGAGCACGAATGTCAAGAAGCGCATTGGCGGGGTCACCGCTGAAGCTGATGTTGCTGCCCCTTACCATGCTGAAACGCTTGCTGATAATATTTTGCATGGAGAAGAGATAATTGCCGTCAACGATTTTGTAATCGCCCACGATAGAGAACTCGCCCGTTTTATCAAGCATTACTTTGAGGTCGCCCAATCCCTGCGCTTTGATGATGTCGCCTTCTGAATAATCAAGGATGAGGTTCACTTGCGCATCATCAGTGGCGGTTACATCACAATTGAGGATGACGCCTTTTGTTTTGGTGATGTATTTTTTATCAAGCGCCTTTTGTTTATCATTATTAATGAAGTTGTAGAAAGAATATTGGTCAACATCTTTGCCGCTGTTCACGTCAATATAAACCACAGAGCCTGATTTTGTTTCTGCGGCAATATCAAACTCTACATTTTCAGTGGAGCCTTTGATAAGCACATTTCCCCCGGCAAGCAACCTGCCATAAAACGGCTGGTTGGAGATGCGGGTAGAATTCATAAAAAGAAAATGCGGTGTTTCAACTTCTATATCGAATAATAATTTGCTGAAATTATTATAGCTGATGATGCCTTGTGACTTAGCAGTGTTGCCCTCTTCATCTTTGAGCATCATTTCATCAAGGTCAATGATGCCTTTGGCAAACGTAATTTTTTCATTTTCAAAGCTGAAAGTGGCGTTGAGGTAATTCACCTTTGCTGCAACATTTTTTGCAACCACTGTGCCCCGGATGATGGGCTTATCAATTGAACCTTTCACCGTGAGACTTCCATACGCATCGCCCTGCACTTTTGAAACCTCTTTTTTAATGAATGGCTCAATGTGCGGGAGATGTAAATTTTTTATGTCGCACGTAAAATCGAGATAGTTATTCTTATCGTTGATTTTATAAAAACCGGATGCTTTGAAATTATTTAACCCGCCCATAATTCCGACATCTACCGCTACCTTATCATCACCGGGCAGATAGTTACTATTAATCCTCACCTCGCCAAGCGGCTGGTTATTGATTCGGAAGGTATCCACCTTGAGTGAAGCGGTGAGCATCGGTTCCTTAATTACATTCATCACGGTGGCGTTACCATTTATCGTTCCGTCTAATTTGATTTTCGAGCGGCTGAGAAATGTTTTTGAGAGATTCGCTATTTCAAACTCACGAACGAATACGGACAAGTGATTACTACCTGTCGCGTCAATGAAAGATTTAAATTCAAGTTCGCCCGTGTGGGTTTTGTTTGAAAGCAGAAGATTTTCCACGAGCAGTTTTTCCGGATCGTAATAGATTTTATTGCTGTCGGCAATCACCCACAAATCATTGACAACATGAATGGAGGAGGGAAGAAACTGTAATGTCATGGATTTGAAATCAGTTTGCAGCAAGCCGTTTAGGTTCATCCGGTTGGGGCGTGAATTATCCTGCGCGAGTAAGTTGAACTTCATGCCCGAAGCAGCAATGTTAGACGCGAGCGAAATTTTATCTACGAGCAAGCTATCCTCCATCAGCACGGTGTCAATAGAAGCGGTGAGATTCAGCAGGTTCTCTTCTGAATTTGCATTGATAAGAATGTTTTTAAAACCAAAGTTTGCATATTCCACACCGGGGATATACGCATTGAGTTGCAGCAAATTTTTCGTGTTGTCAAACGCTCCGATAATGCTTCCTCCGGCAATATTTTTCAATTCAGGCGTAATCAGTTTAGTGAGATTGTAAGTGTCTTTCAGTTTCACATTGAACGCAAAATGCTGCTCTGCGCTCAAGTGAACCGATGTGTCAGATGCGTTGAAGTAATACGAGAGCACATCAAGAATCGCGTTCGGAATTTCTTCATACTTGTTGAAGTTGCCGGTGATATTGGCATCGGCAATATCGCAATGCAACGTGAGCGCTTTTTCCGTGCGGCTTATCGCCTGCGCTCTCAGTTCAAACGTGTCTAAGAAAAAGGCTTCTGTATCTTTTTCCACTACCGTATTGAAAATTCCTGCATAACCTGAAAAACTTTCAGGGTCGAGACCAATGAAGTCAAGTTTTACATTCGTGGAGATTGCAATGCTGTCTTTTGAAAGATTCAATGGTTGCAGGTTTGCTTTTCTTATTTCAGATACCAATTGGAACACCGGCAGCGAATCGCTCATATCAACGGTTCCTTCAAAATCCATATCAAGGTTTTCATCGCGCACGGTAAGCAAGCCTTTGAAAAATTTACTTTTCAGTTCGCCTTCCACTTTCAAATCTTTGTACTCATGCTGCTTCAGCGAAATGCTGTTTACAGTGCCGTCAACGGTAGCTTTCACGGTATTCAGTTTCATCCCCGAACCTTTCACGAAAGCGTTGAAGGTGATTCTTCCCAGTAAATCTTCGTTGTCAATAAATCTTCCAAGATGAAAACTGTCGGTAGAAAAATTTCCCGAATAGCGCGCGTTTTTGTTTTCATCAATTTTAAAGTTGATGTCAGAACTTGCGCTGCCGAGTTCAGTATCCAGATTGCCTTCAGCCACAAAGTCGGTGCTGAATCCGGTGAACGCCCCGGTGAAATTCACCCGCCCGAGTTTGTCAAGGTTTTCAGGATAAGGGATGTACGGATAGATAGCCCGGAGGTCGGAAGCTGTGGTGCGCAGGCCTTCCACATCCAGCGTGATAAAAGTTTCGTTAAACACAGGAAGCCCTTTGAAGGAGATGTCACCAAGAAAGCGGGTGTCATTTCCCAAATTGAATTTGAGATCTTTCCCTTTCAGATTGCTGACTGTTCCTTTTACAACTCCCGAAATCCAGATGGTGTTGTGCGCGATTTTTTCCAGCGCATTTTGCGCGAAGTAGTTGATGTCTTTCATTGCGATGCGCGCATTCGTGAAGTCGCCTTTCATCACCACCTTGTTCACATAATCATTAAAATCGTCAAACGACTCATAGCTCATCGAGTAAAAATTTTTTATCAGGCTGTTCTCGGTGACAAGATTCAGATTTGTGCATACAATTTCATCCGTTGAAACTTTTGCAAGCGCTGACATGCTCTTGATGGAAAATCCGCATTTTTCGCGCGCGCTTAAATTCACGATGTTGGAGCGCAGCGTGTCGCAAATGATTTCCGTTGCATCAAGTTCGATGTTGATGTTTTGCACATGCAGGTCGTTATAGTTCATGCCTCCCTTGCTGTATAAATTATTTTCGTTGACATGGCGGAATCTGCTGTTGCTGATTTTCACGATGCCGGCAACCACATGCCAGTCGCTATTATTGAGTGATTGAGGAACTGAAGGTTTATCAGTTTCATCTCCGGGCTTGCATTCCGAGGTGAACAATGACCGCACGAGGATATCAGCGTTTTCCAGTTCCACTTCATCCACGCGCAGCAAACATTCGTTCGGGTTGATATTTAATGCGCTCACAAAAAGCCTGTCGAAGCCAATTCTGAACTGGCTGTGTTTGCGCTCGTCCAGAAAATTGAAATCTAATTTTGTGATTTCTCCTTTCGGAATCCTGATGTGAAAAGGATTTTCTCCTCCCGAAGATGCTCCGCTCTTTCCAAAGATTGCTTCGTAGTTGAACTCCTCACTATTTTCCTCGCGGTGTAAAAAAACTTTGCCTTCATCTAATTCCCACGATTTGATGTCAATCTTTTTTCTGAGAAGGCTTCTGAAAGCCGGGCGCACGTTTAGGTGGCGCACGTACAGGAGCGTGTCGCTGTTCAGGTCGCGGATGAGCACTTCGTTCAGGCTGAAGGTCCTGAAACGCAGTTCAACACTCCCCACGCTTGCAGGCGCGCCTGTTGCTGCGGTAATCAACGCGGCAGCTTTTTGGGTAAGATAGGTTTGAACTTTTGGAAGGCTGAGCAGATACAGCGATACGTTGACCGCCACCAGCCAGATGATAAACAGGATGAAAAATATTTTAATGAACCGCTTGTACCGTTTCATCCGGAAACTCTGAATCTCATAAACAAATTATTCCCTGTTAAATTTACGGCTTCCCGATGGACATCTACCTCCTTGCAATCGAGTCATCCTGTGATGATACTTCAGCCGCTGTCCTGAGAAATGACAAAGTCCTTGCCAATCTTGTCGCTTCGCAGGCGGTGCATGAACAACATGGCGGCATTGTGCCCGAACTTGCTTCGCGCGCACACATGCAAAACATCGTGCCGGTGGTTGACGAAGCGCTGAAACAAGCCGGTGTTAAAAAAGAACAACTTCATGCAATTGCCTTTACACGGGGTCCCGGATTGATAGGTTCACTTTTGGTTGGTGGAATGTTTTCTAAAGCGATGACGCTTGCGCTAAAAATTCCGCTTATTGAAGTCAATCACATGCAGGCGCATGTGTTGGCGCATTTTATCAAAGAAGCCTCACCCCAACCCTCTCCAAAGGAGAGGGAGCGGCATCCCGTGTTTCCTTTTCTTTGCCTCACCGTCTCTGGCGGACACACGCAAATCGTGTTGGTGCGCGATTATCTTGAGATGGAAGTTGTTGGGGAAACAAATGATGACGCTGCGGGCGAGGCGTTTGACAAAAGCGCTAAGCTGCTTGGGTTTCCTTATCCCGGTGGACCGCTCATTGATAAACATGCGCAATTTGGAAATCCTAAAGCATTCAAATTCGGTGAGCCTGTGGTGGAAGGATTGGATTTCAGCTTCAGCGGATTGAAAACTTCGATTCTCTATTTTTTACAGAAAAAGGAAAAAGAAGACAAGGATTTTATTCAGAAAAACCGCAACGACCTTTGCGCCTCCATTCAGGAGGCAATCATCAATATTTTAATGAAGAAGCTGACAAAAGCAGCGAAACAATTCGCTATAAAAGAAATTGCGATTGCTGGAGGCGTTTCTGCAAACTCCGGGTTGCGTAAAGCGCTTGAAGAAGGTGGGAAAAAACACGGATGGAATGTTTACATCCCCCCGTTTGAATATTGCACCGACAATGCCGCAATGATTGGGATTGTGGGTTATTATAAATATTTGAAGAAAGATTTTGCACTACAAGGAATTAATCCTGTGGCGCGATATGCAATTGGAGACTGATGCGAACAGTAGGTAGAAACTTCCTTTTAAACTAAAACTTTCCTGCGCATCACTTGGTTTTTTTTCTAATTTCCACTCCATGCGCATCAAAATAGTATTCCTCCATTCACTCATTCTTTCATTTAGTTATTCTCTCATCGCCCAATCCTTTCCCATCGGGCAAATTTCCACTACGCTCACCGATGCATCACGCAGCAACCGGCAGATAGGAGTTGAAGTATTTTATCCTGCCACTTCAGCGGGCAGTAATGCACCTGTTGCGAGCGGACAATTTCCTGTGATTGCGATAGGGCACGGCTTTTCCATGACGTATGATGCTTACAGTAATTTCTGGAATGAGTTTGTGCCGCAGGGTTATATCATCATTTTACCAAAAACAGAAACAGGTCCTATTCCGTTTCCAAGTCATGGCGACTTTGCGCAGGATTTGAATTATTGCATCAGCTATTTGCAAACACAAAACACAACCAATGCTTCACCTTTCTTCGGAAAGATTTCAAGTAAAACGGCTGTGATGGGTCATTCAATGGGTGGCGGATGCAGTTTTCTTGCTGCGGGCAGCAACGCGAATATCACAACACTTGTTGGATTCGCGCCTGCTGAAACAAATCCATCGGCAATTGCCGCTGCCGCCAATGTCACGATTCCTACGTTGATTTTCATTGGCAGCAAGGATAATGTGGCGCCCGGTGCAGGCAATGCAACGGATATGTATAATGCGGTGAATGCTTCGTGCAAAACATACATTACTGTTACTGATGGCAGTCATTGCGGATTTGCGGAATCCAATTTCTTGTGCGGGTTCGGAGAAACGAGCGTCTGCCTCGGCTGTTCATTTATTCCGCGCGCACAGCAACACGCCACTACGTTTACATTCCTGAATCCGTGGTTGCGCTTTTATTTGAAGGGCGAATGTCCGCAATGGAATGTGTTTCAAAATTTAGTGAATACCGCTGCCGGAGTTTCCGTGCAGCAGAGTTGCAATTATGCGTTGCCTGTTGCGCAGTTCACCGCATCGGGCAATACTTCCTTTTGCGTTGGCGGCAGTGTTGATTTCACGGCAAGCGGCAATTACAATTATGCGTGGTCAACGGGTGAAGCGACACAAAGCATCACCGTTGCGCAAAGCGGTGATTACAGTTTAATTGTAACGGATGTTTATGATTGCCGTGATACTTCCGGTGTCACTTCTGTGGATGTTTATACCAATCCATCACCGGCATTACGCGCGAAAGGTGATTTGCAATTGTGCGCGGGCGAAGTGAATGAATTGTTTTTGGACAATGCCTTTGCAAGTTATTTGTGGAATAACGGCTCCACTGATTCAACGCTTGTTGTGGTTGATTCAGGAGTCTATTTTGTGCAAGTGATTGATGCGAGCGGATGCGCGGGTGTTTCGGATACGGTGGTAGTTGAAGTGATTGCATTGCCTGCCGAACCCGTGATTGAGTGGAGAAACGATACGCTGTTTGTTGTTTCCGGAAATGGAAATTTTCAATGGTATAGGAACGATACTTTATTGAGCGGAGCAAATAATAATTTTTTCGTTCCTGAATCGGATGGAAATTATTCTTTGGCGATAGAAGATAGCAACGGTTGTTCTTCCGAATCAGAAGTTATTTCTGTAACAATTATTTCAAGTATCAAATCAATTGAAAGCACCGTGCGTATTTTCCCTAATCCCACTAATGGAAAATTTGTTATTGAAGGAAATGCAAGCCATTTCTTGTTGTTCGATAAGTTGGGCAAAGAAGTAATGGAATCAACCAACGGCATATTTGATATTTCCGCTTTGCTGGCAGGCATCTATTTTTTGAAAGCCGAATATCAAAAGAAAGTATCTTACACACGGATTGTAAAGTATTAACCAGAAAGTTCTGAAGTAGTGTCATGCCGGACTTGTTCCGGCATCCCCAACTAAATCAACCAAGTATGGACTTAACAAACAAAACCGCCATCGTTACCGGTGCCAGCAAAGGAATCGGCAAAGCCGTTGTGCTTGCATTACTCGAAAAAGGAGTGAAAGTAGCAGGGTGGAGCAGAAGCAACCCAAACATCCAGCATCTCGCGTTTCATTTTGTGCAGGCGGATGTCAGCAAACAACAACAAGTGGAAAGCGCATTTGAAAAAACCATGCAGTTGTTTGGCGGGCAAGTTCATATTCTGGTCAATAATGCCGGGCTTGGCGTTTTCTCCAAACTCGAAGAAACATCAATCGAAAACTGGCACCTGATGTTTGATACCAATGTGCATGGCATTTTCTATTGCACACGCAAAGCAATCCCCGTGATGCGGCAGCAAAAGCTGGGGCACATCATCAATATTTCATCTATCGCAGGATTGACGGGCATTGAAGAAGCCACAGGCTATTGCGCCACTAAGTTTGCCGTGCGCGGCATTTCACAATCGCTGTTTAAAGAAGTGCGCAAAGACAACATCAAAGTAACATGCATCTGCCCCGGCTCGGTGCATACGGAATTCTTCAATGAATCTTCACACGTTACCGCAAACGACACGATGCTGCATCCCAAAGATGTTGCCGATTCAATTCTGCATGTTCTCGAAACACCCGACAACTTTCTGACAGTTGAGGTGGAGTTGAGACCGATGAATGTAAGATATAGTTAGCTTTTGCCTGAGGGTATGAAAAGTCTATTTTTTTTCTCGCCTTTTGCTTTTTCGTTCAAGCTTATCAAGTAGCAATAGAAGTTCTGAAGTAGAAATAATGTTATTGAAACCTTTTGCTTTTAACCTATCATAGAGGGCTTTGTCGCCCGTCCAAAGTTTGGTTTTCAGGTGTGTTGCCAATGCGACAAATGGCGTATCGTCAGGGTCAATATTTTTCAAAAGGTTTTCTGCGCTCTGAAATGCGTGTTGCGGAATAAGTTGTTCGTTGATAAACGTAATATTAGCCGTTACATAAGATTGCAACTCATCCAATTCTTGCGGTTCAAGCCGTGTTCGTTTGAGCAATTTGCTGCGATGCTTCAGCAATTCAGTCTTGAGAAATTCAACAGAATAAAATTGCAGGTAGTTTTTAGATGTGAGCAGTATTTTTCCAATTCCTCCGGTGGAATTGAGGATGCAGCTGAAAACGATGTTTGTGTCAACAACGATTTTCACTTGATAAAACGCTTCCGGTTTTTCTTCCACCAGCCTGCGTTCACTTCATCGGCAAGGCGGTCAACTGTTTTTTGAGGCACTTTGAATTTTGAGGTAAGTTCGATGTAGCGCAGGTAGTTTACAAAATCCTGCAAGTCTTCCGTATTTGCTGATAGCGGGAGGCGGACTATCACTTCCTTGTTTGTTGTTTCAATGCGCATAAACTTGAATTGATTTTAAAGATAAGAAAGACTATTTGTTTTTGCGGTTGATGAAAATAACAGCAAAGCATAATTTCTTTCGAATTCCTGCAACCCCCTAAAGCACCACAATACTCACCGTGTCGCTCCATTTCAGCGGACCATCTTTGGTAATCACGCGGTGGCGGAAATACATGGAGGTGAGCGGCTTTAAGTCCCGCACTACAGTTGTTGCTTTTACGGTGGAGGGAAGCTACGTCCAGTGGATGCCGTTTGTGCTCATCGCCCATTCATGAAAATCACGCTATCCCGCTCCTCTTGCAATCAAATAAATTTCACCCGAAAGCCCGCGCCTTGCATCAAGCAGCAGCTTCGCGTGGGCTGCGCCCTTTCATGCTGAAGCCCGATGAGGCGATAATCTTCACCGCCTCTAACACATCAGGGGTGGCGTCCGCCAGTGTTTGCACATAGCTGAGTAAGCCATTTACATCCGTCCGCACAACATTATATTTTGCATTGTGCTTGCTTGCAGCGCTTGTCACGCGTGTATTTGCTTTCGCTTCTGCCGCAATCAGTTCCTTCAAATGAGTTTTGACGACAGGTAATGCAGGCGAGGGGCTTACAAATATTGCAGGATTCTGTTCTATTTGGAGGATAATTGCCCCAACTCTTCCCATGAAAGTTGCCACTCCAAGTGATTTCCTAAAGTGGAATACTGCTATCGGTCTTTGTCTTGCTTTTGCCATAGGATGCTGTGATAACCTAAGTTACAGCATGTTTAGTGTCATCGCATTCAAAGAAAATGCACGTGCTTTTTCGGAAAGTATGTTTACATTTTCCGAAGTTTTATGTGCATCTGCCGAAAATGTACTGACAAGAGCAGATGCTGCAAAAGCATCTGCTGAATAGCTTTCTACATCTTCCGGTAATTTCTTTCCATCTCGCGGTGATGTGAATGCTTCTTCTTCTGATGTAATGCTATCTCCTACTTCTGTAGCTGCATTCTTAGGAGATGGATTGGCAGATGAGAGAGATGTGGTTGCAGATGCAGGAGATGGAGGGACATTTGAAAGAAGTGTGAAGGATTGATTTTGAGAGGTGGAAACGAGGGTGTGCTCCATTTCATCCGCTTGTATAAGATGAGCATGAATATCATTAATTTAGTGTACAAGAATTTTCGCTTATCAAATAGTTAGTGGTAACTCTAAACAGACCCGTGCTAACTTAAAACTGACGAGCTTTTAATCAACTTGACACAAGACAAAAAACATATCGGACAGACATCGCTTCGTTTTTAATTTTTTTTGCAACGCACAAATATTTTAATTCATTTTTTTTCAACCGCACAAAACGCTTTTTCAGCTTCGTAGCAAAATCTTCAATCATGTTTCATTACTTTGCCTGACCAAATAATTATATCATAATGGAAATACAGTTTCAATATGTCACTGACCTTGCAAAAAAATATAACCAGTATGCAGAACACCCTGCAACTCTTTACAAGGCGATAAATGACCTGCCACAAAATATTGTTCAAGATATTTTCAAAGAGTATGGCGATCCCGACAATAGATTTCAACCTGTAAATGTTTTGAGAGCAGAAGTTGCAAGAGAATTACTTAAAGGCACGACCATAACCGAAGCGAAAGTTGAAGAAATAAAAGAACACATTAGACAGAAAGACAAAAAATATTTTTCCCACTTGTCAGCAGAGTTTATAAAAGAACTTGAAACTTATGCAATCGGGAAGCGAGACATGTTCGCTAATTGGCAAAGACCTTGGAGTGTCTTTCACACTTTCTTTTATCGCTTAAAGTGGGGCAAAGAAAAAGAAACAGTTCAGGCATACTTGCAGCAAATGTGCAGCGACTTGCAAAAAGAATTGGACTTACCTGATTATTCAATTCACTGGGTTGACTTCAACGGTGCATCAAACTTTGGTAGTGATTGGTGTTGGTTAGCATTGTATCCGATGATTAAAGATTCTCACCGTGATGCTTATCAATTTTTTATCCGATTAAGTTTCACACCTGAGGCAGGAAGAATTGCAGGATTTTCATTGAGAGATGCAAAGCCAAATCAATTGAAGCATGTTAACTCTTATGCTGAAGCAGTAAAGTTTTTGAAAGAGTTGAAGCCAGAGATAATTAAACTCAATAAAGAAAGCAGAAACTATTTCAAGTTTGCCCCAGGTTCACAGGCAAGCGAATGGACAAAGTTCTACACTGAGAAAATTGCAGCAATTGGGTTTGGTGGTTTCAACTTGGGGGACATTTCCAAATACAATTCAAGAGAAGAAATAAATATCGCAGCAGGTTTGCCGGCTGACAGCGAGTCAAATCAAACATGGAATCTTTGGCTTTTTAAATCCGCAAACAAAGGGGATGTGGTTTTCGCCAATAAAGGCGTGAACGCCTGTATTGGAATTGGAATCATTGAAGGAAATTATTATTATGATGGAAACGCAGACGGTTACAAATACAAACGAAAAATAAATTGGATTACTGAAAAGGTTTATCAATACAAACCAAACTCTCACAAGGATTATAAAAGTTTATTCAGACCCGACACATTCAGTCCGACAAAAGTTTGGAGTTTCTTATTGTCGGAGTATGCAAGATTATATCCCGAACTTATTCCAGTATTTGAGAAGCACAATTTAAAATACAATCCAACAGAAGAAAGTAATCCGACAGTTGCAGAACCAAATAGTGAATATGGGGAATTGAATGCTGAGGAAAATAAAGAAATGAATTTTTGGTGGCTCAATGCTAATCCGAAAATTTGGGAGATAGGAAAACACAGCGAAGGACAATTACAGACCTACACCACTCACAACGAAAAAGGAAACAAGAGAAGAATCTACAAATACTTTGAAGCAGCCAAGCAAGGAGATTTAATGATTGGCTACGAAAGCACACCGACAAAACAAATCAAGGCGATTTATGAAATCACAAAAGGAATTCATAATACGGACAAGGGAGAGGAAATAGAATTTAGGCTAATAGAGAAGTTAGAAATTCCTGTTCATTGGAATGAATTAAAAAACAATCCTGCTTTGCAGGATTGTGAAGTGTTCATCAATAATCAGGGAAGTTTGTTTCGCATAACGGAAGAAGAATATGACATCATTCGTGAGGCGATTGACAATAAAAATATCATCACACAAATACTGACGCAAGGCAGCAGTATTAAATCCTACAAGTTTACAGAGGACAGCGATAAACCATTTGTAAGTGAAAGCTACTTTCTTCAAACCGTTGAACTTTTGAAACGGAAAAAAAATATCATTCTTCAAGGACCCCCAGGGGTTGGAAAAACTTTCATCGCAAGAAAACTTGCTTATGAAATTATGAAAGAGATGAAAGATGCAAACATTGAAATGGTGCAGTTTCATCAATCATACAGCTATGAAGATTTTATTCAAGGCATACGACCAACACTGAAAGGAAACTTTGATTTGAGAGACGGAATTTTTTATTCGTTCTGCAAACGAGCATTATCATTTCCCGACAGACCTTTCTTTTTTGTCATTGATGAAATTAACAGAGGAAACCTTAGTAAAATATTTGGCGAGTTGCTGATGTTGATTGAATCGGATAAGAGAGATGAAAAGTTTGCTTTGAAACTTGCATACTCTGAGGAAGACGATGACAAATTTTATGTTCCTGACAACATTCACATCATTGGAACAATGAACACGGCAGACCGTTCATTGGCAATTGTTGATTATGCTTTGAGAAGAAGATTTGCATTTATCAATTTACAACCCGACTACGGTGAAGCATTCCGTTCATTCCTTTCTGACAAAGGAGTTTCAAATGGTTTGGTTGAACATATTTGTTCAGCAGTTCAAATAGTAAATAACAAAATAAAAGCTGATAATAATTTGGGAGACGGTTTTCAAATCGGACACAGCTATTTCTGTTCTTTCAAAACAGGAGACGATGAAAAAGTTTGGTGGAATGAATTTTTGACTTTTGAAATCAAACCTCTGTTAGAAGAAATTTGGTTTGACGATGCAACAAGCGTAACGGAAATGCTGAAACAACTTTTAAGATAGACGATGCAAATTCCAATTGAAAATATTTACTACTTGCTTTGTTATGCTTGGAATAAGTTGGACGAGAAAGACAGAGTATCGGTAAGCATTGACGATAAAACAGAATTGCTTGACCTCTTTGCAAAAGTTCTAATCAATGTAAGCAAGATGTTACTCAAACGAGGCATTGACAAAAGCTACATTGACATCACAGAAGAATTAGCGGGAGTAAAAGGAAAATTGGAATTTAGTCAGACAGTAAAAAGCAATATTCTTTTCAAGCAAAGAACCGTTTGCACTTATGATGATTTCTCAGTGAATATTTTATCAAACAGAATTCTTGTAACAACTATTTACCGCTTGACAAGAACAAAAGGTTTAGACAAGCAATTGAAAGCGGAGTTGTGGAACTTGCAGAAAATGTTTTCAAGCATTGATCTGATAGAATTGAAATCAGTTTTGTTCAAGCAAGTAAAACTCAATCGCAACAATCGCTTTTACGGATTCATCATGAATGTTTGTCAAATCATTTACGAAAACACTTTGCCATCGGAAGAACAAGGCAAATACAAATTTGCTGACTTCACAAGAGACGACAACAAAATGAATCAATTGTTTGAAGCATTCGTGAGAAACTTCTATCACATTGAGCAAAAGAAATACACTACAGTAAAAAAGGAAACAATAAAGTGGCAGTTTTCTTATTCCGATAATGAAAGTTTTCAATACTTACCGCAAATGGAAACAGACATCACGCTTGAAAACGAGAGTGAGAAAATAATTATTGACGCAAAGTTTTACAGAGAAACAATGACGGTGAACTATGACAAGGAAAGAATCAAGTCAGCAAACTTGTATCAGTTGTTTAGTTATTTATTGAACCAGCAAGACGAAAACGCAAAGACAATTAACGCAACAGGAATTTTACTTTATCCGACAATTGAAAATGATTACAACCTTCATTTCAAATATGGTGAACACAACATTCAAATAAGAACGGTGAACTTGAATACAAATTGGCGAAACATTTCTTCCCGATTAAAACAAATCATTCAATATGAGAACTGAAAAGCCAACCCCGTCTCCCCCGAGATTGTATCTCGTGGAAAGGTTAGAGCAAGCATGATTCTTCATGCGCTGGACCTCCTGCCAATAGATACCACCAACCTTCTGTAGTCAGCGCTACAAGACAGAGCCAATAAAGAAATGAGGTCAGTACGCGCCCACCTCATTTTATCAATAAAAAAACAGAACTACAAACCCCGTGACCGGAGGCTTTGGGTTATCGTCTGAATTTATCTTACTTACAAATCGCTAACTTAGGTACATACTAAAACAGAACCAATGCCGCCACGCACAGCATCTATCAAAGCAATAAAAGTGAAAGAGCCTGTTGTGGTATTAAACCTCCGCGAATATGAAAAGCTCATTGAGTACGTAGAAGATTTAGAGGACAGGGTGTCCGTGAGAGAACGCGCCAATGAACCGAACGTACCTTATGAAAAAGTAGAAAAGCGCTTCAAGAGAAAGTTTGGCAAGAAGTGAAGTACACGCTCTTTTACAAACCCTCCACTGCGAAGGAGTTGTTACGCCTTCCCGCAAAAGATGCTTTCAAAGTAAGAGCCGCCATCAATAACCTTACCGGCAACCCGCGACCGTCCGGCTGCAAGAAATTAGAAGGAAGCTACAATGAATAGCGCGTCCGTGCAAGAAGCCACAGAGTCATTTACACGATTGCGGATGATGTGCTGACAGTGGTAGTGGTTAAAATCGCACACCGGAAAGAAGTTTATCGTTAACTCGATTATCACGGTTCCTATCTCTTTAATTCACTTTCGTTCTTGGAAGCGGGTCGCTTATCCGGTAAACAACAGGGAACTTGCGGTTTAAAAAAGCGGAAGTTTTTGAGTTATTATTTTGCAAGGCGCAATCTTGATAACGACAGGGTTCAAAGATTATGATTTGCTTCCTTTTCTCTATTTTTGAAAGCAAGGGTTGCATTCCTTAAATGAAACTTACCGAACAACAACAGCAAATTATCCGCAGTTTTTTTGCGGAGCAGCCGGTATTGCGCGCTTACGTTTTCGGCTCCTACGCGCGCGGTGATGCCGATGCAAGCAGCGACATTGATTTACTGATTGACTGGGACTATTCGCAGCCCATAGGCTGGGGTTATGTGCGGGCGTGGAGAGAACTGAAAGAAAAACTCAACAAGCAAGTTGATTTTGTTTCTGTAAAATGGATAGACCCTTCCATCGAGCAAAAAATTAACCGCGAGAAACAACTGGTTTATGAAAAAACCAGGTGACCTTGCCCGATTGCAACACGTTCATAAGTGCATTTCTGATTTAGAGCAAATCATGAAAGAAGTGGATGCTGACGCATTCTATGCCAACAGCGAAAAAAAATATGCGGTAGAGCGCGTGCTTGAAATAATCGGTGAAGCAGTTCACAAAATTTCACCCGAAACTTTGGCAAAGTCGCATCACGGCATTCCGTGGCGCGATGTTGTTGACTTCAGAAACCTTGTCACGCATGAATACTTTCGCGTTGATTACACGATGGTTTACAAGATTGCCACTGAAGAAGTGCCGAAAGTGAAATCAGCAATATAATTTTTAATTGAGGAGCTGCAGAAATGAATTAGTCGCCCTGCTCTGCTCCTGTAACCCGTTTCTCGCGCAAGTGTCCGCTTGCGCCAGTTTAGGATTCACCTTCTTGCATCAAAAAGAAACATCAACCGCGAACAACAAACAACTATCACCAAACAACAAACCGCAAACCGAATATCTTTGCCGCAAATAAACAACCATGAGAGAAATCCGTTTTCGTGAAGCATTGCGCGAGGCGCTGAATGAAGAAATGAGGCGTGATAAGAATGTGTTTTTGATGGGCGAGGAAGTGGCGGAATATAATGGCGCATATAAAGTGAGCGAGGGGATGCTTGCCGAATTTGGCGACAAGCGCGTGCTCGATACTCCGATTTCTGAATTGGGATTCACGGGGCTTGGCGTGGGCGCAGCGATGAACGGCTTGCGCCCCGTTGTAGAATTTATGACATGGAATTTTGCCATTCTCGCCTTTGATGCAATCATTAATTCAGCCGCGAAGATGCATGCGATGTCGGCAGGGCAACTCACCGTGCCGATTGTGTTTCGTGGTCCTTCGGGTTCTGCGGGACAACTTGGCGCGCAGCATTCGCAGTTGTTTGAAAGCTGGCTGGCGAATTGCCCCGGGCTGAAAGTGATTTCTGTTTCAAACCCTGCCGATGCAAAGGGTTTGCTGAAGTCAGCCATCCGCGATGATGACCCTATTATTTTCATGGAGTCTGAGATGATGTATTCTGACAAAGGCGAAGTGCCCGAAGAAGAATATTTAATTCCCATTGGTAAAGCAAATGTGACACGCGAAGGAAAGGATGTGACGATTATTTCATTCAACAAGATGATGAAGGTGGCGATGAAAGCTGCTGAAGAATTGGAGAAAGAAAATATCAGCGCTGAAGTGATTGACCTGCGCACCATTCGCCCGCTCGACATTGAAACGATTATACAGTCGGTGAAGAAAACAAACCGCTGCGTGATTGTGGAAGAATCATGGCCGTTTGCTTCCGTTTCATCTGAAATCACTTACCAAATTCAAAAAGAAGCATTCGATTATCTCGATGCGCCCGTGCGCAGGGTGATAGGCGCTGACTCGTCTATGCACTACGCGCCCACGCTTATTGAAGCGTATCTGCCTAATCCCGAAAAGACGATGAAGGCGGTGAAGGCTGTGATGTATTTGAATTGAAAGTTTAAACCGCAAAGACACAAAGAGGCGAAGAGATATTTATGTATTCCTTTGCGCCTTCGCGCCTTTGCAGTTTTTGTATGCCTTCCTCAAAAACTTTGAAGAAATCCATTCAGCAATTTTAATTTTGCCCGCTTAATCATTATGTCAAGAATTATAAAAGTTGGTCTTGTGCAATCCGGTTGCTCCGCTGATGTGGAAGCAAACTTCAAAAAGGCGGAAGCCGGAATAAAAGAAGCCGCAGCCAAAGGTGCGCAGATTGTGTGCTTGCAGGAATTGTTCCGCTCGCTGTATTTCTGCGATGTGGAAGATTATGAAAACTTCAAGCTCGCAGAAGCCATTCCGGGCGCATCAACCGAAAGGCTTGCGAAGCTTGCGAAAGAAAATAAGGTTTCCATCATCGCATCGCTGTTTGAAAAAAGAACGGAAGGTCTTTACCACAACACAACGGCAGTGCTTGATAATGCGGGAAATTATCTTGGTAAATACCGCAAGATGCACATCCCCGATGATCCGGGTTACTATGAAAAATTTTATTTCACGCCCGGTGATTTGGGTTATAAAGTGTTTCAACCAAACGGCATCAAAGCGGGTGTGTTGATTTGCTGGGACCAATGGTATCCCGAAGCTGCGCGTATCACGAGTTTAATGGGTGCGGAGATGCTTTTTTATCCAACGGCAATCGGCTGGGCGAAAGCACAGGATGCCGCAACGAATAATTCGCAATACAGCGCGTGGCAAACGATGCAGCGCGCACATGCAATATCAAACGGAGTGTTTGTGGTGTCGGTGAATCGGGTAGGGGAGGAAGGCGGAATGCAATTCTGGGGAGGCTCGTTTGTTGCCGACCCGTTTGGCAATATCATCTATCAAGCCTCGCATCAAAAAGAAGAAGTGGCGGTAGTGGAATTGGATATGTCGAAGCAGGATTTCTATCGTACCCACTGGCCCTTCCTCCGCGACCGCAGAATTGATTCATACGAACCGATTGCGAAAAGATTTTTAGATGAGTAGGAGCCTCACCCCGCCCCTCTCCAAAGGAGAGGGAGTCCGTAGAGTAGCAATAAAAAGTCCCTCTTGCGTGATAGCATTGAGCTTATGCGAAGGGGGATGCGAGTGCTATGAGCGCAAGGCAGGGGGGTGACATCTATCAAATCAAGCTATCAACTCAATGACAAAATCAGCAAATCAACGAATCAGCAAATCAGCAAATCAACCGACTCCGCGTGAACGGGGCTACTACTTTCCGGCAGAGTTTCACAAGCACCGCGCAACATGGCTAAGCTGGCCGCACAAGGAAGCATCATGGCCCGGAAAGATTGAAACAATATTTGGCGTTTACTCAACATTCATCAAACTGCTTGCTGAAGGCGAGCGTGTGTGCATCAACGTGAACAGTAAGAAGATGCAGGTGAATGCGGAAACACATTTAAAGGAAGCGAAAGCAGATTTGAGTAAAGTTGATTTCTTCATTCATCCCACGGATGACGCATGGTGCAGAGACCATGGTCCGGCATTTCTCATCAATCCACAAGAAAAAAAGAAACTTATAGTTGACTGGGATTACAACGCATGGGGCGGAAAATATCCTCCGCATGATAAAGATGATGTGATTCCGACTAAGATTGCGAAAGCATTGAAGCTGGAAGTGGTAAACCCCGGCATCATCATGGAAGGCGGCTCGGTGGATTTCAACGGAAATGGAACGCTGCTTACAACAACTGCCTGTTTGTTGAACAAAAATCGCAACCCGAAGCTTTCACAAAAGCAGATTGAAAAATATTTGGTTGATTATTACGGAGTGGAGCAAATTCTCTGGCTCAATGATGGAATTATCGGAGATGATACGGATGGACACATTGATGACCTCACACGCTTTGTGAATGAAGATACGGTTGTAACTGTCATCGAAGAAAATAAGAAAGACGAGAACTATAAGATTCTGAAAGAGAATTTGAAACAGCTTTCAAAAATGCGCCTGCTCAATGGCAAGCAACTGAACATTGTCGAACTGCCGATGCCGCATGAAGTTATTTTTGAAGAGCAACGGTTACCTGCTTCTTACGCGAATTTCTACATCTCCAACAAATACATCATCACGCCTATTTTCCGCGATAAAAAGAACGATAAAAAAGCATTGGATGTACTTGTGAAATGTTTTCCGAAACATAAAGTAGTCGGGCTTGACTCCACTGATTTAATCTGGGGCTTAGGAAGTTTCCATTGCCTGAGCCAGCAGGAGCCGGAGATAATTTGATGATTTGAAAATTCGGTGATTGTCTGAATGCCCCCTTTGCGTGTTTGCATTTGAGGGCAGGCGAAGTCTGCCTGCGCTACCGCTTCGGCAGGAAGAACAAATCCGCAATGAGGTTTTGTTTTCTTGTTGCAGATTGTGATGAACTCGGGACGAGTTCGCTACGCGTACGATTGATAATGAAATGAAGTCCGTACGTGCCACCTCCTCCTCTTTTTTCAAAACAGAGGCGTACTCTATTTCTTTTTCTGCTTCTCTCGTTGCTGTTTAGCAACTTCTTCTAAGCGCATCTGCCACATGTTTTTCTTCACGGGCTTCTTTTTGTTTTCCTGAATTTTTTTGTGGAGCGCGTCTTCGTTGATGATAAACTTTTTGGTAGCCCATTGCTGCGCATAACCCAACACGTTTTGGAGGAAATAGTAGTAGGTGAGCGCAGCGGGGAAACTGTTGAAGACGGGCAGCAGCATAATCGGAAAAATGTAAGGGAGGTATTTCATGCCGGGCTGTCCGGTGTTCATTTGCGGCTGCGTAACGGCATACAATACAGAAGTAATAGTCATCAGCAGCGTAAATAAGCTGACGTGGTCGCCATAAAACGGAATTTCAAACGGCAGATTGAGGATGCTGTCATACGTTGACAGGTCATTTGCCCAAAGGAAACTTTCCTGACGCAGTTCAATTGATGCGGGGAAGAAATAATACATCGCAATCAATATCGGGAACTGGAGCAACTGCGGCAGGCAGCCGCCCAGTGGACTTACGCCCGCGCTTTGAAAGAGTTTCCACTGTTCGGTGGCGAATTTTTGCTGGTCGTCTTTATATTTTTCTTTCAACTCAGTTAACTCAGGCTGCAACACTTTCATCATCGCCATTGACTTGAATGACTTGTAGGTGAGCGGTGACAAAATGATTTTGATGAGCAGCGTGAGAATTAAAATGATGATGCCGTAGTTGAGGTTGAATCCTTCAAGCCAGTTGAATACGGGAATAACTAAGTATTTATTTACCGCAGAAACCCACGACATGAAACCCGTTACCATCACGATTTCATCCAAGCCGATGTCGAGCGACTTCAGCGTTTGATAGTGATTGGGACCGAGGTAATACTGCATATTGTAGTTCTGTGTTGCGCTGCCGTTGAAAGGTAGGATGAACGATGCTTCCATCGTTTTCAGGTATTGAGGCTCATCGGTGAGCAGGGTGGTTTTCAGCGTACCGCTGGAAAAGCCTTCTTTGCTGATGAGGGTGGTGTTGAAAAACTGCTGTTTGAACGAAATCCATTCAAACGCGGTGAGGCGTTCCTGCGCTGCTTCGGTGGGCGATAGGCTGCTGGCGTCTTCGTTTTTGTATTTATAGAAAGCGGTAGTGTGCGAGTCTTCGCTCTTCTTGCTGTGCTCAAGCTTGCGAAGGCTGCGCTTCACTTCGAGGTTGATGAAGCTGGTGCCGGGGGCGAGCACGTCATTCAGCCCGACAAGTTTCAAATCATAATCAACGAGATATTTTTTCTCTTTGTTGAAGGCATATCTTTTTTCGAGGTATTTATTTGCATCTACCGCTGCGCGAAACACAACCTCACCCGCGCTTTCCTGCGCGGTGAAGAATAAATCTTTGGTGTTGATGGAGCGGTTGTTGGCGATGAAGAAATGCAGGTTGGAAGCGTTGTCGCCTTCATCAAACAGCACAAGCGGCAATGAATCAAACGTCATGTAGCCTTTCACTTCCACGCTTTTCATATCAGCGCCTTTGGAGGAGAAGGTGATTTTCAGTTGGTCGTTTTCGAGCGTAATCAATTTTTCATCACCCGCAGCGGCAGATGAAAAGGAGCCGAACTCATCGGCAGTGATTGTTGCTGTTTGCGCGCTGTCAGTTGCAAGCACCGCGCCCGTTTCGATGCCGCCTTCGGTTGCCGTGCCGGGCACGGTGTCAATGTATGTAGGTCTTTCCTGAATGTTGGCAGAGTCGGCAGCAAATTGCTCCAGTTGCTGCTGGCGTTTTTCCTTCACCTGCTTCATATTATACATGCTATACAGCACGAGGATACCGGCAATCAGCGCAAAACCGATAATATTATTTCTGTCCATTGAGTAGAGTAGGGGTCAGTAATTGGGGTTGCAAATTTAGGGAATTTGAAAGGACTTGAGATTCAAGACTGAGATATTAGATGTGAGAATAGAATATGCTCATCCGTTACTCTCTATTTACTGGATGCTGGAAGCTGTCAGTTCAACCTTAACAGACTCAGGTTTTTTTTTAAAGGCGAGAGCCGCTGCCACAAAACTCACAAACAGCGGATGCGGATGAATAACCGTGCTTTTTAATTCAGGGTGAAACTGTGTGCCGATAAACCACGGATGCCCCTTCAACTCCACGATTTCAACGAGGTTGCTCTTGGGGTTGACACCTACAGGCATCATCCCCGCTTCTTCAAAACGGCTTAAATAATTATTGTTGAATTCGTAGCGATGGCGATGGCGTTCGGAGATTTGATTTGCAGGATAAATCGCGCTCACGGAAGAATGCTCTTTCAACTCGCAGGGATATGCGCCCAGGCGCATCGTGCCGCCCATGTTCACGATGTGCTTTTGCTCTTCCATCATGTCAATCACGGGGTGCGGTGTGTTTTTATCCAACTCGGTGGATGATGCTTCTTTCAGCCCCAGCACGTTGCGGGCAAATTCCACCACCGCGCATTGCATACCGAGGCAAATGCCGAAGAAAGGAATGTTGTTTTCGCGCACATATTTAATGGCGATAATTTTTCCCTCAATGCCGCGATTGCCAAAACCGGGCGCCACAAGAATGCCGTGCAAGCCTTTCAGCTTTTGCTCCACATTTTCATCGGTGATATTTTCAGAGTGGATGCTTTCAATCGTTACGCGGCATTCGTTTGTCGCGCTTGCATGAATAAACGATTCAAGAATGGATTTGTAGGCATCCTGCAACTCGACATATTTCCCCACCAAGCCGATTTTCACGCTTGTCTTGGGATTTTTGAGGCGAAATAAAAAGTCTTTCCACTGCCCCAGTTCCACCTCATGCTTTGAGGAGAGGCGCAGTTTTGACAAAATGATTTTATCTAAATTCTCTTTTTGCGTTTCCAGCGGCACGTCATAAATGCTCTCGCAATCGCGCGCCTGAATCACGGAGTTGAGGTTCACATTGCAAAACAGGGCGAGCTTGCGCCTGATATCTTTGGTGAGTGCATATTCCGTGCGGCACACAAGCACATCGGGCTGCACGCCATTTTTCAGCAACTCTTTCACGGAGTGCTGCGTGGGTTTTGTCTTTAATTCTTTTGCGGCAGCCAAGTAAGGAACAAGCGTGAGTAAAATCACCACGCAATTCTGTGGACCCAATTCCCAGCGCAACTGGCGCACTGCTTCAATGTAGGGCAGCGATTCAATGTCGCCCACCGTGCCGCCAAGTTCAGTAAGGATAATATCGTATTTGCCCTCATTGCTGAGCAGCATCATGCGCCTCTTGATTTCATCGGTGATATGCGGAATCACCTGCACGGTTTTCCCTAAATAAGCGCCTTCGCGCTCTTTTTCAATAACGTGTTTGTAAATGCGCCCGGTGGTGACGTTGTTTGCCTGCGATGTGGCAATATCAAGAAAGCGCTCATAATGCCCCAAATCAAGGTCGGTTTCCGCGCCATCTTCCGTTACGTAGCATTCGCCATGCTCGTAGGGATTCATGGTGCCGGGGTCAACATTAATGTAGGGGTCGAATTTCTGGATGGTAACTCTATAACCCCGCGCCTGCAAGAGCTTTGCAAGGGAGGCAGCGAGGATTCCTTTCCCGAGTGACGAGGTCACACCTCCTGCAACAAATATGTGCTTAGCCATCGGGGTTAATTTGAGGCAAAGTTATGAAAAACTCAAAGGTTCTTAACTTGAAAAATCAAGTTGGCGGAGAAAATAACCCGGAAAAATACAGAAACGAGAAGGGTTGGGCGCTTTTTACTTTCAATAGACTTTTACCGGGGCTTGTTATGAAAAAAGCACCGCATTTCATCTCCTTCATTTAAATTTATCACTTGTGCTAACTTTACTCAAATTCAATTAAAATGACTACGGTTATCCGCCTGAAACCCGAAGCACTTATTGAGGCTTTTTTTAAAAAACTAAAAAGCTGAGTGAAGCAAACGAATCACTTAGAAATAACGATTTCTTCAGGGCAGGAAACCGTTAATAACCTCTTAGAGGAAGAAATTATCAGCCGCAGTTCGGAAATCAACGCTGGCAGAGGACGAACCTTCACGATGAAAGAATTTGAAGACTACATCAGCAGCGAGTTTCCCGGGAAATGAAAATTATTTTTTCATCCAAAGCCCTTGACGAACTTGCATCCTGCCGCGCTTCGCAACCCAAGTCAGCTTTTAAAGTACTCGAACTCATTCAGGATATTGAAAAGCACCCTTTTGAAGTAATGGGAAAACCAGAACCGCTCAAAGGCAATCTGAAAGGTTTTTGGTCAAGGAGAATTACGGATGAACACAGGCTGGTTTACGCAGTTCAGAAAGATGAAATTCATGTTTTGACCTGCAAGTATCATTATGAAAATGTCTAAAGGCACTATCTCTCTGCAAATTACAACCGCTCTGCTACATGGACAAAATTCGTTACTTTCATTCCGCCACGATTCATTTTGAATACAGAAAACGCGCATCAGCGCTGCGATGAAAAATAAAAAAACCGAAAAGTTTATTGATTTTTCTAATCCCCGTTTCTTAGCGCTCGCGCTTGCAGTTGCGGCATTCCTCCTCTATTCCAACACGCTGTTTAATAACTACAATCTCGATGATGAACTCGTCACGGAGAATCACGCGCTGAAAGGAACGGATTTCGCCACGTTTAAAAATCTTTTCTCAGAGCCTTACTACAAAGACCAGGCGGGCAATAAATATGAATATCGCCCGATGGTGATGGCTACCTTCTTTTTGGAATTTTTGTTGTTTGGAAAACATCCCGCCACGAGTCATTTCATCAATGTGCTGCTCTATGCAGCGACATGCGCGCTGCTGTTCTTTTTGCTAAAATCGCTGTTTGGCGTAGCAAAATACAGCGTGCCGTTGGCATTTGGCATTGCGCTGTTTTTCGTTGTGCATCCGTTGCACACCGAAGCGGTGGCTTCCATTAAAAACCGCGATGAACTGCTCTCCTTATTATTTGGAACTGCCGCATGGATATTCGCGCTGCAATTTGCCGACAAAAAATCGCTCCTTTATTATCCACTCTATTTGCTGTTCTTTCTTGCCGCATTATTCTCCAAACAAACCACGATTACTTTTTCTATTCTCATTCCTGCATCCATCGTGTTGTTCCGGCAAGTAAGCCTTGCAAACTATCTCGCGCTGATTTTGCCGATTGCGCTTATCGCGAGCGTGTTTTCACCCATCTATTTGCTCTATAAAAAAGCAGGAGTGTTTCTCGGCACTACCGGCTTCCTGCTCGCTTTCTATTACAGCATTGAGAAGCGGAATGCCGTGGTTGCGCATTTTAAAAATTCTACTACAGCCATCAAAACATTTTTCACCCGCAAAATCAATTACAAGATTATCTCCGGAGCGGCAGGCGTAATCATCGTGCTGCTTGCGGGAGCCTATTTCGTAGTGAAGCAAAATGAAAAAGCCGCAGAGCAGCTCAAGAAAGCCCAATACAACGTGAGCGACCAAATCAGCGATTTCAATGAATTGCAACTCACGCCCTTTCTGCAAACTCCTGCTCCTTCGGTGATTCCCATTGCGGGAAGAAAATTGGATTTTGTGGAAACACCTTTGGTCTATGTGGATGAGCCTGCAAAAAAAATCGGCACTTCCATTTACGCGCTCGGTCACTACTTGCGGCTGATGCTTGTTCCTTATCCGCTTAGTTTCTATTACGGTTACAATCAAATTCCGATTTCGGATTTCGGAAACCTATTTGTCCTCCTTTCCTTGCTGGCATACACTGCAATTTTCATCGCGATGCTCTGGTTCATTCTAAAACAAAAACACACGATAGCTGCATTTGGAATGTTGTTTTTCCTTACAGCAATGGTTCCGCTTTCCAATCTCGTTACTCCGATTGCGGGCATTGTCGCTGAACGTCTTTCTTACTCTGCTTCGCTGGGATTTTGCATCGCGTTTTGTTATCTCCTGCTTTATCCGCTCGTGGATGATAAGGCGAAGTTTTTCAAATGGACGGGACTTGATGCGCTGAATTATTCACGCAAGATATTCACTGGCATCCTTGTCGTTTTCGCACTGCTCACTTTTACGCGCAACTTTTCATGGAAAGACCATCTCACGCTGTTTCGCGCTGATATTCCGCATCTGCAAAACTCCGCGCGCGCGCATCACCTGCTTGCATCGCACCTCGCATATAGCACCATCGGCAATCCTAAAACTGCCGAAAGCAAGAAGAAACTGCAAGAAGCAATTCCCCATTTTAAGAAAGCCCTTGAAATCTGCCCGGATTTTCCTTATGCATGGTTTGATCTTGCAAAAGCTTATTTGCTGATGGAAGATAAAAACAATGCGATTAAGGCTTATTATGAATCCATTAAAATGGATACCGCTTTTGCTCCGCCCCTTTTTGAACTTGGCGTTGTGTTGAGCGAAGCAGGCAGGCAAAAAGAAGCGGAAGATGCTTACCTCAAAGCCATTCAAAAAGATTCCATGTTCATGCAGGCATATACCAACCTCAGTTATCTCTATTATTTACAAGAGCGCTACCCGGAATCGCTTGCAATAAACATAGCTGCTTTAAAGCGCTTTTCCACCGCGTATGAGCCGCTTGTGAATCTTGGGAGAACTTACATGAAAATTCAGGACAACGAACGCGCGTTATATTATTTTGAAAAAGCAGCCGCTGTAAACCGTTCTGACAAAGGAATGCTCAACGTGATTGCCGACTTCTATCGCGCGAAAGGAGATTCTGCCAAGGAGCAGTATTATCGGAATTTGAAGTAAAATTTTTGATGCCAGCCGTTTTTATAGGAGTTTACTCAGAGTTTAAAAGATACCATTGTTATCCAAATGCCTCCTGTATCTGTTTGCGTTATTGATATGCTCTTGATACGTGCGGGCAAAAAGATGTGTGCCGCTTCCATCTCCTTTGGCGCAAAAGAAAATATACTCATGCGTTTCTGCTTCAAGCACGGCTTCGATACTTTCTTTGGAGGGAATGCAAATAGGACCCGGAGGTAATCCTGCGGTTACATACGTGTTGTAGGGTGATTCAAAATGAGTGTGGCGCAGTGTGATTCTGCGCAGCGTGAAATCCTGGAGGGCAAACTTCACGGTGGGGTCGGCTTGCAGCTTCATCCCTTTTTTGATGCGGTTGAGATACACTCCTGCAACGCGCGGCTTTTCGGGGTTGTTGTTCGTTTCTTCTTCCACGATGCTGGCGAGCGTCATCACCTCGATGGGCGTGAGATTTTTATTGCTTGCCTGCGCAAGGCGGCTGCTGTTCCAATACTTTTCATATTCTTTGAGCATTTTTTCAAAGAGCTTCTGCGCATTCGTGTTCCAATAGAATTCATATTGGTCGCTGAGAAACACAGAGATAACCGTGTGCGGTGTGAAGCCAAACTGCGCAAGCTGTGCGGAATCATCCATGATTTCAACCAACTCGGCTGAGTCGAGTTCAAGTTTGGTTGATGCAAAAGCAGCGAGGTCGCTCTTCGTACGGTATTTGTTAAAAAAAACTTTCACCGGATCCTGATTGCCAGCGCGCAATTTGCGCACAATGTCTTTGTTTGTCATGCCTTTAGTGAGCAGGTATCTGCCGGGTTGCACACTTTGGTCATACTCCATTTTGCGGGCGAGCCAGTCGAATCCGCTTACATCTTTTAAAACAGTGTCGCGCTTTACGATAGCAAGCACACTATCATACGTGGAGCCGGTGGGGATGAAAAGCTGATACGCGCCTTCTTCCTTGGTGACGTTCAGCCCGTAGAAAATTCGGTAAATCTTCGCGCCTGCGAAGTAGCCTACCACGAGTGTGAAAAGGAGCGCGATAAAGATGAAGACAATTTTTTTCAAGACAATTTCAAAATTGAGATAATTGCTCAAATAGTTGTAGCGCCTGCATGTTTTGCGGATTGATTTTCAACACCTGCTTAACGAGCTTTTTCGCTTCCGCGTTTCTTTTCGTGTAAAAATATAGCGATGCCTTATTGATGAGCGCAAGCTCATAATCAGGATTTAAAGAAAGTGCTTTGTCAAAATAGGTTTCTGCCAGTTTGAAATTATTTTCACGCAGGTAAAGAAAACCAATATTCGACCATGCGGACTCATAGCGCGGCTGCTCGGCTAAAATGAATTGATAAATTTTTTTCGCTTCTGCATACTTGCCGAGCTGCGTCAATGTCGCTGCAAGTTTGTTTTGAAAATCCATGTTGAAATGCTGCATCGCGCAAGCAGCTTTAAAATAATCCTGCGCGGGCTGATAATATCCGAGCGTATAATTTGCTTCGCCAATGCGATAGAGCGTCCACGCGTCAGAAACAGATTCACGCGGAATTTTATTCGCCTCTGCGAGCAGGCGGGCAAAGTCTTTCCGCAGGAAATAATAATGAATGAGCGCATTTAGCGCTGGCTTAACGTCTTTTAGAAAAAGATAATGAGCCGCAGAATCAAGCAGGTAATCGCGCGCGCTGAATTTTTCATAAAATGAAAGATACGCATGCGCCATTAATTGCGGAGCGGGATTCTTTTCAGTGTAACATTTCAGTTGCAAATATTGCTTCACTCTTTCAATCTCCAGTGAATCTTTTTCGTTTTCTTTTTCAGGAACGCGGATAAAATGGTCTGTGATAAAAACGTGCGGAATGTCAATGCTTCCCGACTTTGGCATGTGGCAGCCGGAACAGTTGTCATTTTTTGCAGCACGGACTTCTTGTTTTTCAGAACATCCGTTATCGTTATGGCAATTTCTGCATTTGCTATTAAAAACATCGAACACAGTTTCTTTCACGCTCACATGCGGATTGTGGCAGGTGATGCACGACAACTCCGCATCTTCATAGCATTTGCTTTTCACCAAACGCTCCGCCTGCGAAGCCATGATGAATTTGCTTTTGCTTGCATCGGTTTCCGGCAGAAACACATTCCATACTTCCGAAAGATGCATGCCCGGTTTGAAATCATCAAAGTCTTTTCCCTCTTGCAGCACGGCTAATCCCTGCAAATGACAACGCTGGCAAAGACTCATCTGTAACTCCTGCGAAAGTTTTCCGGGATTGACGATGGAATAATCAATCTGGTTAGCGGTATCAACTAAAATTCCCGCCTGCTTGAGTTTTACATGCGCTCCACCCGCGCCATGACACCGCTCGCAATCAATTCCTACAGGCACAGCGCTGAATTTATTCAACGAAGTTTTTTCAAACTGCGGCAACCCATTATGACAGGTCATACATTCAAATCCGATGGCGCGTGTGAAACGTGCATTAAAACCGCCTTCAAAGCCGGGCGCTAAATCCCATTTGCGCTGCTGCGTGTAAAAGGTGGCGGGCGCCTGAAAAATATATCCGTTGAAATTGCAGAGATGAGAATTAGTGTGCTGTCCGGAGCCAATGATATAACTGATATGCTCTGTTCTGCTGAAAACAGTGTCGCTTCCTTCCAGCCGAAACTCTTCCATATACATCGAATCGTTTTTCCAAAACGGACGGTAATAAAAATTACCGATGGAATCATACACCGTTTTTTCATTAAAATCTGCCGCGCTCTTTTCTTTTGTTGCAAGATGGAATGACTGCCCCATGCCCGTTTTGATATAGGATTGGTAAATAGCCTCATGGCAGTTGCGGCAGGTTTGCATACCGACATAGCTCACAGTATCCGCATGGTTCAGATAGTGTCCCTGAATCTGCTGGTCAGCGCTGTTTGTGCATAGAGAAAAAAAGCACAGCAGCGATGCAGCAACACTCATCAATAGAATCTTCCAGAAACCTGTTGACTTCACGTGTGCAATGATAAAAGTTTCAATGCAAGATTAAAGTGAACGAAAAATAAACTGAATCTTTTAATTTACGTACAGAGTTATTATCTTTGTCGTATAAAATAGCGAATATGGATGCAAAAATTACATTGAGCTTTGATGAAGCCGTGATAGAAAAAGCAAAGAAGTTTGCAGATGAAAACAACATCAGCGTTTCCCGATTGATGGAATTCTTATTGAGCAAAGCAACAAGCAAGCCTTACCGGTCGCTTGATGAACTTCCTGTTTCCGAGTGGGTGCAAATGGTGAGCGAAGGCGAGGCGGAATATGTTCGCAAGCCGCGCGCGCGCAAGGAAATGAAAAAAGAATATCACGAAGGCAGGAAAAAGAAATGAGAGTTTTTCTTGACGCAAATATTTTAGTCGCGGTTCTTTGCAACGAATATCCGCTTTTCACCTATTGCGCGCGTGTTTTGAGTCTTGCTGATAATCCCAAGTTTGAGGTTTATACTTCCCCGCTATGCCTTGCCATTGCATTTTACTTTGCTGAAAAGAAAAATGGGAACGAATTGGCGAGAAAAAAAATAGGACTGCTTGGTGAAAAATTGAGTATCACGATGGTTGATGAATCAGTTGTTTCAAAAACGAACAAGAACAAATCTATTCATGATTTTGAAGACGGCTTGCAATATTATTCTGCATTGCATTCAAAATGCAAGTGCATCGTAACACAGGATAAGGACGATTTTTATTTTTCTGAAATCGAAGTGCTTGATGCGGAAGCATTTCTGCTCGCACATGCAGTGAAGAAAAAATAACCTGCAACATTAAACCGCGATACCTGCAATCTTTTCAAGCAGCCAGGATTTCTCCGTCAGCATTGCTTCGCTTTCAATTTTCTTTTTGAGTTTCCCGGCCAGCTTGCTTTCGCGCGGGCGCAGTTGCATTAATTGACGAATAAATCGAATTGTGTTCAGATAGTATTTGCTGTGATAGGCTAATTCTTTTTTTCGCACAATGAATTGCCTGAAGCTATCTAATTGTGAAGTAAGCGTTTCGTATTCATCCAACTCGAAGTAAGTTTTAACGAGAAGCGTCCTTGCATCAATAGTGATAAAAATGTCTTTGAATTCCACCTCGCGCAGAACTTCAATTACTTTATTGTAATCGCGTTTTTCAAAATGAAGTTTAGCGATGTTATAGTTGAGATAATCATTTAAAGTGTTCTTCTAATTGTTTTGTTACAGGAAAATTTGATTTCCTGCAGTATGACATCTTTGGAAAAGAGCAACGAAGATTTATTTCCGTTGAGCAGAATTCATTTGAGTTAAAGCGGAGTAATCGGAGTTCCGGAATTTATTTCTATCGCGTTGTCACGACAGAAAAAACATTTGCAACGGGAAAGCTGATTATTCAGTAATCCTAAAAAATTATTTAACCCGCTTTGTCTGCCCATCAAGGTCAAACAATAATTCTATCGTAAGCGATTTCTTCACATTGATTTCAGCTTCATACATACAGTCAATGCTATAGTCGTTTGCAATCGCGTGGTCTTCCCATACGCCATCATATTGCGCCTGGTTAATGATGCGGATAGTATGTTTCCCCTTGGAGGTAGTAACTGCTACTGCGTTGGACTGCGATTCTTTTTTCACAGTAGAGGTGCCTTTCAGCTCATCGTCAATATAAACCTCGGTTCGCGTATCGTGGTCGTATCCTTCCTCAATACCTTTAAAAGAATATTTCACAGTTACTTTTACATCCTTCTCGCTTGGAATCGAAGAAAACGAAGTGTTTAGAGCAGCAGCGGCAAAAACAGCGAGTACGAGTAAACCATTTTTCATTGCAAATTAAATTTCACGCAAGATATTTTCTTCCTTGCAGGAAAAGTTTCAGCTATTGAACATTGCGTCTGTGGATTTGTCACGGAAGAGCAGCGAACAGGAAAGGCATAAAACAAAAATCCCCCGCCAAACAACGTTGACGAGGGTTTCTGGAAAGCTGTTAGGGAAGGAGTCGAACCTCCACGGGGCGGTTAGCCGCAGCACAATGAGGTGGTCAACCCCGTTCTCCGTTGCCGGAGAATCTATGCTGTGTTTATCCCTTGATCCCCACCCCCGAGACAGGAGGGCATGGCTGCCGGTTTCATCACCTAACAATTTGTAAAGAACTTGTAGCAAACTTACACTCCTTGTACGGGAATTGCAAGAATTGTATTCAGAAAACAAAAAAATTACAATTTCGTTAAAATACCATAGCTTCAATTATAATTAATTCAAAATAACCCGCTTAACATGCCAAAGAATTTGCAAATTGACAAGACCGACCGGGAGATTCTTGCCCTGCTGATGCGCGATGCAATGATGCCCTACACGGAAATTGCCAAGAAAGTGTTTGTTTCCGGGGGCACTGTGCATGTGCGTATGAACAGGCTCAAAGAACTCGGCATCGTGAAAGGTTCGCATTTGCAAATTGATTATGCGCGGCTCGGCTATGATGTGAAAGCATTTCTTGGAATTTATCTCCAGAGAAATTCCCTTTATGATAAAGTAGTGGCGCATCTTAAAAAAATTCCCGAAGTGGTGGAACTGAATTACACAACAGGCAACTATAGTATGTTCGTGAAAATCATTTGCCGCGATACAGAGCATCTCCGACAGGTGCTGCATGACAAAATCCAGAAGATTGATGGCATCGAGCGCACAGAAACTTTTATCTCTTTGGAAGAAAGTATCAGCCGCCCTGTTCAGCTTTTGGAAGAAACTTCTAAACCCGCAGGAGGGAAAACGAAGGATAGGATGCAATGAGCGAACAATTTGTTTCTGTATTTTAGCAATTCAATCCTTCCCAATGAAAAACGTATTCCTTCCTGCACTTTTCTGTTGCATCAGTTTCCTCTCTTTCGCGCAAAGTGATAAAGTTGCCCTTGCCGAAGCCGCGCTTGCAAAAAATGATTTCACGGGCGCGTATGACCTTGCTAATGCTGCATTACAATCACCGCAAAGCCTCGACAAAAACGCGATTGCCAAAGCAAGTTATATCCGTGGGAAAGCCGGAGTGAAAATGGCTTATGATGCAATGCTTGATGGAGATGAGATTGCTGAAAAAAAGTATGTGGATGTGCCGCTCCAGTCTTATCGTGATTTCCAAAAGGTAATTAACGCAGGTGATGAAACGATGAAAGCAATGGTAACGGCTGAATACAACAAACTCGGCAACGCGCTGCTCGTTGCCGGAACAAAATATGACGGACGCTTTAATGACAACACCGAAACCGCTGATTCATCGCTATTGGATAAAGCCATTGAAAATTTTTCAGGCTCCATCGAAATTTTCGAATTGACAAAAAAAGAAAAATTCAAGCCTTACCTGTTCCGTGGTGATGTTTTTTTTACAAAAAAGAAATTCAACGAAGCCACTGCCGATTACACAAAAGCGTTCGCGCTGTTTGAAGGCGCACCACGCGATAATCCCGACTTTAATATTGGCGACCTCGGCTACAGGCTTGCTTATATGCAAGCTGCTGTATTCAACAAAAAAGATGTCGCGCTGCAAACGCTTGAAAAAACACGCAAGTTGCTCGATGCTGAGATGCAGCTTGCAGAATCTAAGAAAGATAAATTAGGCGAGCGTTACGCAGAGTGCAAAACTGAATATGAATACTTCAAAAGCGAACTTGCTGAGTTGGATGCCAAGTTGAAGAAATAACAGACAGCCCAAATTCCACAATATTATTTTCATCATTGAGGTTACTGTAAAATAACAACGCGGATGAAATTTGCAGGAATGTTCCTTCCCTTGATTTGCTCCTGCATTTCTTCGCCACAAAATGAAACGGGAGACAACTCTCCTCTTGAAGCATACTTACCTGCCGCATCTGACAACTCCATTGACTTGGAAAAATTATTTACCGAAGATCCTTGCTGCATTACGGCTGGATTTGATTTTCCTGTCGGCATTCCTCATGCAAAGGGCTATTACAATGCGCAGGGCTTCCGAGAAAACAACCATCTTGGTGATGACTGGAATGGCAATGGTGGCGGCAACAGCGATTTGGGTGATCCCATTCATTCCATTGCAAGCGGCTACGTAACAGAAGCGCGCGATGAAGGCGCTGGGTGGGGGAATGTGGTGCGTATCGTCCATGGCTGGAAGCAAAATGATTCCTGGCAATTTGTTGAATCGCTCTATGCGCATCTTGATACCATGCTTGTGAAAAAAGGACAATGGTTACAGCAGGGAGATAAAATCGGCACCATTGGAAATGCAAATGGCGCTTACTATGCACACTTGCACATGGAAATCCGAACAGAAACAGGCAGTGATTTAGGCGGAGGCTATTCTGCGGATACAACCGGATACGTTAATCCCACATTGTTCATTCAGTCGCACCGCCACATCGGAGAATAAACCTTGCGTTTCTTTTTTTGGCACGATGTTGGATTTCATTAGTTCAAAATGGAGGTAACTATGAAATCAAAACTTTTTCTCACCACAGTTTTTTCGCTGGCTTTAATCGGCAGCATCATTGCTAACCCTATCCGCACAGCGCTCAATTTGAGAATGTTTGACGGACGTCCTATCTCGGTCTTAGTGGATGGCATTCCATTCGGCACGGTAGCATCGCAACAGGAAATCCTTAATCTCAGCCCCGGGATTCACCGGTTGAAAGTGTTTGCTGTGCAGCAGCATCCGTTCGGCTGGAATCATGGCGCAATGATTCCTGTGTTTCGCGGCAACGTAGAAATTTTCAGCGACTATGCAATGTACACGTTTGTTGACCGATTTGGAAAATTAGTGATTGAAGATTATGAAGCGTTGTATTGCGAACCTGTTCCGCCTGCATGTCCTGCGCACGGTCATCTTCCGGGATATTCACCTTACCCGAATAACACGCAGTTCCCTAACAATGGTAGTGGCTTTCACGGTTCAACTTGCAGCCTTCCCGGCAACGGAAATAGCGGAAACGGCTGGGAGAATAATAATGGATGGGGTAACGGAAACTATCGCGCACCGATGAATCAAAATGATTTCAACCAATTGCTGGGAACAATTGAATCGAAATCGTTTGAAAGCACAAAACAACAGATTGCGCTGGGTGCTATTTCAAACAGCTATTTCACTTCGGAGCAAATCAGGCAGATGCTGAATGTGTTCACATTTGAATCAACAAAGATTGAAGTAGCAAAGAAGGCTTACGAAAGAGTGATTGACCCTGAGAAATTTTATGTAGTGTACAATTCATTCACGTTTGAAAGCAGCATTGACAATTTGCAGGCATCGTTAAGCCGATAACCTATTTCTCTTGAGGGCAGAGGGAAGGAAGAGGAGATTCGCTATCAATTGCGGGTCTCCTCTTTTTTTTGCCGGACTTTTTCCGGCATCTCTTTTAAAAGAAGAAGGGAATTGCGGGAAAAGCCCGCAATGACACTAATTTGCCGGGTATGCGATGCGCACGTGATAAATGCTGTTGAGCATTTTTTTGAAAACTTTTTTCAGAACCGTGATTTCCTTGAAGGTGATATCGCTGTTCACCAATTGGTTTTCTTTGATTTTGTATTCGATGATTTTCTCAACGAGATTGTCAATGTCAGCGCTGGAAGGGCTTCTCAGGCTTCTTGCCGAAGCCTCCACTGAATCTGCCAACATCAAAATGGCGGTTTCTTTTGAATAAGGCAGTGGTCCGGGATACCTGAATTTTTCAATGTCGTCTGCCTTTTCAGGAAAATTTTTCAAATAAGAATGATAGAAATACTGTACGATAGTAGTACCGTGGTGTGTACGGATGAAATCAATCACGATATCGGGCAGCTTGTGCTTCTTCGCAAGTTGAATTCCTTCTTTTACATGCCCGACAATAATCTTCGCGCTTTCTTCAAACGTTAAATCATCATGCGGGTTGATGTCGGGATTTTGATTCTCAATAAAATAAACCGCGTTTTCCATTTTTCCGATGTCGTGATATAGTGCGCTTACTTTCACCAGCAGCGCATTCGCGCCAATTTCAGAAGCGGCTGCCTCTGCAAGATTGGAAACCTGCAAGGAATGTTGAAACGTGCCGGGCGCTTTTATCGAAAGGTCTTTCAGCAGCGGCTTGTTGATGTCGGAAAGTTCAATCAGAGTGATGTCTGAAACAAATCCAAATGTTTTTTCAAATAACGGAACAAGCGGATATGCGAGTAATGTAAGCAACACATTTAAACTCAGCCAGCCGAAGTTGATGAAGTTGATATTCCGGAAGGAGCCTTCTTCCACAATTGAAAGCGCGAAATAACCGAGCAGATAAACAATAAGAATAAATACGTTTGAGATAATAACCTGCGACCAGTAATAACCGCGCGTGTTGGAAAGTATCGCTACCATGCCCGCGATGAATTGCAGAAACGCAAAGCGAATTCCATCAGGCACAATGAAAATACTCAGCAACACGAACGCAATGTGCGCATGTAGCGCGAGCGTAGTACCGAAAAACGTGCGCAACACCATTGGCAAAATGCAAACCGGGACAGCATAAAGAATTGCGCGGTTCGTCTGCTCATCAGATTTCACAACGGTGCTTACAACAATAATCATGAGCGTAATCAGCATAAACACCAGCAATTGTTTTCTGTTGCTTTCCCACACTTCGGACGAGAACAGCCTGATGAAGATGGAGAATATCGTAATGATGATGAGCGTGAGCAGAAAGTTTCCAAAGAAGATGACTTGCGCTTTTTTAATCCCTAACACGTTGCTCTCGAACTCTTCACGAAACGACATCAATACGCGATGTTTTTCAGGAGTAACAATGCCTCCTTTGGAAATGATCTGCTCATCTTTCTGCACCTTCCCCTGCGTGATGGAAATGTTTTCAAGCAACTGGTCTTGAAAACGCAGAGTGGTGGATTCGTCATAAAAAACATTGTAGTCAAGCGATTGCTCAATGAGCGGCAGTAGGAAACCGAGTTGTTCGCGGTTCCCTGCCTTCAGGCTATCACGCGCAAAATCAAACGCTTCTTTCATACTGAAAAAATCACTGAGCAGGCGTTTATCTGCAAGATTATCTTCCGTGAGCAAAGTGATGTCTTTCCCCGGAGGAAAAGATTTATGCTCATCAATCAAGCTGATGATGCCATTGGAATAAATCGTATCAAGCACTTGCAAGCCTAACTCAACGCATTTTTGAGAATCAATTTTTGCGCTGCCCGATTCTTTTAACTTCGTGTTGAAACTGTCAATGAATTTTTTCTGTTCGCTTTTTACAACCTCTGCATTCAAGCGATAATAAGGTGAGAACCCTTCCAGCAAGTATTCCTTTTCCTCATCAATCTGCTGCGTGCTTTTTCTGATGCCGATGTCAAAAGGCGCAATGAGGTTATCATATTTCCACGGCTTGCCGATTTCAAACTCATATTTAAAAATGCCGGTCTTTGGAAAAAAAGCGGAGATAATAATTATTGCAGAGAGAATAATAATGTACCGGAGAATGTCCTGATGCCGGTTGATGACGAGAAGAAAAAATTTGTTCATTCTGGCGGGAATGAGAATTACTTTTTGAAAAGAACAGTCTCAATTTTTCTGATTCTTCTGTCGTGGTCAACGATTGTTTTATCCCGCTCTGCAAGTTTCATGACGCTCAGGCGCAACTCTGAAACACCTTTATTGTTCATCACTAATTGGCGTTCAACCTTATCTAACCAGTCATTGCTTCTAATCATTTGTTTTTCCAGTCGCTCCAACCGCTCGTTGTTATCTTTCCGCATTTTCACGATCTCCGGGTGAAGGTCAATTATAGCGTTTGCTAATTTATCTTCGCGCATACTGGTCGGTTTGAAACAAAAGTAGTGTTTGCGGGGATATGCCCGGTGGGAAAGTTTTCTCTAAATGCTCACCGCTTCAACTCCCTTGTTCACTTTCTTCACCAATCCCTGCAATACTTTTCCCGGACCTACTTCGATAAAAGAGGTGGCTCCATCCTGAATCATGTTTTGAATCGTTTGTGTCCACAGCACGGGGGTAGTGAGTTGGCGAATCAGGTTTTGCTGAATTTCAATTGGGTCGGTGTGGGGCTTTGCATCAATATTTTGATAAACGGGGCAGAGCGGCTCTTTAAAATTTGTTTGCAGAATAGCTTCTTCCAATTTTTTTCTTGCAGGCTCCATAAACTTGGAATGAAACGCGCCCGCAACTTTCAGCGGAACAATCATGCGCGCACCCGCTGCTTTTAATTTTTCGCTTGCAACTTGCACGCCTTCCATCGAACCGGAAATCACCAATTGTCCCGTGCAATTGTAATTTGCCGGAATCACTTCATCGCATTCGCTACAAACTTTTTCTACAACTGCATCCTCTAATCCTACAATAGCTGCCATCGTGGTTGGCGTTATAGAGCAGGCCTCTTGCATCGCTTTCGCACGCTGATGCACCAATTGTAATCCATCTTCAAAACTCATAGTTTGATTTGCAACTAACGCAGATAACTCTCCGAGTGAATGCCCTGCTACCATTTCAGGATGAAATTTTTCTCCTGCAAGTTTTACCAAAGCAATAGAATGCAGAAAAACAGCAGGCTGTGTAATTTCGGTTTCTTTCAAATTCTCTTCAGGTCCGTTGAACATCACATCGGTGATGCGAAAACCAAGCATTTCATTCGCCTGCTCAAAAAGATTCTTCACCAACGCATTTTGCTCGTAGAGGTCTTTCGCCATGCCGGTGAACTGGCTGCCTTGTCCGGGGAAGATGTAAGCGCGCATTCTATAAAAATAGTTAACTCAGCTTCGCAGAAATCAAATTAATAAACTCATCACGGGTTGTCTGTTTTTCAAACTCGCCAACGAATGCAGAGGTGGTAGTAACAGAATTTTGCTTTTGCACTCCACGCATCATCATGCAGAGATGGTTGGCTTCAATCACAACTGCAACACCAAGTGGTTTTAATGTTTCGTTGATGCAATCACGAATTTGCGTGGTAAGACGCTCCTGTACCTGTAATCGTCTTGAATAAATGTCCACCACACGGGGAATCTTGCTTAACCCAACAATCTTTCCATTAGGGATATAAGCCACATGCGCGCGTCCGTAAAACGGCAGCATGTGATGCTCGCACATAGAATAGAGTTCAATATCTTTCACAATCACCATCTGGCTATGCCCTTCATTAAATAACGCAGAGCGCAACACTTCATAGGGGTCAGCTTCATAACCCTGAGTCAAGTATTGCATTGCTCTTGCTACACGTTCAGGAGTTTTTGCCAAACCTTCCCGCGAAGTATCTTCTCCCAGCGATTCGATAATCTGTTTGTAATGACCACTTATCAACTTTGTTTTCTCCGCGTTGTAAAAATTTTCCTGGCGGTAGTTGATTTCAAAATCAAGGTCGTCTTCTTTGTGGTCTTTCATGCTTTCGTGATTAGTTGCTCGTTGTTCAGATTAAGGTTTCATCTCTACATTCGTAATTCTCAATTCGTAATTCTTCATTCCTAATTTATCATTCTCCATAGTATTCACACCAAATCGTATCCGTTTCCTGCAATTTGACACAGTGCAAACGGCATCCTTTAATATGCGGTTCCAGTTGATTCCAGATTTCTTTTACAAGATTTTCTGTTGAAGTGAATTTGCCCGTGAGAAACGGAACATCCAAATCGAGATTTTTATGGTCGAGCGCTTCAACAATTTTCTCGCGGATAAGTTTGCTGAGTTCCTTCGCATTCATGATGAAACCCGTTTCCGGGCTTGGCTCGCCTTTTACGGTCACAAACAAATCATAATTATGTCCGTGCCAGTTTTTGTTGGCGCATTTTCCAAAAACCTCCGCATTTTTCTCATCACTCCAATCATCTCTGCGTAATTTATGTGCAGCATTAAAATGCTCTTTCCGCGTCAGGTAAACCATTCGTTAATATTTTAAACAAAATTAAACAGAAAGGGGTTGCTGCTGAATTCGTTTGTGTTTCAGATTCGTCCTGCTGGGTGAAACGAAGCATCTCAACACTTGGCAAGCATGAGATTCTTCTCTTCGTATGACTCCGCTCAGAATGACGCAGACAATGCGTTATTTAAAAAATTCCCTTCCCTTTTTATCAACGTAGCCCCATTTCCCCTGATAGCTTACCACGGCAACTCCTTCGCTGAAATCATCTGCGTTTTCATATTTCACAGGAATCACCACATCGCCTTGCTTGTTGATGAAGCCCCACAAGCCGTTTTTCTCCACAGATGCAAGACCTTCTTTGAAATTGCGGATGCGGTCGCAGAGCAGAGGCGCAGGTTCGCCTTTCGTATCAATGATGGAATAAGATTTAGCATATACTATCGCCATCCCTTCGGAAAAATCATACGCGCTTTCATAATTCATTCCCGTCAATGATTTACCTTTCTTGTCAATGAAGCCGACTAAGTTTCCGCTTTGCACCACTGAGAATCCTTCCGAGAAAACATTCGCTCCGTCATATTTAAAGGAGATGACTTTCGCTCCTTTCTTATTGATAAAACCCACCTTTCCATCGAGGCGCACTGCTGCGAGGTCATCTTTAAAATCTGAAACTGTTTCATACTTAAACGGGATTGCTGTTTTTCCGCCTACATCAACAAAGCCCCACAATCCATTTACCATCACTGCCGCAAGACCTTCGTTATAGTCGTGCACTTTTTCAAAGGTGGGCTTTAGCATTTCTTTACCAGATGTGTTGATGAAGCACCATTTGTAATCTTTCATCACTGCGGCAAACCCATTGCTGAATTTACTTGCCGCATCATACACCGGAGGCACGATTTCCTCTCCGAGTTTATTTACGTAACCCCATTTGTTATTGACACTTGTAATTGCGATATCTTCATAGAACTCGCTCAAGCCCTCATATTTGAGCGGCACAACTTCTTCGCCACGCTTGTTGATGAATCCCCATTTTCTTCCGCTTTCCACCACTGCAAATCCATCTTTGAAATTTCCTGCGCGGTCGTATTTCAAAGGCACTGCGATATTTCCAAGCGAATCAATGTATCCCATCTTACCGTTCTGCTGAACGGCTGCAAGCTTGCTGTAAAAAAGCTGCGCGGCATCATATTGCGGTGCGATGATAATGCGTCCCGTTGTATCCGCATAGCCCCAAAGCGAATCCTGGCGATAGGGAATGAGATTGTGCTTGATTTGACCGCACACATTTGCAGAAAGCAGCAGAAAGAAAACTACAGTTTGAATAAAGTAATGGCGCATATGCTTGTTAATTGATTTCAAAATTCAGGTAAATCATTTGATTTTTTTTCGAGAATGCGAGAATAGATGTCAAACAGGGGATTGCTTCGGTCGTTCCTCCCTCGCAATGACGCACATTACATCCGCTCAGGCGCTTCGATGCCCAAAAGCCCTAAGGAAGATTTCAGCACGTTTGCAGTGAGTTGTGACAAGGCAAGTCGAAATTGCTTTGCTTGTTCATTCTCTGCATTCAGAATAGAATAGTCAGTATAGAATTTATTGAACGACTTCGCAACACTGTACACATAGTTGGCAATGAGCGAAGGGGAATACGTTGTACCCGCTTCTTTCACCGTTGCAGGAAACTGATGCAGCGAGATAAGCAGCTTTCTTTCTTCTTCATTCGGAACATATTCCTCGCTGATAGTAAAAGTTGTGGCTGCTGCTTTGCGCAACACGGAGTTGATGCGCGCAAACGAGTATTGAATAAAAGGACCCGTGTTGCCGTGAAAATCAATAGACTCATTCGGGTCAAAGAGCATCCGCTTCTTCGGGTCAACTTTCAGGATGAAATATTTCAAAGCTCCTAATCCAATTATTTTATAGAGTTCTTGTGCATATGAATCAATTTCATCCACTTTACCAAGTTCACGAGTATGCATTTCAGCCATTGCAAACATTTCGTCTAACAATTCATCTGCATCTACTACTGTTCCTTCGCGTGATTTCATTTTGCCGGAAGGCAAATCAACCATGCCGTAGGAGAGATGATAGATGCCGTTTGTATAAGGCTTGCCGAGTTTCTCCAGCGTGAGCTTCAGCACCTGGAAATGATAATCCTGTTCATTGGCAACAACATAAATGGATTGGTCCATTTTGAAATCATCATAGCGCAGTTGCGCTGTGCCCAAGTCTTGCGTGAGGTAAACGGATGTGCCATCGCTGCGCAACAACACTTTCTGGTCAAGCCCTTTGTCTTCGAGGTTCACCCAGATGGAGCCATCTTCTTTTTTAAAGAACACACCTTTCTCCAATCCTTCCAGCACCAAACTCTTTCCGAGCAGGTAGGTTTCTGATTCGTAGTAATTTTTTTCAAACGACACTCCAATTTTCTTGAACGTCTGCTCAAAGCCCCCATATACCCAGCCGTTCATCTGCTTCCACAAGTCAAGTGTTGCTTTGTCGCCTGCTTCCCATTTCAGCAGCAGTTCCTGCGCGGCTTTGAAGACGGGCGCTTCACGCTCTGCCTTTTCTTTCTCCATTCCTTTCGCAGTCAACTCTTCCACTTCTCTTTTCAATATCTTATCAAACTCTACATAATACTTTCCTACAAGATGGTCGCCTTTTGTGCCGGATGATTCAGGTGTTTCTCCATTTCCGCTTTGCATCCATGCAACCATTGATTTGCAAATGGCAATGCCTCTGTCATTATAGATATTGACGCGCGTTACATCATACCCGTTGAACTTCAACACATTCGACAAAGAATATCCAAGCAGCATGTTGCGGATGTGCCCGAGATGCAGTGGCTTGTTGGTGTTTGGTCCGCAGTATTCGAGCGCGACTTTCTTTCCGCTTGCTGCGTGTTTACCAAACTCTTGCTTCGTGTAATTCTCTTTCAGAAAATCAATCCAGTAGTTCTTGCTAATCGTGAGATTGAGAAATCCTTTTATCACTCCAAAGCTTTCCACCGCAGGAAGATGTTGCACAACATAATTTCCCAATTCATTTGCAATGGCATCGGGTGATTTCTTCGCTGCTTTTGCTAAGGGAAACGTAACCAAGCTGAAGTCACCGCTGAATTCGGGTGGAGTAATGTTCACCGTGAGTTTATCGCCTTCATACTGAATTTGATAAAGCTCTTGCAGCCCTTTCACAGCGGTGGTTCTGATTTCGTTTTCTATGTTCACGAAGTTATTTTAATGCAAGTTGAACAATTCTGATTTTAGAAGAAGTGATTACGCAAAATGACGACTTCAGCAATACTCCATGTTGCGCAATACAATTGAGTATTGTTTCTATCTTCTCTTTGTTGGAGAGCTCAGGCAGGCGCAGCAACACAATGCCATAAGAAGCGAGTTTGAGGCGATAAACCAATTCGCCAAAATCCTTATCACTCGTCAATAAAATTCTTTTTTGATCCTTGGCGAGCTTCAGAATCACATCATCGTTCATGAACGGTGATTTTTCTTTTATCGAATAAACATCATGCCCGGCATTGCGCAACGCAATAACGATAGTAAAGTCAAGGCTTTCGTCAGCAACAAATTTCATGAAGCGATGGAATAGATATTCTCATTGCGTATTTGCAATGCCGCATACCACAAACACGCCTGAATGGCTTTTTTTGTGATGTTTGGATACGATTCCATGATTTCCTTTTCGCTGCTTCCATAAGACAGGCGTTCCAGAATCAAATCAACAGGAATGCGCGTACCCTTCACCACCGGTTTGCCAAACATCACTTTCGGATTCACTTCAATGAGTTTCAGCAGTTTGTCGTTCATGGAATTCATTTCAACAAAGATAGAGGTATTCGTAAAATTGGAACATCGCACCACCTGTTCACAATCCTTTCCCCCACCCTCAAACTATTTCCGTAAGTTTTCTCTTTGTGTTTTCAAACTTATTAAGTTTGCATCCCTATTTTTTTTAAGCACCTTAAAGCCCTTTATGCCATAGATGAATAACCGCTACATTGACCTCATCGAACAGACCTTCGACTTTCCGCAGGATAGCTTCAAGGTTGAAAATGACAGGCTCTTGTTTAATGAGGTTCCCCTCATGGAGCTTGTGGAGAAATTCGGCTCGCCCCTTCGCCTCACCTACCTTCCCGAAGTAAGCGCGCAGATACAAAAGGCGAAAATGCTTTTCAAAAACGCGATGGAGAAACATGCCTACACGGGCAGCTACAATTATTCTTATTGCACCAAGGCGAATCACTTCTCGTTCATCCTCGATGAAGCGCTGAAGAACGACATCCACATCGAAACATCTTCCTCCTTTGATATTGACCTCGTGCAAAAGCTGATGGACAAAGGCAAGGTGACGAAAGACACATACGTTATCAGCAACGGTTTCAAAGCGCACGACTACAAGCGTAAAATCACTTCCTTCATCAATCGTGGCTACAAGAATTTCGTGCCCGTGTTTGATAACAAAGAGGAGCTTGATTATTTCAGCGAGCACGTGCAGGACTATTGCAACGTAGGCATCCGCCTCGCTGCGGATGAAGAGCCTAACCACGAGTTTTACACCTCGCGCCTCGGCATCCGCTACAAGGATGTGATGGAGTTTTACAAAGACAAATTCCTCGGCAACCCCAAGATGAAGCTCGTGATGCTGCACTTCTTTATTAATACAGGAGTGCGCGACAACACCTACTACTGGACGGAGCTTAACAAAGCCATCCGCATGTATTGCGAGTTGAAGAAAATTAACCCCGACCTTAAATATCTCAACATCGGTGGCGGCTTGCCTATTAAATATTCGCTCGGCTTCGACTATGATTATCAATACATGATTGACGAAATTATTCGCCACATCAAAAAAACATGCAAGGCGGCAAAGGTGCAGGAGCCTGACATCTTCACCGAGTTTGGCAACTTCACCGTGGGCGAAAGCGGCATCATGATTTTTAAAGTCATCGGGCAAAAGCTGCAAAACGATCAGGAAATGTGGTATATGATTGACGGCTCGCTGATGACCACGCTGCCCGACATCTGGGGCATCAACCAGCGCTTCATCATGCTGCCGCTGAACCACTGGGACAAAGACTACCAGCGCGTAAACATTGGCGGGCTTAGCTGCGACATCAGCGACTACTACACCTCCGAGATGCACATCAACCAGGTGTTTTTACCAAAAATCGAAAACGGCACACCGCTCTACCTCGGCTTCTTCAACACAGGCGCCTACCAGGACGAACTCAGCGGATATGGCGGCATCAAGCACTGCCTCATCCCCTCGCCCAAGCACGTGCTGCTCAACAAAGACGAAAGCGGCAACCTCATCAGCAAAGTATATGCGGAGGAACAAAAACCCGCTGACATGATGCGCATCCTCGGCTACACCACCGACAAGAAAGAGAACGGATGGGAAGTGGAGCAGCAACCCACGCCCGAAGCCACGGCAATTACGAATTAGGAATTGAAAGCAATTCCTAATTCCTAATTTTTAATTCGTTTAACCGCTTTCTTTTCAAGCACGGCATCGTGTCAAGGGGATGGAAAGTGAGTGAAAAGGAATGCTAATACAAGATTCTCAAAACCTTAGAGACTGTTTAAACTCAGGCAATCTACTGAAAAATAGTTGGTGACTTTTTGGTGGAAAGAACTTAATATCTCTCGTCAATCTGAAGAGGAAGCAGACGCTGCTTGAGAGCAACCTGCCAGCAATAAGGTTGATGCATAAATGGGAATGAGGCAGTCCGAATTCGGGCTTTCTTTTTTATTCATTACCAGTATGCTGTATGGCTCAGAAAACTCATTTATCGTTGGATAGGTACTTCAATTCTTACACTTGAATCGTTGCTTGCCGCTCTGTTTCCCCCATCGAATTACTTGCAAACTGCCGCATGTCCAGCAGCGTTTTTTTTACGATTTTCCATAAATGCAAAAAGTTTAGTGAAACCGATTTCACTAAACTTTCAGCAAACCCACAACCAACATGGGTTCTAAACGATTTTACCAACTATTTTTCAGTATAATGCCCAATCTAAAATAAAAAATCGTCAATCATCATCAGCCCTGCACCGCTCCTTCCCTTCTCTGTCTTCTGCGCGCTTTTCTCCTGGCAAAAATCCAACCGAAGCGGTTCATCAATGTTTCCACTACGAGATAAACAGCAGGCACAACAACAAGCGTTAAGATTAACGAGCTTGATAATCCACCGATGATTGCCCAAGCCATACCGTTTTTCACTTCTGCGCCTGAGCCTGTTGCGAGCGCAATAGGCAACATGCCAAAAATCATCGCAACGGTTGTCATCAAAATCGGGCGCAAGCGTTCTTTCCCGGCTTCCACCAGCGCATCCACTACGGGCATTCCTTTTTCTTTGAGATGATTCGTGAAATCAACAATGAGTATCGCATTTTTTGAAACCAGCCCAAGCAGCATAATCATTCCCACTGCGGAGAAGATGGTTAAATCTTCCATCGCAAGCGCGAGCGCGAGCAGCGCCCCGATTACCGCCACCGGAACGGAAAACAACACCACAAATGGATACACCACGCTTTCATACAACGCCACCATAATCAGGTAAACAAGCACAAGCCCCATCACCAAAGCGAAGCCGAGACTTTTAAACGCATCAGCCTGCCGCTGCAAGTCGCCCAGATATTCGATAGTGACACCTTCGGGAATCTCCCTTTTATCAAGCTCGTTTTTAATATCCCTTCCCACTGAACCATTTGGGCGACCAAGCACGCCTGAGTTTACTTTCATGGAGTTGAGGCGGTCAATGCGCTCCATCACGCTTTCGCCCATCGTTTCACTTACGGTGGCAAACTGGCTGAGTTCAAATGTTTGTCCGCGTGTGTTCACAAACGCAAGCTTGCGCACATCGTCAATATTCGCTTTGTTGAATTTATCAAGTGACACCAAAATGTCATATTCATTTCCTTCCTGCTTGAACTTGCTGCGGTCAACACCGCGAAATGCAATTTGCAACGCATTGCCCACATCGGTCGCGCTGATGCCGAGCTGCGCCATGCGGTCGCGGTTCAGTTGCACTTCAATTTGCGGCTTGGGGTCTTTCACCGAAAACTGCACATCCTGCGTGCCGGGCACGCTCTGCGTTACTTCCTTCACGATTCTTGCAGTCTCGCGGATTTTCGCCATCTCCGTTCCTTTGATACCGATTTGAATCACCGCATCGGCAGTTTGCCCTGTGATGAGAATTTGATTTACCGTTACCTTCACCCCGGGAATTTGCGCAATCTCTTTTTTCAACTGCGTACTGAATTCTTCGGAAGTAAGCGCACGTTTTTTTGCATCCACCAGCTTCACGGTGATTTCAGCAAGATTGCTGTTTGCCGTTGAGCCACCGAACACGCCCACCGCTGAATAGCCCACATTTGCAAACACATTTATCACCTCCGGTTTGTTCAATAAGATATTTTCAACCTGACGAACTACCTGATTTGTCTGGCGCACGGAAGTTTGCGGAGCCATTTCAATTTTAATGCTTATCTCTCCCCTGTCGCCTTGCGTAATAAACGCCTGACCGATGAAACCCGTTACAGCAAGCGTCACGGAGCCTGCGAGCAACACAATCACAACAACGAACACTAAGATTTTATTTGAAAGCGACCAGCGCAAAATCTTTCCGTATTCATCGCGCAGATAAAAAATAAATTGCTCGAACCACAGGTTCATCTTTCCCCACCATGTTTTATCTGTGAGATGCACAAGTCTTCCAAAGCGCGAGACAAGCAAAGGCGTGAGCGTGAAGGATACGAGCAAACTGAGCAAAGTTGAAAACACGACAACCATTGCAAATTCACGCAGAATGTTTCCAATCAAGCCGGTGATTAACGCCATCGGAACAAACACCACCACATCCACGAGCGTGATTGCCATTGCAGTGAAACCGATTTCTGCTCTGCCTTCGATGGCGGCTTTCCTTCGGTCTTTGCCCATTTCCATGTGACGGTAAATATTTTCAAGCACCACGATGCTATCATCCACGAGAATACCAACCGTAAGCGACAAGCCCATCAGCGTCATCAGGTTCAGCGAAAAATCAAGCGCATACATACCGATGAAAGTTGGAATCATGGAGGAAGGCAATGCAACCAGCACGAAGAACGAACTGCGTACGCTGTGCAGGAAAGCAAGCATCACCAACGCTACGATGAAAATCGCAAGCACCAAATCAAATGTTACCGCGTTGGCGGTGGCAAGCGTATAATTCGATTGGTCTGTAGAAACAGTGAACTTCAGATTTTCTCCGCTGTAAAGCGCTTCGAGTTCTGCAATACGCTTCTTCACATTTTTGCTCACATCAACTGCGTTAGCATCTGTTTGCTTGTAGATTTCCAAACCGATACTCGGATTGCCATTCACGCGGTTCAACGTGGTTTGTTCTTCTGCTCCGTCAACCAATTCCGCAACATCGGTCAGGAAAATTTTACTGCCATCAGGGTTATGCCGCAGCACCAGCGTGTTCATCTGTTCCACCGCTGTGAGGTTTGCATCAAACAAAATCGGGAATTGCAAATCGCCTGATTCCACTTTGCCCGCAGGAAAAGATTTATTCGCAGTTTCAACAGATTGCACAATCAAGCCAAGCGGAATCTTATATGCCTTCAGTTTATCAGGGTCAACATTCACGCGAATCTCGCGCTTCACACCACCGATAACATTCACCTGCCCTACTCCGGCAACATTGGCAAGCTGTGGTTTGATTTTGTCAGTAATCAAATCGAAAACCTGTGTGGGGCTTTGGTTTGCAGACACACCGATACGCAGCACGGGAGTTTCATCCGATGCGAATTTGTTAATGATGGGATTATCAATACCATCCGGAAGCTGCGAGCGAATCTGATCAATCTTGCGTTGCGCATTTTGTTGCGCCCTGTCCACATTCGCTTCGGCTTTCAGTTGGATTTGAATGATGGAAGCGCCTTCCTGCGAAGTGGAAAGCAACTTATCAATTCCTTCAAGCGCGGAAACGGCATCCTCAATTTTTTTCGTAACGGTGTTTTGAACTTCTTCTGCGGATGCGCCACGATAAATGGTGAGGACCGTAATCACATTCGCCTCAAACTTCGGGAGCAGGTTGTAGTTGAGCGAATTGAAACTTATCAGCCCGAAGATAATGAGCGAAAGAAAAATTACCGTGATGAGGAGCGGTCTCTTGATTGCAACTTCGGTGATGGTCATTGCCGGTGGTTAGTTGTTTACAATGCGCACGCTTGCGTTTTCGCTCAAATTGATTTGCCCAGTAATGACAACAACTTCATCTTGCGTCAAGCCTTCGATGACTTCAATATTATCACCCAACTCGCGTCCCACTTTGATTACGCGCTTTTTTGCAGTTTCGCCTTCCACAACATAGATGTAAGGATTCTTGATGCTCTCCACCAATGCATTGCGTGGAATCTGCAACACGTTTTCTTCTATTTCACTTGTAAAGTCTGCATAGACAAAAGTGCCTGCCTTAAATGATTGACCGCTATCATTCTTCAGCATGATTTCCACGAGATAATTATGCGAGTCATCACCCTTGGGACTTACATAGGTGACCTTTCCTGTGTAGGTTGTATCAGGGAAAATTTCTGAAGTGATAATCACTTGCTGCCCGTTTGTGATATTGTAAATCTCCTTCTCCGTGACCTGCACCTGCACTTTCAGGTTTGAAATATCCACGATGGTTCCGATGTTCATTCCGGGATTTACAAACTCGCCTTCTTCAAAATTTTTCCGCACCACTGTTCCGCTGATAGGCGCAACGATTCTCGCATCGGCAATCTGCATGCGCATTTGCTCCGCCTGATTCTTTGCATTGGCATAATTGTATTTAATGTCGTTCACCTGCACTTCGGTTGTTGCGTTTCCGGCAAGCAGTTCTTCAAAGCGCAAACTGTCTTTTTCCAGCTTCTGTAGCGTAAGTTCGATTTGCTGCAATGCAAGTTCTTTCATTCTGCTGTCAATGCGGGCAATCACCTGCCCCTTTGCGACCTGCGTTCCGAGTTCAAAATTTACTTCCACTAATTTTCCCTGCGCTGCCGGTGTAATATCCGTTTCTTGTACTGGAAGCAGGTTTCCTGTTTTTTTCAAAGAAGTTTTTAAGGGAAGGAGTTTTGCCTTCTCCGCTGTAACGCTCACCACTACATTTGTCTGCGTGATTGTTTTCGCTTTGTCGTTGATGTGCTTTTTATTATAAATCAGTTGCGCTGCCATCAGCCCGAGGACGACAACAATTACAATTCCAACAAGAATTCTGTTTCGGTTCATGTGTTACAATTTCTGGTAAAACTCGTTGAGCGTTCCCTTTGCTTTTTCCAATTCGATGACTGCCGTATAATAATTCAACATTGCGGTAATGTAGTTGAGCTGCGATTCCTTGTATGCAGTTTCTGCATTTAAAAATTCCGATAAGAGCGTAACGCCCTGCTGGTGCATGAGCGCAATGGCATCAAACACTTCTTTTGCCAACGCTACATTTGTCTCGTTGTTTTCAAGATTTACGCGCGCGCGCTTCAACTGTGATGTTGCATTCTGATGTTGCAGTTGAAACGCCTGCTGACTCATTTCCAAATTCAATTGCGCATTGCGCATGTTGATGATTTGTTGCTTCTTCTGCGCGCTGCTTTGCATTCCGTCAAAAATCGGCACGTGCAACTTTAAGCCAAACGAAGAGAAATCATACCACTCGCGAAATGCAGAAGCAAACTCATTGTTATATGCCTGCACGGAATAACGCGCATAGAATGAAAGCGTGGGGAAATATCCCGCGCCCGCGCGCTTCTTCTGCACTTCGAGCAACTTCAATTGATTTTGCTGTAGTAGGATTTCCGTTTTATTGTTTGCATCAAAAAATGCCTCAGGAACATTATCTATCGTATTAATTCTCGTGGAGTCACTCAGCACAATCGTATTGCTGATTTCCATGCCGAGGGCATTTTTCAAACGGTTTACTGCCACTTCGTAGCCGCTCTTTGCAACATCAAGTTGCGAAGTGATGTTATTCAACGCAACAGAAATCCTGCTCCCATCCATTTTCTTCGCTACACCTTTTTCAACCTGCAGCTTGATGATTTTGAGTTGGTTGGCAAATTTCTGCTCATTCTCGGAGAGCAAGTCAATTTGCAGTTTAAGGATGCGCGCCTGAAGATATGCCTGCGAAATGTTGTAAATAAGATTCTCCTGATTTTGCTGAAAATTAAGATTGGCGATAGCAGTGTTCGGCTTCAGCCCCCGCAGGGAAACGAGCAGCAGCCTGTTGTAGAGCATTTGTTCTGCATCGAGTGTCCCATAGATTTGAAATTTCGTGCCGAATTGGATTTCCTGATTTTTATCTGTTGGCGGCAGTCCTCCCAAAGAAGTTCCTTCGGGAATAATCATCGTTTGTAAATCGAGATAATCCTCAAAGCGCAAGTCACCGCTGATTTGTGGGTAATACAAAGCCAGATTTTCATTCTTCATCTGTCGCGCCTTCTCGATATTGCCTTTATAAATTTCGTTGGTTTTGTGATTTTCCAGCCCATATTGAATGCACTGCTTTAAATCCCAGAGTTCTTGGGCATTCAATTTTAAACAGCCGAATAATGCAGCCGTTATCAACCAACGAAGAAGCGCAATGCGAAAGAAAGATGTGTTTTTCACAAAACAGATATCGGCTTTTGAAAAAGCGGGCAGCAGTGTGTTTTTGAATGTTGCAATTGTGATGCCTAAAAAATGCGCGGCAAAGATACGCAAGGATGTTCCTGTCGGCAAATTGCATTCAGATTGGCACATTCCCAAAATAAAAAAGGGAGCCGCAAGCTCCCTTTTTTATTTTTCTACTTGTGATGTATTACTGAATCGTCACCTTACTTGTCACTTTTTCATTTGATTTGGTGTCGCGCACTTCAATGATGTAAATACCCTTACCGAAGCGGGTGGCATCAATCCGGTGTTCATTCGTGAATTTTGTGGCGTACACTTCTTGCCCGATGTTGTTCATCATTACCAATTCATAATTGTTCTCTGGCTGGCTCATATAAACATTGATGTCTTTTACAGTCGGATTCGGATAAACAGTCACGCGCATCTCGCTGTTGTTTTGCGCAGGCAGCGGGTTTTGTACGCCTGTGAAGTTTTTATTGTAAACCGGCAATTCAATGTGCGAAGGATGCTCAGGCGAGTGATACAGGCGCTGCACTGCAATGCGCGGCTCCATTTCCTCTGCGTTGAAAATATACTTCTGCCCGTCAAGCGGCTGCCTGCGGAAGAAGTCGCCATCTTCAATCGGCAGGTTGGGATTCACCTGGTAGCGTGTGTGGTTGCTGCTGCTGATCAGCACTTTCATCTTGTGACCAATGCCCCAAGTGTAGCCAATCGGCATCATGCGGAATTTGTATTCATAAATTTCACCGATGTTGATGTTGGTGAAAGGAATTGAGTCAATTTCCAACCCATCGTTTTCAGCAATATAGCGCGCATAGTTTCTTGCGCGCGCATTCACGCAGCCTTCCACAACAAAGAATTGTTTTCCTTCGGGATACTCAGCGCTCGGAGGATACACATCAAGGATGCGCACGAAGAAGTCGGTGTCGGTAAGTCCATCCACTTCTCCGCCCGGGCTTGATTTAGCATACAATGTTGCTTCAGGAAAACCGATTACGCAAAGCGTATCGGTGAGCGCTTCTGTTTCAAACGAAACAACGCCTTCGCGGTCCATTGAGCGAAATTTCCAGCGCGGGTCGGCAAGGTTGATTTGCCCCTGACTGTCGTCATTCCCTTGGGCTACGCTCTCGTGTCCGTCAGGAAGGCTTACAATCATATTTGCACCGCCAAGCGTATAAACCTGATCATTGGGGTCGTGAATGTAAATTGTTGTTCCTTCGTTTTCTACTTGCGGGCTCACATTCCATGCTCCGTCCTGGTGGAGATACATTTTCTTCCACTCAATGTTTTGCACAATCGGGAAGGTATCGGCATGAAACCAGTAGTTGCCCACATTGTCATTTGCCACAACGCGATCGTCATTCGGTCCAATCACATAAAAACGCACGTTTGCAATCGCATTGAAATCGGCAGAGTCAATCGCTGCGCTGATTTCTTCGCCATCCAATTCAGGAATAACAGGCTCTCCCAATGGTGGAATATCAATGGTTTGAGAGGAAATAAATCCGAGCACGTCAAGTTCAGCTTTTAAGCCTACCAACTCGCCCGTGCCGTTGATGAAGTTGATGAGTTCAATGAACTTCAGGTCATAGTCTTCTGCGGGAACCCTTACTTTCACAGTTCCTCCTGCAAGTTCCTGCCATACATCGCTTCTGGGCAGTCTTACTTTTGGCAAGCCCACATTTGCAAATTCATTATAGTTGAGCGTGTAGCGGAACCACTTGATGATTTCAGATTCCAACACTTTTTCGATTGCGAGGTCTTCCAAATCCTGACCGCCAATATCAAAGCCGAGAATGTCAGAAACATTGTCTTTGTAAAACATGTCACCGGTCATGGTGCTGCCGATGGTTTGGTGCGCCCACGGTCCAATCACCAGCTTTTGCAGATTGGCATTTGAAGGGCTGCAATTTTCCTTCATCAACCTCCATGTTTCAATTTGTCCATCGGTGAAAATATCCCACCAGCCGGTGAGGTGATACGCTGCAACATCAGAGTTGATGTAGCGGCTATAATTGAGGTTAGGACGCGGAGTGTTACCAAAACCAAGTATGCCATCGGGGTCTGTATCCGGCACATCCACCACTACGCCATTCACTATTTTTCCCTTCATCACGGCTTCACCATTCACATCCACCATGGCATGGCTTGCATCCATATCACCGCGACCAACTGAGTTGGGATAGTATCCGGGGAAACTCAGGTTACCATCAGTGTCAGGGTAACGCATGCGCACGAAGTGGTCAATTGCAAGCGTAGAAGCATCAAACTGATTGGGCTGGTATGTTTTCTCGCGGTTGTTCACCGTAATATCTTTCGGCAAATCATAATCAGCCGAAGTGTGAATATTGTTTTGCTTGTCGAAGTCAATGGGAATAAGGTCATCTTCCACATCAAAGATTTGTCCTTTGAGCCAGCCGGTTACGATGCGCTCGCGGAACACTCCGTTTTGATAACCCGTGTAGCGGAAATGCTCGTTTGTAGCAACAATCGGCATCAGCGCTTTTAAGCCGGGCACATTCGGGTCAATCTTATGCGCAGCGGCAGCCTGATATTGTGTGTTGCCCAATGCAGATGCTCCAAACATGCCGATGCTTCCGTTGCATACTTTAAATGTTTCCTTCGTGCCGTCATTATCCGTATCATATTGGCGCACGATGTTGTTGGCAAGCGCCTGAATGGTGTTGTAGCCGTCTTCATGCCTGTTGCCGTTTCTTGCGTCATTAAACTCCGTGTCGTCCAAAATGTGTTTGAAGTAATTGTGGTAAGCATTTTTATTCCAGCTATCACTCATCATCGGGAAATAAACGCCTTCAGAACTGTAGCGACCGCGCATATCCTGCAACGCATAAGCATAGCCGAAAATGCAGATGATTCTTCCTGCCACATCGCCTTGCTTGTCATAAGGCGTTCTTGTTAAAATCAATGGCAACGAATAAGGGTTGGGGTTGGGCTGCCCGTTCAGCGAGTCATAATAAAACAACTGCACTCCTTTTGGAATCAGCGTGATTCGTTCGCCAGCCAAGCCGGGAATGCCGATGTCTGCCGGAATCACCACTGTCATGCTATCCTGCGTCTCAGGCACAGTGATGTCGGTCATCAGCTTTACGCCATCGGGCATTTCGATAGGCACAGTGTATTTGGTGGAAAATTCATCGAGCGCGTCCAACTGACCGTTGATGTTTACGTCTCCCAAATCAATGGAAGCTCCGGGAATTTGGGCGGATCCGCAAAGAGAAAGCAGCAATGTAAACGCGCTGAAAAGCGCAATGTTTTTTTTCATAACAGGGGTACTTTTTGGTTTGTGTTATCGAAAGTTCAATTCAATATTACACAAAATCATGTTCACATCATAACGCAAAATGACGCGGAATCACAATTGTGCATAAGGTGTTAGTTAGGGCAACAGGATTTTTTTTCGCTGAGCTACGATATTATTCTGTATCACCACTGCGATATAAATGCCGCTTTGTAATTGCTGGAGCGGAAATCTATTTTCCTCCTGATTCAATTTTCCACTCAAAACAATTTGTCCGGCAGCATTTATGAGGCGCACTTCGCTTTCCGCAGCGATTTCACCCTGCATTGAAACATGCAAGTGATTTTCCTGCAAAAGAATAGTTGCCAATGTTAAACCGCGTTCTTCAACACCCACAGGCTGTGGACAGACATCGGTGCGCATTTCAGCGCCTGCTGCATCATTATATCCGATTGCGTAAACCGCAACCAGCGCTTGCCAATAGGGTGCGCGCACTTCGAGAAAAGCATAATGATAGTTGCCGCTTTTATTCAGCCGCAAGCCTATATGTCCGTACTCTTCGCTGCCGCCTGAGAATGCGCCCTGCCCGTTTTCAATCATATAGGCGGTATCGTTCCACGCCTGCGAACCTACCGGATCGCCTGATTCGATGCGCCTGCAACGGTTTGCATCATTGCCCGACCAAGCCGCCACTTCGATTTCGTTGCCATTCAAGCCGGTGATAAAATTGTTTACATAAGGCGAGTAGGCTGTCTGGAGAATGTAATCGTTTGTGCCATCGCCATCCACATCAATCGGAAGAAATTCATTGGTGTCAATTTGCAGTGTTACAAACGTGCAGGTGATTGTTGCATGTGCAAACGTGCATAACATCAGCGCAAATGCAGCAGTGAAGAAAAATTTTTTCATGGGGGTACATGGTTTTAATATGCGCCAAATAAAGATATTTTTTCCTCTTTACAAAATGCAGGAATTTGAAAAGAATAAACCGATGAAAAGAATTTGTGAAGGGAGTGCTAATTTGAAAACTCAGGAAAAACTTTTTCTGCTTCTTTGATTTTCTCGCCAATCTGTCCAGTGAGGATATGCCAAAACATGATGAAATCACAAGCAAGACTCCACAGCGGATTTTTGAAAGCAGCGGGTTTGTTTTTCTCAAAGATAAAATGACCAAACCACGCAAAGCCATAACCCACAACGGGCATCAGCAGGAACATTAACCACTGTTGCGTAGCTAACGTGAAAATGAAAATTCCAATCACAGTTCCTGTGCCTGCGAAATGCAACGTCCTGCATTTGAACTCGCGGTGTTGCGTGAGATAGTAAGGATAAAATTCTTTTATAGAGTTGAATTGCAATTGTTGCATAACTGCTTTTTTCTAAACTCTAAATTAGTTTTTTAACCTGTGTTTTGCGTTTTGATTTATGTGATCCATTATATTTGTCACCCTAAATCAACCTGCAAATGAAAAACTTTCAACTATTTCTATCCTGTTGTTTATCCGCAACACTTCTTTCCTGTAACAATCAATCAAAACCAATAGCCAAAGCTCAACTACTGCCCGGTGAAGATGACCAGAAGACAGTGCAAACAGCGCTTATCAATGTAAAGCCGGGAGACACGTTGTTTTTTGGTGAAGGCAAGTTCAATTTTCAGGCAAGCGTTTCCATGGAAGGCGTTGACAGCGTGGTGCTGAAAGGCGTGAGCCACGACAAAACCATTTTTTCTTTTAAAAATCAAACTGAAGGCGCTGAAGGCGTGAAAATTTCTAACGTAAACACATTCACGATACAGGATATTGGAATTGAAGACACCAAAGGCGATGGCATCAAGATTGACCATTCTGAAAATATTGTGATGCGCAGAGTGCGCACCGAGTGGACAAACGGGGCAGACAGCTCAAACGGCAGCTACGGCTTGTACCCGGTTTCGAGCAAAAATGTGTTGATGGAGGAATGTGTCGCAATTGGCGCATCGGATGCGGGTATCTATGTCGGGCAATCAGAAAATGCGATTGTGCGGAGAAATATAGCCGAGAGAAATGTTGCGGGCATCGAAGTAGAAAACACCGATTATGCGGAAGTGTATGAAAATACGGTAACAAACAATACCGCAGGCATTATGATTTTTGATTTGCCTGACCTGCCGGAGAAGAACGGCAAGTACGTGAAGATTTACAAAAACAAAATAATGAATAATAATCATCCGAATTTCTCCAAGCGCGGCATTGCGATATTCATGGTTCCCTCCGGCACGGGCTTGCTGCTGATGGCGTGCCAGCATGTGGATGCTTACGAAAATGAAATCAGCGGGAACAACACGATGCCCGCAGCAATTATCAAATTGATTGGCGACCAAAAGATCATTGAGCGCCAGCAGCGTGATTCACTGTTTAACATTTATCCTTCATCGGTGTATGTGCATGATAATAACTTCACCGTTGCTCCAGCTATGCCCGACACGACACGTGCGTTTGGTAGAATTTTCTTTGAAGCATTCGGCATGCATGTTCCCACGATTTATTACGATGGCTCAACGAATCCCGAATTGGCGGTGAATGGGAAATATCCTGACGAACACCGTATCTGCATTCGCAACAATGGCGCTGCAACTTTCTTTAACAGCGCGGCAAAGTCAACAGAGGTAGCTGCATTCGATTGTGAGTTCGCTGCATTTCCGGTTGTGCAGTTGCCTTAATTTCTATGGTTTGGGATTTATTCTAAATACTGTACCGTCATCAAGTCGCGCTTTTTCTTCTAAAGAATACTTGGCGCTGATAACTTCCACGTCATACAATTCTCTGCCATTCCACCACACTAATAAATCTTCCTGTGTCACTGATTGATTGAATTGCCCGAAACTATAAATGCTCTTTGGCACTCGAACGGCATTCTTCCCCGTGAAATAATAAATCGCAGAAGGGTCGTTGCTGAAGATGCTTCCATACGGAACATTCTCTTTTTCTTTCAGCCATGCAATTGTTTCTGAATTGCTCCAATGGGGTTTATTGTAAACGTCTATTCCTTCCTGGTGCCAGAGTTGAACATGCTTGATGATTCTTACAACAGGATACAGGAGCCAACAGCACAACACAACCATACACGAATTACGAATTACGAATGACGAATGACGAATGAAATATTCCATTCCCGAAAACAGCATAATGGAGAATGAAATGAATGTTGGCGCAAGCAACCTATCTCGCGGTTCTTCAAAGGAGAAAAGGAAATACGCTACAACCAGCATTAAAACATAAACAACAAAGACCAATAGGTGAATGCGATTACTTTCCCGTAAATTCTTTCGCAGCAAAACAAAAATGCCTGTCAAAGCAATTACTCTTATTATCAACGGAATTTTAACCGGCAGCATCCATGATGTGATTGTTTCTGCAAGCACGACAATGTTCTTTGCAAAGTGTTCGCTGCTATCAGCGCGAAAGCCCGTGAGCGTTTCCGTGAGTAAGTAATTTCTCATTAACCAAATCGAAAGCGGAACAAGCGCGAGAAAAAGAAACAGGAGCCCAGCCATCGCTCGCCTCTGGCGAGTGATGTTTAAATCCCACCCGCGGGACGCGAGCGGTGGCAAAGTTTTATTACGAACAACAAAAATCAGCACAACAGGAATCACGAAGATGCCGATATAGCGCTGCAACAATGTAAAACCGCAGAGCAAAGCGAGTAAGAAAAAATTTCTGGTTGCATGTCTCTCGTTACTGGTAAGAACCAGCGCAATAAGATTTATTAGTAGAAGAAAAACTGCTTCCGATAATGCTATTGCATACACCTGCATGATCGTGAACGAGCAAACAATAAACAGCAAACACACAACTCTGAAAAACATTTTCTCCATCGCTTTCACAATCAGCAGCCATGACGAAATGACCGTGAGCATAAACACAAGCAGATTCAAAGCCACAAGCGTATTTTCTATTTTAAACGGAAGAAATTGCAAGGCAGCAATCGTCAATGGGTAAAGAGGCGTCCACGCTACAAACACGCTACCATCTATATCGCGCATTGCGCCAACATCATGCAGACTGTTTGCAGCCGCGAGGTAACTGATGGAGTCTTCTGATAAGCCGATGCCGTGCGGAACAATTGCATAGAGCAGCAGCAACAGCCCGATGACTATCGCAATTGTTGGAAAAATATACTGCAAACGGGATGAAGACATAAATGAACCGCTAAGACGCAAAGAACGCAAAGAAAAAAATACTCTGCGCCTTCGCGATGAAATCCTGACGCTAAAGGGATTTTTCTCTAAATTGACAGAAAATATTCACTACTTGCAAGCGACTTGTCAGTTATTTTCGTTGGCATAATACTTGAAACCACCGATAACCCTTATGCCCGTGTCAGAATGGCGGCTCGCCTGCCGATGTTTTAACGAAGGCAGGGGTGAGGCAAGCGAATAAGAAGATTTACTATAAAACAAACAGCAACAAATGTTCAGCAACTCGTTCCAGGAAGATGATGTGGAGTTTCTCCCGATGATTTCGATTGATGATGAGCCGGAAACAGCGGAGCAAAAGCAAAAAGTAGAATTTGCTGACGAGGTTCCCATTTTGCCCCTGCGCAACACTGTGCTCTTTCCCGGTGTCGTGATTCCGATTACTGTGGGGCGCGACAAATCCATCAAAGCGGTGAAAGAGGCTTACAAAACCAATCGCATCGTTGGCGTAATCTCACAAATAGATTCTTCCATTGAAGACCCCGAGAAGAAAGACCTCAACACCATCGGCACCGTAGCCCGCATCGTGAAGCTGCTGAAGATTCCCGATGGCAGCACTACGGTAATCATTCAAGGCAGACACCGTTTCCGCGTGAAAGAAATTATTTCGGAAGAACCTTTCATGCGCGCCAAAATCGAGCAGTTGAAAGATATTCCCGCAAAAGACCTGAAAGAATTTAACGCCACCACCGGCTCCATAAAAGACCTTGCTGCACAAATCATTAAGATGTCGCCCAACCTTCCCTCAGAGGCGGCTATCATGCTGAAGAATATTAACAACTCCACTTTCCTGTTGCATTTCATTTCTTCAAACCTCAATGCTGAATTGCCGGAGAAGCAAAAAATCCTTGAGGTGGATGACCTTGCGGAACGCGCGAAGATGGTGCTGAAACATCTCAACAACGATTTTCAGTTGCTGGAGTTGAAGAACAAAATCCAGTCGAAGGTACGCACCGATATTGAGAAGCAACAGAAAGAATATTTCCTGCATCAGCAAATCAAATCCATGCAGGAAGAACTTGGCGCTGAGCCGAACGGACAGGAAATAAAACGCCTGAAAGACCGCGCTGCGGAAATGAAGTGGAGCAAAGAAGTGGGGGATGTCTTCAAGCGCGAATCCGAAAAGATTGAGCGCATGAATGTAAACGCTGCTGAATATTCCGTGCAGTTGAATTACCTCGAACTGCTGCTCGACCTGCCCTGGGGTATTTTCACCAAAGATGATATTAACTTAAAGAAAGCCAAAGACGTACTCGACAAAGACCACTTCGGCTTGGAGAAAGTGAAAGACCGCATTCTTGAATATCTCGCAGTACTGAAGTTGAAGGGCGATATGAAGTCGCCCATCCTCTGCTTTGTGGGACCTCCCGGTGTGGGCAAAACATCGCTGGGGCGTTCCATCGCAAATTCACTGGGACGAAAGTTCGTGCGCATGTCGCTGGGCGGCTTGCATGATGAATCCGAAATTCGCGGACACCGCAAAACATATATTGGCGCGATGCCGGGGCGCATCATGCAGTCCTTAAAGAAAGTGAAAACATCAAACCCCGTGTTTGTGCTTGATGAGGTGGATAAAGTGGGAACCGATTTCCGTGGCGACCCTTCCTCTGCGCTGCTCGAAGTGCTCGACCCTGAACAGAACAATAAATTTTATGACAACTATCTTGAGCTTGAATACGACCTTTCAAAAGTGCTCTTCATCGCCACCGCCAATTCGATGAACACCATCCAGCCGGCATTGCGCGACAGGATGGAAGTGATTGAAATAAGCGGCTACAGCACCGAAGAGAAAATTGAAATTGCGAAGCGGCATCTCCTGATGAAGCAAAGAGAAGCCCACGGCTTAAAGGCGAAGCAAATCCGCATTTCGGAAAAAACACTGGAGTTTGTCATTGAAAACTACACCCGCGAATCAGGCGTGCGCGACCTCGACCGCAAGATTGCCTCGCTCATGCGCAACGTGGCGCGCGAAGTGGCCACGCACAAAAACTATGAGGCTATTATCAACCCGGAAGATGCGCGCAAAATTCTCGGACCCGAATCGTTTGATAAAGATATCTATAAAGAACACCAGCCCGCAGGCGTAGCCATCGGGCTGGCGTGGACACCCGTAGGCGGTGACATCCTCTTTATCGAAACGAGTCTCAGCAAAGGCAAAGGCGAGCTTACCCTCACCGGCAACCTCGGCAACGTGATGAAAGAATCCGCCAGCACTGCGCTTAGCTTCATCAAGTCGCATTGCGCAGAGCTGGGCATTGACCCCGAAGCGTTCACCACCAGCAACATCCACGTGCATGTGCCCGAAGGCGCCATCCCAAAAGATGGTCCTTCGGCAGGCATCACCATGATGGCATCGCTCACCTCGGCATTCACCGGGCGCAAGCTAAAGCCCTACCTCGCGATGACGGGCGAAATCACCCTGCGCGGCAAAGTGTTGCCCGTGGGAGGCATCAAAGAAAAGATTCTTGCGGCAAAACGCGCTGGCTTAAAAAACATCGTGCTGTGCCGCGCCAACAAAAAGAACGTGGACGAAATCAACAAAGAATATTTGCAGGGCGTTGCCTTCAATTATGTGGACACGATGCTGGAAGGGCTGGATGCAGTGCTGGAGAAGAAAGCAGTTAAAAAGAATTCGGTGATTCGATAATTCGATGATTCGGTTATGTTGCTTGCATCATCGAATTGGTTTGGCGCGTACTGATTTCATTTCTTTAACGCATTGTCTTGTAGCGCTGACAATAGAAGGGGAGTGGTGTTTTTCAGCAAAGCGACAGTTCCCGTCATTCTGAGCGGAGTCCTACGCAGCGAAGAATCCCCAA
>JAWXCB010000115.1:0-26654 GCA_034440455.1 Chitinophagales bacterium
AGCCGAAATCATAGTTTGGCTAAAGCCCTTTTTCTTTGACAATCTTTTTCCGTTGGCTAAAGCCAACGGCAGTTAAGGCTTCGCTGAAAGACACCGCTGTCCTCTTGCTTTCTGCGCTTCTAAACAGAGCCACAAAAGAAAGGAGATGAGTACGCGCCAAACACCACTTAAAAGAATCACGGGTATTGCTTACCTGCACTTTTAACGCTTTACATTCGAGAAAACCGCTACTTTTATCCTCCGCTTATTAACAAACCCAATTATGAAGACCAGATTTTATTTTTTCGTCCTTCTGTTGCTTTTGTCTATCACTGAAAATGTGCAGGCGCAGCATTCCGTTGCCCGCGAGTGGAATGAGATGCAGCTCACCTGCATCCGCAAAGATTTGGCGCGCCCCACGGTGCAGGCGCGTAATCTGTTTCACGTTGCCATCGCGATGTATGATGCGTGGGCGGCTTATGACAGCGTTGCAAAGCCTTATCTGCTTGGCGATACGGTGGGTGGATATTACGCTCCGTTTGCAGGCGTTCCTCCTCCTTCCAATTTGGATTCAGCGCGTGATGAGGCTATCAGCTATGCGGCATACCGTCTTATCAAATGGCGCTATCGCACTTCGCCCGGCATTGGCGTAACGGGTCCCAAGCTTGATTCGCTGTTTCTTGCGCTGGGCTATGATTCGTCTTATCACTCCTTTAACTATGTGAATGGCAACCCTGCCGACCTGGGCAATTATATTGCAGAACAGTTAATCGCCTATGGCTTGCAGGATGGCGCGAATGAAGCGAATGCGTATGCGAATCAATATTACACGCCCCGCAATCCAACCTTGTTGCCCGTTGTTGCAGGAAATCCAAACGTGGTTGACCCCAACTTGTGGCAGCCGCTCACGCTCAATGTGTTTATTGACCAAAATGGAAACGTGATTCCTGTGAGTACGCCCCCGTTTCAGGCGCCTGAGTGGGGCAATGTGACGCCTTTTGCATTGACGGATTCCAATAAAACTGTTTATTCGCGTGGTGGGCATAACTACAATGTGTATCGCGACCCGGGCGCACCACCTCAAATTGATACGGTGAATGGAATCGGAATTGATGACCCTTACAAATGGACGCACACGCTCACTTCAACGTGGTCATCGCATCTCGACCCTACGGATGGTGTGATGATGGATGTTTCTCCTGCAAGCATCGGCAACGCGCATAATTATCCTACTACCGATGCCGAGTATCCGAATTTTTATGATATGCTGAATGGAGGTGATAACAGCACCGGCTACGCCATCAATCCGAAAACAGGACAGCCTTATGCCACTCAAATTGTTCCGCGCGGTGATTACACGCGTGTGCTTGCAGAGTTTTGGGCGGATGGACCGAGTTCGGAAACGCCTCCCGGACATTGGTATGGCATCTTGAATTATGTGAACGACCATCCGCAATTTGAAAAACGCTGGGGTGGAAAAGGTCCTCTGATGGATGAGTTGGAGTGGAATGTGAAATCATATTTTGCGCTGGGAGGCGCAACGCATGATGCCGCCATCTGCGCATGGGGCATCAAAGGCTGGTATGATTCTGCGCGTCCGATTACGGCAATCCGCTACATGGCTGACCAGGGACAAAGCACGGATACTTTGCTTGCGAATTATTCTCCCGCAGGCTTGCCGCTCATTCCCGATTTCGTGGATGTGGTGCGCGACACCAATGATGCCCTTGCCGTAAGAGTGGTTGATTCGCTGGGCAATGTGTTGTTCTATCGGAATGTGGGTAAAATAAAAATCAAGGCGTGGAAAGGTCCTGATTATATCGCCAATCCCGCAACTGATGTTGCAGGCGTGGATTGGATTTTGGCGGAAAACTGGTATCCGTATCAGCGCCCCACATTTGTAACGCCACCGTTTGCAGGATTTATTTCCGGGCACTCCACTTACTCGCGCACTGCCGCTGAAGTGATGACGCTGATTACGGGCGATGAATATTTTCCCGGGGGCATGGGTGAGTTTCATGCTACGGCAAATCAATATCTCGTGTTTGAAGAAGGACCCAGCGTTGACGTTACGTTGCAATGGGCGAAATATAATGATGCTTCCGACCAATGCAGCCTTTCAAGAATTTGGGGCGGCATCCATCCTCCCGCTGATGATATTCCCGGACGCTTGCTCGGGCAACAAATTGGACCTGTCGCTTTCCACCATGCGGTAGATTATTTCGACAGCGAAAAGCCAATGCTCACGGTTACAAGAAATATGACTTTGATAAATGACCCCGCCACGCTATCAACAAATTTAAGATTTGAGATAGCAGTAGAATATAATGAGATAATGGATACCACAGTAGTTCCCTTAATTACATTTCCGATTGAAAATCCTTTAACAAATACTCTGACTTTTGATCCTGCAAACTGTTACTGGTCAGACTGGAAAACATATATTGCCGCTTATGTGATTGCCGATGCTAATGAAACATTGCCGAATGTAGATGTACATGTAACAGGTGGTAAAGATGTTGTTGGAAACGAACACGAGCCTTATGATGCTGCTGACCTGTTCAGCATTGATACGGAAAACCCAAGCGTGGTTTCCGTAACTCCGAGTACAAGTATTATCAATGATGGCGATGCAGGAACCGGCACGTTTAAACTGACAATTATTTTCAGTGAAAACATGCAGATTGGCAGTATGCCGGTGATTTCATTTCCTGTCGAAGATGCGCTTGCAAACACGCTGACTGAAAATGACACAGCGACCTGGCTGAACGAAACAACATTTGAAGCGAACTATGATGTTTCCGATGCGAATGAATTGCTAAATGCTATTGATGTAACCATCACCACATTGGTTGACGAAGCCGGAAATGACATGGCGCAGTTCGATGCAGCGGACAATTTCAGCATTGACATGGAAAATCCTTCTGTGGTTTCTGTTACTCCAAGCGTAAGCGTGATTACCGATGCGCAGATTGGAGTTGAAGCGTTCACACTCACGGTTACATTTGACCAGAGCATGGATACCTCTGAGAAATTCTCGGTGACTTTCCCCATTGAAAATCCGTTTGCAAGCACGCTTGCTTACAATTCAAACGCAAGCGCATGGACAAGTCAAATAGTGTATGAAGCGAAGTATGATGTAACTGACGCGCAGGAAATTCTGAGTGATATTGACTTGGAAGTTGCCACCGTATGCACCGATTTAGCAGGCAACATTCAGGTGGCTTTTTACGAAGCAGACAAGTTCAGCATTGACATGGATAACACAGGCGTTGCGGGTGTAGATGAAAATGGAATTCGCGTGTATCCGAATCCCGTAGGCAGCGGTGCGATGTTGTATGTTGAAGTTGCGCAAGTGAAAGAAGGAGCGGTTTTACAATTGTTGAATGCGCAAGGCAGAGTAGTGATTGCACAGCAACTGACAAATCAAAAATCAAGCATCGCGCTTGCTTCGCTTCCTGCGGGATTGTATCTGCTGCGCGTTGGCGGAGTAGAAAAAGAATTTTCACACAGCGTGTTGATTCTGGGGAATTAGAAATCTCCTTGATAAACATCAAAAAGATTTCTCAAGAAAGGAAATAAACTTGCGTACGATGAAAAATCCCGTACGCGCAGTTGAAGTCCTCACATCTGTCAAAACCGACTATTGTTTGGGCTTTCCCGGCTCCATGCAAAAAATCACCGATGATGGCACGATGCTGCTGCATCCCGACCACACGGATAAATTGCTCCGCGCAGAATATGCCTGCGAAACCCTCACTATAGGCGATGAGCGGCTCGGCTTTTACAAATATGCTGACTGGCTTCCTGTGAATCATTTCCTTTCCGGTTCCAGCGCTCCTATTACCTACAAGAGCGAGCGTCTTGCAAAATTTCTGAAACTCAAAAATCTGTATATCACGTTCAGTGGCTTTTTTCCTGAGCGCGATGTGTATATGCTCACCGGTACGTTCAAAGAATGTGAAGCGTATGCAGTGTGCGGTCGCCTGCCTGAAGATTTTAAGGATGTGCTGGTGGTTGCCTCCGCAGGAAACACTGCCCGTGCGTTTGCGCGCGTGTGTTCTGAAAATAATATCAAGCTTCTTTTAGTGGTGCCGCATATCCGCAGAAGCAAGTTGTGGTTTCGCGAAGAATTAAATCCTTGTGTGAAATTGATTACGGTGGGCGGTAACAGCGATTATTATGATGCCATTCGCGTAGCGGATGATATTTGCAAACTGCCCGGATTTGTTGCCGAAGGCGGAGCAAAGAATGTAGCAAGACGCGATGGCATGGGTACGACTGTTCTATCGGCTGTCACAGCTATTGGTGAAATTCCTGATTATTATTTTCAGGCGGTGGGCAGCGGCACAGGCGCGATAGCTGCGTGGGAGGCAAACCTGCGCTTTAACGCAAGTGGAGATTTTGAAAAGAAAAAAATGCGTCTGCATGTTTCGCAGAATGAGCCGTTCACTCCCATGTATGATGCGTGGAAAGAAAACTCGCGCCAACTGCTGCCGATGGATGAAGCGGAATCAAAAAAGAAACTTTCTCAGATTTTTGCAGACGTGCTTGCCAACCGCAAGCCTCCTTATGGAATCAAAGGCGGTTTGTATGATGCCCTGATTGATTCAGAAGGCGACATGCACACCGTGACAAACGAAGAAGCAAAACTTGCGTCAAAAATTTTCCTGCGCGAAGAAGGCATTGACATTGAACCTGCTGCTGCGGTTGCTACAGCTTCATTAATGAAATGTGTGGAAGACGGTACGGTGGAGCGTGATGCTATCATCATGCTCAACATCACCGGTGGCGGCAGCGAGCGTTTCAAGTCTGAACACAACACGGTGAACTTAGAACCTTCCTATGTGATTGATATTGAGAAATACAATCCGGAAGCGGATGCTAAGATGGTTTTGGAATTATTTGAAAACCGGAAAGTGAGGAAGGCGTGACAAATTAATTTAAAACTAAAATTCAAGTTTCAACTGCAACTTTGCAATCTGTTTCTGTGAATGAAGCGCGAAATGGATATTGCTTTTTCATCCGTACAAATGCCAAATGTAAATAGGCAGTAGCAGTTGTATCTTGTCTGTCGTCCATTTACTGTTAACCTTCTCAGTAACCATTTTTCCACATCCGTTTGCTTTCCCAAAACAGTGTAGTATCTTTGCCGCGAATTTTAAAAAACCTCTCTCATAATATCATGGCTAACATCGGAAAAGTAAAGCAGGTAATCGGTGCGGTGGTGGACGTGAGCTTCGAAAACGGCAAGCTCCCCAACATCCTCAACAGCCTGAACATCAAGATGCAGGATGGTTCCACGCTGATACTCGAAACGCAGAAACATTTGGGCGAAGACAGCGTGCGCACCATCGCGATGGATAGCACCAACGGGCTGATGCGCGGCATGGCAGTGATTGACTCGGGCGCACCTATCACGATGCCTGTGGGCGATGAAATTAAAGGTCGCCTGCTCAATGTGGTGGGTGAAGCGATTGACGGTATCGGACCCATCAAAACAAAGAAGGGTTACCCGATTCACCGCAAGCCTCCTGTGTTTGAAGATTTATCAACAGAAACGGAAGTGCTCTTTACGGGCATTAAAGTGATTGACCTCATTGAGCCTTATTCAAAGGGCGGAAAGGTTGGTCTGTTTGGTGGCGCGGGTGTGGGCAAGACGGTTATCATCATGGAGCTTATCAATAACATCGCGAAGAGCTATGCGGGGATGTCGGTGTTTGCAGGTGTGGGTGAAAGAACCCGTGAAGGAAATGATTTGCTCCGCGAAATGATTGAATCAAACGTGGTGCGCTATGGAGAAGATTTCAAGCACAGCATGGAAAAAGGCGATTGGAATCTCGCGCAGGTAGATATGAAGGAGCTTGCACAATCGCAGGCTACGCTGGTGTTCGGGCAGATGAACGAGCCACCCGGAGCGCGTGCGCGTGTTGCGCTTTCAGGATTGACTGTTGCTGAATATTTCCGCGATGGCGATGAAAACGACCCGACAGGAAAAGACATTCTCTTTTTCGTTGACAATATCTTCCGCTTCACGCAGGCAGGTTCTGAAGTATCCGCGTTGTTAGGTCGTATGCCTTCAGCGGTGGGTTATCAGCCAACGCTTGCTACGGAAATGGGATTGATGCAAGAGCGCATCACTTCAACGAAGCGCGGTTCTATCACCTCGGTGCAGGCCGTTTACGTTCCTGCGGATGACTTGACTGACCCTGCTCCCGCAACGACATTTGCCCATTTGGACGCGACAACGGTATTGAGCCGTAAGATTGCCGAGTTGGGAATTTATCCAGCAGTTGATCCGCTCGATTCTACTTCAAGAATTCTCACTCCGCAGATTGTGGGTGAAGCGCATTACAACTGCGCGCAGCGCGTGAAGAGGATTTTGCAGCGCTACAAGGAATTACAAGATATTATTGCGATTCTTGGTTTGGAAGAATTGTCGGAAGAAGACAAGCAGGTGGTGAGCCGCGCAAGACGTGTGCAGCGTTTCTTGTCGCAGCCGTTCCACGTTGCCGAGCAGTTTACCGGCATGAAAGGTGTGTTGGTTTCCATCGAAGAATGTATCCGGGGCTTCAATATGATTATGGATGGTGAAGTGGATGAATATCCGGAAACAGCCTTCAGCTATGTCGGCACGATTGACGAAGCGATTGAGAAGGGGAAGAAGATGATGGCGGAGAGTAAGTAATTCGATGATTTGCTGATTCGATGATTCGGTAATTAAAGTCCCGTTCATCATAGAATCACCGAATTAAGAAATCACCGAATCAGGTTTCATCATCGAATTATCGAATCAATAAATCAACATGCATTTAGAAATACTCACTCCAGAAAAAAAAATCTTCGATGGCGAAGTAACGGGCGTAAAGCTGCCCGGTGCAGTTGGCTCATTTGAGATTTTGAAGAATCACGCTCCGATCATCTCTGCGCTTATCAAAGGCGAAGTGCGTGTGAAAAGCGCACAAGGCTCGCAGACCTTCAAAATCAACAGCGGCTTCGTTGAATGTTTAAACAACGAGGTGACGGTGTTGGTGGAAGGCGTGGAAAAGTAATCATCCTTCTTTTTTAACTCTGCGTCTTTGCGCCTCTGCGTGAAAAAATCCTGCTTGCGACAATCCACCATAACGCTGTCGAAATCATCCTTGCGCGATTCTCCTAATTTATTTAGCTTTACGTTCGTAAATTTCAATTCAAACCGAAAAGTTTGTTTTATGGGAATGAATGAAAAGCTGGTTCAAATAAAAGCCTCGTGGAAGCTCGCGTTGAGCGACCCTTATTTCCGGTGGCAGTTTCTCATTACAATGCTTTTCTTTTTTGCAGTGAGCAAACACAACTTTCATTTTCTAAACCTGTGGGAGCATCGCGCAGGCTTCCGGTTGCATGACCCCGTTCTGAATATGCTTCAACCCCGTGATTTCTCCAACATCATTTTCTTTTTTACTTATTCTGCAATCCTTTTCGTGTTCGTTTCAAGCCTATCAAACCCGGGAAGGTTTGTGCGCGGCATTCAGGCGTATGCGCTCATCGTGGCGTTGCGCACGGCAAGCATTTATTTCTTTCCGTTGGAAGCGCCTTCCGGCATGGTGCTGCTTGTTGACCCGATTGCAAACTTTTGTTTTCAAACGCAAACCGCCATCACCAAAGACTTGTTCTTTTCGGGACATACAGCTACGGTAGCTTTTGTATTCCTCATGGCGCAAAACCGCTTTCTGAAAATATTTTGTTTCATCGCATTGCTTACAGTTCCTATCCTATTAATGTGGCAGCATGTGCATTACACTGTTGATGTTGTCTTTGCGCCTTTTGTCGCCTTTTGCTGTGCAAGAGCAATTGACTGGGTGAACCGCCAGCACGAATACGGGAAGGCGCTGTTTAAGTATTGAGTGAGTCATCTCGCACTTTTGGGTAATCTTCATTCTAATTCTACTGTCTTCTGATTTACATTTGTTTTTCCATGTCCTCTTCAAAAAATATTTCCGCGAATCAGAATCAAGAGGTGATTGAGAAAGCAACGCTGATGGCACAAAAAGCCCTCTCCGCAATAGCGCGATTGAACGAGGAAGTTGAAACAGATTATGTCATTGATTTTCTGCGCGGCTCGAAATCGGAAAAAATAAGGGAGCTGCACAAACAAATAAAAACATTTGGAGCGGGGGTTGACAGCAGCAGGCAGGAGTGGCTCAACCATATCCGCGATTTAATTTCTTATGGATATTTGAAGCCGGATTCCGTTGGACGACCAATCTTAAAGCTGACAGAAAAAAGCTGGAAGGTTTTACGCGGAGAAGAAAAAGTTTTGCTTGCTACAAAAGCTGTGGACGAGCCAAAAGTTGATACAAAGGGTAGGGGAGAGGTAGTCTATGAACCTGACCTTTTGGAAGAATTAATAAAACTCAGAAAATACTTCTCAAAGAAAGAAGACACGCCTGCTTATATGATTCTCAGTGACATGACGCTGCATGAACTCGCAGCCTATCTGCCGCAGACGAAAGAAGAAATCACGGAAATAACGGGGTTTGGTGACGCGAAGGTTTCAAAGTATGCGTCCCGATTTTTGTATGTAATCAAAGAGTATTGCGAAATAAATTATCTCCCATCGCGCATGGAGTTGAAGAACACAAAGCAAAAATGGCAAAGCGATAATGGAGATACAGATACCAAAGTGCAATCACTCGAACTGTTTCGCCAGGGAATCCCCGTTTCTGAAATTGCGCGTATGCGCGACCTTCCGGCAGAAACCATTGAAGGGCATCTTACGCATTTCATTCCCTCAGGCGAAGTGTTCCTCACGGATTTGGTTGCCGCTGAAAAAATTCCCCTCATTAAAGAAGCAATCCGCAAGATGGGAGGAAATGCATTGCAACAAATAAAAGAAATGCTTGGCGAGAGCTACAGCTATGGGGAAATCAGGGCTGTGATGAGCGTGATGCGCAGGCATAAATAGAAAGTATTTTAGTGAGGGCGAAAATTTGATAATTTAATTATCAGAAACTCATAAATATTCAACCATGGGCAATATAAAATTATTTGAGAGCAAAAAGGTAAGAACGCACCGGGACAGTGAGAAAGAGCAATGGTTCTTTTCAGTGATTGATGTAACTGAGATTTTAACTGGTAGTTCTATCCCCAAACGATATTGGAGTGATTTAAAAAAGAAGCTAATAAAGGAAGGAAGTCAGTTGTACGAAAAATCGTACAACTGAAATTTGAAGCTTCCGATGGCAAAATGTACGCAACCGAATTAACCGAATGACAACGTATTTTCTCTAAGAGTAAACACGTAGAAGAATATTCTACACACTTTTCCACATTTTAAGACAACTTGTTGATGTCCACTTCCTTGTGGTGTTAAATCTCGTTAAACTTTTTTTCCCGTTTTGTTTGCGGAATAAACTTCGCGTGGTAGATTTGCAACGATTTTTTGACACGCTTGTGACAAACTCATCCCTAACGACAACAACCCGATGGATTTAAGGAAGTTTTCCTTTGCTGCTTTTCTTCTCTTATTCTTATTGATTTTTAATTTTTCTGCTGTTGCCGAAGATGCCGCTGCAACGCCCGAGACGCCCAGCGAAGCCGTGCAGAGTGGTGAAAAAATATTCAAGGCAAACTGCGCAAGTTGCCACAAGGTAGCTTCTAAAATGGTGGGTCCCGCTTTGGTGGGCGCAGAGAAACGCTGGATTGCAGCAGGTGACTATAATGGCATCAGCGGCAGAGATTGGTTGACAAAATGGATTAAGAATTCACAGGAAGTTATAAAGGAAGGCTATCCCTACGCAAACAAAATCTACAACGAGTATAACAAGTCGCTGATGACGGCTTTCACCACCCTCACCGATGAGGATGTGACGAATGTGCTGGCTTATGTAGAGTATGCAGCAGTAGCAACTAAGCCGGATGTAAAAGTAACTCCGGTTCCTACAGGTCCGGATTACACGCTTTATATTCTCTACGCACTCTTAGGAATTTTGCTTGTCCTCGTAATTGGCTTGGGCAGTTTCATCGGCAAACTTGGGGTGAAGGTGTTGGAAAGAGAAGGGTTGCCAATTCCGGTTCCCGTGCCGTTTTACCGCGATAAAAAATTAATTACCACCGTGATGCTCGTGATTCTGATTGGCATCGGCTATGCTGCCGTCAATCAGGCGATTGACCTCGGTCGTCAGCAGGGATATGCTCCCGAACAGCCAATTAAATATTCCCACGCGTTACACGCAGGCTTAAACCAGATTAATTGCCAATACTGTCACGCTGCTGCGCCAAAGAGCAAACACGCAAACATTCCTTCCATGAATGTGTGTATGAATTGCCACAAGGGAATTCAGTCGGGTGATGTGAATGGCAAGTATGGTAGAAAAGAAATCGCTAAGATTTATGCTTCTATTGGTTTCGACCCGAACACGCTCAGCTATATCAAAGATTACAGCAAAATGGAAAAAGCGGATGCGGATAAACTCTTTACTGAATGGTTGCAGGGTGATGAAAAAAGCAAACCAACGCCTGCTGAAATTGCGGATGTGCTCCAGTTTGTAAATAAGCCGATTGAATGGGTGCGCATCCACAATCTGCCTGACCATGTTTACTTCAATCACTCGCAGCACGTAACTGTTGCAGGGCTTGAGTGCCAAACCTGCCACGGTCCGATTCAGGAAATGGAAACAGTTTATCAGTTTGCTCCTTTGTCAATGGGCTGGTGCATCAATTGCCACAGAACGAACGAAGTGAATTTTGCAGGAAATAAATTTTACGAAGATTATCAGCAGTTGCATGAAAGTTTGAAGAGCGGAAAGATTGATAAAGTAACTGTTGAAACGATTGGCGGCACCGAGTGTCAGAAGTGTCATTATTGATTTGAAAGTCCCCCCTTGAGTGTTTGCAAAGAGGGGTTGCGAAAGCAACGAGCGTGAGGCAGGGGGATGATAATTTTTTAGTTCAGGTTTAAAGTTTAAAGCAATTCAAATGGCTGAAATGAAGTACTGGAAGGGGTTGGAGGAAAAGGAAATCAATTCCGTTCCTCTGCAATCGGAAGAATTTTCTGAAAGTCTTCCGGTGGTCAGCGAATTAGGAAACAAAATCGAAACGCTTGCATCGAGCAGGCGCGATTTTTTGAAGGTGATGGGCTTCAGCGTAACAGCGGCTACCGTTGCAGCGAGTTGCGAAATGCCCGTAAGGAAATCGATTCCTTACATTGTGAAGCCCGATGAAATAATTCCGGGCGTTGCGAATTACTACGCATCTACTTATGCCGAAGGCGGTGACTATTGCAGCGTGTTGGTGAAAACGAGAGAAGGTCGCCCGATTAAAATTGAAGGAAACAAGCTTTCAAAAATTACCAAAGGTGGAACAAGCGCATTGGCGCAGGCTTCCATACTTGGTTTGTATGATAACTATCGTCTGACGAAGGCAGTGGCGAATGGCGAAGAAACAACTTGGAAGAAAGCAGACGAAGCGATTATCGCAGAGTTGGAAGCGATACAGGCGGCAGGCGGAAAAATCCGTATCGTTTCTTCTACGCTATTAAGTCCTTCCACCAAGCAGGCGATAAAAGATTTCATCGCAAAATATCCAAGCGCGAAGCACGTAACGTATGATGCGGTTTCCTGTACAGGAATCCTGAAAGCAAACGAAGCGACTTTTGGTAAAAAAGTAATCCCCGGTTATCGTTTTGATAATACAGATTTGATTGTGAGCGTAGGCGCAGATTTCCTCGGCTCCTGGATTTCGCCTGTGGAATATGCCGCGCAATATGGCGCGAAAAGAAAACTGTCGAAAGAAACGAAAACGATGAACCGCCACATTCAGGTGGAATCAACGCTTTCGCTTGCAGGCAGCAATGCCGACAAACGCATTTTGGTAAAGCCTTCACACGAAGCAGTTGCGCTGACACACATCTATAATGTGCTCGCTTCAAAATCAGGCGCGGCAACTGTTTCACTTTCTGGCTTAGATGAAACTGCAAAAACAGAACTGACGAAAGTTGCAGATGAGTTGCTTGCAGCAAAAGGAAAATCATTAGTAGTAAGCGGCTCGAATGATGTGAACGTGCAGTTGGTTGTCAATGCAATCAATATTCTTCTTGGCAATTACGGAACCACGATTGATTTGAGCGCTTATTCTAATCAGCGCCAGGGCGATGATGCAGAGATGGATGCGTTGGTAAGCGAACTTGGTTCAGGCGATGCGCTCATCGTGTTTGATTCAAATCCTGTTTACTCTTACGCGAAAAAAGATGCGTTTAAATCAGCATTGGAAAAAGTGAAACTCTCTGTTTCATTAAATCCAAAGCCTGACGAAACGACTGTGTTGTGCAAATACTCCTGCCCGAATCATCATTACTTGGAAGCATGGAATGATGCCGAGCCAAAGAATGGTTCATTCAGCATCACGCAGCCTACTATTGCGCCTTTGTTCAAGACGCGCAGCGCGGCTGAAAGTTTTTTGAAGTGGGCTGGCATTGATACTCCGTATTACGATTACATCAGAAATTATTGGAGCCAGAATATTTTCTCCAAGCAAACACACTTTGCTTCATTTGATATGCTGTGGGACAGAACCGTGCATGACGGAGTGCTTGATACGCAGGTAGCGGCAGAAACATGGACTCCCGCAGCGATTGATATTTCAGCAGCCGTAGCAGCGATTGCAAAAAATGCAGGAGCGGCAGATGCAGTAGAGTTAGTGGTGTATGAAAAGATTGCTATCCGCGATGGAAAATTTGCAGACAATCCCTGGTTGCAGGAAGTGCCAGACCCGATTTCAAAAATCACGTGGGACAATTACGTTTGTGTTTCCAAGAAAATGGCGGAACGCCTTGGCTTAAAACAGGCGCTTTCTAAAATCAATACAAGTTCGGGAACAGAAACCGATTTAGTGAAGGTAGCTGCGAATGGCTACGAGATTACATTGCCTGTGATTGTTCAGCCCGGCACTGCGGATTATACGCTTGCAATCGCATTGGGCTATGGAAGAGAGGTGGCGAGCAAAACAAAAGCAGTGGGACAAAATGCGTTTCCGTTTTTGCAGGCAAACGGAGGTTCTTATTCCACTGTTATAGCAGGCGCAACGATTGAATTGGTTGCAGGTTCTTACAAAGTCGCGCAAACGCAGATGCACCACTCCATCCAGACTCCGATGGAAAAAGTGGGCAAGCAGATGGAAAGAAGAATTATAAAAGAAACTACGCTTGCCGAATACAGTGCGAACCCTTACGCGGGCAATGAAGACCGCAAAGAAATTCAAGAGCATTTAAAGACACTTTACCCTGACCATGAAAAGTTGAAGAGAGGCAATCAATGGGAAATGACCATTGACCTTAGTTCCTGCATTGGCTGCAATGCCTGCGTTGTTGCTTGCACTGTGGAAAACAATGTACCCGTTGTCGGAAAAGATGAAGTGGTGCGTGCGCGTGAAATGCACTGGTTGAGAATTGACCGCTATTTTTCAGGAAGCGATGAAAACCCTTCAGTGGTGTTTCAGCCGATGCTTTGCCAGCATTGCGATAATGCTCCGTGTGAAAATGTTTGTCCTGTTGCGGCAACAAACCACAGCAGCGATGGCTTGAATCAAATGGCTTACAATCGTTGCATTGGCACACGCTATTGCGCAAACAACTGTCCGTTTAAAGTGAGAAGGTTCAACTGGTTTGATTATTTGGGCGCTGATAGTTTCCGTAAAGAAACCATCTTCAATAACGAACATGATGTAACTGAAATGTCGGAAGATTTAACCCGCATGGTGTTGAATCCCGATGTAACGGTGCGCTCAAGAGGCGTGATGGAAAAGTGTTCATTCTGCGTGCAGCGCATTCAGGAAGGAAAATTGAAAGCGAAAAAAGCAGGACGCGGTTTGCAGGATGCCGATATTACGGTGGCGTGTCAAACTGCCTGCCCGACCCATGCGATTTCATTCGGTGACATCAATAATAAGGAAAGTGAAGTTTATAAAATAGCGAATGATGAACGCGGGTTCAAAGTGCTGGAAGAATTGCATGTGCTGCCTTCTATCACTTACCTTACAAAAGTGAGAAATACTGAAAAAAGCGAAGCTTAAATAACAGACGATGAGCGCCTACGAATCACAAATAAGAGAACCTCTCGTAACAGGGAGCAAGGACTATCATCAAATCACGAAAGACATCGTCCGCTCCACGGAAAGTGTTCCTCCGCTTATTTGGTTTTTGATAACCGGGTTTACTGCAACAGTAATGACGATTGGCTTTATCGCAATCGGCTACACCGTGTGGATGGGCATCGGAGCATGGGGACTGAACAAAACAGTAGGTTGGGCATGGGACATCACCAACTTCGTGTGGTGGATTGGTATCGGTCACGCAGGCACGCTTATCTCCGCAATTCTTTTGATTTTCCGTCAGCGTTGGAGAACAGGCATTAACCGCTCTGCGGAAGCGATGACAATTTTCGCGGTAATGTGCGCGGGATTATTTCCTGCTATTCACATGGGCAGACCGTGGCTTGCGTTTTTTATTTTCCCTTATCCGAACACACGCGGTCCATTGTGGGTGAACTTTACTTCACCGCTCTTGTGGGACGTGTTTGCAATCTCGACTTACTTCACCGTTTCATTATTATTCTGGTATTCCGGTTTGCTTCCTGACTTTGCTACCATCCGCGACCAGGCGAAAGGCAAAATCAGAAAAATGATTTACAACAAACTGAGTTTCGGATGGACAGGCTCTGCAAAACACTGGCAGCGTTTTGAATCGTTGTCACTTGTGCTTGCAGGTCTTGCAACTCCACTCGTATTGTCAGTACACACAATCGTATCATTTGACTTTGCTACTTCAGTAATTCCCGGCTGGCACACTACGATTTTCCCGCCTTACTTCGTTGCGGGCGCAATCTTTTCAGGATTTGCAATGGTACTCACGCTGATGATTATCACGCGCAAGGCGCTGAAGGTTGAAGACTATATTACCATCAACCACATTGAGTCCATGAATAAGATTATTATTCTCACGGGTTCGATTGTAGGCGTGGCGTATCTCACGGAGCTATTTATGGCGTGGTACTCCGGTTTCCCTTATGAGCAATACGCTTTTTACAACCGCGCACTCGGACCTTACTGGTGGGCTTACTGGATTATGATGACCTGCAACGTGATTTCACCGCAGCTTTTCTGGTTTAAGAAATTGAGAAGAAGCATCTATTTCACATTCGTGATGTCTATCATCATCAATATAGGAATGTGGTTTGAGCGCTTTGTGATTATTGTAACTTCCCTGCACCGCGATTACTTGCCATCAAGCTGGGTTTATTATAGCCCCACAATTGTGGAAATGGGAATTTATCTGGGAACATTGGGATTATTCTTTACGCTGTTTCTTTTGTTTGCAAGAGCGTTTCCGGTAGTGGCAATTGCGGAAGTGAAAGCGATTTTGAAAACATCAGGAGATAAACAAAAGCGCGAACAGCATGAGCCTGTTGCGAATGGACATCATCATTGATAATTTTTGACTGAGATGGATAAATACATAGTTGGCTTGTTTGATGACGATGAGGTGCTGCTGAAAGCAGTGGCTGCCGTCAGGAAAGCGGGCGTGAAAATTCACGATGTGCTGACGCCTTTCCCTGTTCACGGTCTTGACACCGCGATGGGCATCAAAGAATCAAGGCTGCACACGGTTGGCTTCATTGCAGGCGCCATCGGTTGCATTTCTGCAATTTCATTTATCGTTTGGACAAACACGGTAAGCTACCCGCTGAATATTGGTGGTAAGCCTTTCGCAGCTATTCCTTCTTATATTCCGGTTACGTTTGAAATAACAGTGCTTTCCGCTTCTATCACGATGGTGGTTTCTTTTTTTGTGCGCAGCGGACTTTCAATTTTTAAAGAGCCGCGCATTTTTGATGAGCGCACTACGGACAATCGTTTTGCAATGATTTTTGATTTGAAAGATGTGGATGCAGGCAAAGTGAAAGAAGTATTGAAGCAAACCGGAGCGGTGGAAGTGAACGAGAAAAATTTTGAATCATGATTGGAGTTTATAGTTTGCAGTTTTCCGTTTCGCTGACGGTAAACTGAAAACTGAAAACTGAAAACAAGAATTGAAATGAACAACAGGCAAATAAAATTGATTGGACTAATCTTCGGAGTTGCGTTGTTTGCATCCTGCGGAAAAGACCCCAATAGCACAGGAAGAAGTTATATGCCGGACATGGTATACCCCGTCACGTATGAAACGTATTCCGCCAATCCGCTTTTTGATAATAACCAAACTGCGCGTATGCCGGTGGCAGGAACAATTCCGCAAGGCTTATTGCCGGCAAACGACACGATGGATGAGGCTTCCTTGAAATCTTATCTCTACAAAAGATATTTCCCTGATTCTCCCGATGGTTATGAAAAAGCAGGCGCAGAGCTTTTGAATCCTATTGTATTAAGTGATGAAGTTCTTGCGCAGGGACAAAAAACTTATGAAGTTTTCTGCGCAGTATGTCACGGAGCAACAGGTGACGGACAGGGTTCGATCGTGGTGAGTGGCGCATATCCGCCTGTTCCTGCTTATAGTGAAAGGCTTAAAGGACTTTCAGAAGGAAAGATGTTTCATTCCATCACCTATGGAAGAAACCTGATGGGCAGTTATTCAGCGCAGGTAAGCGCAGAAGACCGTTGGAAAGTGATTTATTACATTCAAAAACTTTCAGCTACTGGACGCTTTGCGTCTGCTGCTGCAACGGATAGTGTCGCTATAACCGCTGTCAAATAAATGAATTGAGAAGCATGACAGAAACATTTGTATTTCCATCCAAAACAAAAAACATCGCCTTTGCGCTTATCTCCATTGGTTTGCTCGGCACTGTGCTTGGCTTAACGATGGGGCATGACCACAACCGCGTGTGGGCGAATCTTTTGCTCAACAGCTATTATTTCATCGGGCTTGCGCTTGCGGGCGTTTTTCTTGCTGCCGCGCATCAGCTTGGCTATGGCGGATGGCACGTTCAGATTAAGAGAGTATTTGAATCCACAGGTTCGTTAATTCCTGTTATCGGAATTATCGTAGCGTTGATTCTGCTTGGCGGAAAAATGCACTGGCATCACGTGTATCACTGGATGGACGCATCGCTGTATGACCCGACAAGTCCGAACTATGATGAGATAATGGTAGGCAAAAGTGGTTTTCTGAATTTTGGTTTTTTTGCCGCGAGAATTATTTTCTATTTATCCATTTGGACGTTTTTTGCATGGTTGCTTAGAAAAATTTCCATCAAGGAAGATGAAAATGGCGGCTTAAAATATTACACCCGAAACAAGTTTTACGCTGCATTGTTTCTGATTGTGTATGCCGTTACAAGCTCCACCGCTTCGTGGGATTTTATTATGAGCGTTGACCCGCACTGGTACAGCACTTTGTTCGGCTGGTACAACTTTGCAAGCTGTTCTGTTGCAGGAGTTGCAGCGATTACGCTTGTTGTGCTTTACTTGAAAAAGAACGGCTACTTGCATCAGGTGAATGAAGAGCATTATCACAACCTCGGTATGTTCATGTTTGGTTTCAGCGTATTCTGGGCTTACTTGTGGTTCTCGCAATACATGCTGATATGGTATGCGAACATCCCGGAAGAAACGGTTTATTTCTATACGCGCCTGCACGGAAAGCCTTTGTTCAAATTTCTTTTTTACCTCAACTTATTTATGAATTTTATCTTCCCGTTCCTTTTCCTGATGACGCGCACTGCAAAGAGAAACCCCGCGAAGCTGGCGTTTGCTGCCGTAGTGATTTTGTGCGGACACTGGGTGGATTATTACCTGATGGTGATGCCCGGCTCAACAGGCGAAAACGCGGGAATCGGTCTCACTGAAATTTCTATTACTCTTGGTTTTGTCGGACTGTATGTTTTTGTCGTGCTGAATACGCTGACCAAAGCATCGCTGGTTCCGGTGAACAATCCGTTTGGAAAGGAAAGCATGGTTCATCATACTTTAAAATAACCTATTGATGTTAAGCCTTTTAATAGTTGCAGTAGTTGTCCTGATGGGCATTGTCATCTTTCAGGTAGCGCGCACGAATGAGTTGATGTCAGTCCTGAAGGGCGAGCATGAAGGAGATGTTTCTCCCATCACCACAAAGATTATCGCTTATTTCTTTTTGGCGTTTTTGGTGATTGGAATGGCAGGCGTTTATTTCGGTTATGCCTTTTACAAACCCAAATTTCTCCCTGCCGCATCCAGCGAACACGGAGTACAGTTGGATTATATGTTTAACATGACAGCGGTTTTTACCGGAATCGTTTTCTTCATCACGCATATCCTGTTGTTTTGGTTTGCATTCAAATACAAATCAGGCAAAGGCAACACGGGCTACTATTTTCCGCACAGCAATAAGCTCGAAATTATTTGGACTACTGTTCCTGCAATCGTACTCACGGTATTGGTGATTTTCGGATTAAAGGCATGGCTGAAAACAACGGGCCCCGCTCCTGAAGAAGCGATGGAAGTAGAAGCAGTTGCGGAACAATTCAAATGGAATATTCGCTATTCGGGCGCTGACGGTAAATTGGGAAAAAGAAAATTCGATTTAATCTCAGCAGAAAATCCGCTGGGCATTGATTGGAGCGACCCGAACAGCCACGATGATTTCTTTTCAGATTTGATTCACCTTCCGGTAAACAAACCGGTGCTGTTCAGACTTGGCGCAAAGGATGTGTTGCACGCTTTTTATCTTCCGCATTTCCGCGTAAAGATGGATTGTGTGCCTGGCATTCCTACCCAGTTTTGGTTTACGCCCACGCAAACCACCGCTGAAAAACAATTGGAAACCAACGATGCGGAATTCACTTACATTCTTGCTTGCGCTGAATTGTGCGGACAGGCGCACTGGACTATGCGGAAAGATCTTGTAGTTGAAACGGATGAAGAGTTTCAGGCATGGTTCACCAAGCAGCCCTCTACATACAGTGCCAGGAAGGCAGCGCTTGAAAACAAAGCGGCAATAGAAGCACAACAATTTTTAGATACATTGGATAACAAAGAGCAGAAAGAAGTTCAACCGATTTCTGCGCGATAAAAAATCTCTTTTCTCATGGCACATGCACAGCACGTAGCTGATGACGTTCATGTACATGCTCACGGTCACGAGGAGCATGAGCATCACGATACGTTTATCACAAAATATATTTTCAGTCAGGACCACAAAATGATTGCAAAGCAGTTCCTCATTTTGGGAATGCTGTGGGCAATCGTAGGTGCGTTGTTTTCCGTTTTCTTCCGTTTGCAACTTGCATATCCCGGTCAGTCGTTTCCGATAATGGAACAGTTTCTCGGTTCAAAATGGGCGCCCGATGGAATTTTAAATCCGAATTACTACTACGCATTGATTACCATGCACGGAACGATTCTCGTGTTCTTCGTGCTCACGGCTGGATTGAGCGGTACGTTCGCAAACTTTTTGATTCCGTTGCAGATTGGTGCGCGCGATATGGCATCGCCTTTCATGAACATGCTTTCGTTTTGGTTTTTTGCATTGTCAAGCGTGGTGATGCTCGCTTCGCTTTTTGTTGAAACAGGTCCCGCATCAGGCGGATGGGTAATTTATCCTCCACTCAGCGCGTTGCCGCAAGCTGCGCCCGGTTCAGGCTTGGGCATGGATTTATGGCTTATCTCCATTGCATTCTTTATTATCTCTGTTGCCTTGGGCGGGTTGAATTATGTTTCCACTGTCATCAATATGCGCACGAAAGGGATGACATTTTTCCGAATGCCGCTCACGATATGGGCATTGTTTTTCACTGCGGTAGTAGGCTTGCTTTCGTTTCCGGTATTATTTGCGGCAGCGGTGTTGCTTATTTTCGACAGAACATTAGGAACAAGTTTTTTCCTCTCCGATATTTTCATTGGCGGTGAAGCGCTTGGTTATTCAGGCGGCAGCCCCATTTTGTTTCAGCATCTTTTCTGGTTCCTTGGGCATCCTGAAGTTTATATTATTATCCTGCCCGCATTTGGTTTGGTTTCTGAAGTGCTTTCAGTGAATGCGCGCAAGCCTGTGTTTGGTTACAGAGCAATGGTGTATTCCATTATGGCGATTGTGGTGTTGTCGTTCATCGTATGGGCGCATCACATGTTCGTTTCAGGATTGAATCCGTTTGTCGCTTCCATCTTCGTGTTGTTCACGCTGCTGATTGCGGTGCCATCTGCCGTGAAAGTATTTAACTGGATTACCACGCTGTGGCGAGGAAATCTAAGACTGACGGTTGCGATGTGTTTTGCGATTGGCTTCGTGTCTTTATTTATTTCAGGTGGTTTGACCGGAATTTTCCTCGGCAACTCAGCTATTGATATTCAATTACACGACACGTATTATGTTGTTGCACACTTCCACATCGTGATGGGAGTTGCGGCATTCTTCGGAATGTTTGCGGGCATTTATCATTGGTTCCCAAAAATGTACGGAAGGTTTATGAACAGCACACTCGGCTACATTCACTTTGTAATTACGCTGGTGGGCAGCTATATGATTTTCTGGCCCATGCACTACTTGGGAATGACGGGTGTTCCGAGAAGATATTATGCGTTTGAAATTTTCCCGCAGTTTGACCAATATGCGGATTTGAACAAGCTCATCACCATTTTTGCCATTATCACCTTCATGGCGCAACTGATGTTTGTGTTTAATTTCTTTTACAGCATCTTTAAAGGGCGCAAAGTAACAGACGAAAATCCATGGAAGGCTACCACGCTCGAATGGACGACACCGATTGAACCCGGACACGGCAACTGGCCCGGCAACATTCCTGATGTACATCGCTGGTCGTATGATTACGGAAAAGACGGACGCGATTTTATTCCGCAAACAGAGCCGCTGAAGGCGGGAGAGAAAGACGGGGGAGAGCATTAACAGTTTACAGTTTGAAGTTTACAGTTTTTAGAAAGAATACTGTGCTGAAAAAAAACACTCAAAGCGAAGCAGATTGGACTCCTTCTTCCGCTATTAGCGGAGATGAAGTGAGGTATAGTTTTGCTGCACAAAAGCTGAGAGATTATTTCCTGCTCTTTAAATTCAGGCTTTCAGTTACCGTAGTTTTTTCATCCGTAATTGCGTTTTGCATTGCCGCTCCGAAAGTTTATTTCATCGAAGTGCTTTATATGTTTCTTGGCGGTTTTTTAATCACAGCCGGAGCCAATGCGTTCAATCAGGTTTTGGAAAAAGATTACGACAAGCTGATGAAGCGTACACAAAACCGTCCGCTTGCTGCCGGAAGAATGAACATGCCGGAAGCGATTCTTGTCGCTGGTTTGTGCGGAGTGGCGGGCGTTGTAATGCTTTGGTTGTGTTTCAACACACTTGCTGCAATGCTGGGCGCAGTCTCCTTGCTTTCTTATGCTTTTGTTTATACACCGATGAAACGAATTTCACCTTTTGCAGTGATGGTGGGCGCAGTTCCGGGTGCGTTGCCTCCCCTTATCGGCTGGGTGTGCGCAACAGGAACAATCGGCTTCGGAGCGGTTATCATTACAGCAATTCAATTTTTCTGGCAGTTTCCACACTTCTGGGCAATTGCATGGATGGGACAGGATGATTATAAAAAAGCGGGATTCAAGTTGCTGCCTTCATCAGGCGGGCAAGACAGACATACTGCCATTCTGAGCATTTTTTACATTCTTGTTTTGATTGCCGTTTCAGCGGTTCCTTTGATAAGCGGCATGACCGGTTCTATTTCAGGCGTAGTGATTCTGCTCGCGGGATTTGCTTTTCTCTTTCAGGCTTACAGGCTTTTTCAAACCTGCGAGATGAAGGAAGCAAGAAGCATGATGTTCGGTTCTATTGTGTATTTACCTGTTGTTTTAATTGCATTATTAACCGGAAGCAATAGCTGATATGGAATTAACCGCAAACCCATTCATCAGTCCTGAGAGGCGCATTCATCCGCAGCGCTTTGCGTTGTGGCTGGGCATTGCCGTTATCATCATGAGTTTTGCCGGACTGACCAGCGCATATATTGTTAGAAAGGGTGCGGGCAACTGGGTTGAATTCAGACTGCCGTTCAATTTTATTATCAGTGCGGCTGTCATGTTGTTGAGCAGCCTTTCGATGCACTGGGCTTATCTTTCTTTTAAGCATGACAAGTTGAATCATTACAGGTGGGCGCTCGCAACTGCGCTGCTTCTTGGAGGCGCGTTTTTATTCAGCCAATATCTCGGCTGGCAGAAATTGAAAGAGATTGGCATTTATCTTTCGGGCAATCCTTCCGGCTCATTCGTGTACGTGATTTCTTATTTGCATTTCGCGCACGTGGCAGGCGGATTATTTTTTATTCTCATCGCATTCATCAAGTCGCTTTTTGTGTTTAATAACCCGGCAAACTTTCTCATCTATCGCACTGACAGTAATAAGAGCATCCGCATCGGCATGGTGGCTACGTACTGGCATTTCGTGGATGCGCTGTGGTTATATTTGCTTTTCTTTTTTATGTTTATGTGATTTTAAAGTAGAATTCAAGCATGAGTACAACAACTGTTAATCAGCAAAACGAATGGGATGGCGGGGTATCCCCGATGAACGTGGGTTATGGCAAAATGATGATGTGGTATTTTCTGGTGTCAGATGCCTTTTCATTTGCCGCGCTGCTTATTACTTACGGAACCATTCGCTTCAGCCACATTGACTGGCCCGACCCGAATGAAGTGTTTTCCGCGTTTCCGTTTATGGGACACACGCACCTGCCGCTGATGTTCGTGAGTTTCATGACGTTTACCCTTATCATGAGCAGCGTTACGATGGTGCGCGCTGTGCAGGAAGGACACCGGAAAAATCAAAAAGGCGTGGCACTGTGGATGGGGCTTACGATTATCGGAGGATTAATCTTCTTGGGCAGTCAGGCTTGGGAGTGGAATCACTTGATTCACGGAGGCATGACCATCGCCACACCCTGGTCGCAACTCGACCATCACACGGGCGATGTGGTTTATACCGCGCCAAAAATATTCGGGCAATTGTTTTTCACCATCACGGGCTTTCACGGGTTTCACGTAACTACAGGTGTGCTGATTAATATTATCATCTTCATTCAAAATCTTAGGGGCGTGTATGAAAAGCGCGGGCATTACGAAATGATTGAGAAAGTCGGGTTATACTGGCACTTTGTGGATTTGGTATGGGTGTTTGTATTCTTGTGTTTTTATTTATTGTGATAATAAAATCAACAGTCAACGGACGACAGACAACTCCAATTTTAGATTTTAAACTTCAAACTATAGATTATGTCAACGATGTCAAATGAAGAATACAACGCAAATGTAAAGGCAGTGTGGCGCGTAACGGGTATTCTCGCTGTAGTTACAATTGTAGAAGTAGTAGCAGCGTTGATTTATCCCGAGACTATGCCGCGCCTGTTGTTGAATTTCTTTTTTATCGTGATGAGCGTTGCCAAAGCCTATTATATCATCTCGGTGTTTATGCACCTGGGGCATGAGCGCAGGGCGCTGCAACTCACCGTTTTGCTTCCAACGCTTTTCCTTGTGTGGGCGATTATTGCTTTCCTGTGGGAAGGCAGCGCATGGCTAAATCTGAGGAGTATTTGGCATTAATTTCAAATGGTGATTCACAACAGCAGGAAATATTTTTTTTATCTTTTTGTCATCCTGCTTCCGGTAGTATCCATTTACATTTCTTTCAGGGCTAAACAGGAAAAGAAGAAAGTCATTGCCAACGACCTGCCCGTGTTGAGCAAGGATTCGCTTCCGGATTTTACACTGATTGCGCATACGGGTGATACGATTACGCGCAAGAGCGTTGAAGGGAAAATTCTTGTTGCAGATTTCTTCTTTACAAAATGCCGCGGCATCTGCCCTGTGATGAGCAAGCAGATGGCGCGTATTCAATCAAGCCTTTCAAATAATGAATCGGTAGGGAAAAAGTTTATCATGCTCTCGCACACGGTTGCTCCCGGCAACGACAGCGTGGCAACCCTGCGGCAATATGCCGAACTCTATGGCGCTGACCCAACCTACTGGCTGTTAGTGACGGGCAATAAGCAGCAACTCTATGACCTTGCCATCAATTTTTACAAACTGCCCGCACTCGAAACGCCTGAAGACTCGCTCAATCCCTTTGCACACAGCGAGCGCTTCATCCTTGTTGACCGCAATGGTCTCATTCGCGGATATTATGATGGCACGGATTCAACCAGCGTAGATAAGCTGATGAACGACATTACGAAGATTGATATTCGCGATGCCGTGCGGAAGAAGAAAAAAGAGAAGGAAATCGTAATAAAAAGTCAACAGTCAGCAGGCGACAGACAACAGTGATTAACTTCAATCTTTAAACTTCAAACCTTTATTTGGGGATGGCGGATTAAATCCGCCATGATAGTAACTTTAAACCTCAAACTTCAAACTCGCAAGTGAGTGACGCTTTCTATAAACGATTGATAATTGCCGTGTCAATGCTGATTCCTGCATTAGTCACTGCGCTGGTGTTTGTGAAAATTCCGGTGGAAGGAGTTAACCTTTTATTCTTTCCGAAATTTCACGCCACGCTAAATTCCATCACTTCCGTATTGCTCGTTTTCGGTTTTTTTTTCATCAAACGGAAAAATATCATCGCGCACAAAACCTGTATGTTTGGCGCGATTGGGATGTCGGTGTTGTTCCTGCTGTCTTATGTGTTTTATCACACTATTTCCGAGCCGACCAAATATGGCGGAGAGGGCATAATGCGCCCGTTGTATTTTTTCATTCTCATCACGCACATCGTGCTTGCTGCGGCTATTCTTCCTGCTGTACTCTTAACAGTTTATCGTGCGCTCACGAATCAAATCCCAGCGCACAGAAAAATCGCGCGGTGGACATTTCCCGTTTGGCTCTATGTTGCCGTAACGGGTGTGTTGGTTTATCTGATGATGGCGCCTTACTATTGAGTTATAAAAACACAAAACCCACGGACAAGCCGTGGGTTTTGTGCTTACATCCAACTCAAACTTTTAATTTCCTAAGCGTACGGCTCCGCTTTTTACTTTCAGTATGCCGTAGTTTCTCGCCTTCGTTGCGCCATTTTTCTTCATCAGTCCGCGGAAAGCAAGCTCACCACCTGTTTGCACGGTGAAGGTTCCCCCATTATTCAGATAATCACCCGTGATGGTGAGCGTGTTGCCCGGCTCTACGATGAGCGTGGCTCCGTTTTCGAGCGTCAGGTCAGTAACGGTTACATCGGTATCTACCGTGAGCGTGCCGCTTTGCACCACTACTGAATCAGCCGCAATGGGCGAGCCGTTTGTCCAGTTGGGGTTGTCAGTCCAGTTCGCATCTCCGGTCCATGTCGGGGGACCACCCGCGCTGCCGTAAGTAATCGTCACTCTTGCGTAAGCATTTGACCATGCAGCGTTTTGGTCAATCACTAAGCACATCACTCCTCCGGCTATGGTGAATGTGTTCAACCCGCCCACGACATAGCCTGCCGTATCAAGCGTATAGGTATAGACGATTGGATCACACATGCTGGAATTTGATGTTACATAATTATTATTAGCAACCCCGTTTAAGGTTGTGCCAACAGCGCCATTAAATCCGTATGTTTCATAAAACTCTATCGTAGCTGAAGTCACTGTGTATGTGCCGGTGCTTGTCCAGGATAACGAAACAGGCTGGCCGCAGGTGTACCTATCGTCCCAAGTAACACACCCCGGACCACTCATATCCCAGTCGGTAAGGTCTGCTGCAAACAAATCATACACAACCGCTTGCGCGAACGATGAAGCATACGCGCAGAGCACGAATGCAACAAGCACGATTGTTCTGCCGATAAAAAGAATTGGAAACGAGTTTTTCATGGGATGATGTTTATTAGGGTTTAAATTTTTTACTGCTTCACTGTCGGCTCTTTCTCCCTCACATCATCCGCGCTGCTCCGCCTGAAGCGGGCATCTTTAAAAAGTCCGGGAGTGTCTTCTACGGGAGAGAAGCGCAATTGTTATACGAAAAGGAAAGATTAAACGGGAAGAGGATAGCCGTCAGTGAACAGGCGGCAGTAAATGAAACCTTCGTAGAAAATGAGGCAAGCTATGGTATGCTTAGTGAACCGCTGTATGCGTGACCCGCATGTACAGTGGTGTGAGAGCCCCTCCCCGTCACCAACAGGTGGCGGGGTGGGCTATTCGATTAGGGTCTGGCGTTCTTGTCCACCGAGCTTGTAAACCATTGTCGTTATTGAGTTGTCGTGTCATTGAGTGTCGGTTGTGTGTTGCGTATTTTTTATTATTTTAAAGCGTTGGATTTTTTTAATTCAATTTTTCGATAGGGTCGGCTTTGCAAGCTCTTTTAAAAGCTTTGGTTTAGCGTTGTCTCGTGCTGCTTTTAAATGTGCTTGCAAAATGCGTCAGGGGTTTATTGGTGGTTGTTTTCCTTGTTGGATCCATAATGCATCAAATATAAATTCCTTGTAGCCACTTTGAAAATCGTGGTCTGTCGAGAATTATTTGAATATCTCTGTCTGCGTAAACAAATACTGTCCAGTCTATGACACCAAAACGCTTGTTGATTTTGTTTTCATAGTAAATTTCATATATCAAAAGGCCTGTTTAATCAAAATACTGGTTCAATAATTATCTCTGTTAAAACTGAGTTCGCAATAAAACATTCCGTGTGTGCACGGTGGTGCATTTCATCTATTATAGTTTTATCAGGAATGTTATCTCCTGCAAACGTTATTTTAGGCCTAAGATAAA
>JAWXCB010000116.1:0-4341 GCA_034440455.1 Chitinophagales bacterium
ACCGAAATTATTTTGCTTCGCCCAATCCAATTGGTATTTGATATCCGGCTTTTTAATTTCAGTAGCAAACCAAAACCAACGTGCGAAAGGTTTTGACGAGGGATAAAAAGAAACAACTTGAGATTCATCCGTCTCGTGTGCTTTTTGTTTACAGCCGGAAAAGACGAGCAGCAAGACACAGCTTATTAAAAAAAAATTGAGAAGCGATTTCATTGTTTCAAATATAACCAATACACGAAGGTGTCTATTGGATTTAGGTTGCAGGTAATATCATTGGTTCTGAGCAAAAGAAGTTTAAACTATCAGTTTATAGGCATCGCCTTTTACTTTTTATCTTTGCCCACTCTAAAAGTTCGCCTTCTAAAAATCTTGTACAAATTCTAAGCATGACAATTTCAACCCAATCCTTCAGCGTTAATAACAAAACTTTTCGCCCTGCTGCCAAGCCTTATGTGGTGATTTGTATTGACGGCTCAGGAGATGAATATTTGGATACAACATTATCGCATGACCGCATGCCCCACTTGAAAGCGATGTCGCGCAATGGATATAGAGGGATGGTGCGCGGTGCGTTGCCTTCTTTTACCAATGTAAATAACTCTTCTATCATCACGGGAATGCCACCTTCAGTACACGGCATCAGCGGAAATTTTTTTTATGATTCTGTCAAAGACCAGGAAGTGATGATGAACTCTTCTGAATACCTGCGCTGTGATACCATTCTCGCAGCGGCTGCAAACGCAGGAAGAAAAGTTGCGGTGGTAACTGCCAAAGAAAAGCTGCGCGATATTCTTTCTTTCAAATTAAAAGGAATTGCATTTTCTGCGGAGAAAGCAAACCAAACGAAAAATGAAACGCACGGCATTGAGCAGGTGGAGGAGATTGTCGGTCACAAAACCCCGGCTATCTATAGCGCGGACGCAAGCCTTTTCGTTTTGCGCGCAGGAGCGGCATTGATTGAAAAAGGCATGGCTGATTTTCTTTACCTGTCGCTTACTGATTATATGCAGCATACCTATGCGCCCGATGCAAAAGAATCATTGGCATTTTACGAAGCGATGGATGCAGAATTAGGCAAGATGCTCAAATTATGCGCTGTCATTGGTTGCACAGCCGACCACGGGATGAATGCTAAAGTAAAGCCTGATGGCTCTCCGAATGTATTGTTTATTGAAACAATGCTCAATGAAAAATTCGGAAAAGGCTTCCGTGTGATTTGTCCGATTTCCGACCCGTATGTGAAGCATCATGGCTCGCTGGGTTCTTATGTTGTGATTCATGTTGAGGATAGTTCAAAAATTAATGAAGTGAAAAACTGGCTTTCTATACAGCCGGGAATCACGGAGGTTTATGATAAGCAAACAGGCTGTCGCTTACTGGAACTGCCCGAAGATAGAGTAGGGGATTTGCTTGTATTATCTGGACGTGATGTGGTGGTTGGAAAAACTCCAGCGCATCATGACATGAAAGCATTGGACGGAACACTTCGCTCGCACGGAGGAAGATATGAGGAGATGGTTCCGATGGTTGTTTCGCACCCTTTAAATCCTGTTTACAGGATGAAAGCAACTTGCGACCCGCGCAACTTCGACATTTTTGATTTCACGATTAACGGCACAAACTAATTCTCACCATGACTACGGCAACTCAAACCAACAAACATATTGCATTGACCTGCTACATCGGTGGCAACGCAATTCAATCAACTCAATATTTAGAAGTAAAAAGCCCGTATGATGGTCGTGTAGTTGGAACGGTTCAATTAGCAAATGCTGCCGATACTGAAAGTGCAATTCAAACTGGTTTGAAAGGCGGTAAAGCACTAACAAGATTTGAGCGATACACTATTCTTGACAAGACGCGTCAGTTGTTGCTGGAAAGAAAAGAAGAGTTTGCGCAAATCATCAGTGCCGAGTCGGGATTAGCGATTCGCGAAGCGCGGTATGAAACAGGACGCGCGTATGATGTCCTCATGTTTGCTGCTATTGAATGTTTGAAAGATGATGGCGAAGTTTTTTCGTGTGATATTTCTCCTTCGGGCAAAGCGCGGAAAATATTTACAACGCGCGAGCCGCTTGGGTTGGCAGTAGCGATTACTCCATTCAATCATCCGCTCAATCAGGTTGCGCACAAAATTGCTCCTGCGATTGCGGCAGGTACTCCGGTCATTTTAAAACCATCTGAAAAAACACCGCTCACTGCAATTCGTTTTGCAGAGTTGTTGTATGAAGCGGGTTTGCCGGGATATATGCTGAGTGTTTTATTGGGACCCACTTCGGAAGTTGCAGAGGTATTGGTGAAAGACAATCGCATTGACCTGGTTTCATTTACCGGAAGTGTGGTAATAGGAAAGCGTATTGCGCAAACAGCGGGATATAAAAAAGTGATTTTGGAATTGGGTGGAAATGACCCGCTGATTATTTTGGAAGATGCCGATTTGAAGCTTGCCGTAATGCTCGCAGCGGAAGGCTCTTTCAGAAATTCCGGTCAGCGTTGCACGGCAGTGAAGCGGATTTTAGTGCAGAACAGCATTAAAGAAGAATTCACAAAACGCTTCGTAGAAAAAGCAAAGGAATATACCTGCGGTGACCCATCTGATCCTGAAATAAAAGTGGGAACCGTGATTGACGAAGCCGCTGCTATCTATCTCGAAGATGTTGTGAATAAATCCGTAGTGCAGGGAGCAAAAGTATTATTGGGAGGAAAACGCACAGGAGCTTTAATAGAGCCAACCGTGATTGCTGATGTTCCGCGCAATGCGCAAATGGTGGTGCAGGAATCATTCGGACCATTAGCTCCTATTCTGGGCTTCAGCGATATTGATGATGCAATCAGTTTATCAAACTCAACAAGGTATGGCTTGTCTTCAGGTGTTGTAACCAACAACATGCAACACGCCATTCGCTTTATCAAAGAGTTGAAAGTAGGCACCGTGAATATTAACGAAGTGCCGGGCTACCGCATTGAAAAATCTCCTTTTGGCGGTATTAAAGATTCAGGCTTGGGAATTAAAGAAGGTGTTGTGGAAGCAATCAAATGCTTCACGTATGTAAAGACCTTTTCAATGCCGTGGTAAAAGCGCCTTAGAAGCAGCACACAAAAATCATCTCACAAACGCAAGCCGCTCCTGCATCCTCCTTTCAATGTCTTCAATGCGTCCTTTCGGAATGGCGTTAATCAGTTTCTGCGTGTATTCTTTTTGCGGGTTATCATAAATCTCATCCGCAGGTCCCATCTCTTCCACCTTGCCTTTGTTCATCACCACCATGCGGTCGCTCATGAATTTCACAACTGACAAATCATGCGAGATAAAGATGTACGTGAATTCAAATTCAGTACGCAGTTGAATCAGCAGGTTCAGCACCTGCGCCTGCACCGACACATCAAGCGCAGAAACCGATTCATCACAAATAATAAATTTAGGATTCAACGCCAGCGCGCGGGCGATACAAATACGCTGGCGTTGTCCGCCTGAAAATTCATGCGGGTAGCGGTTAAAATGTTCCGTCTTCATATTCACCTTGCGCAGCAGGTCCATCACTTTTTCTTTTCGTTCGGCATCGTTTGCATGCACATTATGCACTTGCATCGGCTCCATGATTGCGCCCCCGATGGTCATGCGCGGGTTCAGCGATGAATAGGGGTCTTGAAAAATAATCTGCATGTCTTCCCGCATCTTCTTCATTTCTTTTTCAGGAAGCGCAAACAAATCTTTTCCATCATAAAAAACCTTTCCGCTGTGCGGCTCAATCAGCCGCAGAATCGTTCTGCCCAAAGTTGTTTTTCCACAGCCTGATTCGCCCACTAATCCGAGTGTTTCCCCTGGATATACATCAAAGGTTACATCATCCACCGCTTTCACATAGTCAAGCGTTTTTCCAAAGAAATTTTTCTTTGAAGGGAAATACGTTTTCAGGTTTTTGATTTCCAGCAGCGGCTTCTTCTTCTGCAACTCATCATAGCGCACTTTGGTTTGCTGCGGAGTCACCAGCACATCGTTAATCACTTTGTCCATCGAAGTTTCCAACTCTTGCATGTTGCCGTTTTCATCTTCGCGCATAAAGTCGGCTATCACCGGCAACTTGCTGAAACGCTTGCCCAACGGGGGTCGGCAGGCAAGCAGTCCTTTGGTATAAGGATGTTTCGGGTTTGAAAAAATTTCTTTTATCGGACCTTCTTCTACAATTTTTCCTTTGTACATAACCAGTACGCGGTCAGCTATCTCAGCAATTACGCCCAAATCATGTGTAATAAATAAAATAGACATATCCATCATGTCGCGCAGGTTGCGCATCAGGTCGAGGATGCGCGCCTGCACCGTCACATCTAGCGCGGTGCTCG
>JAWXCB010000117.1:0-11616 GCA_034440455.1 Chitinophagales bacterium
TTCAAGCGAGGAGATTCTTCGCTCCGTATAACTCCGCTCAGAATGACGCGACTGTTGTTCGTCATGCTGAGCGTAGCGAAGCATCTCACACTAACTTTAAAGCACTACTCTTAAAGTAGAGATTCTTCGCTCCGTAGAACTCCGCTCAGAATGACGCGACCATCAGAAAAAATACATCCCCCGCATTGAAAGCACATTGTTGCGCTGCCCGCCATTATTGAGTGTACTGAAATCAAGATCCCTGTTTACAATATCTGTGATAGAGTAGGCAAAGCGAAGATTAATCCCAAAGTGTTTAGCAAATATAAAAGTCACGTTGCCTAACGCCTCTGCTGTTAATCTTTTATAGGGGCTTCCCTCAGGATACTCATAAACTCCTCCGCCTCTTAACTCTTTGTAACGCACAAGACTATTTAATGCGATTCCAACTCCAAAAATAGCTACGTCTTTTCCCATCTTGTCTTTATCATGGTAGCTAAATACGAGAGGAACATCAACATAATCGAGAATGAGCTTGTAAGATTCACCGGAATAAGTATTTTGGTTGGCAGGGCTGCGTGAACCTTTTTGTGAATAAAGGATTTCAAAATTGAACGAGAAGTTTTTTGGTAATCTTACGAACGCGGCACCGCCTGCATTTGCCCCAATTTTCCTGTAACCTGCTAACTGATCGCCATCTACCTGCGTAGCATTGAAACCAACGATGACCGCAGCCTGGAAAATAGATTTCTTTTCATCGGGCTTTTGTGCAAATGCCGACAGTGTGGAAAAAAACAGGAGCGCGAAAAGGATTGATTTATTCATTTTAGCAGGCGAATGGCATAACTTTAAAACAATACAACGCACGATGTTCAAATATACTGTAAACACCCTGAAGAAAGTGGAAGACATCTTTGGCGAATCCGGCTATACGGTGCGCTACGAAAAGGGGAATTTCAAGCCTGGCTATTGCATTCTGCGCGATAAAAAAGTGGTGGTGGTGAATAAATATTTTGAAACGGAAGCCCGCATCAATACACTGTTGGAAATTCTCCCCCAGATAGCGGTGGATGAAAGCATCCTCTCTGAAGAAGTGCGCGAGTTTTACGAAAAGACCCTGCAAAAAACCTGACGATTGGAAGTTGTTTTTCTTGGCACCGGAACATCGAGCGGAGTGCCGCTCGTTGGCTGCGCTTGTCCAGTGTGCCGCTCTGCAAATGCGAAAGACAAGCGACTGCGCAGTTCCATCCTCATTCACAACAAGGGCAAAACATTGGTGATTGATTGCAGTCCAGACTTTCGCCAGCAGATGCTGCGCGAACAGGTGCCGCAGGTGGATGCAATCCTTTTTACACACGCCCACAAAGACCACACGGGCGGCTTAGACGACATTCGCGGCTTTAACTTCGTAACGAAAAAAGCGATGCCGCTCTACATGAGCAGCGAATCACTCGCCACGATCAAGATTCATTATGAATATATTTTCAACGGCAGCGATTATCCCGGCATCCCGAAAGTGGACATCTCGCTGATTGAAAATAAACCCTTCAATGCGCAGGGTATTGACGTGCTTCCTATAGAAGTGCTGCATTATCAAATGCGCGTGTTTGCATTCAGAATAAACGATTTCACGTACATCACCGATGCCAATTTTATTTCACAGCAGGAAAAAGAAAAAATAAAAGGCTCGAAGGTGGTTGTGCTGAATGCGTTGAGGAAAGAAACGCACCTCTCGCATTACAACTTGAAACAAGCGCTTGAAATCATCAAAGAACTGAAACCGGAAAAGGCATACCTCACACACCTGAGCCACCAAATGGGATTGCATGAAGAAGTGAGTAAAGAACTGCCTGACGGTGTGGAACTGGCTTATGATGGATTGAAAATTCATTTAGAATAGAAAAGCATTATTGAACGGATTACGTGAATTTTGTTCTATTAACCTTTAATGTCAAAAAGCAGAAAATATTATCTGCTCGGAATGAAATGGGTAAGTGAGCATAGCAGCCCTTATCAATCCATTATAGTTTTGAGCGTGGCAATCGGCTTGCTTTCGGGTATTGCCGCAATCACGCTGAAATCGCTGATTCACTTTATTGAATCTTACGGAGTAGGTTTTTTCCCAAGCTATTTGTTTTTTCTTACCCCTGTTACAGGTATTCTGATCGTGGTATTTCTCAATCAAAACATATTCGGCAAAGCCGCAGCTTTTCACGGCATTGGCGATATCATCACTTCCATCCGTAGAAAATCATCCGTAATTGACTTCACGCTTACGTATGTAAAGCTTATTACATCTGCAATTACAGTTGGCTTGGGTGGAAGCTCCGGTTTAGAATCACCCATTGTGGTGACAGGCTCTGCAATAGGCTCGAATGTGGCAAGATTTTTCAGGCTTGATGTAAATTATAAATCATTATTCATCGGGTGCGGAGCGGCTGCCGGAATATCGGCAATCTTTAATGCGCCTATTGCAGGAGTGGTGTTTGCAATGGAAGTGTTAATGCCGAGGTTCACTGCCACCTACTTTATACCCGTTTTGCTTTCATCCGCATCGGGCGCGTTGCTTGCGGAAATTTTTTCTCCAAGCAGCATTTTCAGCGTTCCACAGTTAGAGTGGAAATTTGTATTACACCAATTGCCCTTTATTGTCACACTGGGAGTGCTTGGAGGTTTGGTGTCCTTCTATTTCACCCGAATGTCCTGGATTTCAAAAACAGTATTTTCAAAAATCAGGAATCCATATTCAAGGGGAATTGTTGGCGGTGCGTTGCTGGGAGCATTGGTGTTTTGTTTCCCAAGATTATATGGCGAAGGCTATGTGGGAATACGCAGTCTCTTTTTAACATCAGGCTATGAATTACTGCCACCGATATTTTCAAATATTCCCCTTGCTTTATCGTGGGCGTTGCCGCTTACTTTTTTTGCACTTTTTATCCTGAAGCCCATAGCAGCTACCATCACCATCCATGCTGGCGGTGAAGGAGGGCATTTTGCTCCTTCATTCATCACAGGCGGTTATCTGGGATACTTTTTCTTTCTTGTGGCAGGTATGTTTTTTCCTTCCTTACAATTATCTGCTCCGGTTTTTATTCTGCTCGGGATGTCTTCCGTGTTGTCAGGCGTGATGCACGCGCCACTGACAGGAATATTTTTGATTGCTGAAATCACCGGAGGCTATGAATTGTTTGTTCCCCTGATGGTTGTATCGGCATTAGGATTTCTCACAAAATATGCATTCGAAAAACAACCGATTCACTTTCATCGCGGGGAATCTCCTTTGGCAGGAAGCAAGGAACTTGCGGTGCTGGATACCATCGAATTGTTAAACCTTGCTGACCACGATTACCTCACAATACAACCCACGCAATCTCTCCGCGAAATGCTTCCGGTGCTCACAGGCAGCAAAAGAAATTTTTTTCCCGTGCTGGACGAGCAGAATAATTTACTTGGCATAATCACGCTTGATGACCTGAGACCGGTAATGTTTGATACCGCGCGTTATGATGTCGTTTTCGCAAAAGACCTGATGCACATGCCTTCTGCAAGTCTTCAATGGGATGAACGCCTCGTTTCAGCGCTTGAAAAGTTTGACCGCACCGGCTACTGGAATTTGCCCGTTGTTCGCAATGGAAAATTCGCAGGTTTTATTTCAAAATCAACGATTCTTGACAGGCTGAGAAAAGAGGTTGATCGGAATCAGGAGATTTTTTAATGCGTGGCTACAGCAAGATTTGAATTGGCGTATGACGGTTTGGGAATAGAAGTATAATTAATTTACTCCAACTGCGATTTCTGCAATTTTATCCAACTTGATTTTAATTTCTGAATTAATATCTGATGGAGTCATAAGTTCAGCGAGTTCAAAGAATTTATTTTTATCCATCACGTTGTATTTCCCGATTGATTTGAAATATTCACGGAATATTCGGTCAAGTTCCTCGCTTGCCTTTCGTTCAATCCAATATTCATCTGTGTTGTCCTCCATCGCTATCTGAGGAACAATTTTCCTGATGGCTTTGTCCATAGCAATTTCACGCGCATTCGCTTCGGCTGTACCAAATAAATCATTTGAAAATGCGCCCTTGGCAAACTTGATTAGAATTGAAGGTGAAAAAATATAGTTTTCAATTTCTCTTCTTTTCCACATCATCTCAGTCAGGGAGTTCTCCGCTTTTAATTCTTTCTCAATTCTGTCAAAAACAGCAATTCCTTTTAATGCGGGAACAGCTTCTTTCAAACCATAAAAATGGTCGCGTGCGTGTTGAGGCACATTTGCGGCAACATAGTGTACAAAAGCATTTTGTAAATGTTTTTCTGCATCGTGTTTGAGAAGTTTTGCAAAAGTTTTGAGGATAGCTAAATCAGAAGATCCTTCCAAATAGAGTATCCATTTTTTTAATTCTGCGAGGTAATAGTTGTCGAAGCCGATTGTAGTAAGCGATTTCATTACTTGGCTTCCTTTATCATTAATTCGATGCGGTTTTCCAAGGAACGCAATCACGGTATCTTTATTTGCGGCTTCTTGCAACACTATTTCAGAGTGACTTGCTGCAATTATTTGACTTCCGTTTTCACGAGCCTGCTCATTCAATATGTTATAAATCATCCGTTGCCTCAATATTTCCAAATGGGCATCCGGCTCGTCAAGCAATAAAACCGAATGTGGATTAGAAAACATGTATGAAAACAAAAGCATTACCTGCTGTAATCCCCTGCCGGCTGATGATAAATCCAACTCATTTTTATTTTCATCTAAATAAGACTGCTCAATTTCTCCACGCTCGTTCAACTGTGGTTCATTTAACTTGATACCGAAAAGTCCGTTAATAGTGTTGGAAAAGTTTAGCCAGTTTTCTTTTGGTGATTTTCCGTTTTTTTGTTCGGGATGTTCAGGGTTTAATATGAAGTAACAAAGATTTCTCAAAACTTCAGCAGTTCTACCTTCCCCGATACGCGCATTTACCGTAGCGGGCAGGAGTTTCGACTCTTGTGGAACAAGTCCGGACATTGGAGGAAGAAAAGCAATTTTTGTTTTTTTTAGTATTTCCGGGAATTCACGAATAGCATTTTGACTTATTTTCTCCGAGGGACGGCAATACAGTACTTCATCTCCAAAATAATCAAAATCCATTCCGCAGTGCCATTGTATTCCATCCAGAATTCCTTCCACCTCAATTGTAATAACTATTTTCTTGCTTCCCTTCTTTTTTGTAATGAGGTTGTTCCAAAGATATTTTGAACTGGGCGTAGGAATGGCGTAAACGTCTTTTCGGTTAATCGGGACTCCTGTTTTTTCTTTTGCTTTTGTTTTTTCGCCTCTTTTCTCCATCCACTTTGTGATTCCAAGATGCCACAAGGTTAAGGCCTGCAATGCTGTGGTTTTTCCAGAGTTGTTCGGTCCGATAAAAACAACACACTGTCCCAGTGGTATTGCTTCAGTATCAGTGAATTTTTTGAAGTTGGTTATGCGAATGGATGTCAACATTTAAATTGCATTGCTTAATTCACAACCAAAGATAAATTTTAAATGTTGCTGTATGGGAGTTATAATCTAAATAAATATCTGATTCAGAATGCTCACAAATTTTTCACATCTTAGCGTTTCTCTTTCATTAATCAATTCACATGAATAAAGAATCCTGGGGGTCGCGCACCGGACTGATACTTGCAATGGCGGGCAATGCTGTTGGGCTTGGAAACTTCCTGCGCTTTCCTGTGCAAGCCGTGAACAATGGCGGGGGCGCATTCATGATTCCCTACATCATTTGTTTTATTCTGATGGGCTTGCCCTTGCTGTGGATTGAATGGAGCATTGGTCGTTATGGCGGTCGCTTCGGCAATCATTCCACGCCTTTCATTTTCGACAACATGGGCAAGCGCGCCCTGTGGAAATACTTTGGCGTGTTTGGCATTTTCACCAACATCGCTGTTGCCGCTTATTACTGCTACATCGAATCGTGGACGATGTCGTATGTGATTCATTCCGTTATCGGCACGTTTGATAATCTTTCACAAACAGAAGTGGCTGCGTTTTTCGGAAATTATGTTGACATCGGCACTTCTACTACAGGCATTCCTTATGAGGCGGTTGTATTTTATGTGTTCTGCATTTTGCTCAACACCTGGATTCTTTCGCGCGGATTAGAAGGCGTAGAGAAGGTGGCGAAAGTGGGAATGCCGCTGCTGATTATTTTCGGAGCATTTCTCGCTGTGAAAGGATTAACGCTCGGCACTTCAGGCGCATCGCCCGAACATCCTGATGCGAGCGCAATTGCAGGATTAAATTTTCTATGGACGCCACAATTCGATTCGCTCACCAATCCGCAGGTGTGGTTTAATGCGGCAGGGCAGGTGTTCTTCACGCTCTCGCTTGGCATGGGCAGCATTCAGTGTTATGCTTCTTATATCAAATCAAAAGACGACATCGCGCTCAACTCCTCCACCGCAGGATTCACGAATGAGTTTGTTGAAATTGTATTAGGAAGTCTGATTGTGATTCCGATTTCAGCAGGCTACCTCGGCTTGGATTGGGTGAAAGAAAACGCAGGCTTCGGCATGGCGTTTCAAACAATGCCTTTCTTGTTTGAAAAGTGGGGACCGGTGCTTTCGATGGTTGCCGGGGCAATGTGGTTTGGATTATTATTTTTCGCAGGCATCACTTCATCGCTTGCAATGGGCACTCCGTGGATGGGCTTCATGCAAGATGAATTTAATTGGAGCAAGAAAAAAGCCGCATGGTCATTCGGACTTATCACATTGATCTGGGGCTTGCCCACCGTATTCTTTTATTCGCAGGGCGTTTTTGAAGAATATGATTATTGGGCGGGCACCTTTGCGCTTGTGGTGTTTGCAATGGGCGAAGCAATTCTCTATTCATGGATTGTAGGCGTTGACACAGGCTGGAATGAATTGAAAATGGGCGCTGACATGAAACTTCCTGAAGTTTTCAAATACATCATCAAATATGTTACGCCTGTAATGCTCATTCTCGTTTTCATCGGCAGTGTGTTTACACCGGAAGGAAACGATTGGTCAGCCGCTTTTCAAAATCTTTTTGCGGGAAACGGATGGATGTTTGACAACGGCTCGCTTATTAAAAAACTGACAAATGCCGGATTAAAAGAGATGCTATCATTAGAAAATGATCCACTCGAAATAAGAAAGTTAGCAGATAAAATATTTTATGCGAATGTTGCAAGACTCCTGCTCGCTTCTATGTTTCTTTTTATCTGTAGTTTGGTTTACATCGCAAATCAAAAACGTCTTAAAAATCAAAAAGCATGAATACCTCCGCGTTGATTATGATGATTTCAGTGATGTCAACAGTAACTGCTATCACGATTTATTTTTTCGTGCGCGTGTATAAATCACCGCAACGTCCTGAACCGGATTCTTACAGCGGGAATGACCCGAAGAGCAAGTAAGGAAGTTTTCAGGATTACTTCGCCTTATACAACTTCATCGCCTCCGGTAAAAATTTCCGCAGATTCGCAACGCGTGTTTCATCGCTTGGATGCGTGCTTAAAAATTGCGGAGGTTTCTCTCCTCCTAATGCAGCCATGCGCTTCCAGAAATCAATTGCTTCGCCTGGGTCATAGCCCGCCATCGCCATAAACGCCATTCCCATTTTGTCGGCTTCCGTTTCATGCTTGCGCGAAAAAGGTAAAATCAAACCCACCGTTGAGCCGATAGCATAAGAAGTTAAGAACAAGCTGCGCGTTTGCTCCGGCTGATTCATCAACGCAATGTCAAGCGCAACTCCTCCTACCTGCGCTGCCATCTGCTGGCTCATGCGCTCGTTACCGTGCTGTGCAATAGCATGTGAGATTTCATGACTCATCACAGTAGCAAGTCCTGCTTCAGTTTTCGTAACGGGCAGGATTCCTGTATAAACCACGACTTTGCCCCCAGGCATACACCATGCGTTTACTAATTTATCTTCCACCAAATTGAATTCCCAATTGTATCCGGCAACGCGCCCGCTGTTGCCCGTTTTCCTTAAATATTCGGTTGCGCTTGCCGCAAGTTTTTCTCCCACACGCTTCACCATTTTCGCCTGTTCGTTATTGTTTACGACTTTGCTTTCTGTGAGAAAAGATTTGTATTCCGCAAGGCTCATCTGCTGCAACTGTGATTCGGGCAACAGGTTCAATTGCTTTCTTCCTGTGAGCGGCACGGTGCTGCACGAGATAATAAATAGGAGCACAAATGCGAGTACTGTTAATTTTCTTTTCATTTTTTAAATTGATTTTCTACTGGAGCAAAATCTTTTTTACAATTTTCATTCCACTTCCTTCACAAACGAGTAAATACATTCCCCGCGGGATATTTTTCAAGGGAAGTATTATTCTATTCTCCTGCAAATTCATGGATTCTACAATGCTCTTTCCCGCCATGTCTGTGAGCAAGATATTCTTTGTTTCAGTATTATTTATCTCTACCGTGAGAAAATCATTAGCGGGATTTGGATAACACGAAATCTCCGGTTTATATTCTATTTCATGGGTTGACACGGGATTTCTTTTTCCCTGCAAATCATATCGGTTGAAAAATTGCCAAATCGCTTCGCTCGCATCAAAATCCTGGTTAGTAGCTCCGGCAATTCCACCGAACATATCGGATGCACCGGGCCATGTATGTCCGCCAGCAGTTACTTTATAGAAAATCACTTCTGACTCGCTATCGCAGGGAGTCCAGCCGTTCCATTCAGCCGTGCAATTGTCAGTGATGCTGTTATTGGGAAGCACGAGAACCATTGGGTTTCCCGGGCAGTTGTTTTGCTGTATCCAGTAGTCATTGCTTCCTTCAGCAGAAGTGATTGCTCCGCTACCATTGAAATTCACAATAAGATCGGCTGTGCCATGAATGCGCATCACAGGAACAGGATGCGAAGGATTGCAGTAATACATCATGCTGTCAGTCATTGAACCGGTTACGGATGCAATAGCTGCAATACGTTCGCTCAGTTCACAGGCAAGACGATAACTCATAAATCCGCCATTGGACATGCCGGTTGAATAAACTCTGTTGAGGTTGATGTGATAATATTTATGCACGGTGTCAATCAGCGCGGAAAGAAATCCCACATCATCAACGCCTCCGTGATAAGGCACATTAAAGGCGTTCCACGAATTACTAATTCCGTTTGGATACACGACAATGAATTTTTCGCGGTCGGCAATGGGGCTGAATTCTGAATAGGCTTCCTGCGATGTTGCATTCATCAGTAAACCGTGTAGGTTAAACACCATTGGCAGCGTATCGCTGTCGGAAAATCCAGGCGGCACATGCACATTGTAATTCCGCATGATTCCGTCATAGAGAAAACTGTCGGTTTGCGCATGAATTTTTTCAACTGAATAGAACATGCACAGAGCGAATAGGCAGGCGAACACTCGCATAAAAAAGGATTTAAAGGAAATGTAGAAAAAATCCTGCGAATCAGGAAAGTCCGGCAGTTTTCTTTTCAGTAGGTTCTTCGGATTGCTCTGCATCTGCTTTCCAGATATAGCGCATGTTTCCTTTCAGGCGTTTTTCAAAGAGAGAAAATCCCGGCATGGTGGAATCAACAGTAAGCAAATCACGTTCGGTGAAGTAAAGGTCAATCTGCGATACTTTCAGATGCTTCTTCACTGTTTCTTCGTGCGAATCAATTTTCGCGATGTCTTCCCACGGAATGTTCAGGCTCTTTCCTTCTTTCGTTATCACAGAAAAACCGTTGTGCGTGTATTCAAACACGCCTTCATCATTGTAATATTTCTCCGCATTTTTCCTCCATGCATCCGCGTTTATTTTTCGGTCAATGTGGGTAGAAGAAAGAATGAGTGAAACAGAAACCGCTGCCGCCACCGCGCCCGTCACGATTAATTTCAGGAACAGCCCGCTTTCCGCATCTACCCGAAAACTAAGCATCAGCAGCATTGCCGCCAATGCAAACAGCAGGTAATAAGACACGTAAAGCGCGAGCGGTCCTTTGTAAATGAATCTTGATTTCACGGTATAATACACTAAACCAACGGGTCTGTGGAAAGGTTTAGTTTCCGAAAAATAAGCAGATTTCCGTAAATTTCGTAATCAGGAATGTTTATCCGCAATTTTATCAACAATGCCATACTGCACTGCTTCGTTGGCATCCATCCAATAATCACGGTCAAAATCTTTCAAAACCTTTTCAATGGTTTGTCCGCAGTTTTCCGCAAGGATGCGCGCGCCCAATTCTTTTGTGCGTTTTATTTCACGCGCTGTGATTTCAAGGTCAGCGGCTGTGCCTTGCGTGCCGCCAATGCTGGGCTGGTGAATCATCACTCTGCCATTTGGCCAAATCACGCGGCTGCCTTTTTTTCCAACGGATAATAAGATAGAACCCATCGAAGCTGCCAGTCCCATGCAAATCGTTGAAACGGGCGAGGAGATGAGTTTAATCGTGTCGTAAATCACCATTCCTGACGTAACCATGCCTCCCGGACTGTTGATAAAGAACTGAATTTCTTTTCCCGGTTCTTTTGCTTCGAGATAGAGCAACCTGTTTACGACTCTTTCTGCTGATTCATCCATCACTGCTCCCCATAAAAACACTTTGCGCTGTTCGAGAAATTGCTTTTCAAACTTGCTGAACTCTGATAGTTTTTCAGCGATGCCTGCTCCAGGATTTTCTTCGTCTTCCATTCTTTCTCTCAAATTGAAATCATACCTATTCATAGGGTAAAAAATTTTAGCGGTCAAAAGTAAGCATTCCTTTTTTTATTGGCGTGGCGAGCCTCACCCCCGCCCCCTCTCCATTTGGAGAGGGGAGTCCGGGCAGCATCACATCATCGAATTATCGAATCATCGAATTAATTTTGCGCGTACGCATCTCATTTCTTTATTGGCTCTGTTTTGTAGCGCCCGTTGCAGGAGGGTAGTGGTTATCTATGAAGAAACAAAAACCAACACTGAACAGCGCAAGCAAAACTTAACAGAAAACAAAGCGTGTAGAACAGCAACCTTATTACTCTGCAAAAAGGTAATAAGGTTTAGGAATGTTGGTGGTTCGATTTCTACTAAGGTTTTGAGAGGGCGCAGGCTTATATAAGGCGCATAGCGTTTGGATGGGAAATAAAAAGATGTATCTTCGGGGGAGAATGAAACCCGCAGTTGCAGAATAACAATCGGATGGGGTGTTATTGTAACAGTGGATTGGTACTTATAAACGAGTTGGCGAAAATAAAAAATACCGCAATGATGAAAACATTAATGACTATCATACTTGTGCTACTTGGCATAATTGGCAAAGCAGAGGAAAACTTTTCAACTATATACCTATGGCATGGCAAGGGGTATCTGAAAACTGCAATATTTGAGTTGGGACTGAATAGCAGAAGAATTACATCGTTTAGAACGCGGGACTTAATTGAGTACAAAATCTACTCAACGGGTATCATTAATATTGAGGTAATTTTTACTGGAAATGGCTTATTACATTATTCCTAAAATTCAAGTTTCAAATGCAACTTTAACGAGTTAGACAAAGGAGTAATATTTTCAAAAGAGAGAGGCGGAATGCCTCCCTCCTCTGATGGAAATATTGCCCAAATTGGCTCCTCGTCCAAAAGTTGTCAATTGTGGCTCCTATCACCGTAGAACAAAGGTATCAAA
>JAWXCB010000118.1:0-17033 GCA_034440455.1 Chitinophagales bacterium
ACCTATCATCTGTGATGATGGAGTAGCATGCACGTTTGATTTTTGTGGCAATCTGGGCGTATGCAGAAGTCATTTCGATTGCACCCTTAGCACAGCCTGCTGTGATGACGGCAATCTTTGCACGATTGACGAATGTTTTGACAATGGCATTAGCTATGAGTGTCTGCACAACTCAACTCCCAACTGCTGCCAGTCGCTTGTTGATTGTAGCGACACCGACCCCTGCACTTCAACAGATTGTATTGATAACCGTTGTGTTTTTACTCCTATTCCTTGCTATGATGGAAACGATTGCACTGTGGATGCCTGCAATGGATTTGGTGAATGTACATTTACTCGCATCCCTGGCTGCTGCCAAACTACGGCTGAGTGCGAGGATGACGACCTCTGCACTACGGATGAATGCGTGAACAATGTTTGCGAATCAACTCCTGTTGATTGTGATGATGATGAAACATGCACCGTGGATAAATGTCTTGACGGAACATGCTACAACCTTGAGATACCCTGTGATGATGATGATGAATGCACATTCGATTTCTGCGAGGATGGTTGTCAGCATGAAGCGATTGACTGCGATGATGATGATGCTTGCACAACTGATTTGTGCGACAACGGCTGTCAGCATACGCCTGTTGATTGCAATGACGGAAATTCCTGCACGCTTGATTATTGTGATGGCGGATGCAAGCACACATTCAACAACTGCAATGATTTTGACGCATGCACCATTGACCAGTGTGACGGAAACGGACAGTGCATCCATACGCCCCTCAATTGCAATGACAATAATCCCTGCACGGTGGATGCCTGCTTTAATGGCGTGTGCAAGAACACGCCCATTCCCTCCACTTTAAGCATCACCGTAACTCAATTGCCGCAATTTTGCCAGGGCAACACGGTAACGCTTACTGCTGTTGCGCCCTCGGCAATTTCCTTTGCATGGTCAACGGGCGCCACAACGCCCTCTATCACGGCTACGGCTGGAACTGCCTACACCGTCACCGCAACTTTTGCGGCAGGCTGCACACGCACCGCCACGAGCACAACCTCACCGCAAAGCTTGTTATCGGCTTATGTAATCATTGCCGATAAAGAAGTGAACCTAAGGAAAAACACCGTGAACAGCGGAGGTGTGGGCGCAAGAAACACAGGCGGAAAAATCAATCTCACAAACGGCTCCCTGATAACCGCAGCAGGCACCTTCGCCATAGCCAACACCATCACGCTCAATGGTGGCTCAGCGGCAACGGTGCAAATCACAGCGCCTGCCCCAGTTGCGCTACCGCCATTTCAGTTTAACCCATTCTGCAACGGGCAAAATCTCAATATCTCCAACAACACCTCTGTTACAATCACGGGATCCAACTACAAAGACGTGAATATCGGCAAGAACTGCATCGTCACGTTCACGCAAATGAACCTCAATATGAAGAGCCTCGATGTGAAGGAAGGCAGCGAACTGCGTTTCGCAGATTGCACGAAACTGCGCATCTGCAAATCCATGAAGCTGGATAAAAACACCCGATTCAATACAGCAGGCAAAGAGGTGATTGTCTATGTGGAAGACCATGTTGACATTGACAAAGGCGTGCGTGTTAACGCTGACATCTATGTGTTAAACGGAAATATTAAAATTCAGAAAGCCGATGCCGTCAACCCGAACATTATGACAGGCTTGTTCATTGCAAAAACCGTGGAAGCCGATGACTTCACCTATTGGAACATGAACACGGCTTGCAATTCGCTCTGTGCAGGCAGCCCGGCAGTTGCATCGAAACTAAGTGGCGAAAATGAAGAAGGCAATGAGCCGCAACATGCTTCACCGGACGAAACTCTTTCCGGAAAGGATGTTGAGTTGAAAGCCTATCCGAATCCGTTTACTGACAGGTTGAATATTGAGTTCGCACTGCCGGAAGACTCACGCGTGCGTCTTGAAATTTTCAACCTTGCCGGACAGCGTGTTGCGGAATTGTTTGAAGGAGATGTGAAAGCAGGTGAATTGCAGAAATACGAATTCACTCCCGATAAACTTTCTGACGGTATAATTATCTATCGCCTGCAAACCGACCTCGGTGTGTTTTTTGGGAAGGCGGTGCTGACGAAGTAAGAAGCCCTTTCAATCAGAAAAAAACCTCCAAAGCTTAAAAGCTTCGGAGGTTTTTTATTTTGCGCAACTATATCACAAAGATCTTCAAAACTTGTTTTCCATCAAATACAGCTATGATGTGATTTACAAAAGGATTTATAGTAGCTTCTTAGAAATTTCCTTCACACTCTCAGGTAATATTGAGCAAATCAACTCATCAATCAGGAATCACAATCCTGTAAACTGTTCCGAAGGCTCCTTTTTGATAAGCGTAGCCATCGCCTGAAGTAACGAACACGCGGTCTTTAACGTCAACGAAAACATTTTCACTTTTCATTTTCGGGTTCTCGGTTACAAGCGACAAGTCACACCAAGGTTTTGCAGTGGGCTGCGTGGCGTCATAGATATTTTTCGGGTCGGGCGTAAAGCGAAACACGCGCGAAGGCTCCGCGCTTATGAGATAAAGCCTGCCCTTTGAATCAAAATCCATGTCGGTAATGTTTGCGCTTTCTCCGGTGGCGTGGTCATAGGGCTTAAACAACGCAACCAGTTCGGCTTCATAGGGTAACACCATCGAGCCATCGGCATTCAACTTCACACGAATAATATGGGAAGATGTGCGTGAAGCGACATAGAGATAATTATCGCGAACAGCCAACGCACTATGTCCATACATCTTAATCATGCCGCTGTTTTTGGTATAGACATCACTGCCGAGCGCCCATTCCGATTTTGGATAGCCTGCCTCAGTATCACTTGTGAGTTTACTCAGGTCATAGCGAATCATCACGCTATTGTCTTTCGCAACTGCATAGAGATAGTTTCCAACTGTGAGACAATTATCAGGACCATTGAGCCATCCATGAGGTGGCTTGCTGTAAGCAGGGTCGTTTTGCGGATAGTTGCCGCCTGCTTCAATGTTGTGACGCTCCACTTCATACCACTTCTGTGTGCGAAGGTCATAACGCAATACCGCGTCAGATAGGTTTTTGCTAAAAACTGATGCGCCCGGCTTCTTGGGCTTATCAATACCGGAAAAGGCGCAGATGTAAAAACTCTTTGTTGCATCATGATAGCGCAGGCTGCAATAAGGACGGTCAGCAAAGCGGTCGTTTTCAGGGGGATTGGCAGCGCGATTCCACAAATTAAATGGCGGAGCAGTGGGCAGCGCAAACACTTTTCCATTTTTCATAATCGCTTCGGAAGGTTCGTTTTTTGTATATGGCTCGGCAATATTCGGGTCAACGAGATAGAGCGTACCCGCCTGGTCTTCAATTTCAGCGCTCACACCGCCTGCGCCCCGTACGCGCCCGCGACAGAGGACGTAGAGTTTCCCTTCAATCATATCTAACCCGCGTGGAAAAGGCGCGATAGTAGTGACGCGCTCTACAACGAGATTTGAAGTTTCTGTATCGCTTTTCTCAAAAGCATAAAAGAGCGTAATCGTGAAACTGATGAGCGCGAGGAGAAAAAGTTTTTTCATGAAGGTAAACTGATTATTCGCCATCCTTATCCCCATCCTGCACCGTGTATATCGTGCGGATAGTTTCTAAAGGCATGTATTCTTTGTGAATGAAAAATTTAATTCCTGAAAACAGAACAAGTAAAACAAGGACAGCGGCAACAAAAAACTGTGCAAATCTTGTGATTTTGCGGAAAGATGTCGTGCGGCTTTTAGGATATTTTACGTGAATATCGGTTTCTAACTCCTGAAAAAAACCCTGCGGCACCCGATGAACATTCTTCTTTTGCAGACTGAAGAGTATTGGAGCCTGTTTATCGAGGTTTGAATCTTCGTGTTGCATTACAGTTGATTGGACAATTTATGCGGGAAAAACTTTAATGCGGTGTTGCTCCTATTATTTCTTTAGCAACTGCTTCATCAAATATTCCTTGAACGCCACTTGGGTGAAGCTGCAATACTCCACTTTCTTATCCGACTTGATGGTGAGACTTACCAAAAGAGCAAGCTGCTTATCGTTTCCCTGCGCTTCAATCGCCACAGGCGCTTCAGACCCACAAGTCAGATATTCAGGTTTGAGTAAATACCCCATTGTAATAGCATCAAAAGGAATGAAGCCTTTTTTAGAACCGTAAAACATTTTCCATTTCCAGTTCCATGCTTTCAGTTGGCGATAAACCCATTTGTCGCCTATGCGCCCGTTATTGCGAAAAGCCTGCACATCAGTTTTATCGAGATAGATGTAAGAAGCCGGCTCATAACCGACAAATGAAATCCTGACATTTGTTTTCAGAATCTGTCGTATCGCTTCAATATCAGATTCAAAGTTGTAGTCGCTGAATTCGCGCTTGCCGTCATTCGGATTGAAACGCAAGCCCGGAGTTCTGCCCATACAGAAAATAATTTGCTCAATCTGAGGAGTTACTTCCGGATGCAAATGCAACAGGGAAGCAATATTTGTCGCAGTACCAAGCGCAACAATCGTGAGACGCTCTTTCATCAACGCCTCTGCCAGAGCTTTTACGGCATCCGTTTCTATGCCTGATTCCTTTGAACTTTCAGCTCCGCTGTAAACGGGAATCGCCATGCCACTTCCATACCAATTCAATAATTTCAAAGTGACTTTCTGTGCATAACGGGTATTTTGCACCGTAGTTATTCCCCGAATGTTAATCGTGCTATCGGATAAGGCTAACATCAACGCCAACCCATCATCCACATCTCCCTTCACTTTACCCATACGGTTATCCGTATCTATCCAAATTGGTTTTTGCTCAATCTGTGCGAAAGAAAGTAAAGGCAGAAGAAGGAATAAAAAAAGTTGAGTCATATTTAAGTTGAGCTGATGAAATTAAATTCAGGAAGCATAACCAGATTAAACGCATCGTCAAGCAGTTGCTCTTTTTCTATTAAACTTAAATTGAGAGGCAGTTGAGCAACTCCGAGAAGCCTTCGCATAATTTCAACACCGGCAAAACCAAACATCAGTTTCTTATCAAAAGAGCCTGAATAATTTTCAAGAACAAATTGAATTGCATCAGGAGATTGCATGGAAAGTTTTAAGTGAGCTATCATAACGCCCAAGTCAAATTCGCACGGACCAAAGAAACAAAACTCAGGATCAATGACTTTCATTCCATCCATTGTATTCAACCAGCTTCCGGGATAATAATCTCCGTGTAGTAAGGTATCGCCATCAGCCAAATAGGTTTCACCAAGTGCGAGAATTGAGCGTTTCAAGACAAAATTGTTTTTAAACTGCAAAGCAATGTCCTGAAGTCCGGGTTGGATAGTGTCGAGATTAAAGCCACTCTCCTGTTCAAACGGAAAGACAAAAATGTGGAAGTGATTCAGCTTTCGCATTTCACGATTTTGTATTCGTTCGTTCACCGTTTGCTTGTGCAATTCAGATAAATAACGAGTCAGTGTCAGCAGTTCTTCTTGCTCAATGAAACCACCTTGCTTGTATAAACTCGTCTTATCGGAAGAAATTCCTAAATCTTCAAGACACAAAACAAAATTCTCTACATCCTTTCCGAGAAGACCCGGAGATAGAGATTGCAGAAATTGACTGTGCTGTGTCAGTTCATAAAACTTTGCCTCAACCAAAGCTCTTTCTTGCGGAGCTTCGATATGCGGATATTTCTCCACCCAGGGGTGCGCTTGTTTCACAATAAAACTCTGTTCATTTGTAATTACACGCAATACAAGATTCATATTTCCTTCACCTGCTCTTTCAACCTTCACAATATGTTCATCAGATTTCAACCAGTTTTGCTGGCGCAGATATTGCTCGAGGCTTCCCTTGTCTTCCAGATTTATGTAAAACGATTTTGACATTTTTGCGCAACGAATATAGAGACAAATAATTGACGCTAAACCAAATGAACAAGAGCGCGCTCCTTATTTTCATGAAGAATCCTGTTTTGGGAAAAGTTAAAACACGACTTGCAAAAACAATCGGTGAAGCAAAAGCATTGGAAGTCTATCACCTCCTGCTTGAACACACTTTTAAAATAACCACTTCTGTCTCTTGCGATAAATTCATTTTCTACTCTGACCACGTTGAGCAAAATGATAACTGGGGAAAAAATGGTCATCATCAAGAATTGCAAGAGGGAAATGATTTAGGAGAGCGGATGCAGAATGCTTTCTCGCATGTCTTTGTTCAGGATTATGACAAGGCAATTATTATTGGCAGCGACTGTTACGAACTGACTTCGGAAATGATTGAGAAAGCATTCAATGCGCTGGATACGCGCGATGCGGTGATTGGTCCCGCAAAAGATGGCGGCTATTATCTGCTCGGAATGAAATCAATGCACTCGCAATTATTCGAGAGCAAAAGATGGAGCACGGATTCTGTTTTGCAGGAAACAGTCAATGACATTCAAAAAATGAAATTGAAACTCGTCATGCTTGAAACATTAAATGATATTGACGAAGTGGACGATTTGCAGTCACCGCCCTTTGATAGATTCATTCCTTCCTGATATTCAAATTCCAGTCGTATTGGTAATACGCCACTTTAAAATGAACAGGTATTTTCGGTTCGCGGTATTGGTTGATGTAGGTGATCATGTCCATTCCGGTTTCGGCAAAATCTTTTTTATACCAGTCGAATATTTTTGAAATCTCCACGGTTTTTTCGACATCGTTTAAGCGAATAAAATTGTTGTCGTTAAATACTTTCTTCGTTTGAGATAAAATTTGCTGTTCGATACTATCGGGATGATAGGAGAAACTCGCCAGTGAAGGACAGCCCTCCGCGCCACAAACCACAGCGAAATGAATCCGCTCATCGTTGTGCGCACCAAGCAGCATCTTGTGCTCTATTTCGTCCAGCGTAAGCATTTCTCGGGCAACTAAATGTTTCTCGCCTGAAAAAAAACTGCGGTCGTCTTTTGGCGATTTCAAATCCTGCTTCATCACAACCGATTTAATGACAGTGAGATTGCAGGCATTCATCCAAAACGCTTTTTTATAACCAATGGATTTATTGCTCAAATCCTCCGTCTCCATGTATTTTACGAGTGTGTTGAGTTCAGCAGGATTTGCATAGAGCGATAAGTAATCAACCTGTCCGCTTGTGACATATTTTTTGAAGAAAGCATCAGCAAGCTCAAAGAAATTTTTGTTGGCATCCGTTTGAGCAAAAATTGTCAATCCTTTAAAAAGAAAAAATAGGATAAGTAGTCTTTTCATAATGGTTGCAAAACGCTTCTCAAAGGGCAATTCTAAAATTTGTTCTTTTTATTGCCTCACCCCATCCCTCTCCAAAAGAAGATGGTGTCAGTGGTAGAACTTTTAGAACTGCCCAAAGTTAGTTTGCTCTTTAACATTTTCAACTCGACAATCGCAAAAATTTCAACAACGAAATATTCCAGAATAATCAACCATTCATTTTCATTCACAGGAGTAAAGGAATAGGCGATATATGATAAGGGAATCAGCGCAGACCATACCAGTGGAAATCTCAACGGAGTGAAAATGCAGAACAGGATGAGCGGAGTAATATACCATGGGTGAACGGTGGTTGCAAAAAGCAAAAACACGGTGAGGGAAAATAGAAGCGGCAAAAAGAGAGAATGCAATTGCGGCTTTTGTTCGTAAAGAAAATAAAAAAGCACAACCAACGTAACCATAACAGGCAGCCACGGACCAACAGTGCGAATCACATCGTATCCTTTCACATGTAATCCAATCCACCTGATGAGATAAAAAATGCTGCCGTTAAATTCAAAGTACTGAAAATAGAGATTCACGCTGGAACCGATTTTCGCAAGCATATCCGGCATCCAAAAAGGAAGGAACAAAAGTGTAGTAAAAATAAAAATGCTGATTATCCAAAGCGTGTAGCGAATAACTCCTTTCAACCTATCCTTCTTATCGTCACTTCTGAAAAATCGTTTGTAGAAAAACGGAATAAATAAAACGGGCCAAAACTTTGTGCAAATCGCAATGCTTAATGCAACAGATGAAAACAAAAACTTTCCGCGAACCATCAGGTAAACCGACAGCACTATGAAAATAATCATCGCAGCTTCAAAATGAATGTTTCCGGTCAACTCCACAATTACCAATGGATTCAGCGCATACAGCAAAATCAGATTTTCATTCAGATGAAACTGGCGGAGCAGTTTTCGCGCGAGAAAAAATGTCCCCAACTCACAGCACACAATAAACAACTTTAGGATGATAACGCTTCCCAACAAATCAGAAGGCGAAATCAAGGCAGAGAGGCAAAACACAAACTGATTCAGCGGGGGATAAACCGAATAGAATTCTTTTGAATTGAGCTTTTCAAATAGCGCTGCATCAACATTCGCAACTGAAGAATGCATTAACTCCGAAGGCAAATAACTAAATGGATTAATTCCCTGTGCTGATAACCTTCCGTCCCACACAAAGCGATAAAAATCATCCGAGAGATTCGGAAGATAAAACAACAATGCCACGCGCAAGAGCATTGCAGCGACTACTGATTCATTCGTAAAATTATGTTTGGATGCTTGCTGATACCAAAGGGCATACAGCACGAAAGCAGAAGAAAAAAGCAGGATGAGTTGAAGAAAATCCGCCCTGTTTGTGAAATATCCAAGCGCTCTATAAACAAACAATGAAAGCGCGAACAAAACAAAAAGAGGAATCCACTTATTTGCCATATTCATTACCCTTTGGCGGCAAACAATGCGTGCTTAATGGAGTAAACGCTTGTACTCAGGAAGCCGGTAAACAGTAAAAAGTGAAACAGGAGCATTTGATATTCGCTGTTCCGCACGGAAACATAAATTCCATAGAGGAAATAAAAAGCCATAAGCAGTTCAACTGCTGTAAGCAGCGTAATGCCTGACAGATGGTATCGCTTGTTTTTCCAGCTATCCTTGCCGGTAACAATGTTGTACTTTGGCGTGCGCTTAAAGGGTGATTTACCTCCGGTTAATCCGCGCAACGCTGCAAGCGCATTTTGCAGCGACAATCCCATTGATAGGGAAAGAAAACTTGGAAACAAAATAAGAAAGCTTGTTATTCCTTTTTTGACAGAACCTTCTTCAAGAATTTGTGAGAAAAGATAAACGAGTGAAATGGAAAGGGTTCCCGAATAAAAAACGTAGATGACGGTGAATGCCCAGCCATATTCGGTTTGCTGCTTAAAGAGCAACAGCGGCACGCTCAAAATTGCAGTAAGGAAAATAAAGATATTGATGCTGCTGTTCAGCAGATGAAAAACTGCAATCCACTTCACTTTCAGTGAAGCATCAGAGAAAAGCATTGCGGACAATATTTTCTTACTCACCTGCGCAGGTCCTTTGCTCCAGCGGAATTGCTGAGACTTCACCGCGCTCATCTCAGCCGGCAATTCTGCGGGCGCGCCAACTTCACCGTTGTAGATAAACTTCCAGCCACGCAGTTGTGCGCGATAGCTGAGGTCGAGGTCTTCGGTGAGCGTATCAAAACTCCATCCTCCGGCATCTTCGATGCAGGTTTTGCGCCATGCGCCAGCAGTGCCGTTGAAGTTGATGAATGCCCCCGCAGCATTCCTGCCGTTTTGCTCAATATTGAAATGTGCGTCAAGCGCAAAAGCCTGTACGCGCGTAAGAAGCGAATAGCTTTTATTGATGTGCTTCCACTTTGATTGCACCATGCCGACAACTACATCGTTAAACAGCGGAATCGTTTTTTTCAAAAAGTCAGGTTCAGGAATAAAGTCCGCATCGAAAATGGCGATGAATTCTCCTCTTGCTGTTTTCAATCCGTGTTGCAACGCGCCTGCTTTGAATCCGCTTTTATCTTCCCTGTTGATGTGCTGAATTGCAATTCCGTTTGAGTGATAGTGAATTACTTTTTGTGTTATCAATGCTGATGTTTCGTCTGTGGAATCGTCAAGCACTTGGATTTCGAAACGGGCAGCGGGATAATCAAACGAACACACGGCATCAATCAGCCGTTCGACAACATACAACTCATTATAAACAGGCAACTGAACGGTGACAAAAGGAAACTCCTTAAATTCATGCGATGAATCCAAAGAGCAATTTTTCGTATTCTGCTTTTTTCGGAGATAAAAAACAAGTAAAGCAACCTCCGTCACACAAAACAGAAAGATAAAAATGATGCAGACGATGTAAATGGCGAGTATCGCTATTTCCAGCATGTACGCAAGTTAAGGAAGGATGTTCCCGGATTAATCATGCGTATTTAAAAATCGTGGTGATGATTTTATATCCTGCAAGGACAGTTCCCTTTACGGTTCCTGAAATTTTTGAATGCCCGATTCGCTTGCGGTAGCTCACGGGCACTTCACAGCAGCGCAATCCTTTCTTAGCAGCTTTCACCTGCATCTCCACTGTCCAACCGAAGGTAGTATCCTGCATATTTAATTCAACCAGCTTGTCATAGCGAATAGCACGAAAAGGACCAAGGTCGGTGAAATCAACATTGTATAAAAACTTTATCAGCGTGACCGCGATTTTATTCCCAACGATTTGTTGGACAGTCATTGAGCCTTTTTCTTTATTCCCCAAACTGCGCGAGCCGATTACAAGGTCATGGCCTGATTCAAGAATCGGTTTTAATATATTGGGGGATTCCTCCGGAAAATCAGAATAATCGGCATCAATGAACAAAACAATATCCGGCTTGTGCGATTTAGCGGCAAGATGCTCTAAACCTTTCAGACATGCATAGCCATAGCCTTGTCGCTTTTCGTGCAATACTATTGCTCCGGCTTTGCGCGAAACTTCAGTCGTGAAATCTGATGAGTTATTGTCAATGACAATAATTTCACGAACGATATTCTTTGGAATATCTGCAAGCACATTTCCTATAGATTTGCTTTCGTTAAAAGCCGGGATAATGACATCAATAACAGGCACCTATTTCACAAGTTTGGTTCGCGCATAAAAATGCAGTGCAATCTTAGCATTACAAAACAAAATGATAGTCAATCCTGTATTTTTTTCAATCATTTCCTGAAATATTACTTTAGTTAACTTACCTTGTGTTTATGATGCACAAAACATTCTTTTCTTCCGTTTGCGCATTTATAATTACTGCGCAAACATTCGCTCAAACGGGACAATGGCAAACCATTTCTTCTTCCAATACTCCCACCGCGCGGCATGAATGTTCCTACGTGGGCGTAGGAAACAAATTTTATTTGGTAGGCGGCAGAGGCACAAAACCGGTTCAGGCGTATGACCCGATTACAAATATATGGGCAACAGAAACAAATCCACCGATGCAAATGCACCACTTTCAGGCGGAGAATTACGGTGGGAAAATTTATGTAGCAGGAGCATTCACTGGCAATTGCTGCCATGAAACTCCGGTGGCAAATATTTATATCTATGACCCTGCAACAAAACAATGGAGCGCAGGTCCGCTGATTCCTGCTGCGCGCAGACGCGGAGCAGCGGGATGTGTGATTCAAAACAACAAGTTGTATTTAGTTTGCGGAATCACTGACGGACATTCATCAGGCTGGGTTCCCTGGCTGGATGTGTTTGATTTACAAACAAACACATGGACACAACTGCGTGACGCACCGCGTCCGCGCGACCACTTTCATGCAACATTAGTGAACGGAAAGATTTATGCTATTGGCGGAAGACGCACAGGATTCAACGGAAATCTTTTTGCTTATACTACTGCTGAAGTAGATGTATATGACATTGCAACAAACACATGGACTACTCTTTCTTCATCCAAAAATATTCCCACACAACGAGCGGCATGTGCCACAGCAGTCCTGGGAGATGAAATTCTTGTCATCGGTGGCGAGAGCGCGCAGGTTGCTCATGCGCAAACCGAAGCGTTTCATGTGCTGAACCAAAGCTGGAGAACATTAACTCCAATGAATCAAAGCCGACATGCCACGAGCGCAGTTGTTTATAACAATGAAGTGTATATCGCCTGTGGCGCAGGGACAAGAGGCGGCTCAATGGAACTGAATTCTCAGGAAAAATTTTCATTCTCCTCCTCTCCTCCCCCACCCGACTGTGTGCCGAATGAGGTTGTTTCTTTCACATTGATGAAAGCAGGTACCGGTGGCGAAATCAGTGCGCTCACAAATGGTATGACCATTAACCTTGCTACCATCGGTTCATTCAGCATTCGCGCCAACAAATGCCAGAATGGAGGCAGCGTAAAATTTATCGTGAACGGCTCAACTGTGAGAACAGAATCCAGCACGCCTTATTCCATCAATGGAGATAATAATGGAAGTTATATAGCATGGAATTCGTCTGTAGGAAGTAAAACATTGACCGGAACTCCTTACACACAGGGTGCTGGCGGTGGCACGGCAGGTATCAGTGAGACTGTAATATTCAACATTATCAATCAATCAAACTCCGCAGATTGCAATGGCGTGTCCGGTGGAACAGCATCTTTAAATAGCTGCGGAATTTGTGTTGGTGGAAATACGGGGTTGAGTGATAATGCAGGTAAAGATTGCAATGGCGTGTGCAACGGCTTGGCGACATTAGATGGATGTGGAGTTTGTTCCGGAGGAAATACCGGGCATGTTGCAAACTCAGACAAAGACGCATGTGGAGTTTGTTTTGGAAACGGCTCAACCTGCGGTGGACAATGCCAGCCGGTGCAGGTAACGCAACTGATGCTCATGCACACAGGCACTCTCGGGGAAATCGGATTGCTCACCGAGGGCATGACGATTAACCTCGCCACAAACCCTTCTTTCAGTTTGCGCGCTGATGTGTGCTCCACCGCTGCGGTGAAGAGTGTGCGCTTTCTTGTTGATGGAGCTATCGTGCGTACAGAAAATATCGCGCCTTATGCCATCAATGGCGACACACCCATGGGCAATTACATTAAATGGAATATCGCGGCAGGCAATCACACCGTCACCGCGATTCCTTATAGTGGCAGCAGCGGCTCCGGCACTGCGGGCATTGTGCTAACAAGGAATTTCACCATTGTAACGGGTTCTGCCAAAACAAGCATTTCAGAAGAAAACAGGAATGAAGAAAACGAAATTGTAACTGTATATCCGAATCCATTCAGTGATTTCACAACGGTGGAATTCACAGTTTCGGCAACAACAAACGTACGCACAGAAATCATCAGCAGGGAAGGAAAACTCATCAGCGTTTTATTTGATGGAAAAGCGGAAGGCGACAAGTTTTATCAGCAAAAATTTTATTCAGAAACAATTCCAAACGGGATGTATTTTTTGAAAATAACAACAGGAACAGGAGAATCTTACACCAAGAAACTCTTGTTGATGCGATGAGCGCGTTTTGCTTCTTTCCAAATAAAAAAGCCAGTCTTAATCGGCTGGCTTTTTTATTAATGAGTTTGGTGAATCTGTTAAATCAGAATCAGTAGTTTATTGATTCACTAAGAATTTTCCTCTGAAAATTTTTCCGCCATCAACCATCTCTAAGGAATACATGCCGCTGCCAAGGATGCTGATGTCAAGCATGGTAGTCTCGCCATCTATTGTGTTGCCGAACAATTGCTTTCCTGTAATATCAAAAATCTTTACAACGCCTTTGAAATTTCCATTCTCGATGCTGATTACATTCTGGGCTGGATTGGGATAGAGGCTGATTGCAGTAGCCGCTTGTGGCGTACGAATACCTACGTTGCAATCGTAAATGTACTGGGTAGTTTTTGCAGATTGATTCAAGGGAGTGGATTTTTCTTCCATTATTTCTACATCGTTATCTGTATTATAAGTGAAAATTCGGTCAACAATTTTCGTACCGGCAGTTTGCCCGATAGCCGATTCATCATTGACCAGTTCGACAGTCACAAGGTTATTTAATGAAGCCGCCTGAAATAAATAGGTAGCGGCTTCTGTATTTAAGATTTTTTTGAAAATATTATTCTTGTTATCAGTGGTTGCAGTAAGTTCTATGGTATCGCTTCCCAACAGAATACTCAGTGTTGAAATATTCCCGTTTGCCCATACAATATCAAGGAAACTTGCATCAAAAACTTCAGGACTGCCGGTAATGGAGGTGGTATCAACTACTATTTGCTGAATATTGCCATTACCATCATAAGCAATATCATGTGAGATGCTCCATGCGCTGCCATTATCACCTGTCGCATCCACGCGCGAAATTTTGCCGCTGGTGCGCGTATAGGTAATGGTTTTTATAATGGTGCTGGCACCTATTGTATTGAATGTTCTTATCTCCGTAATGTCTGAGCCGGTGTAGAGCACGAGGTCGGAAGTGGTTACAATAAAACTGCCTGAATCGGTATGCGTTACCAGGTCAATCCTGTTGTTTGGTCCGTAAATGTAATCGCTGAATGTAGAAGTCCGCTCTCCTGCAATTATCGAATCGCGGATGACTAAACATGTCTGGGCTTGAGTAACTAACCCCGTTAGAAAAAAACAGATGACAATAGCAAAAGAGAATAGCTTTTTCATGGATATTTTTTTGGTTTTTAAATTTATTCAGTTGTGAAAGCTATTAAAGTTTCATTTGCAGAACCTGTTTATTCATGTACATTACAAGGTGGATAACATAGAAAGATATGCAGCAGGATTTACTCAGAGAGCGCTCGGTAATTTTACTTAGCTTACTTTTTCCGAACTTCGAGATTGTAATTTCCCGAATCTTGCAAACCCGCATCAAAACACTTTTTCTTTCGGCTATTTTATGCTTTGCCGGAATTATAATTCCACGTGACGCAGTCGCCCAATGCCCTATGGCAACCATTACTGTTGAAATCAACACCGATCAATGGGGAGATGAAACCTCCTGGGAAATCTATGACCAAATGACTTTTACGCTGATTGCATCCGGAGGAAATTATCTCGGAAACAGCAGCTATACTCAACAGGTATGTGTAGATAGCGCAAGATGCTACTTCTTTATCATTTACGATGCGTTTAGCGATGGCATTTGCTGCACCTATGGCTTGGGGAGCTATACCGTACGCTACAATGGGACAATTGTCGGCACGGGAGGAGTTTTCGCAGACAGCGAATCGCTTTTTAACATCGGAAGTTGCTCCGGCTCAGGAGGTAATCCTTTGTCAACCGATAATACAACCTATACCCCCCCGCAACTTGTTACGGACGTGTTGCTGGGTTCGTGCGTAAGCGCATTTAATGTTCAATATACAGGCGAGAATGGGGCAATCGGTTATTTTTCAAATGGAGCAGGTATCGGCATGGATGATGGGATACTGATTACCAGCGGCAACACCGATCTTGCACCCGGTCCTAATACTTTCAGTGATGCTACCAGAGATTGGCCAAGCGGGGGCGATTTTGACTTAGAAAATGCAGCCGGATTACCCGCTCTCTCTACACAAGATGCCGCTGCGCTGGAGTTTGACTTCGTTTCATTTAACGACACCGTTACTTTCCGCTACATATTTGCCTCTGAAGAATATCCCGAATATGTCTGTTCTCCTTACAATGATGCGTTTGCTTTTCTTGTTTCCGGAACCGGTTATGCCCCTAATAAAAATATTGCGCTCATCCCGGGAACGAACATTGCGGTAGCTATCAACTCGATCAACAATGGTTCTCCCGGTTCACTGCTCTATCCTCCTTCCAATTGCACCAGTCTGACCAACACTGCCTATTATGTTGCAAATGATTTCGGGAACATAACGGAATATGATGCCTACACGGTGCCGCTTACTGCAACGATGATAGTTGTTCCCTGCGACACCTATCACATCAAATTGGTGATTGCCGATGTGGGAGATGGATTGTATGATTCGGGGGTATTCTTACAAGCGCAAAGTTTTTCAGGGGGACAAAGCGTGAATATTCTTGCAACGGACAACAACGGCTCAAAGAATACGCTGGAAAAATGCAGTGACGGACGCTTCACTTTTTCAAGAGAAGATACCTCTGATGTTGCCGACCAGATTGTGATTTATTATACTGTTTCAGGAACTGCGACAGAAGGCACTGATTACATTTTTATTCCCGACAGTATTATAATTCCTGCTAACCAAACATCTGCTTCCCTGTTCATCAATCCGATTGAAGATGGCATTTCTGAGGGCGGTGAAAGCGTGATTCTGACATATTCCGATGCCTGCGCCTGCAACTCCTTTAAGCGCGATACGATTTTCATTTTTGATAATTCACCGCTCTTTGTTTCCCTCACCGGACCTACCACTATCTGCAACGGACAATCTGCAACACTCAATGCAATTGCGCTCGGCAGCTTTTCGCAACCTTATAGTTATGAATGGAGTTCGGGAGAAACTACGCCTTCCATTACAGTAAACCCAATTGCACAAACAACTTACACAGTCACTGTTACCGATGCCTGCGCGGGACAAACCGCCACAGCTTCGCGCACGATAAATGTCGCATCAACCACAGCATTATTTACCGTTACATCCCCACAGTGTTTTACCCAAAATGATTTTGATTTCACAAACACAGGCAATTATACCGGCACTGCAAGTTTCAATTGGAATTTAGGAAACGGAACAACCCGCACAACTGAAGATGTATTGAATTATGCTTACCCAATTGCAGGAAATTATACCGTGCAATTAATTATTTCCGATTTAGGTTGCGCAGATACATTTTCGCAAAATATTACGCTGCTCGATTCTTTCGTGACAAATGTAAACGCATACATCTGTCCCGACAGCGCAGTGTTTGCAGGCGGTGCATGGCAAAACACCAATGGGACTTATTTTGATTTTCTCACCGCTGCCAACGGCTGCGACAGCACGATAGTTACTGTTGTTTCAATTCTGCAATATCAATCGCAAAGCCGAACATTAGCAATCTGTTCGGGAGATTCCTTATTTGCCGGTGGCGATTATCAAAACACAGCAGGTATTTATGTGGACACGCTGCTTTCTCTTGCAGGATGCGACACTATTCTAACAACAAACCTCTCGATTGATAATTATGTAACCGCTTCATCAAGCAGTGCTATCTGTCCCGGTGATTCCTTATTTGTTGGAGGTGATTACCAAACAACAGCAGGTATTTATCTCGACACAATTCCTGCA
>JAWXCB010000119.1:0-18445 GCA_034440455.1 Chitinophagales bacterium
GCTTCAATTAAAAGAGCTACTCCCGAAAAAATGAAAAGATTAAACCACGGGTCAATGATTCCCGACTTGAAATAAAAGTGCGGAAGGAAAGAACCTGTAAACGCAAAAACCCACAGCCACGCGAAAGTTGTATCGAAATATTTTTTTCCAAAAAAAAAGAGGAGGCTCAATGTGAGAATACCGCAAACGGCATTTGGAAAGCGGGCTGCAAATTCATTCACGCCAAACAATTTCATGGAGAGCGTTTGCAGCCAGAAATACAAAGGTGGCTTTTCCCAAAAGGGCTGAAAGTCAATCTGCACCCGCGCATAATTTCCCGTTACCAGCATTTCGCGCGCTGACTCGGCAAAGTTGATTTCATCCCAATCAAATAAATGCACCCGTCCGAGAAAAGGAATAAATAAAACTGCGCCTGTCAGAATGATAAAAAGTGAAGCGGGCAAATGGGAGACAAGAGACAAGAGACGACAGACGAGAGACGAGGGGCGGAGGCTATTCATTACGAGCGCAGATAAATTGAAAAGGATTTATCGCTCAGGGATTGCAGCGTGTTTGTCTTCAAAAACCAAAACCATATCAACGAAGTAACAACAACTCCGAGAATCGCTCCGAAATAGACATCAACAAAAAAATGCTGCGCTAAATAAATCCGCGAAATGCCGCCAATCAACGCCATGAGCAGAAACACAACTCCCCATTTTTTTTCTTTCACCATCAACGACACAAGGCAGAACAGCGAAAATGCGATTGCGCTGTGCCCGGAGGGAAAACTATAACGCGCAAGAATTTTTACCCCTTCCACAAAATGAAGCGGTTCGCCTGCAAGCAATACACTTGGGCGCGCGACCTCACTGAATACCATCTTTTTTAAAAACTGAACAAGCAGCCCTGTGATAGAAAAACTAAGAATTGCAATCAACGAGTGACGAAAATTTTTCCACGACAATGCAATTCCAAATAAAAGATAGAGTAAGCCGTTGCCAAGCGTGGTGCCGTAATAAAATAAATAATCAAGGAAAGGGGAGTGGAAGCTGTTTACAAAAAGCACGTCCTGTCCTTTTTCAAAAGTGGCGAATAAAATTCCTCCTGCAATCAAGGCAACAGTAAAAGGAACATAAAACCAGGGATTCAAACTCGTTTTCAACTTCCGATTTTATGCGCGATGCGTGTAAGAAGTCTGACCAAATAATAATACTTGCCCGCATTGAATAGCACGGAGTCGCGCATTGCTTTGTAGGTAAGAAAAATGCCCATCGGCAATAACACCGCAGTTGCCATCCAACTGCCTTCCATTGCAGTTAAAGCGCTTTCTTCTGCCACTTTTTGTCCGGTCATTGTGAGCACATGAAACACGACAAAAAACAAAACGGAAATCACGAGCGGCATCCCCAATCCACCGATGCGAATGATGGCGCCCATCGGAGCGCCAATGAAAAACAACACAAAGCACGCAACCGACAGTGTGATTTTTCGATGCCAGGCAAGTTCATGCCTGATTTGGCTTTTGGTGCGGTAATGCACGTCACGGTCAGCAACGCCCGAGATGCTTTTCACGCTGCGCGCAGAAGCAAGCGAACGCTTCACTACTTCCTCTTTTGCAATTTTTGAAAGCGTATCCATCCGCGTGATAAAACATTCATCCGTACTCAGGTTCTTTTCATGAAATAAACTATCTGCATTTATCCGCTTGAAAGAATAATATTGGTTGAGGTTCTCCGCAAAAACTGCTTTCTTTCGTTGAATCTCATTCTTAATTGTATCAATTGAATGTTGAAGCTGGGTTACGTTCAGCATTTCATAATGCTTGCGCCAGAATTTTTCATCGGTGCGCTGAAGTGTAAACTGCGAGAGGTCAAAATACTTTTCCCATTTGGTAAAGTAGGTGCGCAGATTTTCAAGATTCGTTTCAAGCCCCTGCGATTTCATTTCTGAATATTGCTTCCCCTCAAAAAGCCGCAGCACCAAATAGCGATTGTCCTTCGTCATGAACATCTCGCCTTTCTCAGCAATCAGCACATTATCATTTCCTTTTCCGCTGGTGTGGTCATACACAAGGATGTCGTAAATCGTTTTGTTATCCGGTTCTTTCTTTCCCACCCTGATGCTGTAGCCTTCAATTTCATTGTAGAAAATTCCCTCTTTGATATTCAACGCAGGCTTTTGGTGACGCACATCATAAAGCAGTGTGGCGAATTTCAAATTCGCTTGCGGAAGAATGTTGTTAGAAAAAATAAAAGCCCCAATGCTGATAAACAGCACCGCCACGACAAGCGCAGCCATAAAGCGCAGCAAAGAAATGCCCGATGACTTTGCCGCAACCAACTCATAATTCTCTCCGAAATCGCCCAGCGTCATGATGGACGAAAGCAGCACCGCGAGCGGAAGCGCCAAAGGAACAAAGCTTGCGGATGCGAAAAAAATCAACTCCGCCACGATGTGCCACTCCAATCCTTTGCCCACCAAATCATCAATGTATTTCCAAAGAAATTGCATGACGATGATGAACAGCGTGATAAAAAATGTAACGATAAATGGTCCGATGAACTTGCCCAGGACGAGCTTGTCAATTTTTTTCACTTAATTTGGATTGACCGTGAAGCCGGGCGTAAAAATACAGTTTTCAGCAAAGGAGCTTCGGCTCATAAATGATACTTCCTTTCTTTTATCAAAGCGGGTAATTACGGAGAAGACCTGCAATTTATTGCATGGGTTAAAAGAAACACTCGCAGCATCTCCCATCCACCGCACATTTCCATTTCCTGCCGGCACTGATTTTCATCAAGGAAAAATTACACGTGGTGAAAACCTGAAAGGGCTTCCTTATTTAGTCTTGGATTTCCCCCGCCTCTTTGAGCAGGACAATATCTTTGCTTTTCGCACGATGTTTTGGTGGGGAAATTATTTTTCATTCACGCTGCATCTCAAAGGAAAAGCATTGAAGCAATTCGGAGAGCCTTTGTTGAAAAATCTTTCAAAACAAAAAAAGAAAGACTTGCTTGTTTACCTGGGGGAAGATGAATGGGAACATGATTTGTCGAATGAAGGATACGTTCCTTATTCTAAGGAGCTAAATGAAATTATTCAAAAGCAAGGCTTTTTGAAGCTGAGCAGAAAAATTGCAGTAAGCGATTTTGAGAAATTGAATACAGAAGGACTGAAAACTTACAACCTTCTTCTTTCACCCTCTGTTATCGCAAGAGTTCCGCAGGGACTCTTGTGATAACAAAGGGCATCTTGTGGGAAAGCTTAATGTCTCGTCCTAAAATAGGTTTTTGTGTAAACCTATTTTAGGACGAGACAGTTTTCACTTCCCTGCGCGGGCTGATGAAAGCAACCTGCAAATCTAAGCCGCGTGTTTTTTGGAGCGATGAAGCAGTTTAGCAACCGCCCGCAGCATTTCATTCACTGAGCCGGAATCGGGAAAGACCTTTGCAACATCAGCATCAAGCGCAACAAGATTGGTTCCCGTAGCAAATTGCTTCGCATATTTCCCCCTGGTTCCCTTGCTGAAATCATATTCAGGCAATAAATCAGGTACTGGTTTATTCTTCATACTGTTTTCTTTCTTTTCGTGATGCCTTTCTTGCGCTGATGATGCGAATACGTTCACCCCGCTCGGTATGCACCACCACAATGAGATGATTCTTCACTGACTTTCCAAGAGTGATTTTTCGCTTTTCCTGCTCTGAATGAGCCATGTCATCAATTGTTAGGGAACGCTCATCTCTAAATACCGTTGCCGCTTCTTCAAATGCAACCTTATGTTTCAAGACATTCGTTCTTGCTTTATTGATGTTCCACTAAAAAAAAAGTCCCATTATATCTTTTCAACTCTTGTTCAAAGCTACAAAATATCTTCCGCCATTCTGAATTAGAAACACGCAATGACGATTTGATTCCTTTCGGTGAATAGATTTCGATGAACTTCTGGCAAAGGCGCTACCAGTATGACTTGATGCAGAAACGAAATCAGTACGCGCCACCTACCGCTTATTTTAAGGAACATATCCATTTAATTATGGACGCACCACCCATCCCGCAATGGCGATGCCCACGCCCCTCGGCAGGAACTTTATCAGCGCTTCATTAATCCAGTTGATGATCCCGGGAGTTACACTTCGCTTTCTTGAAAACATGTCTTGAATGCCGATGCGTGTCACTTTGTGCGCTGGCATCATTGTCATCTCCACCAGTCCCCCCTGTTCAATCAAGTGTTCCATGCTCCTCTTGCGCGTGTGCACACTTGGTTGCTGCCATCGGCAGAAGTGTTTCCACTTCCGTGCGTGGGCTGATGAAGTCGCTCGCGTCCCGCGAGTGAATATTTTCTCTGCCTCCGGCATCCTTTAATCAACAAGCAGGCAAGATGCCTGATAAAACTTCACTCGCCAGAGGCGAGCGAAGGCAGGGGGATGTTTGTTTCCTGATTTACACAAGCGGACGCTTGCGCGAGAAGGGTAAATGCTCTACGGCACAATTCGTAATTCCTAATTCGTAATTTTTAATTCCTTCTCTCTGCCACTCTGTCACTTCCGCCTGAAAATTCCTTAATTTTACGTCCCCTTTTCACAATGCAGGAGAACGCTGAACTATTGAATGCCCTCACGAAAGTGATTGACGAAACCCGCCAGGGAGAAGCGTTTGCGCCAGCAAATGCTGCGCAAGGTAAAACCGGAAAACGCTTTTACATGGAGAGCTATGGCTGCTCGATGAATTTCAGCGACAGCGAAATTGTGGCTGCGCTGCTGATGGAAAAGGGCTTTCAGCCGATACAGGAACATACGAATGCCGACCTGATTCTTATTAATACCTGCTCTATCCGCGAGAATGCCGAACAGCGTGTGCGCAAGCGGCTCACGGAGTTCAAATCTATAAAGAAACACAAGCCTGAAGTGCTTGTCGGCATTCTTGGCTGCATGGCGGAACGCCTGAAAGAGAAGCTGCTGGAAGAAGAAAAGCTCGTTGACATTGTGATTGGTCCTGATGCTTACCGCGATTTGCCCAAGCTGATTGAGGAAGCCGGAACGGGACAAAAAGCAGTGAACGTACTGCTTTCAAGAGAGGAAACATATAGCGATGTGAGTCCGGTGCGGTTGACCAGCAACGGGATTTCTGCATTCATCACCATCATGCGCGGGTGCGATAATATGTGCTCGTTTTGTGTAGTGCCGTTCACACGCGGCAGAGAGCGGAGCCGCGAGCCGCAATCAATCATCAAGGAGGCAAGGCAGTTATTTGAGCAGGGTTACCGCGAAGTGACGTTGCTCGGACAAAACGTGGACTCCTATCAATGGAGCGCGAACTATCCTTCTAAAAAAGATATTCTCAAAGCAAAGGCGTTGCGTCATATTGAGCAAAGCGAAGTATCTCCTGCTTCAAGTGAGGGATTCTTCGCTGGCGCTCAGAATGACGAAACAGAAACAAGCTTTGCGCAGTTGCTTGCTTTGGTAGCGCAAATCCATCCTGATTTGCGCGTGCGTTTTTCCACCTCCAATCCGCGAGATATGACAGATGAAGTGCTGCACACGATTGCGCAATATGAAAACATCTGCAAGCATGTTCATCTGCCGGTGCAATCAGGCAGTTCAGCGATTTTGGAAAAGATGAATCGCGGGCACCACCGCGAGTTTTACAAGGAGCGTATCGAAGCGATTCGAACGATCATTCCCGGTTGCGGAATTACTACGGATATTATCACCGGCTTTTGCACGGAAACAGAAGATGACCACAACGAAACTAGGAGCCTGATGGAGTGGGTGAATTTCGATTGGGCGTTTATGTTTTTTTATTCCGAACGACCGGGCACCATGGCGGAGCGCAAGTTTGAAGATGATATTCCGGAGGAAATCAAAAGACGCAGACTGAGCGAGGTGATTGCAGTGCAGCGAAAGTCTTCCATCATAAGCAATGAGATGGATATTGGAAAGACATTTAAAGTATTGGCAGAAGGCGTTTCAAAAAAATCAGACAAAGAACTTGTGGGACGAAACTCACAGAACAAATCTGTTGTTTTCCCGATGAAAGATTTTAAGCCCGGTGATTATGTGCAGGTGAAAGTGACAAGTTCTACTGCGGGAACATTAATCGGGGAGGCGGTAAATATTTAGAATGAAAACTGTTTCAAATATTGCCTCACCCCGCCCCTCTCCAAAGGAGAGGAGTCCGAACAGTATTACCTTTTCGCTTACAACTTAAAACTTAAAACTTAAAACTGTTTTGGAATTACAATCATTAAAAAACCGCTTCGGAATCATCGGCACCTCGCAGTCATTGGATAATGCGCTGAGCATTGCAGTGCGTGTGGCTCCGACAAACCTTACGGTGCTTATCACGGGCGAGAGCGGGGTAGGGAAGGAAATTTTTTCGCAAATCATTCATCAACTCAGTCCGCGAAAGCACGAGCCGTTTATCGCGGTGAACTGTGGCGCGATTCCCGAAGGCACGATTGATTCGGAATTGTTCGGGCATGAAAAAGGCTCGTTCACCGGTGCGCATGAAGCGCGCAAAGGATATTTTGAAACCGTAAAAGGCGGAACGATTTTCTTGGATGAAATAGGGGAGATGCCCATTGGAACGCAGGCGCGGCTGCTGCGCGTACTGGAAGCGGGCGAATATATCCGCGTGGGTTCTTCAAAAGTGCAAAAGACGGATGTGCGCGTGATTGCCGCCACCAACATTGACCTTACGGAGTTTGTAAAAAAAGGAAAATTCAGGGAAGACCTTTATTACCGGTTGAATACCGTGCCGATTAAAGTGGCTCCGCTGCGCGAAAGGAAGGATGATATTTATGTGCTGTTCAGAAAGTTTGCGATTGATTTTGCAGAGCGTTACAAAACAACGCCTGTATCGCTTGATGATGAAGCGCGTCATTTGCTGATGAACTATACGTGGCCCGGAAATATCCGCGAATTGAAAAATGTTGCCGAGCAGCTTTCTGTGCTGGCAAAAGAGAAGTTGGTTACTGCGAATGATTTGAAACACCACTTCTCCGAAGTAACGCGCACTTCATTGCCTGCCGTTGTGAATGGCAAGATGGATGGTGATTTTTCAGAACGCGATATTCTTTACAAACTCTTCTTCGACCTGAAGAAAGACCTCACTGATTTGAAGAAATTCATCTTCGACATTGCTTCCCGCCAAAATCTGGATATTTCAAAATTTCCGGCAGAGAACAATTACGTTCTTGATAATCCGACTATGACAGTTGGCGGAGAGATGAATCATTACGAACCCGAAAAGCCCGTTATTCTCGAACGCAATACCGAAGTATTTCATCCGCATGTAGAAGTGGAGGAGGAGTCGCTTTCCATTGCCGACAAGGAAAAAGAATTGATTTTGAAAGCGTTGAAGAAGCATAAGAACAGGCGGAGAAATGCTGCGAGCGATTTAGGCATTTCGGAACGCACGCTTTACAGGAAGATTAAGGAATACAATATACCGGAATGAGGAGCAGTCGTCAGTTGTCAGTCGTCAGTCGTCAGTTGTTTGTGTTGGCTATGCTGTCGTCTGTGGTCTGTGGACTGTTGTCTTCCTGCAAAGTTTACTCGTTTACGGGCGCTTCTATTTCACCTGATATTAAATCTGTTACCATTCAGAATTTTACCAATCAATCTGAAAATGGAAACACGGCTGTGAATCAAAATCTTACGGATTTGCTCAAGAATAAATTTCTTTCGGAAACAAACCTCAGCCTTGCTAATTCAGGCGGAGATTTAGAATTCAGCGGAGCAGTAACCGGCTATGCTATCAGGGGGCAGGCGCCCACTGCAAACGAAACAACCGCGCTCAACAGGCTTACAATTATCGTGAAGGCGGATTATCTGAACAACGTAAACGAAAAAGAGAATTGGTCGCAGGCGTTCACGCGCTATGCTGATTATGAAAGCACACAAAATCTTGCAGATGTGGAGCGGCAGTTGGTGAATGAAATTAACACGCAGATTGCCGAAGATATTTTCAATAAAGCATTCGTTAATTGGTAAACCATGAACGCTTTCGCTTTTTCTGAATTGGTGAAAAATCCGGGGTTGCTCAGGAATTATTCTTTGAGCGAACTGCAAAAACTTGCGCAGCGACATCCTTATTCTTCCGTTGTCTATTCAATGGTTGCGTTGAAAGCGCATTTTGATGATGACGGCAACTACGAGCATTATTTAAATCAGGCTGCAATCCGCATTCCCGATAGAAAGAAGTTGTATCAACTGATTCATTCTGATTATGAGGTTACAGAACCAATAACCGAAGTGTTGGAGAAGCCATTGACCTTTGATGAGGACTTTGAATCCGTGCTTCCTGAAAAAGAAACTGTTGAGGTTGAGGATAAAGCAGCAGAATCGGTTCCTTTTGTTGAAGAAGAAATATCCATTGAGGACGAGAGGATTGAAGATGAAAGGGAAATTGAAAAAGAAGAAATTGTAATCGAGCAGAATACAAAGGAAGTTGTTCCCCCCGCTCAGGAAGAAGCTCTTGCGCAAGAGGAAGTGAAGGTTGAAGAAGTTCCCCTCATTCCTCCCCAGGAAGAAATTCCTGTTGAACAAGACTCCACCCCCAACACTCCACCCCCAACACTCACGCCTCCACCCTCTATTGATCTTCCTGGTAGTGATGAAGTACTCGATGCGCTTACAGCCTTGAAAGGTTCTCAGAAAAAAATTGAAGAGGAAAGGAAAGAAGCCCTCATTGAAAAGATTAACGAAGTCATTTTGCCCGAAAAGAAAACAGAACCAGCGAATGACGCTCATTCTTTCTCCGAATGGCTTTCTTTATTGACCAAAGGCGCGAAAGCAGAGGAGAAGCCGCAGTCAAAGGCTGAAGAAAAGCCGTTGCCCGTTGATCCGCTCTTTACCGAATCGCTTGAATTGGAGTCAGCCCCCGTGCTGACAGATGAAGAAAAGGAGATTGACGAAATCCTTATCAATAAACAGGCAAAAGCCAGCCTTACTCAGGATGATGAACTCGTTACAGAAACGCTTGCAAAGATTTACGAGATTCAAAAAAAGTTTGATAAAGCTGTCAAAGCCTATCAAATACTTAGTTTGAAATTTCCGGATAAAAGAGCGTACTTTGCCGACAAAATTGAAAAGCTAAAAAATAAATAATTCGCCATGTACGTAGCCATCACAGTTCTTATCATTCTCGTTTGCCTTGTATTGATTCTTGCCGTATTGGTTCAAAATCCCAAAGGGGGCGGTTTGAGCGCTTCTTTCGGTGGAATGGGCAATCAGGTAATGGGTGCGCAAAAAGCCTCAGATTTCATTGAAAAAACTACCTGGATTCTTGCAGTAAGCCTTATTGTGTTGAGCATTTTATCTGGCGTTGCAATGCCAAAGAAAGGCGAAACAGCCGACCGTAAAACCGAGTTGGAAAAAAGCCTCATGACTCCCGGTGTTCCTGCTGAACAGACACCTAACACCGTTCCGATGCCGGAAGAACCGAACACTGCACCGGTTAATCCCTAATTTGGTTTCTCTGCTGAAAGCAATTACCGGATAATTATTTTCCCCGTTAAATCACTCTTTGAGCCGTGCGCGGGAATTGTGTAGTGGTAAACTCCGCTTTCCAATCCCTTCACAGAAATTTTCGTTTCTTTCTGCGTGAGTTTCGTTTGCAATACATTTTTGCCCTGCGCATCAAACAGCCTGAACTCATATTCTTCGCCAACTTCAAACATTAAACCTGAAACTACAAACTCGCCTGACACAGGATTCGGATACACGCGCACAGGATTCTTTGGATTATTGAATGCTTCTTCCACGCCTGTCGGCACATTCAACACGCTCTCCAAAGTAGCTATCAGTGGGGAAGTGGATTTCAGGAAAACAGGATACTCTACCAATGGAACTGTTAAAGTTGTCGTTGCGCCACCCTGATAAACCTGCGTGGTATCAAACAAATAAACCCACGTATCACTGCCAGCCGGAAACGTAACATCAATATTATTTGATGCGCTCAGTATTGGCGTTACAAAAATGTCGGTTCCCAGCATGAAAGGGTATTCATCGTCATTGAAAAATTGCATTATCGAACGGTTTGCCGCAAACAGCGAATCGCCCTGCTCCATGAAGTAGGGAATCAGTGCATGATGCAGCTTTGCAAAGGTGCGGTAGATGTCATCCGTTTCCTGGTCAAACATCCACGGGCGATGTTCACCGCCACCACCATTTTCCATCAGCGGGCTGAAAGCGCCTAATTGCGCCCAGCGCAGAAACACGCCTTTCTCCCTTCCGCCCGGAATAGGTTCTTCGCGGTAGCCCCCGATGTCTGAACCGAAAACGAGATAGTTATTAACGCCTGATAGGTACATATTCAACAGTGCATTCTTCAATCCGTCAAATGTCGCATCCTGGTCGCCCACCCAGCAGGCAAAGCAGATGTCAACCGGAGTAAACGCCACAAGTTCAGGGTCGGTGAGAAAAGCAATGCCGTAGTTGTCAATAGGGCGCGACATGTTCACGCGGTTGTTTCCAAGTTGCTGGCGCGTGTAGTCATGAAACAGCCTGTAGTAGGCGTGTGAATATTCAGTGCGGCTCACGGTGCGCCCCGCTCCGGGCGAATAAGTTGCGCCAAGCAAAATGGAATAATCCGTGCCGTCACATTTCCATCCGTCAATGCCCAGACTAAGGGTTTTGTCCATCAGCGATTTCCACCAAGCCACCGCATCGAGGTTAAAGAAATCAATCATGCTGCCGTCACCCTTCCACCATTCCACCACTGCCGAGCCGCTACCCGCATTTGCTTTCATGAAATAGCCCATAGAATCGCCATAGTTCCAAAGGTCAACCACATCAATGTTGATTGCCGTAGTTGTCCACACCAACACCTTCACGTCTTTTGAATGAAAGTAATCAACCATCGCCTGCGCGTCTGGATAAAGCGCAGTGTCCCAGTCGAAAGTATTGTATCCCGTTTCCCACGGGCTGTCAATGATGATGGCGCCCACGGGAATATCATGCGCGATGTAATCATCCACAAGTTGAATGGCGCTTTGCTGCGTGCTTTCATCTTCCCACACCCAATGGTGAAACACCCATTCGGGCCACGGAGTGGTTTGGCTCATTAATAAATTATTGCTCGCGCTCAAAAAAGAGCATACCATAAATAAAAAAATTGTTCTCAGCATGGAAGGCGGGGTTTTGAAAGTCTAAATTATACATTTCATGTTTGAGGCACAAACGCGCAATCAAGCGTTTATGAAGAAGGTGGCGCGTACTTACATCCTTTCATTTCCGCTTTCTTTTGAAGCGCCTATTTTAGAAGTGCAGCATGGTCCATATACAAAAAAGGGAAAAGGCATTCAACAGCAAAAATGATTTTCATAAGCACTTGAACCTGAATGGTTCAAAACAAAATGCAACTTGCGCAAAAGCTGCTTTAAGATACGCGAGGCAAAAAGAATTTCTACTGCCATAAATTTTTCTTCATCCAGGCTTTTGCTTCTTCGAGGCGCGCCTGATAGTCATTGTACATTTGTTTGCCCCCGAGGAAAATCACTGTGCGTGATTCCAGCAATGAAGTATAAAGCAGATTGAGCGATGCCATGCATATTCAGGTGCAGATGAGAAGGCAATACGTCCATTCAAGCACGGTGATTGCCCACACCGCAGGGCGCGTAAAATGAGCAGGGTCATTGTTCATTTGAAACATCAAATCTTTGGGCCACAGCAGCGCAACAAAATAACAGGCGGCAATGATTATGCCGTGTAAAACAAGCACAGGATGCAGGCGTTTTTTTTCATCGCGCCAAATGGCAAAGGCAAAAAACGCAACCGACAGCATCGCGCCTGCAAAAAAGAGAGACGCTACAAGGATGTGCTATAGCCAGTCGGCAGCGGTGAAATAGCCAACGGCAGAAAAATTGACTGTGGCAATGATGCCCGTAACAATGCCTGCGCGGGCTGAAAGCCCATTGCCCAAATAGTGCCCCAGCCCGATTACGAAAATCATCAGTAGAAACCCGGCAACATTCAGGTTTCTGTTGAAAACATGCGCCATGGCGGTGGCGGTGTCCAATCCTAATTCAGAAATAAAATGGTTTTCGGGAGAATAGACTCCGCTGCCGGTGTAATGCGTGGCAGCTTCGTAAATGCCGCCACCAACAATGATGCATCCTGCAATTCCGGCAACAGGCGGAAGGAGATTGATGAGTTTATTGGGTTGAAAATTAAATTGCATGAACTGCCAATGTTAAGGAGATGTTTTTCAATAGACTTCTTCGGAAAATACTCTTTGACTAAAGGGTAACGCGCTCTTTTGCTCCGCCTCACCCCCGCCCCCTCTCCATTTGGAGCGGGGAGTCCCAACTGCATCATAAACAAAAGAGGCTTTCTCTAAATGAGAATTACATTTTCCGAAGAGGTCTAATGAACTCTGCGGGTTTTCATGGGATAAGTTCAGGCGCAAGAAAGGAGCAGTGAAAATGCACTCGCTCAAAAGACAACTTCGCATTTCAGCGTCTGTTTTCAAAATCCGTCCACAAATCAAAAGGTGTCAGGTATGCCTAAGCCGTTCAACTTAAAGGATTTTACGCTGTAAGAGATTATCCGGCAAAACTCAGGTGCATCAAATATTACGATACGGAGAATGAACGTACGCTGACATTTCTGACGAATAACTTCACCCATTATATGCGCGCCATAAACGAAAGACAGGAAACAGAAAACTGTAAACTGGGATTTACTACTTACGACTATTCGACATTTTCTCCTCGTATGCATAATACTTAATCATCTCAACTTCCACGCCCATGTAGCCCGCTTCAGTTTCGCCCACGAGGTTGATTTCAATGGAGCCGGGTTCGCCTTTTTTATCCTGAAATTCCCAATGATACCAGCCAAGTTCATCTTGCTTGGGGCGACCGTGTTCGCGCTCTAAATAACGCATCAGTTCGTTTACAATCGGGTGGATGGCGTTTGAGTCAGAGATGTTGTAGAATGCAATCATCAAATCAAGCTGATTCTTTTTGTTGAAAAAATATTCTACATCGAGTGATTCGCCTTCAGCAATCGAATCAGCGACAATGTGGTAGCGCATGTTGTCTGGATATTCCAGTTCAGGAGAAATCGCCTCCGCTTGTTTTACGTCTTGTAGAGTTACATCAAAATTCAATCCTCTGAACAGGTCCTGCTTGGTTTTCACCATCAGCTTTCCTCGATTGCTCAAGTGCTTGAAATCGTTGCAGGAGGCAAACAGCAACAAGGCAAAGAATAAAATGGAGTAAGGGATTTTACGCATTCCTCAGTTTCGGGGCGGTATAAAAGTAGCAAATCAATTTGAGGTTTGGGAGAGCGACTTAAACGCAGCGCCAAGGTGATTTGTGATGTCGCTTGCAATGAGAGCAGGCTGGCTTAACTGTTCCGCAGCAATATCGCCAGCAAGTCCATGCAAGTAAACCCCAAGCAATGCGCTATTTAATGGTGAATAGCCCTGACTCAATAATCCCGTGATGATGCCAGTGAGCACATCACCCGCGCCTGCTGTTGCCATGCCGGTATTTCCGGTGGAATTAAAGTGGATATTTCCGTCAGGCGAAGCAATTGCAGTGTAAGCGCCTTTCAACACAATGATTGCTTTGTATTTCTTCGCAACATCTTTTTGTAGTTGATGTCGCTCAAACTCATTTTTTGATTTTCCGAAAAGGCGTTCAAACTCCTTTGGATGTGGTGTGAGAATGGAATTGTCAGGAAGTTGTTTCAGCAATTTTTTGTTTTCAGAAAAAAGATTAAGCGCATCAGCATCAAGCACCAAAGGCACGGAAGATTTTTTAATCAATTGCAGCAATGCTTTCGCTGTTGCTGCTTTTGTGCCGATGCCCGGACCGACACCGATTGCTTTGTAAGGTGATAAATCAGGAACTGCGCTGAGATAATCTTTTTGCTTATCGGTTAGCGCCATCGCTTCGGGGAAACTGCTTTGTAAAATTTCATAACCACATTTCGGGATGTATGCCGTTACCAATCCTGCGCCTGCACGGAGGCATGATTCAGCGCATAAAATAGCAGCGCCCATTTTTCCATAGCTGCCGCTGATAATTAATGCGTGACCGTAAGTTCCTTTGTGGTCAAACTTCTTTCTTGGGAGGATGAGTTGCCCGATGAAATCACGAGTAAGAAAATAGTTATCTGTTTTAGCAGCCTGAAGATATACAGGATGCAGTCCGATGCTTTTCACTTCCCATTCTCCAACAGTGTTTTGATTTTCTGCAAAGAAGAAAGCCAGTTTTGGCAATTCAAATGTCAATGTATAATGCGCATTGAACTTTATAGAATCACTTTTTGTGTCGGCAAACAAACCCGATGGAATATCAATGGCGACTTTAATTGCTGGAGAAATATTAAGATGCTGAATTAAATCAGACGCATAGCCCTCGATTGGGCGGTTCAAGCCCGAACCCCACAATCCGTCTATAATAATTTCATTTGGTTTAATCACAGGAAACTTATCTCCTGCATGAATGTCGGTGATTTTCACAAGAAGTTTTTTCATTCGCTTTTCATTGAAAAGAAAATCCTTTGAAGGAGTAGGGGAGTAGCGCACAACAAAAACTTCCACCTGATATTTTAAATGATGCAACAGTCGTGCGACTGCCAAACCATCACCGCCATTGTTTCCGATGCCGCAGAATATTTTTACAGGATGCTTGTGCGAAAAGTTTTCAGCAAACCAATCTGCAAAAACCATTGCAGCGCGTTCCATTAATGCTTCAGAAGCGATGGGTTCTTGCTGAATCGTGTAGTGGTCAGCCTCGCGGATTTGTTGAGCGGAAAGGATTTTCATCTATGGTTAAAGAGTGAAGGTAAATATATTGTTTGCCTTCTGTCGTGCAAAGTTCTAAATTAGGTGATAGGAGCTTTGCCTTTTGTATGAAACCCCGCGCCCCACTTCATGTTTCTCTTACTTTGTCTTTTTGCGTTATGGCAACTCTTTCGCTTGCGCAAACAACTCTTGTCAACACAGGCGCAGTGTGGAAATATTCCAGCGGCACTGATTTGGGAACTGCATGGAAGGAGCCTGCATACAATGATGCGAGCTGGGCAGCGGGCTTTTCGGAGTTGGGTTTTGGTGAAATGGGGCAGGCAACTACGATTCCCGGTGGACCCAGTACAAATCGCTACCCTACACACTATTTCAGACATGCTGTGAATATTGCAAATCCCGCAGCATTTCAATCTTTTCTCTTTAATGTGAAGCGCGATGATGGCATCGTTGTTTACTTAAATGGAGTTGAGGTTTTTCGTGATAATATTCCCGCTGGCATTCCAGCTTACAATTCATTTGCTGCGGCACAAATCACGGATGACGGCAACACATGGATTCCCGCTGTTGTTTCTCCGGCATCGTTTGTAAATGGAGTGAATGTAATTGCTGCCGAAGTGCATCAAATCAATGCCACGAGTTCTGATTTAACTTTTGATTTGCAGCTTATTGGTGATTCGCTGCCTGCCGTTGCAATTTCACGCGGTCCTTATTTTCAACTCGGCACTTCCACAAGTGTTTTTTTAAGATGGAAAACAAGTATCCGAACTGACACTAAAGTAAACCTCGGAACTACAGCCGGCAACATCAATCAAGCTGTGTCGGATTTGTATTCATCTACCGACCATATCATGCAGTTAACAGGACTTTCACCTGATACGAAATATTTTTATTCCATCGGCAGTGAAGGGGGAATTTTTCAGGGTGACACAATGAATTTCTTTATTACTGCTCCGCTTATCGGCACAGAAAAAACCACACGCATTTGGGTAACGGGTGATTGCGGCACTGCGCAAACTGTGCAAACAAAAGTGCGGAATGCGTATCAGAATTTCATTGGGAATAATTACACCGACCTTTGGTTGTTGTTAGGCGATAATGCTTATGAAAATGGAACGGATGCAGAGTATCAATCAAAATTTTTTCAGCCTTACATGAGTGGAAAGGTGATGCGCCAAACAGTGTTGTTTCCTGCACCAGGCAATCATGATTATGCAAACAATGCCGATTCATTAGCAAGCCGCAACAGACCGTATCATCAAATCTTCACCTTGCCCAAAGCAGGCGAAGCGGGCGGTGTGCCTTCGGGAACGGAGATGTATTACAGCTATGATTATGCGAACATTCATTTCATCAGCCTTGATTCCTACGGCACGGAGAGCGGAAAGAAAATCTTTGACACCACGAGCGCGCAAATCACGTGGCTGAAACAAGACCTTGCCGCCAACACGCAGAAGTGGACGATTCTCTATTGGCATCATCCGCCTTACACGATGGGCACGCACAATTCTGATACGGAAAGTGAGTTGGTGAATATCCGCGATAAGGTATTGCGCATTTTAGACAGATACAAAGTTGACCTCATCCTCTGCGGACACAGCCACACCTATGAGCGTTCAAAAATCATGAAAGGGCATTATGGGCTTGAGGGCACGTATTCATCTGCATTGCACAATGCAAGCACATCAAGCGGGTTGTATGATGGTTCTACTAATTCATGCCCTTATGTGAAATCAACTGCCAGCGAACAAAACGAAGGCATCGTGTATGTTGTGGCAGGCTCTGCCGGAAAAATTGGCGCTCCGCAAACGGGCGCTTATCCGCACAATGCAATGCAATATTCCAACTCTTTAAAAGGCGGCTCATTGTATCTTGAAGTGAGCGGCAAGAGGCTTGATGCAAAATGGATTGCGGCTGACAGCATGATACTTGACAAGTTCACCATTTTAAAAGACGTGAACAACGCAACCGACATCACTATCAATGAAACGGAAAGCGCGCAACTGAGCGCATCATGGCAGGGCGCGTATGCGTGGAATGCGCTGACGGAAACGACAAAGAGCGTAACTGTTTCTCCCGTTGCAAGCACGGATTATTTTGTGCAGGATGGCAACTTCAATTGTGTGCACGATACGTTTCATGTCACGGTGTTGCCATTGGTAAATATATCGGGAGCAATAATTACCGAAGATGACGATTCCATTCAGGGAGTTACGGTGAAGCTCAGCGGATCGCACGAAAATACTGTTATCACAGGAAGCAACGGGCTGTATAGTTTTAATGTAAAGCAGGGTGGAAATTATACCATCACGCCCACAAAGACAAATGATGTCGCTACCAACAATGGAGTTACTACGCTTGATATTTCGCTGATGCGCAGACACATTCTCGGCACCACGTTGTTTGATTCGCCTTACAAAGTGATTGCGGCTGATGGGAACAATACAAGTATTGTATCAACTGCTGATATTCCGGTGACGCGCATCGTGGTGCTGAATAACACGTTGAAATTTCCTCCTGCGAACAGCAGGCTGTGGGAGTTTGTGCCCAGCGATTACGTTTTTCAACTACCACTGCCCAACATGCCTTACAACCCGTTTCCGTTTCCAAAAACAAAAACATACAACAACATCACCACCAACCAAACCAATCAAAACTTCATCGGTGTGAAGCTGGGTGATGTGAACGGCAGTTGGAATTCTACAATTCCATAGAATACAGATGCCATCTTTCCGAAAAGATGGCATCTGTTGTTTCTACAGCACCCGCTTCACCACCTTGAGATTGTGTGAATACTTTTTCGTTTCTTCATTATAGATGCCGAATGAATCAACGCGGTCAATGCGCACCTTGCCGCTGGCGTGGATGAGCCGTTTATCTTTCAGGATAATGCCCACGTGCGTGATTTTGCCTTCTTTGTTTTCAAAAAAAGCAAGGTCGCCTTCTTTTGCCAGGTCAATGAAATCAACATCGCGCCCCTGCATTGCCTGCTGGTAGGCATCACGCTTCAGCGCCACACCAAGCAGTTTGAACACTACTTGCGTAAACCCCGAGCAATCAATTCCAAAAGGACTTCTTCCTCCCCACAAGTAAGGGGCATGTAAAAATTTGAGCGCACACTTCTCAATGATTTTATCATAATCATAACTCGCATCGGGCATGATGGCTTGCCCGTTATAGACAAACTGTTCATCATCAATCTTAAAGTTCATACCGTCAAAATCAGGCAGCGTGCTTCCGATAAGGATGGGCACTTTGCGCTTTGCACTGCTTGCCGCGCTTGCCACCTCAAGGGCTACGGGCTGCTTATTGTTCGCCAGCTTTTTATACTGCCCTGCGGAGATTGGCTCAAACTGTTTGCGCTCCATCCATCCCTCATAATCGTCATACGTTGTGCGGATGCGCAGCCACTCCGGTTTCTTTTCCAATACCTGATAGGTTTCCCCAAACAATAATTGTGAAACAATTTCGCTTTTATGGGACGTTTCGCTTCGAAGAGGAATGACGCTTAACTCGCAGATGCCAAAATCCATGAATAGTTTTTACAAGAATAACTGTGTGTAACGGCCCCATTGGGGACTGCTAAAATTAATAGTTGAGTCCTTTGAAAAACTAAAATCTTTTCCTGTCAATTTCATTTCCGGAATATTTTTGACCTGATTGGGGTGGAGGGGCGCTTTTTCTAAACTTTTCTTGA
>JAWXCB010000120.1:0-21919 GCA_034440455.1 Chitinophagales bacterium
GCTTGTAACCTCCGAATCTGGCAGATTTTTATCCACTGCTTTTGCTATAAAGCCCAATGAAATCAATACTTGTTAATGTTTTTGAGGGACGACTATTTAGTATGACTTGTCTGACTAACGGAATATCAGCCGTTGATGCAATGCTATTGTTACTCGCATCAGCCGCGATGATTTTATAGGGCGAATTAAAAGGCGTGATGTTGATTACGTGCTTTCTGATTAATGCGATATCGGTAGTGGTAACGCCATTGTTGGTGGCAACATCATTTGTTTTAAAAGGGGTGACGGTGTAGTTGCCGACCTGCATTACTGCAAAGCTGAAAAATCCATCTATGCCCGTTAGCACTATGTCACTTTCTGAGCCTGAAAGAATTACAGAAACTCCGCTCACGGGTTTGTTTGTCTCGGTGATAATAATGCCGGAAATTGTTTTGCCACCGCATAAGGCGAGGTGTATATCATTTACGGTAACGGCTAAGGTTGAAGCCCCGCCATCTCCATAGGTATTTATTCCCTTCACGGTAACATTTCCCGAAAGAGCCGACAGGCTGTAATTGACGGTGATGCTATTGGTGTTGCTTGTGCCTGTTGCACCCGTGGGTAAAGTCCATTGATAAGAAGTTGCTTTTGCAATTGCGGACACCGTATAGGTTACGGAATTTTGCTCCTGGCAAACTGTTGTGAATCCAGTAATGGTTTCTGCGCAGGCGGGTAAATAATCAACGACTACTTTATAAAGCAACAAGGTGACGCCATCCATTCCGGCAGGCCACGAATTAGCAAGTCCGCACACTACTACGCCCGAACAAGGCTCGTAAACCATCCTGCTTTTATAGCCCCACGTGGTGCCACCATGCCCCCAGGTGATATTACCGAAATAAGTTTGATTCTCTAATCCCAAGCCATAGGTGTAGGCTGTTCCGGTTGTAACAAATGTGGTGAGGTCAGCCAAAGAAGCGGCATTCAAAATCTCACCGCTGAACAGCGCATGATACCATTGCACCATCTCACCTGCCGTTGAAAACAAAGCGCCCGCGCAACCGCCTGCGGTGTTCAATCCAACTCTTGAAATAGTATTGTAGTCCACGCCATTGAACCATCGGTGTGTCAGCGTTCCTAAGATGGGTTCTTTCACATCATAAAAAGTGCTGTCTAAATTCAGCGGTGTAAGAATGCTGTCGCGGATAATCTTTGAGATGTGATAGCCCGTAGCGCTTTCAGCAACCATTCCTGCTAAGATGTAATTAATGTTGGAATAGCCCCAACTCGTGCCCGCAGCGAAAAGGGGCGCTCCCACCCATCCCAATACTTCATTTGGAGTAAACACCCGCGTGGGATTATTCATAATGGTATCCATGAAAGGCGACACGAAAAGCGGGTCGGACACACCACTTTTATGATGAAGAAGCTGGCGAATGGTGATGTTGGAATTGATATTCGGATAAGCAGGCAGCCATTTGTGCAAGGAATCATCAAGGCTGAAGATATTGTTTTCAGCAAGTTTTAAAAGGGCAGCGGCTACAAATAGTTTGGTGTTGCTGGCTATGCCAAATTCCATGTCGGCAGTGATTGGTTGTCCGGCAGAAGACACGCCACTGGTGCCCTTCCAGATGCCATGCTCGGGCAAATACACAGCGACTGACATGCCTTTAATGTTTGTAATTAACGCAACATATTTATTCAATGTATCCTGAAGCATGGCAGCCAACTGTGGACTGAAGGATTGCGCGGATGAGGTTTGCACCATTGCCAGCGAAAAGATGACTGCGAGAAATGTTTTCTTTTTCATGTTCGGAAGATTGTATGCGCGTTGGTGTCGGATAATACAAGTTACTCTTACAAACTAACAAATTGTGCCGTTAGAATCAAAATACACTTTTAGGCATTTCTCAAGAAAAATCAGGTTCCCCATCGCTCCCGCAAGATTGCATCTTGTTGGAGATCGGGGGGCAGTTAAGTGAAATTATTTTTGCAGCGACAGCAGAAATGTTCTCAACGTGGTGATGGACAGTTCATTTTCAAAACTGCTTTTAGGTATCATAATTGCAATGGCTTTACTTTCATAAAGCATAAAGGCATTTTTCAATTCCTGGAACTTATGAAAAGTACTCCAGCCGAGCTTTGATTCAAAGCTCTCCCCCTTTATCACCAGCGACTCATTGGTAAAATGATTTTCAATTACTTCATGAAACCTGGGATGGGAATTGAACAGTTTCTTTAACTGGAAATAGAAAGAAAAAGGGAGAGCTGTTAATGCCACCCCGATTCCTGTTTGAAGCGCAGGAAATTCTTTCAGTTCCATCGGATTACCGGTGAAATAACTTATTGCAAAAACAAGGTTGCCCAATCCTATTATGAATAAGAAAGGATATAATGGCACGGAGTCAAGTACTTGTGACACCATTACTTTGAAAAAAGATTGAAAGGTGTGCTTCACTTTTATCACCATGTCTATTTCAATCTTTTGCCCTGCAAAAGGGTTAGGCTTCGGCTTTCTGAATAACTTCAATCCGTATTTTAAAATAGCGAAGAATAACATGGGCATAAAGATGATCCCATGATTTGCATCACCAGGATGCCTGGCGGCAGATTGCTCATTGAAAACCGAGAGTCGCCAAACAGGGAAAGCCCTATCGTTAGCATAAATGTAATGAGCATGAACGAAGAAAAGCAGATAAGCAGCAGACGCCAGATTCGTTTTAACATATCTACCGAAAGGTAAGTATTTAAATAATAGCTTCAAAGCTGTCAAAGAAAGTGGGCTGCTGCGCGCGTGTTGCTTCCCCCTTTGAGGGGGACAAAGGGGGTGATTTCTATTTTCGCTAACTCATTATCGAATTATCAAATTCTCAAATCACCTCACCGCCACCCGCACCCCTTCCGAGTGCGAAGCGAATTCAGGCGCATACATGCACTGAATGGTGGTGACGCCATTGGAGAAGTCGCCTTTCTGCGAAACGCGCAGCGCGTATTCAAACACATACGTTCCTTTCGGCAGCCAGTCAAAAAAGAAATTCGTTGCGGCATCGCGCGTGGTTTCATAATAGCCAAGGCCGCCCTGCCAGCGATAGCCCGAAAGAACATTCACCGGTTCAAAGCCCGCAGCGCGCATGTCTTTCATGTGAACGAATTCCATTGTGCGGTCAACGCGCAGTTCGATACGCACTTTGATGAGGTCGCCTACATTCAACTCTGTTTTGTCGGTGATTGGCGTTATCACCGGACCTGTTTCAGAGTTTGTTTGCAGAAACAATTGCTTCTTCAACTTGAGCGGAGTTTCCGCAGGCGTGATTTTATCCAATTGCTCAAAGTATTGCCAATACATGGCGCCCCAGCCGATACCCGTTCCCGTTTTGCTCACGCTGATGTTGCCCATCGCAGGCTTGATTTCCGTTTTATCCCACGAAGTTTTGAAATAGCCCGTGCCTGCTTCAACAGATGCGCCACGTTGTGCGGGTTCAATCTTTGTTTCGCCCACTGTGATGTCGGCAAGTTTGGAATCATCAAGCCACTGCGTGCCTTCAAGCAGCAGCGCGTAGCAGGCATCAGCAGTGGCTTTGGTGTTGCCCCAATCCTGCGTTTGTTTTTGCTTCAGTAGCCAGATGCGTAGTTCATCCACCGCCTGCTTATCATTCGCAACAACTTTAAATGCCTCTACCAGCAATGCTTGTGTTTCTACCGGAGCCTCATACCAATAATATCCGCCATCGTTATCTCTCCAATACATGCCCATTTCTTCGCTGCTCAATGAAGTTTCTTTCAGCGAGCGCGTGATTTTCAATGCAGATTCTTTTTTGCCGTTGCGTTGCAAAGCAAGTGCAATCATGCCCTGCGAATATTTGTTGCGCGTGAGCCAATACTTTTCCGCTTGCCCGATATAGTATTTGAATGCTTCGTTTTGCTCTTGCCCGAAAGGAATATTTTGAAACATTGTTCGCGCATAGAGATATTGCACATGCTCATAGCCAAGATTATCATCCTCTAATTTTACTTTGCGTTTCTTCAATTCGTTGTAATCATCCAAAATGCGGTTGTCCAAATACTGCACAGCACGTTGGAGCATGTCTTGCACCTCTTGCTCTTCTTTCAAATTCAACACCTGCATGTTGCTCAATCTGCCGATGCCCGTCACGATATATTGCGTGATGTAGCGGTTGTCGGGCATCCCTTTAAACCACGCCCAGCCTCCGTTTGGTGTTTGCGCTTCGGCAAGTTTCTTCAACGCGCTTTGTTTTTCGGAAGCCATTTTGTTTATATCAAACAGCAACGCGATACGCTTTTTACGCTCTGTTTCATCCTGCGCATCAAGCACCCATGGGGTTTCTTCCAGCAGCAACGATTTCAACTCCTGATTTTTTTCAAGATTGGAAACAAGCGCTTCCTTGTTTACATTTTTCCATGTTTCAAACACTTGTTTGATACGCGGATTGGAATTTGCGATGCCGGTTGCAATCTGGTTTGCATAATAGCGGTTGAACGTTTGCTCGGCACAATCATAGGGATATTCCATCATGTAGGGCAATGCCTGAATTGCATACCACGCAGGATTCGAAGTAAACTCCAGCGTGAGTTTTTGATTGCGCAGCGTGGTGGATTTATTGCTAATCAGTTTCTCAAACTTGAATTGCTTTGTTTGTCCTGCGCGCACATTGAGCGGTAATGTTTCCGTGACTAACATGCTGTTCGTAAGCACCGGCAATGCATTCTCTTCTCCGTCAGAAAAGTTCTCAGCCGATGCAAGCACGCGATACAGAATTGCCGAAATGCCTTCGGGAATTTTCAATTCCCAACTCACTGCCGTGTTGCCGCCTTGCTTTACAGTGAAAGATTTTTCATTGCTCGCATTTCCAAACGCTGCATCCACAGGCTTCATCGTGAGCGCATCAAACAACAGCAGTTGCGCCTTGCCCGATAAATCCTTTTCCGACACGTTGGAAATTTTTGAAGAGAAAGTAATCTTGTCATTCTCACGGAAGAAGCGCGGAGGGTTTGGCATCACCATCAACTCTTTTTGCGTCACGGTTTCTTTGGTGAGAAATCCGAGTTTCAAATCCTGCGTATGGGCGAAGCTCATGAACTTCCAGCGTGTTAATGCTTCGGGCGCGGTGAAGGAGAAGATGATGTTACCTTCCGCATCTGTTTTTAAATCAGGGAAGAAGAAAGCGGTTTCCTGAAGATTTTTGCGGGGAGAAACTTTGGAAACCTCTGTGTTAGCCTGTTCCTTATCTTCTCCTCCTGATTTTTCTTTCAGTATTTCGCTTTCACCACCATCAAATGCCGGTGCAAAGGCTACGTCTCCTTTCTTTGAATTTTTCTTTCCTGTTGTTACAGTTACTGCTTGTAGTTCTTGCATAACAGCCATATCTGCTGCAGCAAATACTTCGTTTCTATATCTCACATCTCCACCCCAGCCATACGTGAAAGTGCCTTCAAAGTAATCAAGCAGAAACCAATTCAACCTGTCATACTGCTGCTCTTTAAATTCAAACGCATTTTTGTTCCATGCATCCGTAAAGAGTTGTGCATTGCTTACGCCAAACGTGAACTTCTGCCAGTTCTTCTCATAATAATAGTAGCTGTTGTAAATGGAGAAATTCCAATTGTTCGGCACGAAAGCATCAAGCGAAGCGTCATACATTCCCGCAAGCATTTCTGCTGCAACCTGCTCGCCTTTTGCTCCTGTAATTTTCACGCGCCATTCTTCTTTTTGTCCGGGCGTGAGTTTATCGCGAAACGTGGTGGTTTCAATCTTCAGTTCTTTATTCGTAAACGGAACAGTGACAATGTTGAAATTGCTGAAACTTCTTCCATGCTTTGTAAACACAAGGCTCACCGCAAAATTTCCGCGATAGCTTTCCTCAATCGGAATTTCAATCGTCTTCACTTCATTGCTCAGTTCAATCCATTGCTTGCACACGACCGAGTTCTTAGAGAACACTTCATACAACACCTTTACATCTTTTGCGGACGAGCCAATCAAAAACTTTGCGGTTTCGCCCGGCTCTCCATTATCTTTCACGGCATGAAACCATGATAATGTTTTATGCGGCACTGCTTTCGATGAAGGATTATATACTGTAAAGAATTTCTTCTCTTTCACCTCTGTTCCAAATTTGTCTTTCGTCAGCAATTCAGCAACATACTTTCCGGGCTTCCAGTCTGCAAGTCCCGTAAGCGCAACGTCCTTTGAAGTTTCCGTGTCAAAAGCTGCATCCAACGCTTTGCTTTCTTTCTCCCACGTTTCAAAACGGTCTTCATCGCCATATACATCAAGCGGAAAAGTTTTCCGGTACTCTTCTTTCGACAACATAAACGTATCCGCTTTCTCCCACAGGCGTTCGCGCAACAAATGCTCAGGCTCTTTCAGTTTTGAAATGGTAATTATGCCCTTCGCATTCTCCGGCTGTCCGTTTAGATTTTTCACCGCGATGCGCAACGTGTCAGGCGTGTTGGTAAAGACTACTTCTTCCACATTGATTTCCGCCTGCAATGCCTGGTAGCCAACACTTGCTGATGCTTCACTGCTTTGCGTTTCACCATTAATATCCGTTACGTCAGCAAACACGGTATAATTGAAAACGGGATTTGTACTTTTTAAAATAGTCGGATCGGGAATTGCTTTAAACGTGATTTTAAAGTTGCCGTTTGCATCGGAAGTTGCAACGCCATTGGTGATTTCCATTGCGGGACTTGTCGGATACATGCTCTTATACCATCCCCACCAAAACGGGAAACGCGCCTCGCGCACCACGCGATATTGCACCTGCGCATCCGAGAGGTTTGCACCTGAGTAACTCACCGCAGAACCTTCCACGGTCACGGAATCATTCAGTCGAAAACTTCCGGTAACGGGTTTGAACGTCACCTCAAACTTCGGGCGCTTGTAATCTTCCACGCGGAAATATTTGCTGCCTGATTCCGTCCAGAGCGTGAAGTTGCCATTGAGCAAACCCTGCGGCAGCGTGAACGTGCCGTTGAATGTGCCAAACTCATTCGTAGTCACTTTCACTTCAGCAACCTTTTGATAGTTCACGTCTTTCAACTCAATCGTTGCGGAATAGCTTTTGCGAATCTCATTTGCTTCTCCATTTGATTGCAACACCAAGCCTTTGAAATAAACTGTTTGTCCCGGACGGTAAATCGCTCGGTCAAGAAAGAAGAAAGTTTTTGTGTTCCATTTTTCTTTTTGCTGTTCAGGCGTTCGATAGGTATAGAATGTATTTTCTTCAAAAAGAAAATCGTCTTTATAGCTCAACTCCAGGCGCACGGTTTCATATTTATCTGCTGACGGAATGCGGAAGTAGCCGTCTTTATCCGTTTTGTAATTGCCTGCTTTTTGAAAATCATGCTTGCGCGATTCATAGTTGTAGCGTTGCGTGTAAGTCTGCACGTCAACGCCCGCAAGCGGTTTGCCGGTTGTTCTGTCGGTAACATAAAAATCAAGCGAGTTGTCGCTGTTCCTGCGATTTACATAACTGAGGTTGGAAACAGCAACGCCCGCGTAGGCAATGCCTCCTTCCGCTTGCGAAAAATCTTTTGTACTCGAAACGAGCACATAATATTTTCCCAACTCAAGCGCGGGAATTTTAATTTCCGTTTGATGATTATTAAAATCAGTTTGCGCAAGCAACGCGAGCGACCATTCCTGCGCTGGTTGTTTTCCGGTGAGAAACTCAACACGATTTTCCCATTCGATGCTCTCAAAATTTTTCTGTTCTTCTATTGTCAGTTTCACAGCGCGCATCCACACTTCTTTTAAATTTTGATAGTGCAGCAACCCGCGAAAGGGACTGTCGGGAATGTTTACTTCCTCCACTGTGAGGTTCAATGATTTTTGCAGAATCTGTTCTTTCAAAGCATCGCAGTTGTTCGCACCGATAGTATTCGGATGGCGCTTTATCACCTCTTCGCATTTTTCATACGCAGCCTTTTTCAGCCAGCGATATTGCTTTGCCGATTCATAGTTGTATTTGCCGCCTTGCTCAAAGAGTTGTTGGGCGATTGCATACCCGACACGCGCTGAAATAGTATCAGCCTGATGCTTTGCTTCCAACGATTTAAGCGCAGCGAGATAAAGGCTGTCGTTCAACTCATTCACAGAATGCTGATGCGCAAAACGCAAGCGGGTAAGGTCGTTGTCAACAAGCGGCAGCGTGTTTTTTTGTGAAAGATGAAAGGCGAGCAAATCCTGCAACAACTTTAACGCATGAAATTCAAACGAAATCGAATCCTTGCTTTCAATTTTCATTGCTGCGAATTTTTCCGCATCAGCGAAATAGGCGGCATCCTGAATGGTGAACTGATATGCGGGCTTTGTGAGACCTGATTCCGAGTTCATGAAAAACTCCAATGCGCGGTGCGCGAGAAAATCATAAAGCGTGGGGCGGAAGTTTTTTGATGCTTCGCCTTTCACAAGAATGGAATCAAAGATGCCGAGCGAAGTGCGCTTCAGGCTATCTGCATTTTGCAAGGATTCAAAATAGAGTTCAGCAGTTTTATTCACGAACTTGGCAGCATCCCATGTACGAACATCATCAGGGACGAAACCGGAAGTTTCTGTGCGGTTTTGAATCTGCCAACGCTGCGTTTGATAATAGCGCCAGTAAACGCTCGCGATGATAGATTGCAAAACAGGTTGCGCAGGATATTTGATATTGGAAAGTTCATTTTCCAACTCCACTACGCTTTTGATTTGCGCATCTTCCTCAAAAGAATACACGCTGCCTGTTTTGTAAATCAGCGCTTTGATGATTTGCGCGTCATTTTTTTCTTTCAGCGCCTTTGCATAAATCTTTTCAATGATTTCCAATGCGGACTGTGGCAAGCCAAGATTGGTGAGCGAATCCACCTGCTTCCATTCTTTGTCATACGGGTTGCCCACCGGGAAATTCAGCGGTGTGAGCGGCTTCGGCTCGTCAGGCTGCAGAAGCGTAATTGCAACGGCTATTCCTGTAACAAGAATCAGCGCGGGGAGAAGAAATCGTTTCATAGTTGGTTTTATTATTCACTCGTTAAGCGGAAGAAATTTTGCAGAAAAGATGCCAAGTTTTTTTGATTCCATAATACCTCGCCCCTCACATTGGCACATCGGCTAATTAACGAATCAATTAATCAGCAAATCATTCTTTCCCAATGTTCCACCGCAGGAACGAAAACATTCCCACATCAAATATAAAATGTGCGAGCATGGCGGCATAAATTCCATAGAGTTCAAAAAGATAGCCCAAGCCTGCGCTGATGAAAACCATCACGAAGCCGTAGAGCATGATGGGCATATTAAACGGGTTTAGATAGCCATGCAGAAAGATGAACACGATGGAGGTGAACCAAATGCCGAGGTACGGCTGAATAGCTCCCCGAAAAAGAATCTCCTCCCCTACTCCTGCGCACAACGAGTAAAACAGAATATGGACGAACGTAGGATTTATTGAGGCAATCAACCCTGTGAAAAAAATGCGCGATGCTTTGAACCACGGACTTTTGACAAACACCAATGCCCCAATGAACGCAGTGAAGCCAAACGAGCCGCCCCGCAACAGTTGAATCTGCACCGGACAGCCTTCTGCAAAAAAAGTGCGCGGGTGAATTCCTTGCAAAAAATAAATCACCGCTAATCCGATGGCGCTAAATCCAATAAGGGTAAAAAGACTGAGATAAAAGAGCGTGCGTCTATTGAAATCCAAATTGCGAGGAGTGTTTTCCTGAACACCAAAGTTGCATTTTTTAAAACGATAAAATTATTGAATGACGTGTTTGTACTGCGTTTCTTTAAGGCTTTAGGAGAGTTCTAAAAATTGAATATTTCACGCAAAGACGCCAAGAGCGGAAAGGAAAACAGATTGAGTTTCAACTCTTTGCGAACTTTACGCCTTTGTGTGAACCATTGTATTTTGAATTTTCAGAACTGCCCTTTATTTACTTCCAAAATAAAGCCTATTCTCACAACACACTTTGTGGGATAATCTTCAGAATTAAGAATGCTGCTGCGTGATTGATTTGCTTTACTGCAAACACTCTATCTTTACGCCACTTTCGTGCGTAACAAATTCAAATATTTCGCTCTTCCTTTTGCACTGTTGCTATTGGTGTCTTCTTTCAGCGCATCGTTTGTGCAGGTAGCTTTTAGTGTAAATAAAAATTACATCATCAAAGAGTTATGCGAAAACCGTTTCAAACCGGAAATGAAGTGCGATGGAAAATGCTATTTGAAAAAACGCATCACGCAGCAGGAAGAAAAAAACGCGCCTGCGAATGCGCACAAATCGCATACAGAAGTGTTGACATGGCTTTTCACGGGCGATGTGTTGGTGCATTTAAATTCTGCTGTTGAAGAAACAAATCCGGTTTATCATTTTGCTGATTTTCTCTCCATCGGATTTATCCTTTCCATAAATCATCCGCCCCCGTTTACCGCCTAAGTTCTAATCCTACTCTCTTTCTTTTTTTTTAGGTCGGTAAAAAATTAATCAATGAAACTATTAGCCGGAAAACGGCTGTATTGTTCGTTTCTTCTTGCTGCATTCCTGTTGTTGCAAGTGCGCGTGGCATACTCGTGTGATGCGTGCAGCAGCAACATGGGAAGTTTTTATCCGGGGGTTGCGGATTATGGCAACTCGTTTGTGAGTTTCACTTCTACAGTGCGCACGTATGGAGTCTATATTCCGTCAGGCTACCGATGGATGACATCCGGCAATCAAAATGGCGGGCATCAGCATCCTGTTTTTGAAAAGTCGGCATACTATGACCAGAGTCATATTGCGCACGAGTTGCGGTTTTCTTACTCGATGAAAAATGTGACGCTGGGCGTCTTCTTGCCTCTGATGCAAAAGAAGTTGTTTCGCAACGAGGAGTTGGTTGAGAATAACATCGGCTTGGGCGATATGCGCTTCACCGTTCTTTATCGTGCGGTGAATCGTAAAAATGCAACGGGCGCTGTTACCAATCGCTTTTTCGCAGGCACGGGTTTCAGTATTCCTACGGGCGAATCGGGAGAAACCGGGTATGATGGAATGATAGAGCCAAGCAGGCAAACAGGCGCGGGAACAATTAGCTTCCTCTTGAATGCCGCCTACCAGTTGAATGTGAAGAAGTTTGGCGCACAGGCACAGTCGGTGTTTCAAACTTTTGATGCTGACAGCAAAGGCTATCGCTTTGGAAACGCATACAACTTTTCAATGCGCGCATATTATGAGTTGGAAGCGGGTAAGTTAATGCTCACGCCAAGCATCGGCATCAACCTTGAAGTGGCAGGCAAAGACAAACTAAACGGAGCCTACTATTCGTTGGACACAGGCGGCAAGCGCGTGTTTTGTCCGGCAGGAATTGATGTCTATTGGAAGCCAATCGGAATTAGTTTCACTTGGAATCTGCCTGTTTCGGAACAACTGAACGGATTACAGTTTGAGGGCAAACAATTTTTTACAGCCGGATTACGATACGTTTTTAAGAAAACCTGAATTGAATTTGATTGTTAAAACAAAAAACTTTAAACAAAATGAAATCACTTAAAAATTTGAATTCCATTTTTGCGCTTGCTATGATTGCAAGCCTTTTCACGTTCAGCGGATGCGATAAAGATGAAGACGACCACACGGACGACCATCAGCATTTGTTTCTGAAATTTCATCATCACGTGGGCGCGGATGAATTAGTGTTGAATCAGGATTTCACTTCCAATGGTGTGAAGTTCCAAATCAGCAGAATCAATTACTATTTGTCAGGATTGAAAATGCAGATTGACCATAGTGACGTCTATCAAAACTATGATGACGTGTATCTGCTCATTGACGAAACTACTGACGAGGTGGAGTTGGGTGAAATTCCCGCAGGCGGAATGCACGGATTGGAATTTGCAATCGGAATTGAAGATTCAGCAACAAATCATTCGGATCCGGCAACCTGGCCATCTTCACATCCCCTTGCCCCCCAAAGCCCTTCTATGCATTGGGATTGGAATCCGGGATATATCTTCATTGCCATTGAAGGAATGGTTGACACAGACAGTGACGGCACGGTGGATGCGGATATGGAAATGCACGTTGGCTTGGATAAAAACCTTGCGCATCATGATTCGCATCATCATTTTAATGTTACTGCCGGAACAGATGTTACGCTGAATGTAGAATTGGATTTGCTGCAAGTATTCAGCGGTATTGACCTCGCTACGCAGTACATAACACACTCCATGGGAAGCGGTGATTCTCTGGCAATGGCGATTTCAGCAAATCTGCCTGCTGCATTTAATGTTGAGTAATTGAAAAAAAGGTAACAGGGGATGGCAACCTTTTGGTGCCATCCCCTGTTCTTACCTTTTAGATAAATAAAACAATGAGCCGAAATAAAATTCTTTCCGCACTCCTGCTTGTCCTTCTTAGTTTCACTTACACAGGTTGTGATGACCCGCCTGATGAAGAAACCGCAACCTTTGTGTTGGATATGAAAGCGATGGTGAACGACAGCGCATTTGTGCTCGGTCAAACGTATCAAAACGCGCAGGATTACAAATTCAACATTGAAACGCTGCGGTTTTATCTATCGAATTTAATTCTCACAGGCGCTGATGGCTCAGAGGTGGAAGTGAAAGATGTTGACTTTTTAAATTTTGAAAATAATCACAGCACAAGCCAATCTAAAGGCGAGCAGGTGACTGGAACAATTCCTGCGGGCGCTTACACTTCGCTGCGCTTTGCAATTGGCGTGGACTCTACGCGCAATTCGGATGACCCTGCCCAATATCCAAGCTCGCACCCATTGAGCATTTACAATGGCTCGCACTGGAACTGGAACACCGGCTACATATTTTTGAAAATTGAAGGCAGCATTGATTCCACAGCAAACGGCAGCGGCAATTTTGGCAATTCATTTCTCTATCACACGGGAACAAATCCGCTCTATCATGAAATTCAATTCAGCGATGATTTCACCGTTGCGCCCGCTGAAACATTTGAGTACAAAATGAAACTTGATGTAAATCGCTTCTTTTACAACGACTCCGATACGCTTGATGCGGTAAACGATAATTTCACGCACACCACCGGCACTTTCAGAATAGCCGAAAGAGTTACCGATTTTTTTTCAGGAGCATTTTCAAAAAGATAATTCCACATGGGAAATCAAACAGCTCTTGGTTTCCTTGTCATAGCGCTGCTTGCAGCAGGGTGTCATAAAGACCCTCCGCTTAGTTCAGATGCGCCATACGAACTGAATTTGCCTGCTGGGTTTTCCATGCCGTCCATTCCTGCCAATAATGAGTTGACGGTAAAAAGAGTAGAGTTGGGGAAATTGTTATTTTTCGATACCGCATTGTCCGTTGATTCAACAGTTTCTTGCGCATCATGCCACCATCAGCAATTTGCATTTAGTGATAACAAAGCATTGAGCTTGGGAGTGAATAATGCTGTTGGATTCAGAAATGCGCCCTCACTTGGAAACATCGCGTATCACACAAGTTTTTTTCGCGATGGCGGAGTACCCACATTGGAGCAACAAACGCTTGCTCCTATTGAAGATGAAAATGAAATGGCGTTCTCTGTGCCCGGAGTAGTTGAGCGCATGAAAATAAATCCTGATTATGTAGCGCTTTCAAAAATCGCTTACGACCGCGAGCCGGATGCCTTTGTGCTGACACGCGCATTGGCTGCTTATCAGCGCACACTCATCACAGGAAATTCACGGTTTGATAAATACTACTACCAAAACGATGTTTCCGCTTTAAATGAATCGGAGAAAAGAGGTTTTCAATTATTTACAAGCGAAAAAACGAATTGCTCCGTTTGTCATGCGGGCATTGACTTCAGTGATTATTCTTTTCGCAACATCGGCTTGTATGAAATGTATGCCGACACCGGACGAAAGCGCATCACGCAACTGGATGAAGATTACGGAAAATTCAAAGTGCCTTCATTGCGTAATGTTGAACTCACCGCGCCCTATATGTACAATGGCAGCGTTACCACGCTTGAAAGCGCAATAGAGCATTTTAATTCGGGAGGAAAAGAAAACCAATACAAAGACGCCCTTGTTCAACCGTTGAGTCTTACCACAGATGAAAAACAAGATTTACTCAATTTTTTAAAATCGCTGACTGATGTTTCTTTTATTGAAAATGAAGAGTTTGCGCCATAGCATCATCAGAACTAAATTTGAATTATGCTGAAAAAGTTTTTACTCTTTCCTGTAGCCTTGCTTTTATTTTTTTCAACTTGCAGAGAGCCTGACGATATTGATGGATTGGTTTACGACCCCACGCCCGTTTCGCTTCAGCAGCCACAGTTTTTTCCTCCAATAGAAATTCCTGCTGATAATCCGCTGACGGAAGAAGGAATTCAACTCGGCAAGAGATTATTTTATGACCCGATTCTTTCGGGAGATAACACGCTCGCCTGCGCTGGTTGTCACAAGCAGTCAACAGCATTCACTGACACAAGAAGATTTAGCAAAGGCATTGACGGTATTGACGGCAATCGCAATTCGATGGCTTTATTCAACCTTGTATATCCGAGCAGTTTTTTTTGGGATGGAAGGTCAGCCACGCTTGAAGAGCAGATTCTTGAACCCGTTCCCAACCCGATTGAGATGCACGAAGAATGGCCCAATGCGGTGACTGAATTGGAAAGCGAGGTGGAATATCTCAAGCTATTCTATTTGGCGTTTGGCGATTCCGTCATTACGAAAGAGAAAACCGCAAAAGCGATAGCGCAATTTCTGCGCACAATCATTTCCTCTAATTCCCGCTATGACAAGCATCTGCGCGGAGAGTTGTTCGGCACATCGGCTGAATGGACAGAAGCTGAAGATCGCGGCTTTGAAATCTTCATGGGTAATTTCACCGGTGCCGGCACTTTTGGAGATTGCTTTCATTGCCATGGGAATATCCTTTTTCATTTGGTAGGCGAGAGCGACCAGTTCAAAAACAATGGTTTGCAACAAGCCGCCACTTTAAATGATTTTACTGACACCGGCAGAGGAGCTATCACCGGCAACACGCAGGATAACGGCAAGTTTAAAATTCCATCGCTGCGTAATATTGAACTCACTGCGCCCTACATGCACGATGGCAGGTTTAACACGCTGGAAGAAGTAGTGAATTTTTACAGCGAAGGTGTACAGCACTCGCCCACGATTGACCCGCTGATGGAAGCTGCGCAGCAAGGCGGGGTGCAACTTACCCCTCAGCAAAAGCAAGACCTCGTCACATTTCTGAAAGCGCTCACCGACCAGAGTTTAGCAAGCAATACTGCTTTTTCAGACCCATTTTAATTTTTCAGCACAACACCCAACACACCACCCGCAACACTCAGAAATGCTTGGCTTAAAACTTCCCACTGACCCGCGCTGGGCGAATCTTGCAGAAAAAAGTTTGGAAGATATTCTCAGCGACCATGCTTACTGCGAGCAGAAAGCCGCTTCCACAGGCATTTCGTTGATACAACGCTATGCGGACAAAGAAGAATTGGTTGCGCAAGTTGCACCGCTTGTAACGGAAGAATGGGGACATTTCAGGCAGGTGCTTGCTGAACTCAAAAAACGCGGGTTAAAATTGGGCAAACAGCGCAAAGATGAATACGCAATTCAGCTTTTCAAATTTGAACGCAAGGGCGGCAGCCGCGATGACCAGCTTTTGGAAAAACTTTTAGTATCCGCAATGATTGAAGCGCGAAGCTGTGAACGCTTTCGTGTGTTGAGCTTGAATATTGCAGACAACTCCTTGCAAAAATTTTATCACGACTTCATGATTTCTGAAGCGGGACATTATCGCATGTTTATTGAGCTTGCAGAATATTATTGTTCAAAAGAAAAAATGAAAATACGCTGGCAGGAATATCTTGAAGCAGAAGCGGAGATAATGAAGCAGTTGGAATTAAGAGGAGACAGAGTGCATTAATCAAATTATTAAAATTGCTGCTGGTCTTGCCTTCTCACAGTGGGTTTGATAAAATATTCCAGCATCGAATTAATCACTGACATCAGGATGCTGAAAAGTAGCGCCCACCAGAATCCATCCACCGTGAAGCCAGGAATAATGTTCCCCGCAATCAAAATGATTATAGCGTTAATAGCCAGCAGGAACAATCCCAATGTGAGAATCGTGATTGGAATAGTGAGAATAATAAGCAGCGGTTTGAGCGTAACATTTAATACTGCGAGCAACACAGCTACAAGAAAGGCGCGCCACGGGTCTTCCACATGAATACCATGCAGCAAATAAGCCGTAATCATGATGGCAACCGTATTAATAAGCAGTTTTCCAAGAAATTTCATCCAGCGAAAGTATAAAAATGAGTTTATTGTTTATGAAATCAAATGCGCATCTTATAAAACTGCAAACTTTAAACTAAAAAACTGTAAACTATTTATCCGGTATCTCCCACATATCGCCCCATAGCCGCTGCCCGCCATCCACATAGATTGTTTCACCGGTGATGTAAGAAGCCATGGGTGAAGCAAGGAAACTCACCAAGTTAGCTACCTCCTCCATCGTCCCCATGCGCTTCATGGGAATTTTTGAATTGATGCCTTTCAAAAAGTCAGGCGGATATTGGTCTAATCCTGATGACTGAATAATTCCCGGAGCCACCGCGTTGATGCGAATATTATGCGTAGCCCATTCAATCGAAAGTGTTTTTGTAAGATTATCAACTCCCGCCCGCGCTGCGCCTGTGTGCGACATGCCGGGAAATCCTTTGTAAATATTTGCGATGATATTCACCACAATGCCCTGCTTCTGCGGCATAAAAAACTGCGTGGAAAATTGCTGCGTCATAAACCACGTTCCGTTCAGGTTTGTGTCAATCACCGCTTTCCAACCCTTTGGAGAAATCGCTTCGGCAGCAGAAGGGAATTGCCCGCCTGCGTTATTGATAAGAATATCCACCTTGCCTTCTTTCTCCTTTATCATTTTTGCAGCCTGCTCCACCGATTCAGGCTCGCGGATGTTCAACTCCACCGCTTCGCATTTCCCCAACGGCTGCAATTCTTTCAGCGCTTCCTCCAACCGTTCCATTTTTCTGGAACCGATATAAACCTTTGCGCCAAGCGAAAGAAATTGTTTTGCAATCGTTTTCCCAATGCCGCTTCCGCCACCGGAAACCATCACAACTTTGTCTTTGAATAAATCTTTTTGAAACATGCGAGAGATTTAGCGGTCCTAAGATAATGAGGGTTGCTCAATTTTAAGGCAGCAGAATTTCTTTTTACGATGCACCCTTTTTTTAAAATGAACAACGGTTATTTGAAAAGAGAAAATCAGACTGGTGCTGCAATAAATTGAATTTCCTAAGATAGAGACTATCAACGGTTTATTACTTCTTCAGCAACTTAAATGCGTGCATCCATTGCCCGTGTAAAATGCCCGGGATGCACCACAACATGCACAGCGGCTCAATGGCGCGGGCGCCTTCGGCTGTGCCCATGTCTTCAGTTTCCCAGCCAAACTGGTCAAGTAGGGCGGTGACTTCTTTTTTTGCAGCGTCATTGTTACCGCAAATGAACATGCTGGGCTTTTGTCCTCCAAAATCAGGATTCACCATAAAGGCGTTGCCCACGCAACTGAATGCTTTTACGAAACGCGCTTGCGGAAATTTTTTCTGCAACTGCTCCATGAGCGACTCATCAAGGTTGGTAAAAAAGCGCAACACTCCGTTTTGCGGGGGCGCATCGGCAATCGGGTTGGTGGCATCCATGATGATTTTTCCGTTCAGGTTTTCGCTGCCAGCCAGTTGCAGCGTGTTGGCTGCAATGGTTCCCTTCGCTGCAAGCACGATGATTTCGCCATGTTTTGCAGCGTCTTCAAACGAGCCTGTTTTGCCCTTGCTATTTTTCGATTTCCACTCGTTAAGTTTTGCAGGGTCGCGTGTGCCAATCATCACATCATAGCCGTGTTTGAGAAATCCGGAGCCGAGCGCCTGCCCGACAACGCCCGATCCAAGAATGCCGATTTTATTGCTCATGGTTTTATTGTTTTAGAATTTCAACAAAGGTAAAAGCCTATTGTTTCTTCAGCGTGAATTTTTGAGGATTAATTTCTCATGAGTGCCCCCTGTAAAAAAGCAAAAATATTTACAGATGAATTGTTTGATTTAAACATTTTATTTATTTTGGCAAAAAACCAACCAAGATGGAACTACCAAAACAATACCAACTCCGCTTTCTGGGACAAGGAGGCGAGCTCTTTTCAATTCAAATTGTGAACCTGCTTTTAATGATTGTCACGCTCGGATTGTACTATCCGTGGGCAAAGGCAAAAACTTTACGCTATACCTACGGAGCAACCGAGTTTGAAGGCAGCACGCTCCAATTTCACGGCACGGGAGAAGAAATGTTTAAAGGGTTTATCAAAGCGATTTTATTCATTATCGGCATCTATGCCATCCCTGCAATAATTCTATTTTTTATGGATTTTACCGGAGCGGCTGAGGTCTCTACTTTATTTCTTTATTTGGGCATCATCGGTATCATGCCTCTTGCCATACATGGCTCATACCGCTACCGGATGTCGCGTACAAGTTGGAGAGGAATACGTTTCGGCTATCGTGGAAATAGAGGCGAATTGGTAAAATTGTTTTTCAAAGGATTATTCTTCACTATCATCACGTTTGGAATTTACGGAGCCTGGTTCACTGTAAACCTGCGCAATTATGTATTGAGCCATATTCGCTTTGGCAGCGCGGAATTCAAATGGAAGGGCGATGGCGGATCTTTTTTCGGATTAAACCTTGGCGGTTATTTTCTCACCATCTTCACGCTTGGAATTTATTTTTTCTGGTGGCAGAAAAATCTCTTTGAGTTTTATATTAATAATCTTTGGATTGAAAAAGACGGCACAAACATCCGCTTTCGCTCAAAAGCAACAGGAGGCGGATTTGCAGGAATGATGCTTGTCAATATTTTGATTATCATCTTCACCTTCGGATTAGGCGCTCCCTGGGTTGTGGTGCGCACCCTCAACTTTGTTTTTGAAAATATTGAAATCGCAGGCGATGTTGACCTTGAACAAATCGTGCAAACAGAGCAGGATTTCAAAGACGCTACCGGTGAAGACATTGCTGATCTCTTTGATTTTGAATTCGTGATTTAATGACAAAACTCTTCCCTGGAAATTATTTTGACGGACAAACTGCAAAGCCACAACCGGTAACGGTTGAGCTAAAAAACCAGCGGATAAAATTTACCCCCGCTGATAATTCCTTTAATCGAGAACTACAACAACGCGACCTCTTCAATACCGAACAAGTGGGCTACAATAGGCTCCTGCTGCGCTTTGGGAATGAAGGCGCAGAACTGCTTGACGTGCGTTCAGATGAATTCGTGCAGTTATTTAAAAAGGAATTTCCGCACGTGAAGGGCGGGCAGAACATGCTTGAACGCATCGCCAACTCCGGCTGGAAAGGCATTACTACTTTGGTGGGATTGCTTATCGGTGCAGTGTTGCTGCTTTATTTCTTTGCAATTCCCTGGACGGGCGACCTTGCAGCGCGCTTTTTTCCGCAACACTATGAACAGCAATTGGGCGATTTATTGTATAAAAGCATCATCCGCGAATATGTGATTGATTCTACGAAAACCGCGCTGTTAAATGAATTAGTGCAAGAGGTAGATTTCAAAAGTGAGTACAACCTGAATATCATCGTAGTGGACTATGACATGAAAAATGCTTTCGCCATGCCGGGAGGACACATCGTGGTGTTTTCAGGAATCATGGATGATATGCGGGGATATCCTGAATTGATGGGATTGCTGGCGCATGAAGTGTCGCATGTGAATGAGCGCCACACGCTGCGCTCGCTTTTCAGAAGTTTGTCGGGCTACATTTTTATTTCAGTGTTGCTCAACGATATTAACGGGTTGACAACAGTAGTGCTTGAAAACGCAAACAGCATCAAGTCGCTCTCGTTCTCGCGAAACCTTGAGCAGGAAGCGGATATGGAAGGACTAAAAATTATGTTTCATAACAAAATTGACCCCAATGGCATGGTTGACTTGTTTGAAAATCTGATGTCAGATGGCGATTTGCCTGAAGAGATGGAATTTCTCAGCACACATCCTGTCACTGAAAAACGGATTGAATACATCGAACAAAAAATCAAAGAGTCAGACTGCACTGTAGAACATAATGAAGCGATGCAGGCGGTTTGGGAGAAGTTGCAGATGCAATAGGAAAAGTAAAATTACTTAATCAGAGTAATGCTTCCTTTCTTCGCGTGTTCTTTACGGCCGCTCACATAGGTAATGTTCAAAACATAAGTAAGTACCTGCGGAGTCAATATCTTGCTTTTGTAAGTGCCGTACCATTTGAAATCGGGGTCGGTGGATGTAAAGAGCAATTCGCCCCAGCGGTCGAAAATTTTAACTTCCATTGTTGCCCACAAATTTTTATCGCCAAAAACTTCAAAGAAATCATTAGCGCCATCGCCATTGGGCGTGAACGCATTGGGGATATAAGGCGGAGAGTCGGGAAGCACAACAAGCGTTATCGTGTCAGAAGCGGTGCAGCCGGAAATATCAACTGCGGAAACTATATAGCTGATAGTGTTGAGCGGGCGCGAAACGGGAGCGGCACAATCAGAACAATTCAAAAATGTAGCCGGACTCCAATTGAGCGTGTGCAAGCCGGAACTGCCTGTAACAGCTGTGTTTAATTGCACCGGAGTTCCCGCAATAACCGAATCATTTTGAAACGCAATTAAATCGAATGCGCCATTGACAAGCGTGAAAGTTTCTGTAATCGAGCAACTGTTTTGGTCCGTGATAGTAACGCTGTAATTTCCGCCTTGCAGGTTGGTTAAATCAGAATCGCTCGTGTTATCTGACCAATTGAAAATGTAGGGTTGAACACCACCGGAAACAGTTGAAGTAATTTCTCCTGTTGAAAGTTCAGGACAAGGATTATCAAGAATTGAGAAAACTGCTTGCGGCTCAGTATCTACGGTTACTACAGTATTAGCGCTGCCTGTGCAACCGTTAACTGCATCTGTAACAGTTACAGAATGATTCCCTGTTGAATTCACTGTTATTGAATTCGTAATTTCTCCTGAATCCCAAAGTATAGACGAAAGCGGAGCGCTTGCTGAAACAGTTAGCGTAGTAGAAAGAACAGTGCAGGATAATGTTAAATCTCCGCTGATAACAGTAAAGGGTGGAGAAATATTTTGAGAAACGATAACTACATCCGAAGCAGTGCAGCCATTAGCCGTTGCGGTAACGATGTAAGTATTTGGTGAGTTGACAGATGTTGAATCTGCATTAATTCCATTTGACCACGCAAATATTGTTCCTCCAATGGAGGAGGATGCAGTTAATGTAAGCGAAGTTCTGATGCAGTTGAGTGAAGTATCAATGCCCCCTTCCACAACGGGCAAAGGATTGATTATCAAAAAATAAAGAGCGGTGTCAGGAATGCACAGACCGCCAAGCGGATTGTCAGTAATGAAACTTAGCGTTACGTTTCCCCCGGAAATATCAGCGCTGCTTGACGTGTAAATAAAACTGAAAGGACTGACGACAGAGCTTAAAGCAGAAAAAGTACCGGAACCCGATGTCTCAGCAGAAACAAGCGTAGCTGAACCCGAAAAAGAACCAGATATATCTATCGTTTGCCCGGCACAGATGCTGCCATTTGAATTGTCGAGTACTACAACCGGAGGATTAACGCAACCGCAATTGTTTCCAACTACAACTGCAACCGTATCCTCATTTGCACATCCGGCTACCGACCACACATATTGATAGGTTCCCGGGTTTTGAAAATTTGAAATGGTTGCCGTTGGACTGTTGGTGTTTGAAATCGTTGAAGTGCCCGGGTTAGTCACCAGCGGAGTCCATACGCCTGTGCCGCTTGCGGTCATCGTTGCCGATTCGGTGAGATAGCAGGAAACATTTTTATCTGTTCCCGCATCGGCAACAACAGAAGAAACAGAAACAA
>JAWXCB010000121.1:0-8252 GCA_034440455.1 Chitinophagales bacterium
AATACACGAAGTTAAAAACCTTTTCTACTTCGTGTATCCACCCCATTTCGGGAGTTAACACGAAACTCAGCCTGCTTTCCGGTTTCGTATTAACTTCCCAAAGATACCTCTTTTTATTTCCCATCCAAACCCCGCCTCATCCATCTCTTTGTAAGCGTTGACTACGGGCGATCAACGCTTGATTACGGGCTATGCAGCGTTGACTACGGGCGCTCAACGCTCGATTACGGGCTATGCAGCGTTGACTACGGGCGCTCAACGCTTGATTACGGGAAATGCAGCGTTGACTACGGGCGATCAACGCTTGATTACGGGCTATGCAGCGTTGACTACGGGCGATCAACGCTTGATTACGGGAAATGCAGCGTTGACTAAGGGCGATCAACGCTTGATTACGGGAAATGCAGCGTTGACTAAGGGCGATCAACGCTTGATTACGGCTCTTGCAAAAATAATTTCACTCACCCCCGTTCCGGCAAGCGTGTCGCTTGTCTGGTTCACAACTGCGAGCCTGTGGCTCGCAAAGCCGGAGGCTTTATGATGTTGCAAGGCGAATCAAGGCAAGAAGCAACAACCACAAATCCCCGGGGTTATAGGATAGCCGTAATTCTTTGTAACAATTCATCCCTGCAAAGATTTCTTTTGCACCAAAGCAAAAGAAAGAACAACCATCTTCAAAAGAACCCCTACCGCACCTTCCCCAAGCCCCACAACCCTCAAAACAACCCCTGCTATCCCTTCCCCAAGCAGCCCCATCCCATTCCCCACCACTACCGCCCTCTCCTAAACGTGTACCATCTTCATCCCAACCACTATTGCACCCCCCGGAATGGCATCCACACCCCTCAGAACGTCATCCATTCCCGTCAGAACCCCATGCGATATCGAATTTCTCCCTATCGTTTTCAAATTTCAGCCTGTCATTTGAAAATTTCAGGCAATCGTTTTCAAATTTCAGGCAATCGTTTTTAAAATTCCGCGTATCGTTTTCAAATTTTCGTGTACTGTTTCCGCCCAATCTCCCCAAATCCCGCTAACTTTCTGTATCAATCTCTTCCTTATGAAACAGGCAATCGCCATTTGCATGATGCTTTGCATCTCCGCATTCATCACCCGCGCCCAACAGATACAAGAAACTCCCCCTGCGAAGCAAGACTACTACCAAATCTTCCTCGAAGCCCCCATTCAAAAAGTAAATAAAGTAACTTATAGCAACGACAGCGGCAGCATCCAATTCAAACTATCCCCTGATGGCAAGACCATTCGTCTCTTGGATTACAACAGCGAAGGGGGAGGCATAAAAGCCGAAGTAGTAAATGCAGAAGGCGCAGTAACGGATGTAATCAAAAGTAAATGCAACGTGCATAGCCTGCAAGAGCTTTGAAGCTATACAAATCCCCGCTCCCGCTTAATAGATTCATACGCCACCACCACCTTTTGGTATTTCTCCTTAGCCGCCCGTTGCACATCTTCACCATGATGCACCACCTTATCGGGATGATATTGCAGCGTGAGCTTGCGATAAGCCGTTTTCACCTCATCATTCGAGGCTATTTTAGTAATACCGAGAATAGTATAAGTATTTTCGACAGACGGCATCTTAAACATCGTCCTGATGGAATCAAATTCTGTTTGGTGCAAACCCAGCACCGAAGCAATGCGTCCCAACACATACAACTCTTCCCGCGAAACGCCCCTGTCCGCATTCGCCACGCCAAACAAGAAGTGCATTAGTTGCAAGCGCGAAGGATAATCAAGCAGCTTGCGCACCTGCGCGCCCACATCATCAATACTAAAACTGCTTTTATCCAACTGGTTAAAGATGCGCATACTTGAATTGGCTTTCTCTGCGCCAAACCTGCGCACAAAAAAATTGCGCACATATTCCAGTTCAGCTTTTGATGCAATGCCATCGGCTTTGATTACAAACGCGGAGAGCAATAAAAGGCTGAGGCGAAAATCCGTTTCGGGCGTAGTTTCCGAGCCTGTGTTGATTTCCTTGCGAAGCACTTCGATTGTGGCGCTGTCAAGCAGCGAGCCGAACGCGAAGCCCAGTAAACCGCCAATAGGTCCTCCGCCAATCACCCAGCCTATTCCTGCACCCAGCCATTTTTTGTAACTGCCCATTACTTACTTTTTCTGTGAGCATAAAATTAGGATATTTCACTTCTGTTTCTGAACACTAATGACTAACCACTAACGACTGTACCATGCGAATTGACAAATGGCTGTGGCATGTGCGCGCATTCAAATCACGTACGCTCGCAACAGATGCGTGTAATGCGGGTAAAGTAAAAATCAATGAGAAAAGCGTGAAGCCTGCGCATGAAGTTACTGTGGGCGACACGGTGCAATTCAAAAATCAGGCAGGAATAAAAATTTACAAAGTAGTGATGTTGATGCAACGCAGGGTTTCTCCCGAACTTGCAAAAACATGCTTTGAAGATTTCTCACCGCCACCCGAACAAAACGAAAAACCGCCTTCGTCCTTCCATCATTATCCGCAACGCGAGCGGGGCGCAGGCAGACCTACCAAAAAAGAGCGCAGGGATATGGGCAAATGGAATGAGTAGCATCTCTGCTTTTTCATTCGCACAATAATTTTTCCTTCCCATTGTTTTATGGACATCTTCTTTCATTTAAACAACCGGATATGCGCATCCTCATTTTCCTTCTCGCACTGTTGCAGTTTTCACTTGCAGAAGCACAGAACACGTTTGAAAAACAAGGCGGCAACTTCAGCCTCGGGATGCGCAGCACTGTCAGCGCATTCAGTCATGGTGAAAAAAATGTCGGATATGGCGCGGGCGGTCAGTTTCGCATTCAACTCACTGACCGAATAAATACAGAATGGTTTCTCGATGTACTCTCCACCAATATTGAAAACAAAGCGCAGCGCATGGATTATCATGTGGGTTGGTCAGTAATGTATTACTTGATTGACCCGCGCGCCTTCACCCGAAAGGTAACGCCTTATGTTGTTGCCGGACACTGTTTCGATTTCACAAAGATTAGCATCAATGGAAATAATGGCGATGCTCAATCGCGCTTTAGTTCTGCTGTGCAGGCAGGCGTTGGATTTCATTACAACATCACTCCGAAACTTGACCTCTCTCCGCAAGTGCAATACATGCTGCATCTCGGCAAAGACCTTCATGCGCATGTGACTGATGAAGGCGTGGAACTTGAAGAACATGCTCGCGCAGGATGGGAAGGACATTTGCTTTTCAATCTCAGTATGAATTACAAATTCGCACAACTATGGAAACCCGGAAAAAAATCCTGACATCTTTTTTATTGTTAGCAGTCCTTTCTGTTTCAGCGCAGCCGATTGTCGAAAACAGGAAAGGAAATTTACGCACACAGGGGAATCTTGCAGGCGGCTACCTGTTTTCGCAGAAAGCAGCGGGCGCGTATCTCACAGGAGATTTCGATTTGTTTCTTGATGAGCAGGTTTCTTTTACCGGTTCCGGATGGTATGGATTTAAAGTGAGCGACAATGCAACCGGATTAATCCGCAACCACTCCATCTTCAGCGGGTTCAATTATCATCCGGTGAAAAAAGGAAGGTGGGATCCGTTCATTGGGCTTAGTCCAGGATTGGGAATCGCTGAGTTGAAGTATGCTGACAGTGAAGGCATTTCCCAATCAACAATCGGATTGGCGCCTTTGATTTCAGGGGAAATCGGTTGCAATTATTATGTCGGCTCGGTGTTCAACCTGTTTGTGAAAGCGCGGGGAGTTACCGGACAAGCACGTGGCGATGCGCCAACACCAACTCGCTTGGACGAAATAAAAATCACTGCGGGGCTGGGGTGGAATCTGCGCTTGTGGAAATAAATATTTTCCTCACAATTGCCTCAGCACTTTTTTCGGAAGTTTCGCTTTAATTATTTCATACGACTGCCGGACGTAATGCTCCCATTCCTTCTTTGAAAATCGCAGAGGGCTTTGAACATACACCCATTTGTATCTTGCTAAGTAGGGAGCGGGGAGAATGTGATTGGTTGCAGTGAGTTCTTCAAAATCTTCATCACCCGCTTTGAACGAAACAGTGAGCGGTTCAGTCATGGAGCTTATACAAAACATCTTTCCACCAATGGAAAAGCAGAGGTCGTTTTCCCATTTAATGTCTTCCGTTGCATGAGGAAGTGAAAGACAGAAGTTGCGGAGTTGTTCGATGTTCATGCCTGATGTTTATAGAAGCTCGAATTTACAACGAACGCAATAGGAGAAAAGCATTTGCGCTGTATCGTCTGTATTTTTCTTAAAAAAAAAGCCCGCCTCTTGCGGGGCGGACTTTTTAATTGGAGAATACTCCGCAATTATTGCGCAGGAGCAACTGTTGAATCAACCTTTGCAGTGGTGTCTGCGGGAGTTGTTTCAACTGGAGTTGTCGTTTCTGTAGCCGCAGGGGTGGCGGTTTCAGGCGTTGCAGTTGTTTCAGTGGTTGTCTGCGAATTGCAGGCAGTCAGCAAACTGAAAAGGATTGCTGAATAGAACATGTTTTTCATAATCGGTTGTTTGGACTGTTTTTTAAATCCGCTGCGAAATTATCTGTGATATGAATACGATAATGAATTTTGGTAAGAAATATTTTTCTATTGAGGGTTGGGGGTGGAGGGTGGTGTGTTGAGCAAGCGAAAGATAATTCCTAACGTGTTATATGCGATAATTCTTAATTCTCAATTCCTCATTGCATATACTCCCATCATCCCCCACCCTGCCAGAAAAGACAGCCCGCCAAGGGGCGTAATCATTCCAAGTGTTTTCATGCCCGTTACAGCCATCACATACAGCGAGCCGCTGAACAGCGCGATGCCGAGCAGAAAGGCAATGCCCGCATAGCTCAACAGTTTTGAATCGTTTCTTATCAGCGCCACTGCAAGCAGCGCAAACGTGTGATAGAAATGATAGCGGTTGCCGGTTTCAAACCATTGCAGGGCTTCCGCGCTCAAGTGTGGCTTCAAGCCATGCGCGCCAAAGGCACCGAGGGCAACGGCAATGAAACCCGAAAGAGCAGCGATACCAAGAAAAGTTTTATTCACAAAAACAGGTTAGCATTCATTGGCAGCGCAAGATAGACTTCCGTTGCGTAACCTTTACTTTTGCTCTCGCATGAAAAAAATATGGGTTATCGGTGCGCTGGTTGCCGTGCTGATTGTCATTACCATTGCCTATATCCGGCTCGTGCTGGCGCTATCGGAAAACCGCCCCGCGTATGATGCGCTGCCTGCATCCACCTCCATCGTATTCGAGTTGAAAAACCCTGCCGATGCGCTGGATAAATTCAACAGTTCCGCGTTTCATCTTTCGCTAACGCGGGCGGGATTTTTCAAAAAGTTGCTCGCGCAAATCAATACCATTGACTCGTTCGTGCTGCTCGGCAACACCGACACCACGTTCAGCACGTGGGCAGATGCCACGTTGCTGGCAAGCATGAACATCAACGGGCGCGATGAGTTTGATTATCTCTATGTGCTGAAGAAAGAGCATTTTAATAAATCGCAGTTTGAGCAATTTATCGGCACGATTGAAGACAGCCTGAAGCTGAACAAGCGCGTGTTCAAAGAGGCAACTATCTATGAATGGACAAACAATGCGGGAAATAATTTTTCCTGCGCATTTGTAAATGGCTTGCTCCTCGGCAGTTTCACGCCCGTGCTGCTGGATGAAGCGGTGGCGCATCTGCGCGAAGGGGAATCTCTTTTGAAAAACAAAGGCTTCCGCGAGGTGAATGATGTGGCGGGCGAAGATGCGGATATTGTGGCCTATATCAACTTCGCAAATCTCGGCAGGTATGAATCCATGCTGGTGAATGAAACGCAAAGCGCATTGTTTCAATCGCTAAAACATTTCAGCGACTGGATGGAACTGGATTTCAAGGTGAAAGACAATTCTTTCCTCATCAATGGCTACACTGCTTCGGGCGATTCCACGTTTCTGGCTGACTTCAACCGCGAGCCTACTTCACAGGTGGAAATAACGCATCTCCTTCCTTTTAATACCGCGCTGTTCTTCTATCACGCTGTGGATGATTTTCGTTCTTATATTGATAAGCGGGGAGTGACATTCACGGGCGAGTTAGAGAATTTTCAAAACTGGATAGGCAACGAGTGGTGCTTCGGATTGCTGGAACCGCTTGATGAAAATTATGAAGACGATGCTTTTCTTGTGGTGAAAGCCCTGGACTCGCAGATTGCCGCGCAGAGCCTTGCCGAGCGCGCACGTTTGTTCGGTGATGATTTGAAAGCGATGGAAGAATTCAAAACCTATCCTATCGGGCAGTTGTCGTTGAATGATGAGTTGAACAATCTCTTTGACCACCAGTTTCTTAAAATCAATTTCCCCTACTATGCCGTGCTGGATGAATACGTGGTGTTCGCCAGCGACTTGTCCGTAATAAAAATCGTGCTTGATAATTATGAAGAGCGCCTCACGCTTGCCTCCGACCCCGACTACATGGTGTTTGAGCGTAACCTTACGACTACTTCCAACATCTTTTTTTATTTCAATACTGCGCGCTCACTCGAATTGCTGAACAGGTTGTTGAGTAATTCATTGGTTGCCGACATCCGCAAGGGCGATAAGGATTTTGTGAAATTCAGTCCGGTGGCGTTGCAGTTCAGCCAATACCAGGACATCTTTTTCACCAATGGCTACGTGCAGTTTTCCGCGAATATGGAACAACATTCAAACAGGCTGTGGCAAGTGAAGTTGGAAGGACAGCCCTCAGGAACGCCTGTTTTCGTCACCAATCATTATACGGGCGAAAAAGAAATCCTCATGCAGGATTCGCTCCACATTCTTTATCTCATCACCAAAGCAGGACGCATTCTCTGGAAACATCAACTCGACAGCCCAGTGATGAGTGAGATTTATTTGATTGATTTTTATGAGAACACCAAGTTGCAATATGCCTTTAATACGAAAGGAAAAATTTATCTCATTGACCGCAAGGGCGAAAACGTCTCAAACTATCCAATTAAGCTCCCCGCTGCCGCAACCAACGGCATGTTGCTGGTTGATTATGAAAAGAAGAAAGACTACCGCATGTTCGTGGCGTGTGCAAACGGTAAGATCTATGGCTATTACAAAAGCGGTAAACCCTTGCCGGGCTGGAGTCCGCAGGAGAAAGTGGGCATTGTGAAATTCCCCATGCGTTATGTGTTCTCACAAGGCAAAGATTATCTCATTGCGACCAATGAAGCGGGCGACATCCACTTCTTTAACCGCAAGGGCGACCGCAGAAACAAACCTGTGAAACTCGAAAAGAATTTCACCAACGACTTCCGGATGCGCCTCACCGAAAGCGGCTTCCAGTTGTTCAATGTTGACAAGGAAGGAACCGTTTACAAAGTGCATCACAATGGCGCGTCCAGCAGCCAGAAGCAACCTGCGCTGCCGCAAAGCTTCTTCGACTTCCAATACACTGACCTGAATGGCGATGGCAGTTACGAGATGATTTTCATTGATTCGCTTGCGGCAAAAGTGTTCAATGAGAAATTAGAAGAAATTGCCACGCCTACCTTTAATCAAAAAATTGATAAAGCTTTCCTGCTCAACACATCAGGACAAAAAGGCATCGGGTATCTCTCTTCCGCCAGCGGAAAAATTTATTACACCGATGAGAACTACCAGCCCAATGCTGCCTTCCCGCTCAATGGCTGCACACCCTTTATCGCTGCCGACCTTTTTGAAACGGGCAGAAAAGTGATCATAGCAGGCGACTGCGAAGGCTGGATAAATGCCTATCAGGTGAAGTAAGCCGGCTGATAATGGCATCCTCTTTTCCGTATTTTCCCATCATTTTCTGAGTCCACTTTTCCATTTGGCAGCACGGATTTTGCATTGGAAGCAGTGGATTTCCCACTTGCCGCCTCGGATTTTGCATTGGAAGCAGTGGATTTCCCACTTGCCGCCTCGGATTTCCGGTTGGAAGCAGTGGATTTCCGAAAAGTGAGCGCCACTTTTGGAAAAGTAGCAGTCACTTTTCCATTTGCCGCGCTCTCAAATGCATTTGCCAAGCTCGCAAATGGCAGGAAAATTGGGATTTTAACCTGTTAAAGGGTTTTATTGAGTGTTTCGCGGGCATTCGTTTTCGTCAATAGATACTGTTATCCTTTTGACGAGGGCGCTACGAGTGCGACCGGTAAATAGTCGTCCCTCAAAAACATTAACAAGTATTGATTTCATTGGGCTTTATAGCAAAAGCAGTGGATAAAAATCTGCCAGATTCGGAGGTTACAAGC
>JAWXCB010000122.1:0-7679 GCA_034440455.1 Chitinophagales bacterium
AGTTTGGACTCCCCTCTCCAAATGGAGAGGGGGCGGGGGTGAGGCGGTGCAAAAGAGCGCGTTACCCTTTAGTAAAAGAGTATTTTCCGAAGAAGTCTATTGTTACCTTGGCGGGCTATCCCATCGGTAATGATACGCACAATCCTGTGTCGCTGGAACAGGTTACAGGTCTTGAACTTTCAACTTCAGGAATGCCGGGCGTGTCAACAGTGAATGTAATCTGGCAAAGGAACAAAGCGGCTGCATACATTGTGCAAACCGCTGCCAGAGCAACTTACGGACCCGCAACCGTTTGGAGTGACGTTGCTTTTGTAACTACTTCGAAATGTCAATTACCCCTTTCTGCCGGAACATGGTCAGTAAGGATAGTTGCTATTTCGGGTGTTGAACAATCTGAACCGAGCGACCCGATAGCAATCGTTGTAGGATAATATACATACGTATTGATGTTGCAAAAGCTCTCCGTGATACGGAGAGCTTTTGTTTTTTTTTGGCATGAAGCATCACTCCCTTTGTCCCCCTTAAGGGTAAGCAAGCGCGCACAAGCAGCTACGCGCGTGGCAGTCCGCCTTGGGCGGAGAGGTTGGTGGGTGATTGCTCAAAGACACCGCTACCCTGTTGACGAGGGCGCTACCAATGCGACACGCTAAATAAATGAGGTCAGTACGCGCCAACAAATGTTCATTATTAAATCAACAATCAATTGAAATCGGGATTTAAAATTTAGCAGAGACTCCCTTATCTTTGCCGAAAATAAATAAAACCATGATTGACACTACCGTTCGCTACAAAGTGCGCGATATTAATCTTGCCGAATGGGGCAGAAAAGAAATCCGTCTTGCCGAAGCTGAAATGCCGGGCTTGATGGCGCTTCGTGAAGAGTTCGGAAAGCAGCAACCGCTCAAGGGCGCGCGCATTGCGGGTTGCCTGCACATGACGATTCAAACAGCCGTGCTCATTGAAACGCTCGTTGATTTGGGCGCGGAAGTAACGTGGTCATCGTGCAATATTTTCTCCACGCAAGACCATGCCGCTGCTGCGATTGCGGCAAAAGGCATTCCTGTGTATGCATGGAAGGGAATGACGGAAGAAGAATTTAACTGGTGCATTGAACAAACGCTGTTTTTCGGTGACGACAACCAGCCGCTCAACATGATTCTTGATGACGGGGGCGACCTCACCAACATGGTGCTGGATAAATATCCTGAAATGGTTGCGGGCATTCGCGGCATTTCTGAAGAAACGACAACAGGGGTTCACCGCCTGTATGAGCGCATGAAAAACGGAAAGCTCCCCTTGCCGTGCATCAACGTAAATGATTCGGTAACGAAATCAAAATTCGACAATAAGTATGGCTGCAAAGAATCGCTCGTTGATTCTATTCGCAGAGCTACCGATGTGATGATTGCCGGAAAAGTTGCTGTTGTGGCAGGTTATGGCGATGTGGGCAAAGGCTCTGCGCAATCATTGCGTGGCGCGGGCGCAAGAGTTATTGTTACGGAAATTGACCCGATTTGCGCATTGCAGGCTGCGATGGATGGATATGCGGTGAAGAAAATGGACAACGCGATTGCGGAAGCCGACATCGTGGTAACGGCTACGGGCAATACGAACATCATCGTTGACCGTCATTTCAAAAAGATGAAAGACAAAACCATCGTGTGCAACATCGGGCACTTCGATAATGAAATTGATGTATCATGGCTGAAAAAGAATTATGGAAAAACGCACGAGAACATCAAGCCGCAGGTTGACAAATACACGATTGACGGCAACGATATTATCCTGCTTGCTGAAGGTCGCCTTGTGAACTTGGGCTGCGCAATGGGGCATCCTTCGTTTGTGATGTCGAACTCTTTTTCAAATCAGGTGCTTGCGCAAATTGAATTGTGGGCAAACCATAAGAAATACAAGAACGAAGTGTACACGCTTCCAAAAGCGCTTGATGAAAAGGTAGCGTTTCTGCATCTCGCAAAGATTGGCGTTGAGTTGGAAACACTTTCAAAAGACCAGGCTGATTACATTGGCGTGAAGGTGGCAGGACCGTACAAGCCGGAGTATTACCGGTATTGATTTGATGATTCGGTGATTTGATAATTTGGTAGTTCGATAATGAAAATACAAGTGATTCATTCATCACCGAATCAACAAATTACCGAATCAATGACCAAGCTCTCCGTCAACATCAATAAAGTAGCGCTGCTGCGCAATTCGCGCGGGGGCAATCTTCCTGATTTGATTCAGGTGGCGAAAGACTGCGAGCGTTTCGGAGCGCATGGCATCACCGTGCATCCGCGCCCCGATGAGCGGCACATTAAATTTTATGATGTCGTTGCTTTGAAAGAAGTAGTGAAAGGCGAGTTGAATATTGAAGGCTATCCATCGGAAACATTCATCAAGCTGATTAAAAAAGTGAAGCCGCACCAGGTAACGCTCGTGCCTGATGCGCCCAACGCGCTCACCTCAAGCGAAGGGTGGGACACGATGAAGCATCAGCACTTTTTAAAGCAGGTGATTCTCGACATCAAGCAGTTTGGCATTCGCGTGTCGCTGTTCGTTGACCCGATTGAGCAATTCATTGAAGGCGCAGCTATCGTTGAGGCTGACCGTGTTGAACTCTACACCGGCACGTATGCCAAGACCTATCCGAAAGACCCGAATAAAGCAATCCTGAAATACGGCAAAGCCGCCAAGTTCTGCGACATGCTCGGCTTGGAAATCAACGCAGGGCATGATTTGAATTTGGAGAATCTCGCCTTTCTCAAAGAGAATATCCCGCAACTGAAAGAAGTGTCCATCGGGCACGCGCTCATCAGCGATGCGCTGTACTACGGCTTAGAGAATACAATTGGAATGTATTTGATGCGGCTGGACGCGGTGAAGTAAAGGCTTTAGAGAAGTGAAGTTGAAACGCTTTATTCAAAACTCAATTCACTCAGTTTCACCTTCCGCGCAATGCGCACTTTATCTTTTAAATCAATAATCTTAAACGTGAGTTCGGGGTCTTCTTGCTGCCAGTCAATTTCAATCATGCCGAAATGATTTTCCATCACCGCGCCATCCACACGGTTGAAGTTGGGCGTTGCAAACCTCCACGTAGCAGTGATGCCGCTGGAAGTGATGTCATAAATAGGATAAAGCCCTTCTTCCTTCAGCTTTGAAATCTCGGCATAATGCACATCGCCCGAAATGAAAACAACTCCGCTGGCTCTTGTCTCTTTAATAAGATTCAACATGCGCCTTTGTTCCTGCGGAAAATTCGCCCATGCCTCATAGCTATTCCACGTAATGCCAAACTGTGTGCTTGATGCGATGATGCGCACATCGGCAGGCAGCAGGAACTGTTCTTTCAGCCAGTTCCATTGTGTTTCTCCAAGCAAAGAGGAGTCGCCTGTTTCATAAGACCAGTAGTCAAGTCCATAATGAAAATCTTTCTTGTTCACCGCTTCATTTTGGTAAGCGCGTAAATTATCGCGGAAGTAGCGCAGGTCAAGCAAAATGATTTGCACCGCGCGACCATCTCCTTCATAGAAATAACTTGTGTAAATGCCTTCACGCTGCTGGCGCACATCGTCTTTTGGCACTTTCCAGAAGTCGAGAAAGATTTCTTTTGATTCTTTTTTAAACGGATAGTGCCTGCCTGCATCGTTGCGTCCGTAGTCATGGTCATCCCAGATGGCAAGCACTTCTGCTGTTTCACATAATTGCTTGAACTCTTTTTTCTCGCCCAGCATTTTATATTTCTCCCGCAACACGTTCATATCATCCGTGTCGCCATAAATATTGTCGCCAAGAAACACAAACACATCCGGCTTCTTTGATGCAGCTAACGACAGAATAGGTTGCGGCTTATCTTGTTTGCCGCACGAGCCAAAGGCAATCGTTGAAATGAGCGGATGCTCGTGTTCTTTCCCGGAATCATTTTGGATAAAAGAAAAAGAAAGGAAGATAAAAGCGAGAGGAAGGTATTTCATTGCCGACAACTTTGAGCCAAAGGTGTCAAACTATTTTGAAACGCTCAAAAGCTGCGGGAAACTTTAACAAAGAGATAATTGATTACCCTCTTTTCTTAAACGACCAAGTGAAAGTAAACTTCGCCACCTCCGAGCCGTCTTCCGCCCTGCCGATGGTTTGCACCCTTTGTGTAACTGCTTCGCCTGTATTTTGCGCGCGCTCAACAGCAGCAAGCAGTTTGTCTCCATCTTCGCAAGTAAATGTTGTAAGGGAAGTTGCCTTCTTAATGAACTCCGCTTCCATGCTAACGATAATCACAGCAACAGTCGGTGTACATTTATACACAGCAAGCAAAGCCAGCGAACCGTTTGATAATTCAGCCGCCATTGCCAACGCAGCGAAGTAAGCTGACTTGAACGGGTTAGTCGTAATCCAGCGATAGGGAACGGTTGCCTCACACCGGTGCATGTCAAGATATTTCAACTTCATGCCCGCAAGCAAACCAAGCGGCACTTTGCGCAGCAGAAAATAGCGAAACATCCAGGGGTTCATCATCTTCCCGATGAAATCCTTGTGTTCATCGGTGAGATAAAAGGGGGCTTTTACTGAAGTTGCTGTAAGCGTTGTCATTTATTGTTTTGTTCTGATTTTAAAATTTGCTCTATCTCTTTTACATTTTCGGGAAGATGACTAATTGTTATATCCCAAATTGTATCATAATCAATTCCAAAATAATCATGTGACACGCGATTTCTCAAACGATACATTTGATCCCAAGGAAGGTTGGGATATTTTTCCTTCAATTCCTCCGGTAAATTTTTTGAGGCTTCACCGATAATTTCAAAATTCCTGATTACCGCGTCAACCGTTTTATAGTCTTCCTTGAATGTTTCGCTATTCAGCCCTTGCACATACTCGCTGATCCTTTTCATTAAAAGAAGAATATCTTCAAGATAATGCAGATATTGTCTGCCCTGCTTACTCACACGTATTTCACTTGTTTCAAAATCTGTTCCCTGAGTTGTTTCTTCAAGGCTTTCTTTGTCACGAGATCAATCTTTAAGTTCAATTGCGTTTCGAGAAATTTTTCCAGCGTTAAAAAATTCCACCCGATTGGTTTTGATAGCTCAACAAGAATATCCAAGTCGCTTGTTGCGGTTTGTTCATTGGAGGAATAAGAGCCGAAGTAACCGATTTTCTCAACAAAGAAGTTCTGTTTGAGAGCAGGCTTTAGTTCCTTTAATTTACTTTCAATTTGTAACGGGGATAACATGCAATAAAGTTACGTATAAACTCAAAACAAACTCCCTTGCCCCTTTTTGCCTTTCTTCTTTTTCTTGTCAACAAACTTTGCGGGCGGTTTTCCTAAATCCCATTCCAATTCATCACCGACTTCAACCTTGCCGGAAGATTTTGATTTTGTTTCCGCTTTCAGTTTTTCCTTGTCCGCTTTCTTTACCTGCTGCACCTTCGCAACGGTTTCTTTCATTTGCTTTTTCGAAGCAGGTTTTTCTTTTATTTCCTCCTCAGAAAATAAAACAGGATCCTCCTCATCTGTCGTCTGTTGACTGAGAACTGTTGACTGCTCCAAAGGAGCAACCGCTTCCTCGCTCACTAACTTCACGCTTGTCACCACATTCATGCTCAGGCGATTTCCTAACGCTTTCCAGCCTTTCACGTCAATGAACTCATCAATGTTTATCGTTTCCTTTCCGCGTTTGGTATTCACATCTATAACGGGATTTTTTCCGGCTGAAACAACCACAAGCTTTGAGCCTTGCGCTTCTCCGATGAATTTGAATTTCTCCCCGACTGATTTCATCTCAATCAAAAACCGCTTCACAAAATGATTTTCCTTTTCCGCGTCATAATAAACAACAGCAAGCGGTTTCAGCGGATTGAACTTCTCAACGATTAATGTTTCGTTTGGCTCATAGCGATTCGTCAATTCATAATTGGTAAGTTCAAATGAACCGTCTTTATAGACTGCGAGAATCTTGTCATCGCCTGCGAAATTTCCAAGCAGTTTCCCTCTTTCATCTTTATTCAGGCGACCAACCGGATCATCATACCAGATATTAATGCCGCCCAACGTGGAGTGACCTCCTGATTTCCTTTCAATTTTTCTGACAGGATACTTTGTGATGGTATTTCCCAACACGCCTCTTCCCTTGATTTCAAGCGTGGCAAAATCAAAATCAAATTCTTTGATGCGCGCTGAACTGCGCGAATCGAGGCGTATCGTTACCACTTCCGATTCCGCATTCGGATTCGCAGTGAGATACAACAACTTTGAACCAGACGTGCCTTTGCTAACCTCATATTCTTTGTCGCGCGTAACGCCTGTTACGTTGAAGCGCTTCACAAAACTTTTTCCCGAAGCGCCATCTTTATACACGCAGTTATACACCGTCCGCTCATCGCCTTTCTTCCACACGGCTGCGTGAACGATGTTTTTCCCCATGAAAACTTTCTCGGCAATCTTCACCACTTTGAATTTGCCGTCAGCGCAAAATGCAATGATGTCGTCAATGTCAGAACAATCCACAACGAACTCATCTTTCTTCAATCCGTAGCCGATGAAACCTTCGTCACGGTTCATGTAGAGCTTCACATTTTCCATCGCCACTGCGGTCGCGTTGATGACTTCCATCTCGCGGATTTCTGTTTTGCGCTCGCGTCCCTTGCCGTATTTTTCTTTCAGCTTCGTGAAATAATCAATGGCAAAATCAGTGAGGTTGGCAAGATGATGCTTCGTTTGAGCAAGTTCTGCTTCCAGTGCTTTAATATCATCATCCGCTTTTTTGCTGTCGAATTTCGAGATGCGCTTAATGCGGATTTCTGTGAGCTTGGTAATGTCCTCATCCGTTACTTCACGAATCAATTTTTTCAGATACGGCTTCAATCCTTTACGGATGAATGCAATTACCTCCTCCCACGTTTCGGCTTCTTCAATATCACGATAAATGCGTTTCTCGATAAAGATTTTTTCCAGAGAAAGGAAATGCCATTGTTCCTGCAACTCGTGAAGCTTAATCTCTAACTCGCGCTTCAGCAAGTCAAGTGTGCGTTGCGTAGAGAGTTGTAAAATCTCGCTCACGCCCATAAAGCGCGGCTTGTCATTTTCAATCACGCATGTATTGGGAGAGATGCTCACTTCACAATCCGTGAATGCATAAAGCGCGTCAATTGTTTTATCGGGAGAAGATCCGGGAGCAAGGTGAATCATGACTTCCACGAACTCAGCCGTGTTATCTTCCACCTTCTTCACTTTGATTTTCCCCTTGTCATTTGCTTTGAGAATGGAATCAATCAACGAAAGCGTTGTGGTGCCGAATGGAATTTCTGTTACAACAAGTGTGCGCTTATCTAATTCTTTAATACGCGCGCGCACTTTAATTCTTCCACCGCGCTCACCATCATTATAATCTTTGAAATCAGCCAAACCACCTGTGATAAAATCAGGATAAATTTTCGGCTTCTTGCCTTTCAGTATTTTTATCGAAGCGTCAATCAGTTCGATGAAATTGTGTGGAAGAATTTTACATGCTAATCCTACTGCGATACCTTCCGCGCCATGCGCAAGCACGAGCGGAAACTTTACCGGAAGTGTAATCGGTTCTTTTGCGCGACCATCATATGATGCTTGCCACTCGGTAGTTTTCGGGTAGAAGACAACATCAAGCGCAAACTTCGAAAGGCGAGTTTCAATATAACGTGAAGCG
>JAWXCB010000123.1:0-3251 GCA_034440455.1 Chitinophagales bacterium
AGTTTGGACTCCCCTCTCCAAATGGAGAGGGGGCGGGGGTGAGGCGGTGCAAAAGAGCGCGTTACCCTTTAGTAAAAGAGTATTTTCCGAAGAAGTCTAATATATGACAGACCCTCCCCGCCATAGCGGAATCACTCACTCATATCTGATAATCACGCATTTACGCAAAAAGTAGCCATTTTTTCATTGAAAAAGCCCCCTCCGCTAAAATCGGAGGGGGCTTTTTGTTTTTGCCTGGAGATACTGCTATCCTTCTGCCTTCTGCGCTGCTAAACAGAGCCACAAAAGAAATGAGATAAGTACGCGCCCACCTTCGCTAAAGCTTCTGCCAGCCTTAAAAATTTGGCAGACAGGTCGGTGGGTAAACCAAAAACCAATTTGTAATTATCAAAGTTTCGGTCGTTCCTCCCGGTGGGCTTGCAGCAAGTTTAATGCTGCCCCACGTTTTTTGCCCCTTGCGATAACAACTCCTGCACGTCATTATTCACCGACAAAATAAGCAGGCAGGTTGCGGTGCAAAACACCGGACTTGTGATGCAATGATGTCCGTGCCAACTGCCGTCATTATTCTGAATTTTTAAAAGACGACCGCCCATGTTATCATACCATTTTTTCCAGCCAGTATTTTTTCCCATTATCATTCCTTCGCCCGTTTGCAGGTAGCTGAGATATTCTTCACCGCCATTGTTGCCAAAACCCGACATCACGGTTTCTTCCTGCGCCATCGCGTTTGCCGCTTCGTTGATTTCATAAGCCGCTGCATATTTATAGGCTTCCGTTTTACTCATACCCGCTTTGATTAGATTATCTGTTGTCACTTTTTCATCCTTATTCAACTTGCCTTCCTGCTTCGCTTTTTCAATATTGTCCTTCGCGATGCGCGATTCATTTGCAGTAGCGCGGCTTGTGCCTGAAATGGAATAGAGCATAATCCCCGCTGCATCTTCCGTAGCAATGCTTCCTGATTTAGTATCATAATTTGATTTCTGATACTCTCTTGACTTGTTTAACGCAACCGTATCAACTGCTGCGCCATTGAAACTGGCTGTTTCAAGGGCGTTGTTTGCAAGGGAGGATTGCAGTACGCCCGCCCAGCCGCCATTCTGCATGCGCCCGTTGCTGTCTTGCCCGCGCTGAATTTTCGCAACGCATTTATCCAAACATTTCTTCACGCGCTTTTGCTGCTGCGGATTCTCTGCAAGGTAGGAAAGCACATTCGTGAGAAACTGCGAAGTGAGTATCACATCAATATTGTTGCCCAGCTTGATTTGCGGTTGTGTGCTTACTTCGCTTGTAATATTCAAATCGTTTTCGGGGGAATTCTCCACAGCGACAATTAAATAGTTCATCGCTTTATTGAGCTGCGTGGAATATTTTCCTGACGCAGGCGTGTTGTCGGTGCGCAGCAATGCCATTGCAACCAAGGCTGTTGTTGCAGGATCGGCAGGAACCTCATGCGGATTTTTTACATTTTGACTGTCATGACTACCTGCGCCCCAGCCTCCGCTGTTGAGTTGCGCCTTCATTATCCATTCGAGCGCCTGCTCAATGGATTGCTCTACTTTCGCAGGCGTTTTATAAATAAATTGTGAATCAATCTTCTCTGCCTCGAAAATCGTTTTGAACACACAGCCTTCCTCCGGCTGTTCTGCGCTGCCCTTTATGATAACAGGCTTTGCAGGGCTTTTGAAACTCAAGAGGGCAATCAAGGTGGTGGTGGTTACAGTGATGCACACAAGAACGATAAGGATAAAACGCTTTTTGTTTTTCATCGTTTGAAATTTTTTGTTGTTGTAAAAAAAAGTGGTATCGCCCGCGCAGCGATGCGTAAGAGATGCAGGCGCATAAAATATTCCATAAAAGCGCCCGCAATCAGGATTACTTCTTGACTTTAATCCTGCTTCTTGCTTATTTATCTCTTAACAATTCCTTAATATTGTTAGTATCCTAATCCTGATTCATGATTTACAAAACCATTCCGCTCTTTCTTTGCGCTGTTGTGTTTTTTTCTTCCTGTAAAAAAGATGAAACAGCACAAAAAATTATTGACCCCAACGACACTATTCCCAGCGATCTTGTGGCTGATTCGCTGCTCATCAACCAGATTCAGGTGATTGGCAGCCACAACAGCTACCGCACGAAAACGGATGAACTGATTTTTGACTTTGTGCAAAATTTGGGTTCGTTGCTGCCTGCAAACCTCGATCCTGACGGATGGGATTATACGCACGTGCCGCTGCCGGAGCAGTTCAGCGATTATGGCATTCGCCAAATTGAATTGGATATTTATCACGATCCTGCGGGCGGCAGGTTTTACAACCGCATGGGCAACCAGCTTGTGAACGAGCCAACGGAATCGGGCATTGCTGATTTAAATCTGCCGGGATTGAAGGTGATGCACATTACTGATTTGGATTACAACACGAACTATATCACGTTTAAGCAAGCATTGCAGGCGGTGAAGGATTGGTCAGACGGGCATCCGAGCCATCTTCCGATTTTTATTTTAATTGAAACGAAAGAGACTTCGCTGGTGGGCGTGGTTCCTTTTTTTACGTGGACGGAAACGCTGCCTTTTGATGTGGCTGCGATGAATGCGCTTGATGAAGAAATCATGGATGTGTTTGGCGAAGACCTGCACAATTTGATTACGCCTGATGTGGTGCGCGGCTCGTTTGCCACGCTTGAGGAAGCTGTGACTACGCGCGGCTGGACCTCCGTTGGCGACTCGCGCGGTAAGGTTGTCTTCCTGCTTGATAATGGCGGTGACGCTGCTGATTTTTATTTGCAGGGGCATCCATCTTTGCAGGGCAGAATTCTTTTTGTGAGTGGCGAGCGGGGCGATGCTCATGCTGCGTTTGTGAAGCGTAACAATCCGTTTGAAACTGACATTGAGCAACTTGTGGCTGATGGCTATCTGATTCGCACGCGCTCTGACAGTGAAACAGATGAAGCGCGCACGGGCGATGTCACCAAGCGCGACCGCGCTTTTGCGAGTGGTGCGCAACTGATTTCTACTGACTACTATCGCGCTGACCCGCGCAGCGACACGAGCAGTGAATGGTCGAATTACAGTGTGCGCCTGCCTAACAATGAAGTGGCGCGACTGAATCCTGTGAATGGTCCTGAATCATTTATAGGCGGACCGATTGAGTGAGAGTTGGGGTGAAATATCAATTAGAAATTGAGAATTACAAATTACGAATTGAAAGCAATTCCTAATTTGTAATGGCTTTGTTGCATGAAAAGTA
>JAWXCB010000124.1:0-16317 GCA_034440455.1 Chitinophagales bacterium
CGCCTTCACAAATTGCAATTGCTGCGGGAGAAATCGCAGCAACCGGATTTTGATTTACAGTAACTGTTGCAGATGCGCTGGCTGTACATCCGCTTGCATCGGTAATTGTAACTGAATACGTTGTTGTGGTGATTGGCGCGACAATAATGCTTGTCGTGTTCTCAGTCGTACTCCAAGTAAAACTTCCTCCACCGCTTCCTGTGAGTGTCGTGTTTTCACCCGCACAAATTGAAACAGCAGAAGGTGAAATAGTTGTAATGGGCAGCGCATTTACCATAACTGTTGCGCTTGCAGTTGCAGAACAAGAATTCACATCAGTAGCGGTAACGGTATAAGTTGTCGTTGTTGCCGGATTCACGGTAATTGTAGGGGATACTTCGGTTGTGCTCCATACATAAGAGTTTGCCCCGCTCGCAGTAAGCGTTGAATTTGCGCCATTACAAATTGAAACGCTTGCAGGTGAAACAGCAACAACAGGAAGCGCATTTACATTCACCGTTCGTGAAGCAGTTGCCGTGCAGTTGTTCGCATCAGTAACAGTAACCGAATAAGTTGTAGTTGCAGCAGGAGTAATAGAAATGCCTGGCGTATTTTCAGTCGTACTCCATAAATAAGAAGTTCCACCGCTTGCAGTTAAAGTTGCGCTTGCGCCCGTGCAGAGCGTTACATTCAACGGAAGAATTGTTGCTGCCGGATTTGAATTTACGGTTACGGTTCGTGATGCCGATGCCGTGCAGTTGTTTGCATCGGTAACAGTAACCACATAATTGCCGCTTGTTGAAACCGTGATGGATTGCGTGTTTTCTGAATTATTCCATGCGTAAGTGATGCCGCCATTTGCTGTGAGCGTTGCTGATGCGCCACTGCAAATGCTCGCTGTTGCAGGCGAGATTGTTGCAATTGGAAGCGCATTCACCGTAACGGTTGATGTGGCAGTTGCCGTGCATCCGCTGATGTTTGAAACTGTAACGGTGTAAGTCGTTGTAGCAGTTGGCGCAACAGAGGTGCCTGGAGTATTTGCTGCATTGCTCCACGCATAACTTGTTCCTCCGCTTGCGCTCAGCGTTGTGCTGATGCCGGTGCAAATAGAAACTGCGGCTGGATTGATGAGCGCGATAGGGGATGCGTTCACCGTGATTGTTCTTGTTGCGGTAGCCGTGCATCCTGCCGCATTCGTCACAGTAACAGTATAAGTTGTATTTATTGTTGGAGAAACCGTGATGCCTGCGGTATTTTCACTCGTACTCCACGCATAGCTTGTTCCTCCGCCTGCGGTCAGGGTAAGCGTTTGTCCGCTGCAAATGGAAGTTGTTGCGGGATTGATTGTCGCAACAGGAAGCGTGTTCACGGTAACGGTTCCTGACGCTGTTGCCGTGCATCCGTTTGCATTCGTAACTGTCGCGGTGTATGTCGTTGTTGTGATTGGATTCACTGTAATGCTTGCCGTGTTTGCTGAATTACTCCACGCATAGCTTGTTCCCCCGCTTGCAGTTAATGTTGTGCTTGCTCCATTGCAAATAGAAATAGTTGCGGGCAAAACGGATGCAACGGGATTTGCATTCACCGTTATCGTTGCCGATGCAGTGCCTGTGCAGGATGCGCCATTTGTTGCCGTGACGGTATAGGTTGTTGTCGTTGTCGGATTTACGGTGATGCCTGGGGTGTTTGCGGAGTTACTCCATGTATAACTTGTTCCTCCTGTTGCTGTCAATGTTGTGTTTGCTCCGTTGCAAATCGCAGGCGCGGAGGGATTAATCACCACAGCGAGATTTGAATTTACAGTTACCGTTTGCGTTGCTGTTGCAGTGCATACACCGACAGCGGTCACGGTTACTGTGTAGTTTGTTGTAGCGGCTGGTGAAACTGTGATGCTCTGCGTATTTGCAGAATTACTCCATACATAACTCGCTCCACCGTTTGCAGTGAGCGTAATATTTTGCCCCGGACAAATGCTTGTCGCAGTCGGTGAAATCGCAGCAGTAGGGGCAGGATTTATAACTACGTTCAGCGAAATCGGAGGACTGGTGCATCCGTTTACGGTGTAAGAAAAATTGTATGTTCCTGCAACGGGTGGATTTCTTGTAGGGCTGCGCTGATTTGATGTCCATCCGCTGGGACCTGTCCATGAATAGGTTGCGCCCTGCACCAATGGTCCTGTGAGTTGCAGCGGTAAGTTGTCGCAAACAGGCGAGTTTGATGAAATATTTAGTGAAGGTAATCCGATGGAAGACGTTCCGTTGAAATCCAACCGGAATGTGGAGCTTGGTTCATACGCCCATTGATTAATTAACAAGTAGTATGTGCCCACCGCCATGTTCGCCTGACTTACCCAGCCATCTCCATTCACATCTTCTGAAGGGTCGCTTGAAATAGCGCGCATCCCTGTTGCACCTGTGTTTGCCGCATACGAGCAACGTATTGGCGCTCCTAAGTTGGCGCACCCGCCAGCTACAGGTCCATAAAGCGTGAAATCATAATCAGCAATGGTTGGAGTTGGAGAAATGGTGAAGCCCATTGTTCCGACCGCAGTTACATTTAAAATAAACCAGTTGGAATAATTCTCACTGATGGCGCATCCTGAAACACATGCATCTGATACCAAGCCCGGTCCCTGGCTGTTTGCATTGAGTGGTTGTAAATTATCGCACACATATTGCGCATTGGCGCAATCGTTACTCAGCAGTGCGCTTGGTCCGCCTCCTGCGCAGGGAACGCAGGTGATATTTGCCCGCCATCCTGCGGCATTGATAACCGCATCTGAAACGAAGCGCATCGTGAGGCAGCCGCTTGGGTCTGTTGAAGTAATTGCCGGAGGCAGCGTTGTTCCGCAGCCCTGCCACACCACCGGGCTGTTTTGCGTAGGTCCGCTGCCGATTGTTAAGTAGTCGTAGCAATCTCCGAAAAAGTCAGGGGCTTCGAGGCTAAACTGCGTGAAGGTTAAGCGGATGCACTGCCCGGGCGCGCTTGGGCAAAATGTCCGGTAAATGTTATTTACGTTGTTTGCATAATTGCCTCCGGTTCCCCCGTCATCGGTATAAACGCCTGAACAAAGGTTCACTTCACAGTTTCCGGCAAACGTACTTTGAAGCCCTGCTGTAGGATGTAAATAGGTTTGGGCAAACGAAAATTGCACGGCAATGCAACAGCAAAGCAGAATGAAAAAACGTGAGGTTGCAGAAATGGTCATGTATCAGATTAGGGAATGTCCGAAATTCCACTTGAATTTAGAACTCCCGCGCTTAAGAATCAATTAATATTTACGCCCGATTGTTGATGCAAAAATAACAACGCATTTAAGGAGAACAACTGCGCTATCTTTTTTTCGACAGATTACGGAGAATTCCCTTCTCGGGAGGCTTCCTCGAAACTTACAGATGATGAAAAACAAAGGGCGCGAAGAATCTCCCCGCGCCCTTTGCAAAGCTGCTCTGCTTTTGTCAGTTTGAAAATTTCATTTCCCTGCCTTGCGCTCGTTGCCAACGCACCCCCCTTCGCATCCGCTCACTGCCACCACGCAAGGGGGACTTTGCAGCCCTCCTCACCATAGCTTTTGCGAAGGCGAGGTTATCTGCTCACCACCAAACGCTGCACTCCTGTTTTATCGCTGCTGATGATTTTCACGAAAAAAATACCCGTTTTCAGGGCTTTTATATCCACCAGCATTTTGTCAGAAGTGACATCATCGCTCAGTACGATTTGCCCCAACTCATTGATGAGTTCAAACTGGGCATTACGGCTGAATTTTCCACTTAAGAGAATTTGTTCTTGTGCCGGATTAGGCAGAATACTGAATTCAAATCCAGCGAGTTGTCCGATGCCTGTCGCGTCTTTTAGTGTGTTCACTACCGTGTTCGTAATCACCGGCTCGTTGAAATCAAAATAGATTTCTGCCGTGTTGAAAATCTGCGTGCCTTCGGTGAGTCCCGGTTTCAGATTTGCTACAACTTGAATGAAGCCGTGGCTTTCAGGCTCGTTGCTGTTGCTGTCGGGCAGCAGGATGTTGTTGAATGTCACTACCAGCTCATTGCCGATAATGTCTGTGATATGCTCATGGCTGGCATCCATCACTTGCATGGATGTGAGGTCAATGTTGCTGTCCATTGCATCACGAATCACCACGTTCACCGCAGGCGCAGAGCCTGTGTTTTGAAAACGGATTTTGTAAGAAAGCGTTTCGGTGTTCACAGGAATCTCTCCGTCATCGCCAATGCCTTTTGGAGAAACCGCTTTGTCATTCGGGTCCCACGAGCCGATTACGGTTTCGCTGATAGTGGAAATGTTATTCGCTGGATTGATGTCGCCCGAGATTGGCTTCACCCACATTGTGTCATTTGAAATTGAACCAAGAGGTAGAGATTGATTTACTGTTAGATCAACAGCAATCCTTCTACAAGAACCTGGGAGTAAATTGCTGAAATTGAAAGTCAATAATCGCTGCGAAACATCATGCGCTACGGGGGTAGGCGTTGCGGAAACAAAAACAGTTCCAACAGGATAACGATACTCCACAGTTCCATTCATCTGGATTGTTCCATAGTTGCAGTAGGTAAGGTCAACCCAAAGTGGGAAGCCGGGCGTGACAGTCGTATAGTGAAACAGATGAGCTGATAAATCCTGAACTGGAATATTCCCCGCATTTACTTGTTTGCAGGTCGTTGAAGTACATCCGGTCGGGTCTGTCATAACAAGACACACATTGTAAAATCCGGTAGTCGCGTAAGTATGCATTGGGTTTTGCACAGTTGAGAAATTTCCATCACCGAAATCCCATGCAAATGAAACAGGGTTGTAAAACGATTGGTCAACGAAATGAAAAATGAAGGATGAAATAACTCCGTTTGTATCAGGAGCATTAAAGGAAGTGAATTTGGCTTGGCAAAAGCGATTCGTATCGGGAGAACAACTGATGTAAATAGGTTGTGTGAATGTACATAAATTGTTTCCAAGGGAATCTGTCAAAATCATCGTCACCGAATAAACAACATTGCATGTGTCATAAATATGTGTAAGCGTAGTTCCGCTTCCTGTATTTCCATCACCCAAATCCCAACCAATATTTGCTGGGTTAAGCTGCTGGTCAAATGATGCAACGAATACAACAACAGTTTGAAGCGCAGGTCCGTTTTGCGTATAGGTGAAAATGCAGGGCTGACCTATCCCATTACACGCAGTTCCCACACAGCCAGCAGCATCAACTACTGATACGCAATAAGAAACTCCGGAAATTATGTTACATAATGTTGACGTATTTAACACTGAGCCATCTGACCACAAATATTGATAGGGTTGCATTCCTCCCGTAGCAGCAACGGTCAAGCAATTGTTGAGGGAATCCACAACAATCGTAGCTGTAATCTGACATCCTCCTCCAACCGTTCCGCACTGCACATCTGTGCATCCCTGCGCATCTGTAATCGTTACACAGTATGTTCCCGGATTGTTTGGACAAATTGAAGTAGTAGTAGAGCCTTCATTCCACTGAAAAGTGTAACCGGGCGTTCCGCCAGTTACGGTTGTTACTAAGCAATTGCCTGATTGAGCAATCGCTCCGAATAAATTGCATCCGAAAGAATTGCAGGCTGAAGCGGTGCATCCCTGCGCATCGGTAACCGTTACGCAATAAGGGCTTACTGGGTTAGGGTTACAAATGTCAAAGTTTGTGGAGCTATCAGACCACAGATACGTGTAAGGAGGGGTGCCCATAGAAATGAGAAGAGCCCTTATGCAAGCAAATGAATCTTGCACCACCACCGAAAGGTTGCAGCCACCACCCGTAACACTCTGGCACGATGAAGCTGAACATCCATTTGCATCAATAACAGTTACACAATATGTTCCTGTGGTGAGATTGCACAATACATCGTTTGTTGAGGCATCATTCCATAGATAGCTATAGGGCAGAGTGCCGCCAGTAACGACTGCCGCAAGGCTGGGCAACGGTCCTGCGCATGGTCCGGTTTGTACTGCAACAGTCATGTTGCACCCGTTCGGCTGCACAACGAATGTCAGTTGTGCAGAATCACAAAAAGGAAAAGTCCCTCCGCTGATGCAGTAATACACAAGCGATTGGTCTGTTCCGACAAAGCCGCTGTCAGGGCAATAAATCCAGGAGTCGGGTCTGCCTCCGGGAGTAAGTTCTCCGTTCAGTGGTCCCCATGAAGCAGAAAATGAATCAAGCGTAAGTCCGGAGCCTGCAAGAAAAGAATCAATCTGAAGGTCAACGCATTGTCCCTGCGTAGTGGTGAACGTCACCGGAAATAACTGCGCGTAGGAATTGGTGAATGCAAACATCAAAAAGCAGAGCAGCGCGGTTTTGATGGTTTGAATTGTTGATTTCATAAAGCTGATTTTTTAAAGTGATAGAAAAATTTATGGTTGAATAAATAATTTTTTTGTGATTATGCCATCGCGCGTGCGAATGGTGATGAAATAAACGCCCTGGGTGAAATCCGTTTTCATATCCATGCGATTGCCGGTTGCAGCGGAATGGAAAACAGTTTTTCCTGCGACATCTGTGAGGATGATTTCTTGCAAATTATTTCCGGTTACATAAATTTTGCCGCTGCTCGGGTTAGGATACACTTCAATTCTGTTTTCGCGTTGCGCGATTCCCGTTGTTGTTTTATTTACCCTGATGCTGGGTTGCTCCACGCACACATCACGCACGATGTCGTATTCGCTGATGAGGCGCACTTTTGTGAGATTCAGTTTAAAATCATGCCAGCCGGGAGCAACAGCGATGCCGTCAATGTTGTCATCAATCGGAAAAATCGCGCTGAGGATTTCACCACCGCCATTGGCAATGATGTGATTTGTTTTTGAAAGCGCGATTTCAAATTCTCCTGTTTGCTGAAAATCTTTTTTAAAGAAAAGCGGAGTGTCATTCTGAATCAGCCACGAGTTGTCGGTTGAAAACTGAACCTGACTGCCGCCAACAAAGCGGTTGTCAAACTCAAGCGTGAACGCAATTCCGTACGCTTCATTCAGCACAGCGCTTTCTCCTAAGCGAATGGAAACTATCAGCGTGTCGCCATCAAACAATGAATCACCTGAAAGACTCTCAATGAAAAATGAAATTCCGCTCGCATCACATATACTTGTGTCAACTGTGTAGGGTTTTAAAACAGGAAACGTGTCGCGATAAAAATTTTCAATCACCGCAACATCCGCGCTATCAATCACGCCATCGCCATTACAGTCAGCCGCACCGGGGTCGGTATTGATGAATGGAATCGGCTGCCATGCAAGCCCGTTTGACAGCGAATCGCGCGAGGAACCCTGCGCGCCAAACGCCAATCCGATAGTGAGCACATCAAAGTGCTGCACCGTGCCGTTTTCATCCGCATCGCCAGCATAGATTTTATTGTTGGGCGGAAGCACATTGAGATACACTGTTGCGGTGTCGGTGCTTCCGGCAGCGGTTACGGAATACTGAAAAAAGTCAGCGCCCTGAAAATTTGAGAATGGACAATAGGAAAGGAAATTTCCATTTGTGAACGCTGTGCCATTTGCGGGTTGGGTGATGATTTGCAGTAGTGAAACGGGAAGCGTATCTAAGTTATCGTTTGCAGTTACGTTCAAATAATTATTGCACGAGTTGCGGAGGACAGCGAAGATGTCATTCTGCGCGTTGGGTTGAGCAGAGGCTTTCTCGCTTACACACATCAACAATGTTGTAAGTGCAACAGCATTTAGTAAGGAGTTTACAGTTTGCAGTTTACAGTTTGCTTTTGATGAACTGAAAACGGAAAACCGAAAACTGAAAACTCGGCTTGGATATGTGCGATTGAACTTCATCTTTTCAACTGGATACAAAAATGGAAAGGTTGTGTGGCAAAAAGTAATACATTTTTTAGTAGCTTTCGGATATTTACACAATTAATATGATAGCTGCTTCCTTTAGCATTCGTCTTGAAGAATTGTATAAAGTCTTGTCAAGCTACGAAAAGCGCGAACTGACGCGGTATTTGGATTCGCCCTTTTTTAACCGCGACAGCAACCTGCTGCCGTTGCACCGCTATTGCACAAACGCAGATGCGCTTACGGATAAATTCAAAGCATGGAAAATAGTTTTCAAATCAGCGCGATTCAATGAAAAGAAATTTCGCTACTTGGTTTCCGACCTTATTACAGCGATTGAAGCATTCATTTTTATCAGCAGCGTGATGAAATCGAAAAACGGCTACATCCACGCGCTGGATGAATTTTTCTCAGCTCGGGAAGCACCTGTGAACAAAGCCGTGGTAGCGGCAAAAATCAAAAGCAGCAAAAGCGCGAAAGACGGCACACTCAATCCCGAACAGTATCTTGAGCAGCATTACGAATCAGAATTGCTTGAAGAAATACACATGACTTCCTTTAAGCAATATTCCCGCTACGTGCAGGAAAGCAACAAGGGCGAGCCGGGCGGACTTGATTTTTTTTATGCCATCGAAAAACTGCGTCAGGCTTGTCTCGTGGCGAATAACAACAATATCTTCGGAATCAATATCAAATCCTGGTTTCAAAAAGAGACGCTGGAACTTGCGTCACAAAAACACTTCAAGGGAAATCCGTTTGTGAAAGCCTATCACAGCGTTTACCGGATGCTGGCTGAAAAAGAGGAGCAGCATTACTTCGCGCTAAAAAAAATCATTGACGACTATGGCTATGAGTTTGAGGATAAAAATCTTGCGGAGTTATTTATCTACGCGCGCAATTTCTGCATCGGAAAAATCAATTCGGGGCAACATGAATTCTATAAAGAAATTTTCTCGCTCTATGAGCAGGGGCTCTCAAAAAGAGTGTTACTGCTGAATGGAGAAATCAATGAGCGCAATTTTAAAAACATTGTCACCACAGGATTGCGCATTGGCAAGCAGCAGTGGGTGTTTGATTTCATCAATGAATATCGTTACAAACTGAATACCTCTGTGCGTGAAAACGCTTTCAACTATAACCTCGCCAATTATTTCTTTCATACTGCCCAATATGTAAAGGCGTTGCAGAGTTTGCAAAAAGTTTCACTTGCAGATTTGTTTTACGGGCTGGATGCCCGCTCACTGATGCTCAAATGCTATTCTGAATTAGACGAACACGAGGCGTTCTTCAATACCTATGAAAGCTTTCGCGTGTTCGTGATGCGCAGGAAAAATGTTTCCGAGCAGCATCGCAGGAACTATCTCAATTTCCTACGCATCGCAAAGAAGCTGATGAACCTGCGCCCGCGTGATAAAAAGAATATTCTAAGCATTCGCGAGGAAATCAAAAGTCAAAATGCTCTTGCCGATAAAACATGGTTAGAAGAAAAGCTCAAAGTTTTCTTGGAATAGGCTTGTTTCTTTATCTTTGCCGCACACTGACCGATAGTGTAACTGGCAACACGTCAGATTCTGGCTCTGAAGACTCTAGGTTCGACCCCTAGTCGGTCAGCAATTTCCCTCCCGCTTTTCTTGCAATTAATTTTCCCATAACATGCAGGATGCAACCATACGTTGCCTTTTTTACTTCTATGCTGTTGTTTCACCGTTCAAAAAATCAGTATGAAAATCTGTCTGCTACTTGTATCAGTTTCAATTTCTCTTGTTGTTTCTGCGCAAATCAATCCAGCCAAAGTCACCATCGCGCGCGACAGCTTCGGCATTCCGCACATTTTTGGTAAAACGGATGCAGAGGTAGCTTATGGTTTAGCATGGGTGCATAGTGAAGATGATTTCAAAAACATTCAATACAATATCCTCGCAGGAAAGAACATGCTGGGCAGAGTGTTGGGCAAAGACGGTGTGCTGTTTGATTTCGGCTTGCAGTTTCTCAATATCAGCGAAACGGTGAATGCTAAATACGAAACCGACATTTCTCCTGAATATAAAAAAGTGCTTGAAGGCTATGCACAGGGCTTGAATGCTTATGCTGCTGCGCATCCGAAAGAGGTGCTGCTCAAAAAAGCGTTTCCTGTTACTGCGAAAGAAATCCTGAGAGGAGCTGTGCTGCAAACCTCACTTATGGGAGGCGTGGGCATGGCGATTAAATCTATCCGTGACGGGCGTATCAAAGAGTTTTATCAAATCAACGATATAGGCTCCAATGCGCTGGCGATTGCGCCAACCCGGACTGATGACGGCAAAACGTGGCTTGCTATCAACTCGCATCAGCCAATTGAGGGGCGTTTTGCATGGTATGAAGCGCACTTGCAAAGCGATGAAGGCTGGAACATCATAGGAGGATTGTTTCCCGGTGGCAGCACGATTTTCGTGGGCAGCAACGAGCATCTCGGCTGGGCGCACACTACAAACTATCACACCTTTGGCGACATCTATAAAATTGAAATCAATCCTAAAAATAAAAATCAATATAAGTATGATGGACAGTGGCTCGAATTCGGGAAGCGCATCGTGAAGCTGAAAGTGAAAATCGCAGGCATTAAACTTCCTGCGAAGCGCACCGTGCTGCTCACGGAATACGGTCCCACGTTCAAGGGGAAAGACGGGTTATATGCCATTCGTTTTCCTGCCTATAATGATATTCGCGCCACAGACCAGTGGTATCAAATGAACAAGGCGAAAAGTTTTGCTGAGTTTGAAGCTGCGGTGAAAATGCAGGCGATTCCGCTATTTAATATCGTATATGGCGACAACGAGGGCAACATTTACCTGCATTCAGGCGGTATTGTGCCGAAACGCAATCCGGAATTAAACTGGAGTCACCCGATTACGGGTACATCATCTCAATTTAAATGGACTGCTACACTGCCGTACGAAGAAATGCCTACCGTGCTGAATCCTGAATGTGGTTTTGTTTACAATTGCAACAACACCCCGCTCTGCGGGGCAGGCGAAGCTTGTGAGTGGAAAGGGGATTTTATTGGTCTGCATCGGTTTACTTACAATCGTGGCGAGCGGTTTAAATATTTATTGGAGAAGCACGAAGGAAAATTTACGTGGGCTGATTTTCATCGCATCAAGTTTGACAAGAGTTATCATACTGATTCTACAGCTTCGTATCGCAGTCATTTTAAAAACTTGTATTCCCTTGACGAAAAAAAATATCCCGACATCGCAGATGCAATTTTAAAATTCAAACGATGGAATCTTTCGGGCGAAGCAGAAAATAAAGATGCCGCGCTTGCTTTGGTGACACATGATTATTTACTTACAAAACTCGATGCGCCTTTCGCTTTTTTCATGATTGCAAAAAGCGATGTGCCCGAAGCGGATGCGTTGGAGGCAGTGCGCTATGCGAAAAAGTTTTTGCTGAAAACGCATGGCAGTATTGACGTGCCGCTGGGCGATGTGCAACGCCTCATTCGCGGCAAGGTGAGCGTTCCCGCGAGCGGCTTGCGGGAGGTGGCAAGGGCTGCCGATGGAAAGCTGTATGATAAGAAGAAAGGAATTTACAAAGTTGTGAATGGAGATGGCTACATTCAGTTGGTGAAATTTTCAAAAAATGCGCTACCTGAGATTTATAGCATCAACGCTTACGGTGCATCTTCAAATCCCGACAGCCCGCATTACACCGACCAAATGGAAATGTTTCAAAAAGAACAGTTTAGAAAAATGACGTTCGATAAAAACACAATAATGAAACATGCGCTACGTATTTACAATCCGGGCTAATAAATCCCGTCATTGCGAGCGAAGCGAAGCAATCCCAACTTGAAGCTGCTATTATGAAGGGGATTACTTCAGGAATAGCAAGGCACGATGGCTCATATTCCCTCGCAATGACGATAGTTAAAAAAATAACTTTTAAAAAAATTAATACTATGCCAGTAATCTTCTTTTTCACCGGAATCTTTTCGTGGACATTCTTTGAGTATATCATTCACCGCTTTGTAGGTCATCAGAAAAAAGAAAACAACCCTGCCACCGTTGAGCATCACCGCCATCATCGGGAGGGGAGCTACTTTGCACCGCTATGGAAAAAGACATTGCTTGCAGCAATTGTTGTTCCGGTGATTGCTTTACTTGTCGGTTTATTTTTTGGCTTGATGAACGGGCTGGTGTTCTCAATCGGTTTGGTGGGAATGTATTTAGTTTATGAAGTATTTCACAAACTGCTGCACATCCTTGCCCCGCTCACCAAATACGGACGCTGGGCGCGCAGGCACCATTTTTATCATCATTTCAAAAGCCCTGCAAAAAATCATGGCGTTACTTCCCCGCTGTGGGATATTGTGTTTGGCACTCATGCGCCCGTGAAAGAAAAATTGCGCGTGCCGCAAAAGATGGCGATGACGTGGTTGCGCAAGCATCCTGAAAAATTCAGTCGTGATTTTGAAATTGTAGGCGCTAAACCCTGAGCTGAAATTTACTCCACCGTTTTTCTGTAAACAGTTTGCGTAGGAAATGCAAACTCCAACCCATTTTCATTGAAGGTTTTTAAAATCTGCAAATTGATGATGGATTGCGTTGCAAGAATATCCTGCTCCTTGCGGATGAAATAGTAAAAATTCATATCGAGCGAATAGGCGTTGAATTTCTCGAAAAAAATCATTGTGCGTTCATGCTCAATAAGATGTTTATTGTTATTGGAAATCTCACGAAGCAATTTCAGAGCAAGTTCTACACGCATGGCTGATGTATCATAGGTGAGTCCGAGCGTGGTGTTCACTCTCCTGCCGGTTTCAATGGAAATGTTTTCAATCGGGCGGTCTGAAAATTGCAGATTGGGAATGGTAACAAGTCTTCCGTTGAGCGTCCGCAGGCGCGTACTGCGGATGCCGATATATTCCACAAAGCCTTCGATAGCGTCAATTTTGATTTGGTCGCCAATGCGAAACGGCTTGTCAATGAAAATCACCATACCGCCAAAAATGTTTTTCACTGTATCCTGCGCGGCAAGGGCAAGCGCCAAGCCACCGATGCCCAGCCCGGCAATCAGTGCGCCCACGTCAAAGCCTGCGTTGTTCAATCCTGCGATGATGCCGATTGACCATATCAGCGCGCGCGCTATGCGCTTGGTAACCAACAGCATTTGCTCGTCAATTCTGTTGCCCTCCACCTTTGAATAAGGCACGAGGTAAGTTTCAATCAGTGAGTCAATAATGCTGATTAAAAACCATGCGATATTCAGCGTGATGATGAAAATGAAGCCGCGCTGAATCCACAAGTCAACCCTTTCGGTGAATTCAAGCCGCTCCAGTGCAAAGCGGATGCCGAGCAGCACAATCAGCATCAGCACTGGGTGCTGCATCCGCTCGATGATTAAATCGTCAAGCGATGTTTTCGTGCGAGAAGTAACTTGCTTGAGTGCAATGCTGAAAAGCCAGTAAACCGCCTTGGCGGTAAGTATCGCGCCTGTAATAATTGCAGCCGAAATAAGCCAGTCTTCAAGTGTGTTGTAGTAGTATGTTTTTAAAAAAGGGTTGTTCATTTGCATAAAAAGCGCTGGGGCAAAGTTAAACTTCTCGCAGTTTGAGCGTGTGCTGTCATGCTGAGTTTATCGAAGCATCGACAGGCTCACACCACCCTTCGATAAACTCAGGGTGACTGCGCTTCCAAAAATTTAAACTGAGGCAATATCATTTCTTGACCTTAATCAATTTCATTAGCAATTTTCAAAACCATCTACTATCTTTGAATCGGTTTTACCAAACAAGCGTTTGATAAAATCGTAAACAGCACTTAATTGTTTAACTAAAAACAAACAACATGTTACCATTTCAAGATGTTCTGGTTGACTACACAACTGTGCTTGCAGTTGCTGTCGTCTTTGCAATTTTAATAATCGGCTTTACGGGAGCGCCTGTATGGACGCTTGCCGCATTGGTTTTTGCTTATGCGTTTGGCGCACCGGTTTGGCTACTTGCCATCCTTGGCATTGTGGCGCTGGTGGCGAATGTAACGCCCTTGCGCGCCAACCTCGTTTCGCGCCCCATTATGAACCTGCTGAAATCTATGGGCTTCCTGCCTACGATTTCTGAAACAGAGCGCATCGCGCTTGATGCAGGCACCGTGTGGGTGGATGGAGAATTTTTTTCCGGCAAGCCTGATTTCAAAAAGATTTTGCAGGAAAACTATCCTGATTTATCAGCGGAAGAAAAAGCCTTCATGGCTGGTCCTACTGAAGAACTCTGCCGCATGACGAATGACTGGCAGATTTTCAAAGAGCAGGATTTGCCTGCTGAGATTTGGGATTATCTGAAGAAAGAACGCTTCTTCGGAATGGGCATTCCGAAAGAATATGGCGGTCATGGATTTTCCGCAAACGGTATGAACGCTATTGTTGCGAAAATCGGCACGCGCTCTGTTCCGCTGTGTGTGGATGTGATGGTGCCGAATGCGCTTGGTCCTGCCGAGCTGCTTGTTCACTATGGCACAAAAGAACAAAAAGCATATTACCTGCCGCGCCTTGCAAAGGGAGAAGAAATTCCTTGCTTTGCACTGACTGAACCGAATGCAGGCTCTGATGCCGCTTCCATTTCATCTTCCGGTGATGTGTTCCGTGGTGAAGATGGCAAGTTGTATATGCGTCTGAATTGGAACAAGCGTTACATTACGCTTGCCGCCATTTCATCACTGCTTGGTCTTGCGTTTCAACTAAGAGATCCTGAAAATTTATTGGGCAAAGGAACGAATCCGGGCATCACTTGTGCGCTGGTTCCAACCGACACTCCGGGTGTGGTGCTGGGCAGAAGGCACAATCCACTGGGTGTTCCTTTTATTAACTCACCCACTGATGGACATGATGTCGTGCTTTCCGTGGATTATATCATCGGTGGTCCTGCTCAAGCGGGTAATGGATGGAAGATGCTGATGGAACAGCTTTCTGGCGGTCGCGGAATCTTCTTGCCTGCCATGGGTAGCGGTGGTTCCAAGATGATAAGCCTGGCAGGTGGCGCTTATGCAATGGTGCGTCAGCAGTTTAACACACCGATTGGAAAATTTGAAGGTATTGAAGAATTGCTTGCCCGTATCGGTGGACACGCTTATATCCTCGAAGCAATGAGCCGCTTCACTTGTGGCGCATTGGATAAAGGAAAGAAACCCGCGGTGATTTCAGCGATTGCAAAATACAATGCAACTGAATTCAATCGCGTAGTGGTGAATGATGCGATGGATATGATAGGAGGTGCAGGAATCTCGCTTGGTCCTAAAAATTTGATTGGGCACGCATACATGGGGCTTCCGGTGGGAATCACCGTGGAAGGTTCAAACATTGTAACGCGCTCGCTCATCATCTTCGGTCAGGGGTTGATTCGCGGACATAAATATGCCGTGAAGGAAATGGAAGCCATCATGGCGAATGATGTTCCCGCTTTTGATGCTGCATTCTGGGGACATATTAATATGACCGTGCGTAATGGTTTCCGTTCGGTGTTGTTGAGCTTAACACGTGGTTATCTTGCAGGCTCGCCTGTGGGTGGCGCTACTGCGAAATACTACCGCAGGCTGTCCTGGACTTCGGCAACATTTGCGTTCATGTCTGACATTGCGCTGTCATCACTTGGCGGACAGTTGAAGATGAAAGAAAAACTCTCCGGCTATTTTGCAGATGCACTTTCATGGCAATATCTCGCGGTGTGCGCGCTGAGAAGGTTTGAAGCTGAAGGCAGAAAGAAAGAAGATTTGCCATTCGTTCAATGGGCTTGTGAATTTGCATTGTTCCGCATTCAGGAATCATTCGACAAGATATTTGAAAACTTCCCCGTGCCGGGATTGAGTGCAATCCTGAGTGGTCCGGTTGCATTGTGGTCGCGCCTCAATACATTGGGCGTAAGACCTTCTGATGAATTGGGACATAAAGTAGCTGATGCGTTGCTGAATCCCGGACCTGTGCGTGATAGAATGAAGGAGGGCGTGTTTATCCCGAAAGCAGCGAATGAACCATTCGCGCAGTTGGAAGAAGCATTCAATCTCGTGCATGAAAGCCTTGGCGTGTATGCCAAAATCCGTAAAGCGGTGAAAGCAGGCACAGTGAAAAAAGCGAAAGGAAAACAACTACTCACGAATGCGCTTGAAGCGAAAGTGATTAACCAGACAGAATACGACATGGTATTACGTACCGAAAAAGTGCGCAACGAAGTCGTGCAGGTTGATTCATTTGACCTTGATGAAATGCCGGTGAATATCAAAACGGTAACTGCACCGCCTTCCAACTGGAAGAAGGAAGCGGTGTTGTCGTGATGTGATTTTGAATTAAATCAAAAGAAAACCCTGTCAGAAATGGCAGGGTTTTTTTGTTTTCAGTTAGAAGAGTTGAGGATTGTTTTTTGTAATTGGAATCAGAACAAGCAACTAATTAGTCGTCCCTCAAAAAGTCCTTTTATACTTTTATAAAAATGAATTTTGGTTGAAAATCGAAATAGGAAAGCAGGAATTGCATTCTGAAACGCAGCCA
>JAWXCB010000125.1:0-66628 GCA_034440455.1 Chitinophagales bacterium
AGCGATGAAGTCATTCTAAGAAACGAGCGACATCAATTGACTAAAAACATATTTGCCTTGATTCATGGAGTATATTTTACTCCGCTAAAATCAAATTGAATTCAAATCGTTTTAAATCAAAATAGTTCTCAAACCCTTTGCTATCAATACTTTCAAAGAACACTATATTTAAACATCAAAACGCTACTGATATGGGAAGTAGTCGAATTTCCGAAGGAAAGAGACGTACTTCCCGTAAATACCGAACATTCTATTGTTTATTTTTTCGAAAACCTGAGTTGTTTCGGTATATTTTTCCATGAATTATGAAACGCTTTTTTAAAAGGACAGCAATTCTTGCAGCATTTATCTGCGCAGCGCTCGCATTGCTTTTTTTATTTCATGCGTCAATCCTTCGCTGTATCGGCAATCAACTGATTGACGATGACCCCATAGAAAAAACGCAAGCGGTATTTATCTTGTCAGGCGATGCGTGGGATAGAGGAAATGAAGCCATCAAACTATACAAGCAAGGTTTCGCTGAGAAAATTATTTGCACGGGCGAGAATGTGCCGCGCCTGTTTCTCATTGCGGGTATTCCCTATCCCGAAAGCGAACTAACGCAACTGCATCTGCTTTCAAATGGAATTCCTGCGTGTGCTATTGAACTGCTGTGCAAAGGCACCAGCACCAAAGAAGAAGCCGACTACATACTTGAATATTGTCGACAACAAGAAATCAAAAATCTCACCATCATCTCCACCAAATTTCACACGCGCAGAATCGGAAACACGTTTCGTAAAAAATTTGAAGATGCCGGAATGCAGTTACTCATTCATGGAGCGCCAAGTTCCGCTTATAATGAAAGTGAATGGTGGAAAAGCGAAAACGGACTCATCTTCGTAAATAACGAGTACATCAAGATTTTGTACTATTGGATGAAAGGGTATTGATTATTGCTTCACAATTCTCTCTGAAACAATTACGTTGCTGCCATCACTCACCCGCAAGAAATAAATTCCTGTGCTTAATGGTTCGATGGAAAACGAAAAACGATTCTTGCCTTGCTTTACCCTGTCGCGAATAAAAGTTTTTACGAACTTCCCGGCAGCATCAAACAAAGCGATTTCAAGAAAAGCATCTTTCGGCAACTCAAACTCGGTGGAGAAAATATCTGAAGTCGGATTCGGGAAAGTTCTTATCGGCATTCTATTAAGCGGTGCAACTGAAACAGGCGGCTGCGATGCAGTGTCAGGACTTGCGATTTCTGAAATCCAGGTAGAGTTCACGCGCTGCACTCCGATTCGCTCGCCATAAAATCCCGCAGCCCACACTTTTCCCGGTTCGTTATATTTCCGCTGCGAACCTGAATAATCGCCCCAGCGCTGGCGCACACCGGGCAGGGGCGCAGCAAAATCTTCTCCCGCTTTCAAAGTAACTCTTTCAGAATAGCCGACATGCGAATCATAAAACACTGCTGAGAATCCGGCAAACGTATCTACTGAAGTATGATTGAATGTAATCAGCGCTTCGTCATCCCCAGGATATTTTCCGGTGTAGGCAATGTTCGGATATGCAAAATCTAAAGAGTCAACGCCAATGATATTTCCCGTAACATCTTTCGCGGTGTTCACACTCGAAACAATACCGTGATAAATTGCAGCGCGTACAGTATCTGGGTTCACAGAATTTTGCACGAAATGAATTTGGTTGTCTTCTAAGTATGCTGACAACACGCGCGAATCATTTGTTTGCAAAATGCGATTGTTTCGCTGTTTGCCATCAGGCGCAAGTCCATAAGCAACATCACTTGTGCGCACGTTGATTTGCAAATACGCGCCCGGGTCGTCCAACACGTTGGTTACTTCAAGAATGAAAAACGTGTCGTTTGTTACATCAAAATTTCTGTTGGAAAGCAAATAAAGATTTGGACCTGTAGTCGTTGAGCCGCCCTGAATCGGGCAGAGATTGCGAATCGGCTTGTTGTCGTATTTGATGTCGTTGTAATAGCGCGTTTCCAATGTTTGCCCGCTATACCCTTTCTGCTTGTTGATTTGCCAAATCACGCTTTCACGGAAAAGAAATTTCCAACTATCTATCGTGTTGATGGTGTCGTTGGACAGCGCATTGACCGTAATAAATAATTCATTATCAGTAATTGCGACAATCGGATAATCAGACCATGTTGTGTCGTTCATCGGATCTCCCAGCAGCGCGTAGAGATTCCATGCGCCCAGCGGGTCAGCGGTTGCTGAAAATGCAAACAGGAGATTGCTTGTGGAATCTGTTCTCCCTGTCAGACAAATGAGGATGAAGCGGTCTTGCTTCGGGTCATAGATAACACGCGGATCATAATTATCCGCAGGCAGTTGCAATGTGTCGAAAAACGCTTCAAGCGAAATTTCATCCAGCACTGAATCCATTGGCACGTCATAAAAAAAGATGTTCGAGTTGGCAACGGAAATCAGTTTACCTCCATTGGAAACTGCGATATGATTATCGGTAGGTGCGCTGCCGTCAAAATCATTTCCCTTCAAACTGCTCACCACAATCGGATTTTCTGCATCACCAAGATTTACTACACCGCCTGTTTTTTTTGAACCGCTTGTGCGAAGCAATTCTTTTTGGCGTAATAAAAACGATTGATAAGAATTTCCTCCGGGAGTCGGCATTTCCAAATTGATGAGGTTGGGCTTGAAGTCACGGGTGATTTGCGCGGGTGCGATGGTAATCGGTAATGATGAAATGATTTCGGATTTGGAGTAAGTGAAATCATTTTGGGAAAAGAGTACAATAGGTAACAGACAATAGCTTAGTAGAAAAAATATTTTCATGTCAATAAAATTAAAGGATTTCATTTTTAACAAATCAGCACATTATTTAAACTTCTCCTTCATCATCTTTTGCAATTCATACATCTCATCCCTGAATCGTGCCGCTTGCAGGAAGTCCAAATCTTTTGCGGCTTGTTCCATTTTCTTGCGCGTTGCACCAACCAGTTTTTCTAATTGCTCTTTATTCATGTATTGTACAACAGGGTCAGCCACCATACTCAAACCTTCTTCCCGTTCAATGTAAGCCTTCGGGTCAGCTTTCCTGATTTGCAGCACAGCCGACTGTTTGAGTATCTGCTCCTTCGTTTTGAAAATCGTTTTCGGAGTAATTTGAAATTGCTCGTTGTATTTCAATTGCTTCTCGCGCCTGCGGTTGGTTTCGTCAATCGTCTTTTGCATGGAGTCAGTCATGCGGTCGGCATACATAATCACGCGACCATTTACGTTGCGCGCAGCGCGTCCCGCAATCTGCGTAAGCGAGCGCTCGGAGCGCAGGAAGCCTTCTTTGTCCGCATCAAGAATTGCAACAAGTGAAACTTCAGGCAGGTCAAGTCCTTCTCGCAGCAGGTTCACTCCTATCAGCACATCGAATTTCCCCAAGCGCAAGTCGCGCAAAATTTCCACGCGCTCCAATGTCTCTACTTCCGAATGAATGTACCTGCATTTAATGTCAATTCGCGCCATATATTTTGTGAGTTCCTCTGCCATGCGCTTGGTGAGCGTAGTTACGAGAACACGCTCCTGTTTCTTCACGCGCTCATCCACTTCATCGAGCAAATCGTCAATTTGGTTTACACTTGGGCGCACGTCAATCACAGGGTCCAGCAGTCCGGTCGGGCGCACGACCTGTTCCACAATCACGCCACCGCTTTGTTCCAATTCGTAATTTGCTGGCGTTGCGCTTACATAAATCACCTGAGGGATTATGTTTTCAAATTCCGTAAAATTCAGCGGACGATTATCCAAAGCTGAAGGCAGGCGAAAACCATATTCCACCAAATTCATTTTGCGCGCGCGGTCGCCTCCATACATGCCGTTCACCTGCGGAATGGTAACGTGGCTCTCATCAATCACCATCAAAAAATCTTCGGGAAAATAATCAATGAGGCAAAACGGACGGTCGCCTCTCTTGCGCCTGTCGAGGAAGCGTGAGTAATTTTCAATGCCCGAACAATAGCCCAACTCGCGCATCATTTCCATATCGAAATTCACGCGCTCGCTCAGGCGTTTCGCCTCCACTTCCTTTCCGATGGAATCATAATATTCCACTTGCTTATGCAACTCATCCTGAATTTCTGCAAGCATCCGCTCAAATTCTTCTTTCGGAGTCATGTACATATTCGCAGGAAAAATCGCGATGTTGTCAAACGATTCAATTTTTCTTCCCGACTCCGGGTCAAAACTTTCCAGTTCTTCAATTTCATCTCCGAAAAAAGTAACGCGGTAAGCGATGTCTGCGTAGGGCAGGAAAATATCCACCGTGTCACCCTTTACGCGAAAGTTGCTGCGTTTGAATTCGCCTTCTGTACGCGAATACAGCGCATCCACAAGCGAAAAGAGAAAATGATTTCTGCCAATCGTTTGCCCGGTGCTGATGCGGATGATGCGGTTTTTATATTCCGTAGGATTTCCAATTCCATAAATGCAAGAAACCGAAGCAACCACGATAATATCGCGCCTACCGGAAAGCAAAGAAGCCGATGCCTGCAACCGCAACTTCTCCACTTCTTCATTGATGGCTAAATCTTTTTCAATGTATTTATCTATTACAGGCAGGTAAGCTTCCGGCTGATAGTAGTCGTAATAAGAAACGAAGTAGTTAACAGAATTTTCGGGGAAGAAATGCTTGAATTCCCCGTAAAGTTGCGCGACTAATGTTTTATTGTGGCTCAAAATCAACGTGGGACGTTGAACATGCTGAATCACATTCGCTATGGTGAATGTTTTCCCGGAACCGGTCACACCGAGCAGCACCTGCGCATGGTCGCCACGCTGTAATCCTTCAGTGAGTTGCTTGACTGCTTCGGGTTGGTCGCCCGTTGGCTTAAATTCAGATGTGAGTTTGAATTGCATGAGGATTTACAAAATAAGGCATTTGCGGTACTACGAAGGACTCATTTGTTTGATTATTGCTAATTGGAATTCCGCAATTGGTGCTTATTTTTGGGGCAAATCGAAAAAATGGAACTCAAAGACATTGTATCTATCAGCGGCATGGGCGGATTGTTTGAAGTGGTAACAAAAAGGACAGACGGCATGATTGTGCGCGGATTGGACGAGCAGAAATCGCAATTCATCTCGAGCCGTGTGCATATTTTCACACCCTTAGACGCCATCACGATTTATACTGGTGAAAAAGATACAACAGAGCTTTATAAAATATTGCTTGAAATGAAAAAGCAGGAGAAAGGAAACCCTGTTGCAGATGGAAATGCAGATGGAAGTATTTTGAAAAAATATTTTGAAAAAGTGTTGCCTGATTACAATGAAGAGAAGGTATATGTGAGCGACATCAAGAAAGTGATTAAATGGTATCAACAGCTTGATAAGCACAAGTTGGTAAACGATGCAACGCTCCTTCCAAAAGAAAAAGAAGAAGCAAAAAATGACAAAGCGGATGTGGTTGACGTTAAAGGAGAAAAGAAAGAAACTCCTGATAAAGCTGCCAAAGTAAAACACGTTAAACCAGCCAGCGACCGTTCAGCCACTAATAACAAGTCAGCAGCCAAGCGCACAGTTATCGGAGCGAAGCGGGGAGGTTGAGCCGCTGATTTAGCTTCGATATTGAAGTTGAATTTTTGCGCGTTGCTACTTTTGCTTACCCTTCATCGCGCTGCTCACAAAATTTATCAGGAAACATTCTTTACGCTGCATCTGCTTTCAGATACGCGCTCTTCGTTTTGATTTTTGCGCCCAGCTTGTGCAGCAGCATATACACTCCGAAATAAGCGCGGTTGATGTACAGCCCATGCCGGGTGCCACGCGCTACTTTTGACTGGCGCACTTCTTTCATCTGCTTGATGCGCATCCCTTCTGTGAATATTTCTGTGATGTAGGATTTGTCTCCGAAATCAAATTCATCTTGATGAACCGGGCGTCCAAGCAGGCGCAGCCCGCGATTAAAAATGTCGGTGTAAAATTCAATTTCTTTTTTCGTGTCATTGGGTTGAATGACGTTGAGCAAATTCATCACTTCGAGAATCTTCTCGGGCTGTTTGAGGATTTTTTTATCAAACAGCATGACGAGCGGACGATAAGCCTCTGGAGGAATGCGCTTCACGCAGCCAAAATCGAGAATGCCGAGTTTGCCATCTGCCATAAAGAGAAAATTTCCAGGATGCGGGTCGGCATGAATCAGTTTCAGCACGTGCGTTTGATAATCGTAGAAATTCCAGATGATTTGTCCGTAGCGGTTGCGCTCTTCCTGCGAAGGATTTGTTGCGAGATATTCATCAAGATGCCAGCCATCGAGCCAATCCATCGTGAGCACTTTCTTTCCTGACAACTCAGGATAAAATTTCGGGAACACCAAACCGTCAATCTTTTCACACGCCTTCGCAATTTCCTGCGACTGCTGTAACTCGTTCGGATAATCGGTTTCTTCCAGCAGCTTTGACTCAATCTCACTGTAAAACTCCGCGACATCTTCTTCCTTCATTTTCACAAAAGGCAAAATGAGCGACTTCACCATTTTCAAATCTGAAGTAATGCTTTCCGCCACTCCGGGATATTGAATTTTCACAGCCAGCTTTTTCTTTTTGAGCGTTGCCAGATGTACCTGCCCGATAGATGCGGCATTCACCGCATGTTTATCAAACGTGTCAAACAGTTCTTCGGGAGTTTTTCTTAAATCAGTTTTAAATGTTTTTGCAATCAGCGGATAAGATAACGCGGGCGCCTTGTGTTGCGCCCTCATCAACTGGTCAACATATTCGGTGGGCAAAATATTTTGGTCCATACTCAGCATCTGCGCCACTTTCAACGCGCTTCCTTTCAACTCACCCAGCGCACCCATCAATTCTTTGGCATTTAACTCGTGCAAATCTTTATCACTTACATCCGCATTGAAAGCTTTTTTGGTGTAATGCTTCACATAGTTCGCGCCAATCACTCCTCCTGTTTTCAGAAATCGCGCAGCGCGTTGCACTTTTGAGGTAGGTATCTTCCGTTGCTCTTCCACTTAATTTTTTTTAAAAAGAAATTTTCCAAAATCGAGAATCGAATCCAACTGGTTGCGACCGGCAAGCTCAAGAATTAAATTCACCGCGCGTTCAATCGCCTCATCCGTTTTTGTTTGCTCTTCGCTTTTGTCTTTGAGCCAGTAATTCATGATGAACAAAAACTGCTGCCACAATGCGTTGTCATAATAATTCTGCACAATTGGTCGCTTCATAATTTCCTCATTGGATGCCGCTAACTGAACAAGCTCCTTCGCATATTTCAAAAAAGCGCGTTGCATGTCTGCAAGAAACCAGTCAACTCCTGAAAAAAGTTTAGGTAATGTTGGCGCAGTTTTCATGTAATCACTAAACGGCTTTACGGTGTCCATCCAGGTGTAGTAGAAAGAAAGCAAACGTTCGCGTGCGCTGTAATCTTTGTATTCTTCGCTGTTTGCCAAAACGGAAAGCGTTTCTTCAAACCAATGCAGCCAAACCGCTTTTTCCAATGCAGCTAAAGTTCTGTAGTGCGTACGCGCTTCTTCGGGTTTTAATTCCTGCGCTTCACAGAATTCAATGAAAGAACGCGGACGTTTGCCTGCACGCTGAATGTACTGCGTAAACGAATTAACAACTGCATGTTTACTCTCGTCCGGCTTTGTTTTCTTTTGTTTACCCATAGGTTTGATTTGGCATCTCCACGCTCCAATTTATCTTATCGAGGGTAAAAACAACCAGTTAGCTAAAATGGTTTAAATAATTTAAAGGAAGGTTCACTCACAACCATATTCATGATGCGCGTTACGATAGAAACACAAATAAAGAGGCATTACAAAGATATTATGAAGCAATTTGACAGAAAGTTGCTTGAAGCACTAAAGCCGAAGAATGCTCTGCTGGATCTGAGGAAAAACAACACTCCGAAACTCTTGAAGTTTAACAGTTGATGGTGCTACTACCTTTCGCTCGCCCCCAACCCTTAATATCACTGGAATGCAGAATGCAAAAACCTTACGGCTTAAAAGTAATAAGAGCAATCAGCAGCAGGGTTGTAGTCTGGAAACGGGACGCGTGAGTTTCCGTTTTTGCCTACTTCAAAAACCGCAGCAGCAAAACTTCCGCGCCAAGGAACAGCAGCGCGAGCGCAATGCACCACTTCCACAAAATGATGCCTTGCTCCATTTCTTTCACGATGCCACCGAGGTCGGTAGCCACCACATCAAGCAAGCGGATATTTTCCTGCGGGTAAAGTTCTTTCAATTCAGATGGAGAATAATATTCAAGCTGTGATTCCTTTCGGTCATAGTTGAGCGCCACGAGCGCGCCCGCATTTTCATCGCCCGCATATACATTGTAGAAGCCTGCTTGCTCCGCCTGCTCGCCTGGCGTAATTAAAATCTTTGCGCCCGCAGCCTTTTGGCGCGGAATGAATTCATCTTTTGCGCCTTTCATTTTATAAATGGCATCAGCGCCCGAGAGTTTGTTTTCCACTTCGATGACTTCATCTTTGCCCAGCACATACGATGCCTTGCCTGCGTTGCCACCCGATAGCGCCATCTTGTAAAGCATCGGCACGAAGAGCGCATGAACGGGAAAATCTGTTGAAGCCACATCAAGCGGAGTGGCGCATACATATACTTTTCCATTTGCGGAGTTAAACGCACTCACGAATGTGCTACCATCACGAAAGCCGAGCAACACTTGTTCATCATTCTGCACTTGTTTTGCTGTTCCGAAATGCAGCTTCGCTTCGGGCAATGAAATGTTGTTTGGAATTTCTTCAAACACATCCTGAAACAACTCGTGTTCTCTATTAAGATAAGTTACGGCTTGCGGTTGGTTGTCAATGCCCGTAAGTTGGTTCACATTGATGGAAGAAAAAAAATTGTTGTAAGAAAGCACATCTGCTTTTGAATCGGGAAACACAAGCAGCGCGCCACCGTTTTCAAGATACTGCTTCAACTCAGCCGCCAGCCCCGAAGGAAGATGAGTGAGGTTGTTTAAAATAATCAACGAATAATATTTCAGCCGTGCATAATCAAGCTGCGTCACCTGCTCATTGCGAAAGGTGAACTTCTCTGCGTTGGAAAAAAGTGCTTGCAAATATTTTCCTTCCTGCGCCTCATTGATGGCGAGCACATCCACATGCCCTGTTACTTTCAGCGAAAGGAAATAATTGTCGTCAAACGTAACGGGGTAATCTTCAATCTTCGCTTCGAGCTTTCTCCAGCCTGTGTCGCGCACCGAAAAATTAATTGTGTCAATAACAAACGCACTGGCAGCCACGCTGAAGTCGGCAATCGCCTTCACCTGGTCATCAACGGATAAAGTGAGCCGTGCATTCTCCACATCTTTCTCCGCAGAGTTTGCAATCTTCACAATCAGCGAAGCAGGCTTATCCTGATAGAGCGCGGGCTGGTCGAGCCATGCAGTGTCAATATAAAGATTATGTTGTTGCGCGGGCTGCAAGGGCAGCAGGCCGATGTTGGTTGAGGTGTCGCCTTTGAAGTCAACCATGTTTTTTTGAAAGTCGGAAATCCAATAAGATGTTTTCTCATCAATGCCCGCGTCTTTGAACGTTTTTTGCTGATGCGCGCTCACTTCATCAAGTGTGCGCACAATGGAATTCAACTTCACTTCATCCAACATGCTGAAGAATTCTTCTTTCGTCACCAACCGCTGCTGCCGCGAATTAAATTCATTGGTGAGCAACTGAAAGCGGGCATCTTCGGGATATGCGCTGATGATTTCACGCGCTCTGCGCACCGCGCGGTTCAGCAGTTTTTCTTCATCCGCTTCCGCATCCATGCTGAATGAATTGTCAACGTAAATGCTCACCCCACGTTTACCCGTAGCCACTGCGCCTTTGTTTTCTTTTAGTGGAATGACGGGTTGTGCAAACGCAAGCACGAGAAATATCACAGCAAGCAAACGAGCGGCAAGCACAAGCCAGTGCTTGATTTTCGAACGCACGGCAGTTTCTTCCGTCACTTCTTTCAGGAATCTTACATTCGTGAAATAAACAGTTTTGTACCTGCGGAAATTAAACAGGTGAATAAGAATAGGAATCGCGGTAAGTGTAAGCCCCCAGAGAATCCAGGGATGCACAAAAGTCATGGCGGCAAAAATAGTCGTTAGCGGATAGTGAACAACCCGAAACGCATGAATCGCATTTTGATTATCGCCCTTGAAGTGCCATCGGCTACTTTATTGTTCGCAATTCACACGCTTATCTTGATTTCCCTCATCTGCAAGGAGGGTGGAATGCTGTATTTTTATCCGATATTTATTCAAAATAAAATTTTCAGCATGAGAAGTTTGCTTTCAAAGGCTATCGCCCTGTTCGTTTTTTCCATCTGCATCACCGATGTGATTGCTCAATCCTATAATGACGGTCCAATTGAGTTACAGGTGCGTGTGCGCGAAATCAATACACAGATTGGCGCTACAGATGCCTCCATTCTTGGCGTTGGCTTTGCGCCTGATGAACTAACCTACAAAGTGTGGGCGCGCGACAATGCCGACCTTGACGGACAGAGTTGGCAGGGCGGGCAGTGCCTTCAGTCAAATTTCAATCCCCCAGGGCTTTCTACTGATTTCAATCAGAATATTTTTTCTTACATCTACCCCACTGCTCCTGTTCCGCAGTTCTTTGACATTCGCGGGGATTTTTGGGAAGATGATGCGGGCAGTGATTTTGCCTGCGGAGGCGGGCGTTGCGCGTTTGATAATAACACTTGCTGTGGCGCGATTGTGTTTGGCGTGTGCGTGGGTGTTTCGCAGGAAGATGATTTGCATTGCGATGCGAATCCGCTTGCTACCGGATTGGATTACAGACTTGGCGCTCCGTGCCAATGGTATGACCACGGCTATGTGAGCGGCTCTTGCGGCAATGATTATCGCCCGCGAATCGAATCTTACTGGAGATATACAAGAGGAACAAGCTGCAACAACACGATTGACCTCGGCACGCTGAATTCGGGCGGCACAATTACACACTTCAATAGTAATGAATGTTACAGCAACAACTTTTCTGCAAGCGCGGGTAAAGATGTGTTTTATCAATTCACTACTACGGCAACTACGGGCGTAATTATTTCGCTCTGCGGGGCAGGCACTTCTTTCAACACGGTGCTTTATCTGCTTGATGCTTCGTGCAATCAGATTTCTGTGAATGATAATTTCTGCGGCAATGTTTCTGAAATCACAACAAACCTTTGCACACCCGGCACTTACAAACTTGTGATTGACGGGGCAGCAGCAGCAAGCCAGGGCACCTTCTCGCTTACTATCACAGACGACCCATCGGCATTGATGTCGGTGACTGTAACTGGAACAAATGTTACCTGCAATGCCGGCACCGATGGCACAGCAACGGCAAACGTAACGAGCGGTTCTTCTCCGTTTACTTATGTGTGGAGTCCCGCTGCTGGAAATACGCCAACTGTTATCGGGCTGACAATCGGCACTTATTCAGTAACGGTTACTGATGCTACGGGCTGCACTGCGAGCGGCTCAGTGAACATTACTCAGCCGGGCGCGCTCACCTTTACTACTGTTGCTACCGAACCCACTTGCAATGGCGGCACTGATGGCAGCATCACCATGACGGCAACTGGCGGCACAACGCCTTATCAATATTCAAGCGACAACGGCAATATTTATCAAAACGGAAATATCCTTACCGGATTGGATGCGGGCACATACACGCTGCGGGTGAAAGATGCGAACAACTGCACAGCTACTGCCACTGTAACGGTGACTGACCCGCCTGCGATTGCGCCTAATCTTACTGTATCAAACATCTCGTGCAATGGCGCAGTGGATGGATCGGTGGTTTCAAACCCAACGAATGGTTTAGCACCTTATGAATTTTCATTGGATAGCGGTCCGTTTGTTCTTACGAATTCTTTCACGGGACTTTCAACAGGTTTTCACTTGTTGAATGTGCGCGATGCGAATGGCTGTGAAGAAGCTGCGGGCTTCAACATTTTTGAACCAAGCAATCTGTCAAGTCTTGTGCAAGCGGTGGTTGATGTTTCGTGCAACGGACTCAGTGATGGTTCATTCACAATTACAGGAGTGGGAGGGACACAGCCATATTTTTATTCATTAGACAATAATGTGTTTCAGCAATCGGGCACTTTCACTGGATTGGCGGATGGAATCTACCCCGTGTATATTGCTGACAGCAGCGGATGCGCTGCGATTAACTCTGTGACGGTTGAGGAGCCTGCTATTCTCGCAGGTTCTGTGTTATTTCAAATCAATATCTCCTGCAACGGCTCCATTGACGGCACGGTGGTACTCACGGCTTCGGGCGGCACCGGTCCTTATCAGTTTTCTGATGATGGCGTGTTCTTTACAACCAGCGGCTTCTTTGACCGCTTGCCCGGTGGCACTTACACTTACTATCTTCGCGATAATAACAACTGCAATGACTCTATCACCTTCACCATTTTTGAGCCGGACACGCTCGCGCTTTCAGCCGCAAACGTGATTGACGCAACCTGCCTCGGCATTAACAACGGCAGCATTACTCTTAGCGCAACGGGCGGCATTCAGCCTTATCGCTACGCTATTAATGGCGGAGCTTTCCAAAGCAGTCCCACCTTTAGCGGGCTTACTGCGGGCACTTTTCAATTCACGGTGCGCGATGATGAGTTCTGCGAATACACCGAAACGCTCGCGATTGGTTTCATCACTACTATTACTGCAACGATAAATACTATTCCCATCTTTTGCTCAGGTGGCGCTACGGGAACGATTTCTGTTGCGGGCGCAAACGGCACTCCGCCTTACACCTACTCTATTGATGGCGTGAATTTTCAATCATCGGGCACATTCAACGGGCTTTCTTCGGGCACCTACACTGTTACCGCGCGCGATGGCTTTGGATGCCTTGCCGTGCAGGATGTAACGCTTGCCGAGCCGGGTGAAATTGAAATCACGGTGGTGCTATCAACGCCCGCGAGTTGCTTTAATACTACGGACGGCTCGCTTGATATTGATGTAACGGGCGGCAACGACCCGTATCAATTCATTTGGAGCAATGGCGCGGTGACGCAAAACTTAGTGAACGTGACAGGCGGCACTTACACGGTGACTGTTACCGATAACAACGGCTGCCAGGACTCGCTCACGGCTGTTATTGACGCTACGCCCGCGCTATTTATTGATGTTGAAAGCATTCAAAACATTTCGTGCAATGGCGATGAAGATGCCTACATTAATGTGAGCGTGAACGGAGGCACATTGGGCTATACTTATACATGGAGCAATGGCGAAAACACGGAAGACATCATCAACATCGGGACAGGCAGCTACGCGCTTACGGTGGTGGATGCAAACAACTGTTCCCTCACTGACATCTACATCATCACCGCGCCCACCGCTTTGATTGCGAGCATCACCTCCACGAGCAATGCCGTGTGCAACGATGAAAACACGGGCACGATTACCGTAGCCGCATTGGGCGGTGTGGCTCCTTATGAATATTCCACCAATGGATTCTCCTTTCAATCAAGCAGCACGTTCACCGATTTGGCTGCGGGCGATTATGCGGTGCTGGTGCGCGATGATAACGGCTGCACGGCAAGCGCGACAACGACTATTGAGGAAGGCGGGGAAATTTTCCTTTCGTATGGAGAGGATATAGACCTCATCAAAGGGCGATCGGTGCGGTTGCAACCCATTCTTGTTCCTGCGAATATTGTTGTTGACTCTGTAGTGTGGGAACCTGCCACAGGCTTGAGCGCTATCGACACGATTGCTCCCATAGCCAGCCCCACGGAAACCACTGTTTACACCGTAACGGTGTATGACAGCAACGGCTGCGCAGCCACCGTAGTGGTGCGCGTGGTTGTGCGCGATGAATATGCCATCTATATGCCCAACGTGTTCACGCCAAACAGCGATGGCGTGAACGACCGCTTTTCCTTCTATGCTGATGGCACGGAAAATATCAGCGTGCGCATCTTTAACCGCTGGGGCGCAGAGGTATATTACAATCCCAACCAACAGCCCAACGTCCCCAACGATGGATGGGATGGCATGTACAATAGCAAAGAAGCGCAGCAGGGCGCATACATGTATCTGATTAACGTGGTTTATGCCAACAACGAAGAGCGGCAGGAAACGGGTACGATTACGCTCGTTCGGTAAAGTAAGTCAACAGACCACAGTCGTCAGTCAACAGTTTTTTGAGCAATGCCTGATAACAGACTTCTGTTTACATGCGCCTCGTTTACTTTTCCTTAAAAACACAAAAGCCTCATCTATGGGAAGATGAGGCTTTTGTATTAAAAAATGCTTCCATACCTCTATCAACGGCTTTTGTAGGTGAGCGGGCGAGAGAGGCTTGGATAGAGAAAGATGTATTTTGAGATTAACGACTGTTTATACAACTTTAAAAGACAAGTGAATGCCCTGTTTGAAAAAGACCAATATTATATTGAAATCACAGGTTAATGTTTTTGCTCAAAATTTGTAGGAAACAAAAAAATTGTTAGATTCGTCTAACTTTTGTATTCTTGCAATCGAATTTCTTGATTTCGCTCAATGAAAAAGCAAACCTCCGGTTCTCCGTCATTATCTGAAGTACACGCATCCATTAACGTGGAGCGGAAAGGCTTTTTAAGAAAGTTACTTGCGTTTTCGGGTCCGGCTTTCATGGTGAGCGTGGGCTATATGGATCCTGGCAATTGGGCTACCGATATTGCCGGAGGAAGTCAATTTGGGTACAAGCTGATTTGGGTACTGCTGATGTCAAACCTTATGGCAGTGTTGTTGCAAAGTTTCAGCGCGCGGTTGGGCTTGGCGAGGGGATTGGACTTGGCGCAGGCTTCACGCGCCACCTATCCAAAGTACATCAATTACATCCTGTGGTTTTTTGCTGAAATCGCCATTGCCGCAACCGACCTTGCCGAAGTGTTGGGCATGGCAATCGGATTGCAACTGCTTTTTGATATTCCACTTACTGTTGGCGTTGCGATTACCGTGCTTGATACTTTTCTCTTGCTTGCATTGCAGAACTACGGCATCCGCAAAATGGAAGCGTTTATTCTTGGATTGATTTCCATTATCGGCATGGCTTTTCTTGCCGAAATGATTTTTGCAAAACCCGATATGTGCGAGTTAGCAAAAGGTTTTATTCCTTCGCTGCCCAATAGCACCGCTCTTTACATTGCAATCGGAATCATCGGGGCAACGGTGATGCCGCATAATTTGTATTTACATTCTGCGCTTGTACAGACGCGAAATATTGAAAAAAGTGAACGCGGAATTTGGGAGGCGATCAAATTCAACATGATTGATTCGGTTGTCGCGCTGAATCTTGCATTTTTCGTCAATGCTGCAATCCTGATTTTAGCCGCATCTGCTTTTTATAAAAACGGCATGTTTGATGTTTCTGAAATTCAAGATGCGCATAAGTTTCTGGAGCCTTTGCTCGGAACCAAATGGGCACCTGTGCTTTTTGCGATTGCGCTGATTGCCGCAGGACAAAGTTCCACCATTACCGGTACGCTTGCCGGGCAAGTAGTAATGGAAGGTTATTTAAATCTGCGTATTCAGCCTTGGCTACGCAGGCTATTGACACGCCTTATCGCCATTATTCCAGCTTTATTAACCATCACAATTTTAGGTGAAGAATCAACTGGTGAATTATTAGTGCTGAGCCAGGTGATTTTGAGTTTACAGTTAGGCTTCGCTATTATTCCACTCATTCATTTTGTGAGTGACAGCGAGAAGATGGGGGTGTTCGTAATCAAAAATAAAATCAAAATCCTTGCATGGGTTACCGCTGCCATCATCGTTTCGCTGAATGTAAAACTCGTGGTAGATACGATTGCAGAATGGCTCAACACAGCAGATAACTCGCTCGTGCTATGGTTTACGGTTGTTCCGGTAACAGCAGGCGCGGGAGTTTTGCTACTGTATATTGTTGCAAAACCATTTTTGGTAAAAGCGAAGAAAGTGAAAACGCATGTTCCACATGCCGTGATGCAGCAATTAGACATTCAACCGCAAGCGAGCTATAAGCGCATTGCAATTGCAATTGATTTTTCAGAGATGGACAGCATGGCTATTTCTCATGCAATCAGTCAAGGAGGAAAAACCTGCGAGTACCTCATGATTCATATTGTCGAAACAGCGGGAGCCACTGTGATGGGCAGCGAAATTGGCGACCATGAAACTGAAAGCGATGCATTGAATCTGAATGAATATCAAAAGCAGTTGCGTGAGAATGGTTTTAATGCCTCGTTTAAACTTGGTTTTGGAAGTCCTAAAAAAGCGATTCCTGAACTTGTGAATGAATACAATGCTGACCTGCTTGTGATGGGCGCGCACGGTCATCGTGTGCTGAAAGATATTCTGTTCGGAACCACGGTGGAATCAGTACGCCACAATGTGAAAATTCCGGTGCTGATTGTAAGAAAGTAAAACCACGCTCGTCATGCTGAGTGCAACGAAGCATCTCTACATTCAAAATGGTTGGAGATTCTTCGCTGCGTATAACTCCGCTCAGTATGACGAACAATGGCAGTAATTAAAACTGCTATCTTGCTTTTCAAATCCTTCAGCAATTGCAACTTGAATCTCTCTGCGAAAAAGCGAACCCGATTATTCTTGAAACCGGAAAATTTATCCGCGAGCAATCACAGCGCCTGCATGAAATCACGATTGAAGAAAAAGACATTAACAGTTTAGTGAGTTATGTTGACCGTGAAGCGGAAAAACAATTAGTAGCAGAACTTGGCAAACTCTTGCCCGATGCGGGCTTTCTTACAGAAGAAGATACGCCCAACACGGAAGGCAAAACATGGCAGTGGATTATTGACCCGCTCGATGGCACTACGAATTTTCTGTACGGTATTCCCTGTTTTTCCATCAGCGTTGGTTTGAAAAGAGACGACAAACTCGTGTTGGGAATCATCTATGAAATCAATGACGATGAATTGTTTTACGCTTGGGAAAACGGAGGCGCATTTTTGAATAAAAACAGGATTCATGTTTCGCAAAGAAAACTGCTGAGTCAAAGCCTGCTGGCAACGGGCTTTCCTTATTATGATTTCACGAGCATGGGCAAGTATCTGAAATCATTCACCTATCTGATGCAAAACTCACGCGGTATCCGCAGGCTCGGTTCGGCAGCCGTTGATTTAGCGTATGTCGCCTGTGGAAGATTTGACGGTTTCTTTGAATACAGCCTCAACCCCTGGGATGTTGCCGGAGGCGCAGTGATTGTAAAAGAAGCAGGAGGCTCTGTGATTGATTTCACCGGAGGTGAGAATTATTTATTCGGAAAAGAAATCATTGCATCTAACCCATTCATTACAAAAGATTTGATGAAAGTATTGAAAAAAGACTTTCATGAACGAGTTGATAGCCCTGTATGATTATTGATTTTGCAGCGAAGTTGAGCGAACAGATTCAATATCTTCCCGGGCATGTTGCCCAAGAGAAGATGGCACCCGAGCATCGCCTCCCCCATGCGCAATGGGAGCATTATTTCGCAAACGCGAAAAAAGGCGGAGTGCTGATTTTATTTTATCCCGTTCAAACAACTATTCACACTGTGCTGATTCAACGCCCGCACTATGAAGGTGTGCATAGCGGGCAGGTTGCATTTCCCGGAGGAGCGAAAGAAGATGCGGATGCAACAATGATTGAAACAGCGTTGCGCGAAGCAGAAGAAGAAGTGGGAGCAAGCAGAAAATCAGTTCAGGTTATCGGACAACTTACCGAACTCTATATTCCACCGAGTAATTTTTTAATCACGCCTGTTGTTGGATTCTCGCAACAACGTCCTGATTTTGTGCTTGAAGCAAATGAAGTAGCGGGAATCATCGAACCCACGCTCCATGAATTGCTTGATGAAAAATCAGCGGGAATAAAAAAAATACAAGTGCGCTCCGACATCGCTATTGATGCGCCTTACTACGACATTCAGGGACGAACCGTTTGGGGCGCGACTGCGATGATGATAAGCGAGTTGAATGAAATACTGAAGCGAGTGTCGGGCTTATGAAACTTGCAGGTTACTCTTTCGGCAATGCAGACAAAAACTTTTCCGGCTCTGCTTTGAATTCATCTTTACATCCGGGATTGCAGAAGCCATATAACTTGCCATTGTAAGTCATTGTGTCGGCAACTTCAAACTTCGTCATCTGGCAAACAGGGTCAACCTTCACATCGAGTTGTTCAACCGTGAGAGCAATTTTTGTTTTTTCCTCTTTCCCCGCGTTATCCGTTTTTGCGGTTTGTCCGCAACCTGCGAATACGATGGAGGAAATAGCGAGGAGTAAAAAGAGTTTATTCATTTTAAGGTTTGTTTGCAATCAAATTTCGGAAATGTTTTTTAAAAAACTATTTCCGCAGCAAGCCAAACACAACCAGCGCAATCAGCGGAATTGGAATCGTGCCGTCAATTTCCCATTCTCGTTCCAGAGCGCTGCCAAACGCGGGTTTCACAATGTTGCCCTGAATTACGTAGCCTTCCGAAGCGGGACCATATCTTCTCCGCAAAATCGAGCCATCCCATTCAAATTCGTCCTCTGAGGAAAACCATTTGCGTCTTAAAATTTCTCCGTCCCACTCCATTTCTTCCTGCCCGGGATACCACAGGCGTTTCAGCGTTACGCCATCAAACGTCCATTCTTCATAGTCGAAAGAATTCCATCTCCGTTTTAGCACTTCGCCATCCCATTCAAATTCATCCAAGCCGGTGTTCCATAACTTGCGGATAGTGCCCGATGTGTTTTTAACAGAGGAAATTTGATTTGTTGAATTTGTTATCGCTGGCTGCATTTCTATTGCAGCTTTTTGTTCAAACTCTTTTTCCCACTCAAACTTTTGTACATAATAATAAAACACCGCAGCGAGTTTTCCTGTTGAAACATCGTGCGCTGCAATCCTGCATACAAGCGTGTCGGAATTTTTTAAATACAAATCAATGCTTTCAGTTTCTTTCTTGTAATGCGCCATCTGGTAACTGGCAGCGTAAGTGCTGTTTTTGCGATAGAAAAATGCGCCATCGCGCACACTGAATAATTCTTCCCGCTGTGAAGCGTTCAGCACCTGTCCCTCTTTTTTCTTTGAGAAAAGATTTTCAGCCTTCACCAACAGTTCAATATCTTGCTGCTTGTCAGACGCGCCTTTAAAAATGATGTTGCCTTTAATAGTATAGAGCGTTTTGCCCGTGCCTGCTTCTTTCAAAAAATCATTTTCAAAAAAAAACGCCTTATTGCCCAGCCCGTCTTTTACTTCGATGGTTTGCGCAGCAACCGGTTGTGAAAAAAATAAGAGGATGAAACAATAGAGGGATAGTTGCAACCGCATGGAGGGAGTAACGGTAAAGATAGATTTTTCGCGTGTTGTCGTCATTGCGAGCGAGGAATCGGGCGCATGACAAATTGCAAAGAGCGTGGCTTTTCCCCCGATTACTCATGGGAAATACAAAGGAGTATCAAAGTAAAAGTTGAAGGGGGATGCCGGAACGAGTCCGGCATTGCATCAAAGACCAATCTTCAGCACCATTCCGGGCTTCAGCTCATTGGCGGAAATGTTGTTTTCCTTTTTGATATCATCCACGTTTACGCGGTAGCGTTGTGAAATATCCCACAGTGTGTCGCCCGTGCGCACTTTGTAATACACGCAGTTGCAACTGTCATCACGCTTGATGTTCACCGTGCCTCCACTCGCTTTCCATTCCTGCTTCTCTTTCAGCGACATGCTGTTCACATCAGAGTAGTGGTCGTGCTTTTCTTTCGGAACATAAATCGAAAGTTTTTGTCCCACGCGAATCGTATTGCCGTTCATGCCGTTCCAGTTGCGAATTTGCTGGACGGTGCAATCATACCAATCTGAAATATATCCCAAATTATCGCCTGTCTTTACGGTATAATACAATTTCGACTTGCCGTTAGCGCCCGATGTAATCGTATTTAGTTGCGCAGTTACCTGCGAACGGGCAAGCAGTTCCTGTTCGGGGTCGGGCATGTTTTTGAAAATCGAATCTTCCATCGCCACATACGTTGCGATTTTGCTTACCGGCAGCTTCAGCGCATAGCCCGAAGCGGTAACAGGAACAATATTTTTCTTCAGCGAAGGATTCAAAAATTCAAGCTCAGTCACCTCCATGCCGATGTTAGTTGCGATGTGCGAAAGCCCCGCTTTTTTATATACCATTACTGTATCAGTAGGGTGGCAAATGTATTTCGGCATAATCGGGCGCAGCGCAAAATCTTTGTAGTGCATGAAAACATACATCGCGCCAAGAAAAGCAGGCACGTAGCCGCGCGTTTCAGCGGGCAGAAAATGCTGCATCTTCCAGAAATTTCTCTCACCGCCCGCGCGCGCGATTCCTTTGTTTACATTGCCCGGACCGCAATTGTATGCCGCAATAGCAAGCAGCCAGTCGCCATAGATGCCATGCATTTTTTCAAGATAATCGAGCGCGGCAGTAGTGGAGCGATAAGGGTCCCTGCGTTCATCCTCATAGCTGTTGATGTTCACGCCCAGCATCCGCGCAGTGGAATACATTAACTGCCACAAACCCGTAGCGCCAGCACGTGATACCGCATTGGCGTTTAGCGCTGATTCCACCACAGCGAGATATTTCAAATGATGCGGCAGATTGCGCCTGTCAAGTTCTTCTTCAAAAATCGGGAAATACATTTCTGACAAGCCAAGCATAATTTCCGTTTTCTCGCGCTTTTCATAGCCATACACTTCAATGTAGCGCTTCACGCGGTCATTGAAGGCAAGCGGAATTTCCGACTGAATGGATAAAATATTTTTGCGGATGAGCGAGTCATTAAAGAGCAGGCTTTCTTTTGCAATAGCAACGGTATCCGCAGTTTCATGCAGCGGAATTTGGAATCGTCCTTCAAACATTTTGCCCGTGAGGCTGTCGAGGTTAGCGATGATGGCTGCTTCTTCTGTGGTGAATTGCTTGCCGCTCTGCGCAAACGCAGAAAAAGAACAGACAACTGCGAGCAGCAGGTTCAAACATGGAGTAAATAAACGCATGCGTTCAAAGTGGTTTCGAGGGGTGATGAAATGGGTATTATCTGAAAAGTTCTGTCAGGAACTTCAATTTACGTTAAAACATCCATTCAAGTTACGCCTGAATGCCTGAAAATAAAAAAAATGCGCCACCTTTTTCTTAACGCTCAAATGAAAGTGTTTCGTTCACAAGGCAATGAAAATATTTTTTGTGATAGTTGTGGCGCATACGTGTTTCGTTTCTTTATCATTCGCACTTGTAGCGAACTCGAAAGAAGTTTTGTGGAATCCATTACCAGCCAGTCATGCCTTGTGTTAATTCCCTGGCAAACCCCATCATCTTCTGCTCCTCAAATCTTCCCGCCATCACTTGCACTCCAAAAGGCATTCCGTTCGTGTGTTTTCCAAGAGGCAGCGAGATGGAGGGTATTCCCGCAAGGTTTGCCTGCACGGTATAAATATCTGCGAGATACATCTCCACGGGATTCTTTGTCTTTTCGCCTAATGTAAATGCGGTGCAGGGCGTGGTGGGCAGCAGAATAAAATCGTAGCGGCTGAAAATGGTTTCTGTTGCTTCTTTCAACATACGCCTCACGCGCTGCGCCTGCGTGTAGTAAGCATCTTGGTAGCCTGCGCTCAATACGAATGTGCCGAGCATGATTCTGCGCTGCACTTCTTTTCCAAAACCTTCGGAGCGCGATTTTTTATAGAGTGATTCTACATCGGTAGCCAATGCGCTGCGATGTCCATAGCGCACACCGTCATAGCGCGAAAGATTGCTTGATGCCTCAGCTGTGGTCATGATGTAGTAGGCAGGAACGATGTATTCCAGCAGCGGAAGTTCTACCTCCGCAATTTCATAGCCTTCCTGCTTCAGCCTATCTAAAATAGATTCCGTTCTTGATTTTATTTCAGGATCAAGTCCGGGATGTTCGAGTGTTTGTTTGATAAAGGCAATGGAATATTTCTTTTCAGAAATAGATGCCTCACCCCCACCCCCTCTCCAAAGGAGAGGGGAGTCTGAGACTAACGGTATTGCAGAATAGAAAGAAAGATTTTCATTTTTTGAAGCGGTGCTGTCATAGTTGTCCGCTCCCGCCATCACTTCGAGCAGGAGCGCTGCATCCTCCACGGAGTTTGTCAGTGTGCCGATTTGGTCAAATGAAGAAGCATAAGCAATCAGCCCGTGCCGTGATATTCTTCCATAGGTAGGCTTCATCCCGACTATTCCGCAAAAAGATGCGGGCATGCGCACAGAGCCACCCGTGTCGGAGCCAAGCGCGGCATGACATAATCCCGCTTGCACGGCAGCCGCGCTCCCGCCTGATGAGCCACCGGCAACTTTTGTGTTGTCGAGATAATTTAATACCGCGCCATAAGCAGAATTTTCATTTGATGAACCCATACCGAATTCATCACAATTCAACCTGCCAATGATGATGGCATCTTCAGCCAGGATTCTTTCAACTGCCGTTGCATTGTAAAGCGAGGTGAAGTTTTTAAGAATTTTTGAGGCAGCCGAAGCCTTGTGTCCTTTGTAGCAGATGTTGTCTTTTATTCCTACAACAAGCCCATGCAGCTTTCCTGCATTTCCCGACTTGATTTTTTTATCAAGCGCAGTTGCTTTCTCCAGCGCTTCATCTGCAAACACTTCAAGGAAAGCGTTGAGGTGTTTCTGCTCCTCAATTCGTTTAAGAAAAAATTCAACGGCTTGCTTACAGGTGAAGTTTCCGACAGCCAGTTCTCTTTGTAATAGGGAAAGCGGCTGACGGATGAAATCGAGCGTTAAATGCGGAGTGATGTTGTTGGAATTTACAGGCAAGAAGAATCAGGATGCTTACTTTTCGTCAATCTTTGCCTTTTCCTTTCTATCCTCCTCTTTTATCCCTTCTTTAATCTCAGTTTCGATGTTCGATTTGGCTGCGTTGAATTCGCGGATGCCTTTTCCTATACCGCGCATCAGTTCGGGAATTTTCTTTCCACCGAAAAGAAGCAGGATTGCCAGTACTATGAGGATAATTTCAGGAGTGCCTAAACCAAACATGTTGTCGTAATTATAAACTCAAAGTTACTGATTGTTGGGATATAGTAAAAATGCCGGAATGTAATTTAAGCAGCGCGATACGGGCGATAGTTTACGATGGCGTGTTCGGGAGGCAAGGCAATATAATCTTCCGAAACGGCAACTACTTTCAGCGTATGTCCGTGCTGGTCGAAAAACTCAAGCATGTAGCCCGTGCTATTCCTGTTGTCTTTCATTACTTCTACAATCGTGGCGACATCTCCCGCTTCAAAACGAAACTCAGGCAACGGTTTTGCCAACTGAATCTGCGTATAAAGTTTGAATGGTGTTTCCATGTTCATTTCAAAATTAAAATTACTGCAGAAATAATGTAATGAACCTAAATTTATCCGCGTCTGTACGCAGCAACCAAATAGTAATTACCTCTGCACTTTTCAACTTGCCTTTCACTTCATACACTTCTCCGAACTGTGTTTTTTGCTGCAACAGCGCTTCATAATTTGTTGCAATGTATTTTATGTCTTGTGCCGATTCTTGCGCGTTCTCCGTTGAATAACCAAGTTTGAAAAGAAATGCCAACTTATCATTCTTTGCTTTCTGCACAAGCAGGTAATCGGTAATCTTTTCTTCCGGTATCTCGATTTTTTCTGGAGGTATGCGCATTAGTTACCCCTTTTTATTGATGCAGCACTTTCAACTACTGATTGTTGGGATATATCCACAAAGCGGGATTGAGTTTCTGCGTTCCCTTCCAGAGTTCGAGATGCACTTTTGATTCGCCCGCCTTTTCATCGGTATAAACCAAGCCGAGCGGCTGCTTCACGGTTACCTCATCACCTGTACTCACAAACACTTCTTTTAGATTTGAATACACCGTAAAATATTCTCCGTGGCGCAGCATTACCGCGCGTTGAAATCCGGGATTATACATCACCGTAATAACAGTGCCCTGAAACAGCGAGCGCGCCTGCGCGTTTGTGTTGGTGCAAACATCCACGCCATTATTTACGATTTTGATGGATTTCAATACCGGATGCGCGTGCTCGCCAAAAGATTCGCAGATAACGCCTTTCTCAACGGGCCATGGCAATCTGCCTTGATTGCTGGCGAAACCTGCCGAGAGTTTTGCCGCTTCAGGCGTGGCAGAAAGCACGTTGGTTTTTGTTGAGGTAGTTTTTGTTTTTGCAGCTTCTGCTTCGGCTCTCTTCTTTGCCGCTTCAATTTCACGCTTAATAATTTCTTCAATCTTTTTGCTGAGGTTATCCGCAGCTTGCCTTTTTTTCTCGATGTCGTCACCCAGATGCTTCTCTTGCTTTTTTAACTGAGTAATAATTTTATCGGTTTCCTCCTTTTCTTCATCTAATTTTTTTCGCTGGCTCTGCTCGGTTTCCAGCAGTTTTTGCTTGTCGGTTTTTCTTCCCATTTGTTCCTGCCGCTTGCGCTCAAGCGATAGTTTGGTTTCTTCAATCACTTCTGCCTGCTTTTTGCGAAACTCACCAAACTGTTGCAGGTAGCGAACGCGCGCAAATGCGTCATTAAAACTTTCTGCATTGAAAATGAAAATCAACTGGTTGAGCGCAGAGCGGTTTTTGTACATATTGTACAACATGCCCGCATATTCTTTTTTCAGTTCCACTAAATCTTCTTCCAGCGCAACGATAATGGCGCTCGTCTCATCCAACTGTTCGTCAATCACCGACATCTCTTTGTTGATGTTGCCGATCACTTTTTCACGCAGTTGAATTTGCTGACGCAGCGTTTGCAGTTGATTGAGTGTAAGTTGTTTGTTCTCACTGGTCTCTTTCAGCAGCTTTTTTGTGTACTCAATTTCTTGCTCGAGTTTTTTGCGTTCCTTTTCTAATTTTTCGCGGTCTTGGGAGTAGGAAGGAAAGAAAATAAATAGAGCGAGAAGAATAATTATAAACGGAGTGCTGCTGCGTATGATTGCCTCACCCCGCCCCTCTCCATTTGGAGAGAGAGTCCGGACATTATTGCAATGATTGAAAGTTGTTTTACTGTCGTCTGTGGACTGTTGAATGTTGACTTTCATCCGCTGGACTTCCTCACTCATATTTTTCGCTGACCTGAAAGGGAAACGTAAGCGGCTCATCCCACTTAACTTTTGAAAACTTGAGCGATAACTCAATAGGTTCATCTGCTTTAACGCTGATTGTTCTTGCGTATGAAAATAGCCGCTCCTCTTCAGATTTATATTCGTCAAATACTAACAAAATGCTTCTCCCGGATTGTATATCAGTGAGATGTTCTGTGGATATTGCCAGATTGTCGCTGTCAAAACTGAGCGTGTATTTATATTGTTCATTTTCGGAAGCGACTGTGTATTTATTTTTCTCCTGCTTGATTTTGGCTTGTTCAGGCGCGATAAAAAGGGCGTTGCCGACAAGCATCTTTTGCAGCAAATCAATTTTCAGCGGAAAAGAAAAATATTGCTCCAGCAGCGACAACGGCTCGTGGCGATAGATTTTATTGAGCCGGTCAAGCAGAAAAACGGAATCGTTGTGAATCAGCAATCGCGCAACTTCAACGCCCAGCATTGAAGTGACGGAAATCCAAATGACGCTGTCTTTGCGCATGCGGATTGCGGCAGTAAAACTTTTTGAGGTGGAATTGTCTTCATAACTCACCCGCGCTTTTGCGGAAAACCATTCATATTGAATGCGACTATTTCCCAACGTAACAAGCAGCGAGTCAGCAGGATTTTTTTTGCTTCTGCTGCCGGAAATCTCTTTTGATGATTTGCAGGAAGAAAGGGAAAGGAGGGTGATATAAAAAAATAAGGCGATCCAAAGTGGGTGAAATGCAGGATGCTTACTCTCCACAAACTTTAAGTATTTCTTGGATGATGTTAGGAGAAACTCTGAAATCAGTTTTCTGAAGTTCGTTTACCAACGGTTTTACCTTAGCAATTATTCTGTCTTGCTTTGCTTTCACTAAAACTCCGAGCGTTCCTGTAATTTTCAGATTCAATGATTTTGCGACTTTTCTGGCGCGTAAATCATCAAGGATGATGGTTGCGTGTTGTTTCTCAATAGCCAGCGTGAGCGCACTTGCTTCTCCCTTATCTAAAACTTGTTCCAGCGTTTTTTGAAGAAAAACATCTTTAGGTTCTTCAACGATAATCCAGTCCGGCACAGGGTTGCCATATTCCTGAAGAATATCGGGTGTAATGTAAACAGTTTGATAGCAGAGCCTGAGTAAATCTATTTGACTGATTTTATTCAGCAAGACAAGGCAGCTTGTGTCTGAAATAATAATTTCAGGCATTTTCTACATCGGATAAAAGGTCGTCAACTGATTTGCTGAAAATAGAGAACCCGTACTTTCCCATAATTTCAATGAATGAGCGTTTGCTTAAACCCGCTAAATCAGAAGCCTGTCCAAGACTTAGCTTTCCTCGCTCATACAATTCACCTGCAAGGATGATTTTTATTTCATCTTCAGTAAGGTCGGAAATGGTCGGGAGTTTTACTTGTAATATCATGACTTGCTTGTTTTGTGAAAATATAATAGGAAACAAAAAACTTTCCGCAACCCCGATTGCACAAAGTTATTCGTACATCTTCTTATCGGCAATCTTCTTCCCGATAAGCTCCGACTCTGAGCCGAGCGACTTTGCCTTTTGCCAATAGCTCACTGCTTTGTCCACTTCGCCTAATTTGAAAAGAATGTCGCCATAGTGTTCAAGCAGCACCGGGCTTTCCTCGTCTGTGTTTTCAATCGCTTTTTCAATCCACTCGCGCGCGCCTTTATAGTCTTCCATTTTATAGAGAATCCATGCGTAGGTGTCTTCAAATGAAGCATTTCCCGGCACCAACTGAATGGATTTAAACGACATCTCTTTTGCGCGTTCGAGATTTGCCGAGCGTAGCGATAAATAATAAGCGTAATTATTCAGCGTGTAAGAATTGTCACCATCAAACAGCAATGCTTTTTCAAACGAACTGTCAGAGTTGGCGTAATCTTCCAGATAGTTGTATGCTTCTCCAAGGCTCGATAGCATTTGCGATTTCAACAGCGGGTTTTCAACCACCAATGCTTCGCCAAGACTGAGAATCTCTACCGCATCTTTATATTTCTTTAACTGGTTTTTCGAGATGCCGTTAAAGAAATAGACCAACGGCTGGCTGGGAAATAATTCAAGCGCAGAAGCGGTTGTCTTCTCCAATTCTTCATACTGACGCAATTCGTTGTGGATGAAAAAAAGCTGCTGCCACACTTCAAACACGCTGCTGTCAATTTCCAACGCCTGCTCGTATTGCGCGAGCGCGTCCTCCATCTGCTTATCCTGATAAAGCATGTCGCCATAAATAGCGTGCGCTTTCGCTTCGCCCGGATGCGTTTCAATAAGCAGTTGCGCAAGCATGAATGCTTCTTCTCTCTTTTCCTGTTGCCCTGACATTAATTGTTGCAGATAAGGAAACAAGATGCGCACTTTCGCATCAATACTTAATTGCGGATTAGAGAATGCCTTTTTCAAATACTCCATTGCCAAATCATTCTGCCCTTTCATGCGATACATGTCAGCGAAGTAGAGCATCGCATTCGGATTGTCTTTGTCAATTTGCAACAACTCCTCATAAACTTTTGCCGCTTTATCCTTCATGTCATTTGCCTCATAGAGGTCGGCAAGCATCTTGTAGTAACTTGGCTCGGAAGGGTCGCTGTTAATCAGTTTTCTTACTTCGCTTGCCGCCTTATCAATTTTCCCCATGCGGACATATAACCGTTGCTTTTGCGCAATCACTTCCGGATCCAGCCCGAACTTACTTTCATACTGGTCATACACTTTCACTGCTTCTTCTAATTTTTCCGCTTTCACAAGCATGAATGCCCAATCGAAATACAACTCCAGTTCATTCGGACTTTGCTTCAGCAGTCTTTCATACACCCCTGCTGCTTCCATGAATTGTCCTTTGTAAGACAATACCTCTGCATAGAGTAAAGAATACCACTTGTTCGCGGGGTCAAGGCGCACAGCCTCTTTGATATTTCTGAGCGACTGGTCGAAATCGCCCATGCGAAAAAAGATGAATGCTAATTCATAATACGCGCCATGATTCTGCGGGTCGAGCTTCAGCGATTTTTGAAATTGCTTGACTGCTTCCTCGTGGTCTTCAAGCATTTTGGCTTTGATACCGTCAATGTATGCTTCCTGCGCTGCCTGATTTTCGGGAGCTAAATCAGCGGTAACGGTTTGCGCCTGCGATTTTTGCGCAGTAGCGACTTCTTTCCCGGAGCTGCAACCAAACAGAATAAAAAATGCTGTCAGCAGGGGTACAAGAGAGAGAGAGTTTGTTTTCTTCATTGCATTGTTGTGTAATCACCAATGCTCACATCTTCGGGCTTTGCTTTCAGGTGAACATGATTGCCTACCATTGAGTTCGCAATCACTTTGCCTTCAATTTGTGTGTGATTCTGGATAATACTATTCGTAATAACGGAATTGCGCACGATGGAATTGTCGCCAATTGACACATGCGGTCCAATGACCGACTGGGTGATGTGTACATTTCGACCAACGTAGCACGGCTCAATCACAAGCGCATCTTTCAATACTACTTCATCGGTTTTGCTATGCAGGTGCTTTCCCATTTCAAGCACACGCTGGTTGGTATAAACCGTTGCGTCTTTGTTTCCGCAATCAAACCACTCCAGCACTTCGCCCGCTTTGATTTTCATTCCCTTGTTCTTCATGTTCTCTAACGCGCTTGTCAACTGATACTCGCCTTTATCTTTCACATTATTATCAATCAGGAATTGCAATTCTTTGTGCAAATTTTCTCCATCCTTAAAATAATAGATGCCGATAATGGCGAGGTCGGAAACAAAATGCTGCGGCTTCTCGACAAATTCAGTGATAACTCCATCTTTCGTCAGTTTTACCACGCCAAACGATGAAGGGTTTTCTACTTTATGCACCCAAATCACACCTTCTTCTTTTGCATCTACTTTAAAGTTAGCGCGGAACAACGTGTCAGCAAATGCAACAATCAGGTTGCCCTTCAATGCGCTTGCAGCGCAGAGAATCGCATGCGCAGTTCCGAGTGGTTCATCCTGATAGTGAATCGTGCCTTTTGCGCCAAGGTCTTCCGCAATTTTCACCAACTGCTTTTCCACTTCCGCTCCGAAGTCGCCAATCACGTAGGCAATTTCATCTACCTTTTCTCCGCTCATGCGGCTGATGTCTTCCACGAGATGTTGCACGATTGGTTTTCCCGCAACCGGAATCAGCGGCTTGGGAATCGTGAGGGTATGCGGGCGCATCCGTTTGCCCATACCTGCCATTGGAACGATAATCTTCATTGCTTGTGTATTGAGGGTTGGGGGAGGTGTGTTGTGATATAAATTTTTTTCATTTTCAAATTACCGAATCATCAAATCATCTTATTACCTTACTCCGGTGTGTCCGAATCCGCCTGCGCCTCTTTCTGTTTCTGCTAACTCAATAGATTCCACAAACGCAGCTTTTTCATATTTCGCGATAATCATTTGCGCCACGCGATCGCCAGAACGAACAGTGAAATTTTCTTGTGAAAGATTAATCAGAATCACGCCTACCTCTCCGCGATAGTCCGCATCAATCGTGCCGGGCGAATTGAGCACGGTAACTCCGTTTTTAAAAGCTAACCCGCTGCGCGGACGTACCTGCGCTTCGTAACCTTCAGGCAATTCAAGAAACAATCCGGTGGGAATCAGTTTTCTTTCAAGCGGCTTCAAAACAATTTCCCCATTGGGTAAAAAAGCCATCAAATCAACGCCAGCCGAATGCCCGGTTTTGTATTCCGGCACAGGGTTATTTGAACGATTAATAATTTTTATACGCATGGCGGCAAAGATAACAGTCTGTATCATGTCTTTTGGGGTTCCATCTTCCACACTACCGCGCCATACAGCAGCAGAAAAAACAAACTCGTCCCCGTTAATGTGCTGCCCGCTAAACCGAAAGTTGCTTGCATATATGCGCTGATAATATAAAGCAACAAGGCAAACCCGATATACAGGCTGATGCGCTTCAATCGGTAGGGCACACGATAATACCGCTGACCAAATACATAAGAGAGCACCATCATCAGCGTGTAGCAAATCAAAGTTGCCCAGGCGGAACCCATGAAGCCCATCAAAGGAATTAAAAGCACATTTAAAATAACGGTGACTACTGCGCCCACTATTGAGATGAATGCTCCAAACCTTGTTTTGTTCGTAAGCTTATACCACACCGAGAGATTGAAATACACGCCAAGACAAAAATTTGCAAGCAGCAGAATCGGCACGATGCCCAGCCCTTCCCAGAAATTTTTTCCGATGAAATATTTTATCCAGTGCAGGTTGAGCATCGTGAACAGGAAGATGCCCATGCACACGATGACAAAATAATTCATGATGCGGGCGTAAATAGCGCGCGCATCTTTTTCAGCGGACTGTGCGAAAAAAAACGGCTCGGCTGCAAACCGAAATGCCTGAATGAAAATGGTCATTATCAGCGAGAGCTTGTAACACGCGCCATACACGCCCACTTGCGCGAGCGCAATGTTTTCGGGTAAAAGATATTTCAGGAAAATGCGGTCGAGCGTTTCGTTGGTCATGCCTGCAAGCCCCGCCACCAAAAGCGGCAACGAATACGGCAACATCTCTTTCACAAACGCAAAATCAAATCCCCATTTTATTTTGAGGAAAGAGGGAGCAAGAGCCAGCAACGTCACACAGGTTGCAATCAGGTTTGAGATAAATACATAGCCGACACCGATGTCAGGCGAATATATTTTTTCAACAAAACCATAAAATGGGCTATCCGGATTTTGAAAAACCGATTTGCAAAACAACAGGAAGAACACGTTGAAGAAAATATTCGTGAAGATGTTCAGCATTTTAATTGCTGCAAATGTTTTGGCTTTATTCTCCTCCCGCAGTTTTGCAAATGCGATTGCGCCTATCGCGTCAAAACCAAGAATTAATCCAAACCAAACAATGTATTCGGGATGCTCAGGATAGCGGATGAGGTCTGCGAGCGGTTGGGCAAAAAGAAAAAAGACTCCGATGCATAGCAATGATGTTGCGGAAATCATGGAAAGGATAGTGCCGTAAACTTTTTCCTTGTTCTGTGATTTTACCGAGAAATTGAACAATGCCGTTTCCATTCCATAGGTGAGGATGATGTTGAGGAAAGAAACATAGGCATACAACTCATTCACCGTGCCATACTCAGCGCGTGAAAAATTATCAATCGTATAAAGCGGAACAAGCAGATAGTTCAGCAGCCGTCCGATGATGGTCGGCAGTCCGTAGATAGCGGTTTGCCCCGCGAGTTTTTTCAGAATAGACAAGTGGTGGCATTGAGGGATTCCCTCTCTTTAAGCGATGGAATCCCTATAGGATGGTTAAAAGTAATCTCTTTGTACAGGTGGCTATCGTTAAGTTGTGTTAATGCGATTTGTTGAAAAGTGATGTCAGTTGTATTTTCGGGCATCCAAAATTATTACCCATGACTTTTAAAACAGCCGAACTCTGCGATTCCAACGAAGGGAAAGTAGCAATCGCTCAACCGCTTTTAAAATCGTTTGGCGCAAAGAAATCTTTTGCCGGAGAAATCGTCACTGTGAAGGTATTTGAAGACAATGTACGTGTAAAAGAAATGCTTGGAAAAAACGGAAAAGAAAAAGTGCTGGTAGTGGACGGTGGCGGCTCGCTACGCTGCGCATTGATGGGTGATTTGCTCGGCAAAATGGCGCAGGACAATGAGTGGGCAGGCGTTATTATCAACGGCTGCATCCGCGATTCTGCTGAAATCAATGCAATGCCAATCGGGGTGAAAGCGCTGAACACTATCCCGATAAAAAGCAAAAAGGGTGGTGTAGGAGAAATCAACGCGCCTGTAAATTTTGCAGGAGTAACATTTACTCCGGGCGAGTTCGTCTATTCCGATGAAGACGGAATTATCGTATCAGTAACAAAGTTGCACTGAGTTTACAACGCGCTGCGCTGCATAAGCAGACGCGAAAATGTGAGGCATAGCAGAAAATAGCCGATAGCAAGCAACACAACAATTGTGGTTGAAAGCGGCTCTGCCTCCGTGAAGCCGGGAATCGGAATTTCAAATTTGCTTGGCACTAACGCATCTAAAACGTGCATGGGTAGATACCGCTCAATTTCATCAGGGATGCGAAAACGCAACAGCCGCTCCAGCGCAATTACGTAAATCAGATAAGCAACAATAGCGAGCGCTGCCCGCCTGATGAGAAAAGCCAGCACAGCCGCAATGCCCATGTAGCCTGCTATCTGCACAAAGAGGCGCAGCAGGAAATGAACCTGTTCAAATATCTGCCCAATGAAATCAAAACCGCCCGCTGTAAGCCCGCGAATAAGTCCGTAAATAAATAAGAAGAGAATGCAGCCAAGGGCAATCGCTTTGATAAACAGAAATTTTGCCGTCACCGCTTCATCGCGCGATAATCCGTCAACCACATTTTGTCTGAATGTTTTAAAAGTAAATTCATTACTGATAAGCAGGATGACGAGAATACCCAACAGGATATTGAGATAGCTCGCCATGTAAGCGAGATTATGCCACACTTCAGGAAAACTAAAAAGTGAAAATGCGGGGTTGGCTGCGGGATTCATTTTATTTGCCGCTCCTGAAAACAGCAGGATGAGCAGCGCATAAATTCCCAGAAAAGCCCAGAAGGTTTTATAGGTTTTTACTTTTAAAAATTCGATGCGCAGCAATCTAAGCATGGGCGGAAGTGAGTTCGAGATATTGACTTTCTAAGGTTTTGCGTCTCATATTGAGTTGCGTGAGCGTAATTCCTTTTTCAAAAAAATATTTATTCAGCGCGGCTGTATTCATCGGCTCGTTGAATTTTAATAAGAGCGTTTCCTGTTTTTTTTCAAGCGAAGTCAGCCCGCTCAGTTCTTTCGCAATCGCAGCGAGTGTTTCTAAATTTTCTGCTGCAATTTCCACCTGGTTTCCCTGCCCCAGCACATCTGCCACTTTTCCTGACGCGAGCAATTCGCCCGATTTCATAATCGCAACATGCGTGCATACTTTTTCCACCTCATCAAGCAAATGACTGGCAAGCAAAATTGTTTTCCCTTCTTTGGCAATTTCTAAAATCAACTCGCGAATTTCAGCGATGCCCTGCGGGTCAAGTCCGTTTGTCGGCTCGTCTAACACGAGTACTTCCGGCTTATTAATTAATGCAGATGCAATCGCCAGCCGCTGCTTCATGCCGAGCGAATACGTGCTGAATTTTGAATTCCTGCGATTCATCAATCCTGTTGCCTGCAACGCGGTAAGCGTGTTTTTCTCGTGCCTGTTTTTGATGGTCGCTACCACCTCAAGGTTTTGCAAGCCAGACAAATACGGATAAAAATTCGGTGTTTCAATCAGCGCGCCAATTCTGCGCCTGCGCGTGTTGTGCGAAGGTCCTGTGCCAAACCATTCATATCTGCCGTTGTCTGCTTTGATGACATCGAGCAAAATACTGAGGCAGGTTGTTTTGCCGCTGCCGTTCGGTCCTAATAATCCATAGATGCTTCCCGGCTCAATTTTTAAATTGAAGTTGGTGAGCGCCTTCAGGCTGCCGTATTGCTTCGTAAGATTTTTCGCTTCGAGAATGTAAGCCAATGTGGAATACTCTGTTTTAAAAATCGCGCTAAAATAGGTTATTTAACACTGCGGAATAACCAAATTTCAAACATCAAATTTCAATGGTTCATTTTGATTTGATGATTGTATTTAGTGATTTGGAATTTCAAGGTATATGCTCAAAAAATATTTCGACAAAACAAAAATCGAAGCAGGCTGTGACGAAGCAGGGCGAGGTTGTCTTGCGGGACCTGTGTTTGCAGGCGCAGTGATTTTGCCAAAAGGATTTAATGACAGCTTTCTGCATGATTCAAAACAACTGAGCGCAACTGAAAGAGAGGAATTGCGAGAAATGATTGAAGAAAAAGCATTGAGTTGGGCGGTGGCTTCAGTAAGCAGCAAAGAGATTGACCGCATCAATATTCTCAATGCTTCATTTCTTGCGATGCATCGCGCAATCGCAAAACTGAAGGTCGTTCCTGAGTCGCTGCTCATTGACGGTAATCGCTTTAAGCCTTACCCAAAAATTTCGCATACGTGCATTGTGAAGGGTGATGCGAAATTTCAAAGCATAGCAGCAGCCTCCATTTTAGCAAAGACGTATCGGGATGATTATATGAAAAAGCTGCACGTAAAATTTCCATACTACGGCTGGGAAACAAACAAAGGCTATCCTACAACTGTACACCGCGATGCGATTGTCAAACACGGCATCATGGATGAACACCGCAAAACTTTTCAACTTTTACCTGTGCCTAAACAGATGGAATTGTTCTCAGTTAAATAATCTCAAAATACCGCTTCAATTCCCAATCCGTCACCACTTTTGAAAATTGTCGCCATTCCCATTCGCGAGTTTGCGTGAAGTGTTCTACGAATTGTTCTCCGAATAATTCTTTTGCAACACTGGAATTTTTCATTGCTTGTGTAGCATCCCACAGATTGCGCGGCAGCGTTCCATGTTTTTCATCACGATAGCCGTTTCCGATGGTATTAGGTTGCGTGAGTTTCATTTTCTTTTTGATGCCATACAATCCTGAGGCGAGGCATCCTGCCATGGCGAGATAAGGATTCACATCGGAGCCTACCACGCGCGTTTCAAGGCGCGCAGATTTTTCACCGCCTGTGAGAATGCGCAATGCAGTCGTGCGGTTGTCCATTCCCCACGTGACTGTTGTTGGCGCCCACGCGCCTTCTACCAACCGCTTGTAGCTGTTTATTGTAGGAGCAAATAAGGGAAGGATATGCGGCAGGCAATATAATTGTCCCGCAACGTAGCTCTTCATCAGTTCACTCATGTGAAATTTGTCTTTCGCATCGTAGAACAGATTTTTCTTTCTGTCCCACAAACTTTGATGCACATGGCCGCTGCATCCGGGAAGATTTTCATTCCACTTTGCCATGAAACTTGCCATGATGCCATATCGCTGTGCGATTTCTTTTGCTCCGGTTTTAAAAAGTGTCGCACGGTCTGCCGATTCCAAAATATCATCGTAAAGAATTGCAGCTTCATAAACGCCCGGTCCTGTTTCAGTGTGAAGTCCTTCAATTGGAACATTGAATTTCAATAAGCTGTCAAATAATTCATTGAAAAAATCACTTTTCAATGAACTTCTTAAAACAGAATACCCAAACATCCCCGGTGTGAGCGGTTGCGGTTTGATGAAATTTTTATTCGCCCAACTATCGGGTGTTTCTGCAAAATTGAACCACTCGAACTCCTGTGAGAATTGCGGATTTAATCCTGCTTTGATTGACTGTTCCCGGATTTTTTTTAATAGACTTCTCGGGCAGACATGCAAAGGCTTTCCGTTTTCATCCACGAAATCAGCAAGGAAAAATGGGATGTCGTTATCCCACGGCATCTTCCTGAAAGTGGAAACATCAATCTGCGCATTCGCATCAGGATAGCCTGAATGCCAGCCGGTGAATGTAGTGTTGTCATAAGCGACATCAGCAGAATCCCAGCCGAATACGACATCGCAGAAGCCAAATCCTTTTTCAAGGATAGAAAGAAATTTATCGCGGTGCATGACTTTTCCACGCAGGATGCCGTCAATGTCAGTCACCGCAACTTTTACTTTTTCCTGCGGATAGTTTTTTACGTAAGCGAGCGCGTTTTCCGATTTCGATTTTTCAGCCATAGTGTTGAAATAATGCCGCCAAAATACAATTTAACCACAGAGGATAGAGAGGAAAATACGCACAGAGGAAGCAGAGAATTCTCAGCTATTATTTGAAAATGATTTTCTTTCCACGAAGAAATAAAACAACAAAAATGAAAGCACGAGCAGCCCGAAATAAATTCCTGCGAGCAGCGGATAGTAAATAGTGATTGCTATTAAGGAGAAGAAGCTTATTGCTAAAGCTACAATAGGAAATACAGGATAGAACGGCACTTTGAAAGGGCGCTCAAGATTTGGCTCATGTTTGCGCAACACGAGGAGCGAAATCATGGAAATGATATAAAGCGTCAATGCGCCAAATGACGCGATAATGATTATCTCGAAAGATTTTCCTGTCAGCACTGCAATCATTCCGATAGCAAGATTTGCAATCAACGCATACGCAGGAGTTTGAAATCGCGGATGCACGGTTCCTAATTTTTTGGGGGCATAACCAAACTTTCCAAACTCAAAAGTGGCTCTGCCGCCTGCAAGGATAATTCCGTGAAAAGAAGCGATTAATCCAAAAAGCCCGATAGTTGTTACAAGATGATAAAGAAAATGTCCCTGTCCGTAAATTTTGCTGAGCGCAAGCGGTAAAGGAGAATCTGATTCTGCTCCATTGTTATAGACAACAGATTCCCAACCGTCAACACCCACCGATGAAATGAAAATTAAAATGCACAACACTATCAGTGTCGCTAATGCAGAACCGAACCCCAGCAGCACATTACGTTGCGGGTTGATGGTTTCTTCTGCAACATTCGCCACTCCTTCAATGGCGAGAAAAAACCAAATCGCAAATGGAATAGAAGTAAGTATTCCTTCATAACCATTTGGGAAAGCGTTGCGGATAAGGTTTGCTGTTTCGATGTGTGGCAGCGTGGACCCAGCAAAAATGAGCAACTCCGTGACGGCAAGCACTGTGATGAGCAACTCCACTGTTGCTGCGGCTTTCACGCCATAGATATTAACTCCCGTGAAAATTAAGTAAGCAACTATCGCTACCCACAACACCGAAATGGTGGGAACAAGATTCTGAACATATGCACCGATGCCGAGCGCAATCGCTGCGGGCGCAAAGATGAATTCAATATTCTGCGCCATACCTCCGATGAATCCCCACCGTTTTCCCAATGCGCGTTTTGCATAATCAAAAACTCCGCCTGCCTTTGGAATTGCACATGCCAGCTCGGTATATCCGAAAGTAAAAGTGATATACATTATCATTATGAAGAAGGTCGCAATGGCAAGCCCGAGTGTACCTCCTTTAGCTAAACCGAGGTTCCAGCCGAAATACATTCCTGAAATCACATAGCCCACACCCAATCCCCAAAGCATCAGCGGACCAAGGGTGCGCTTGAGTTGAGTGGGTTGCGACATGATGCTTGCAAAATAAGAAAAGTTATGGGCGTGTCATGCCGGATTCATTCCGGCATCCCCTTTTTATAGATAATGCCTTTTGCATGGGATTCCGGCATAAAGCCGGAATGACAACGATATGGGGATTGCGGAATCCGCCTGAGGCGGACTGCAATGACACTAAATTGTATGTATTTTCGAGTATGCTCAAACGAATCAGTCTTTATGTGATGTCCGCATTCTACATGTTTGCGGGCGTTAACCACTTTCGTAATCCAGAATTTTATGCGGGATTGATTCCACCTTATTTACCGAATCCTGATTTGATAAATACTGCAAGTGGTGTCGCTGAGATTTTATTAGGCGCATTGTTGCTCTTTTCAAAAACGAGAAAGATTGCAGCCGTTGGCATCATCGCAATGCTGATTGCGTTTGTTCCCGCGCATGTGTATCACATCCAAACGGGCGGTTGTCCCACGGAGGAATTATGTGCTCCGCTTTGGGCAACGTGGGTGCGTCTTCTTGTTCTTCAGCCTTTGCTTATCGTATGGGCGTGGTGGAATAGGAAATAATTTCCCCGCAGATTTACGCTGATTTTTATCGCAAATAGATGCAGATTCCTATCTGCGTTTTCAAAAAGAGATACAGACTTCCCCCGCCATTTACGCATAGGGCTGTTTAAGAATTATCTGCGGCTATCTGCAGGAAATTATTATTTATCTTGGCGAAAAATTTTTCATGGCTAACAATGTTTTCGGTGAACCGCTTATCGCTTGCAGCACAAAACCTTTAACAGGCTTTTATCGTGATGGCTGTTGCAATTCGGGCGAAGATGACGCAGGCGTTCATTCGGTATGCATTATTGCAACCGCTGAATTTTTGGAATTCTCTTCTGCCCGGGGCAATGACCTTTCCACTCCGCATCCTGAATATAATTTTCCGGGATTAAAACCTGGCGACCGTTGGTGCCTGTGCGCCAGTCGCTGGGTAGAAGCATGGAAGGTCGGCAAAGCGCCAAAAGTAGTTTTAGAAGCCACACACGAGCGGACATTGGACTTTATTCAACTCGAAGAATTGGTAAAGTGGGCTGCCCTATAAATAAATAGAGAATTATCGGTAAGGCGTTCTCTTGATATCCTTTCTATCTGAATATGGTGCTTGACGGATTCTCATTCTTCATTGGCTCGCATAAGACATTTCAATTTGGCAGCATTCGTGCAATGAATGGCACACCTGATGAAACTCTAAAATGCTGGTCGAAACTATCCAATCAAAGTTGGAGCGTTCGCATCTTTTAGAACGGGAGGTTACCGTTGAGTTTGTCAAACTGTATTACAAAGATGATTTTCCGGAGGAGGAGATGCAGCGGATTGCGGAGAGATTGCGCGAAAGACCTTCTTGAGAAAACACTTTACTTGCAAGAACGCTCATACTTACCATTCTGAATATCATTCAAAACGGAACTTTCGATTTCTGATCCCAGTGTTTCCAAGCGAGGCTTGTCATCTTTTATCTTACACAAATAGACCTTGCTATTCAACATTACAGAATTGATTTTTTGACAAGCAGTTTCTCCATTTGAAGCTTGTAAGCAGATTTCAATTTGTGGCGCTGTTGTTTCACATCTAAACAGATAATATGAACCCCTTGCAATTGCACAGTATTGCTTACCATCAACTGAAAGCGTGATTTCACCAGGCTTTGAGTAGGAAGTGAAATAGAAATAAATCTGTCCGTGATATTTTCTGCCTTGTGTATTCACAGGTGTTAATCCGCCATGTGTGAAATCAACCTTGCATTCTATCAATTCCTTCTGCTGGGGATTAATGGAATAGTAGATGAGTACTCCGATAACTCCACCCAAAAAACCCGCTACTGCCACGCCACTTGCATCACTGCTTGTACTTGCGCGTGGGTTGTATTTAAAGTAAAGATGCTGTCTTTTCGCTCAAGAGGGTGATATCTGTTGCCGATGCGCATATATAACTTTTTGCCATCGGAAAAGCCCCAAACATCCTTGATTTTAGCATTTTTCTCCCCCGAACGTATCGTTGCTCTGCTTGAATTTTCGCCCCATGATTCAAGGCTAATTGCAAAGTCAGTGTTTCTATCAGGATGAAAATCCCGAAAGTCGTAGAAGGTGTGAAAGAGACATCTTGGAACAGAATCCGCAGACAAAATTTTATAACTCCTTTCTTCCAGCGGGCGCAGATGAAGAGTAGATGCCTGAATTTCTTCTTTCCAAATACGATTGCCGGCTATGCGATGTTCAAAGTCAAGAAATGATTGCTGGATTGCAAGCACAATATTATACGCGTGTGCCCGCGACACATCCATCAGCGCGTCTTCCATAATTACCGCTGAACGAAATAATTCAAAATAGGAACCGTCTTCCTGAATGATAAAACTCAAATTCAGTTCTGCAAATGCCAGTTGTTTTGACGAGTAAACAAACTCATAAACATCGAGATGGTTAATGCGAATAATTAGCGGTGTAGCTGCATTCACGGCAAAACTTCTTAAGAATAGCGATTGAAACTCCTTTTCAGCGCTTGTTTGAAAAAAAGCAGGCGCATGCACGTTCATCATGCCTTTATGCGTATATCCGATTCTTGTAGTATCCTCTCTTGCATCTATGACCCTTTCCACCCGATAACTTCCCCTGATATATTCCAGCGTGTATTTTTCAAGGCTCACATACTGAGGCTTCTGAGCAAGCGCATCAATGCCTATTAGAAGAAAAATGAGCAATTTCCATTTCATCTTGCAATACTTTATTTAGTAGTGAAAATACGAAGTATTCCATCTTTTCAGGAAATCTTCGACTTAGAACGCCCAAAAACTTTTTCCTACCTTTGGGGCACTTTTAATTTTAAGAATGAAGAAACACGACTACGATTACAACACACAACGCGAGCACCTCGTGATCCGCGAATACGGCAGGCATCTCCAAAGCATGGTGGAATATACAGCCACCATTGCAGACGCAGAAAAACGCAACGGGCTTGCGCTGGGCATTATTGAACTGATGGGGCAGATGAATCCCGGTTTGAGAAATGTAGAGGAATTCCGCCATAAACTTTGGGATCACATGTACATCATTTCCGATGGGAAATTAGATGTGGATTCACCGTACCCGAAGCCCAACTTAGAGCAGATTCATAAGCGACCAAAGCACATGGGCTATCCGCGGCAGGCAATCCGTTTGAAGCACTACGGAAAAAACGTGGAGCGGATGATTGAGAAAGCCTCCGCGATGGAAGATGAAGATAAGAAGCGTGGCTTCACGGAGTGTATCGGCAACTACATGAAGTTGGTGCATCGCAACTGGAATAAGGAAAATGCCAATGACGAAATCATCAAGCAGGACATTGTAGTGCTTTCCAATGGCGCATTGCATCTTGACGAAGACAGCAACCTCGATTCACTGACACGCGCTACTCCACCGCGCAGAAAGCGACCGGATAACTACCGCAGCAACGACAGGCGCGAAGGAAGAAACGATAACAGGGGCGGGCATAGAGGAGGCGACCGCAACAGAGACGGTGGACAAGGACGGCATGGCGGCAGCAATCAAGGTCGCTTCAGGGGGGATAACCGGAATAATAACAGACGTAACAACAGAGATAACCGCGATTCAAGATGAGTGATGCCTTTGAGGTAATCGGTGGAAGAAAGCTCAAGGGAACGCTCGTTCCGCAGGGAGCTAAAAATGAAGCGCTGCAAATTATTTCCGCAGCGCTGCTTACCAAAGAAAAGGTTACTATCTCAAATGTTCCGGACATCAGGGATGTGAACCAACTCATTGAGGTTTTAAAAGATCTCGGAGTAAAGGTGCAAAAACCTGCGCCCGACACGTATATTTTTCAGGCTGACGAGGTTGACATCAAAGTGATGCGCACCGAGGCATTCAAAAAGAAAGCGGCATCGCTTCGCGGCAGCATTATGATAATGGGTCCGCTGCTTGCACGTTTTAAAAAGGCATATACTCCTCGACCAGGTGGCGACAAGATTGGCAGAAGAAGATTAGATACGCACTTTCTTGGCTTTCAAAATTTGGGCGCGCGTTTTAATTATAATGCTGCTACCAATTTTTATGAAGTAGATGCGCGGCAGTTGAAAGGCACGTACATGCTGTTGGATGAAGCATCTGTAACGGGCACTGCGAATGTGATTATGGCGGCTGTACTTGCAAAAGGCACGACAACGATTTTTAATGCAGCATGTGAACCTTACATTCAGCAACTCTGCAAGATGCTCATCAGCATGGGCGCAAAGATGGAAGGCGTGGGTTCAAACCTACTCGTTATTCATGGAGTAAGCGAATTGGGAGGATGCAAGCATCGCCTGCTTGCCGACATGATTGAAGTAGGCAGCTTTATCGGGTTGGCGGCAATGACGCAATCAGACATCACGATTAAAGGAGCGGATGTTGCATATCTCGGAATGATTCCTGATGTGTTTCGCAAGTTGGGCATTGAATTGAAAATTAAAGGAAACGACATTCACGTTCCGGGCGGGCAGAAATACGAAATACAAACTTTTATTGACGGCTCTATCATGACAATAGCCGATGCACCCTGGCCTGGCTTCACGCCTGACTTGCTGAGTATCGTGCTTGTTGTGGCTACGCAAGCGAAAGGCACAGTACTCATTCATCAAAAGATGTTTGAGAGCCGCCTGTTTTTCGTTGATAAACTGATTGATATGGGCGCGCAAATTATTTTGTGCGACCCGCATCGCGCTTCTGTGGTTGGTATCAACCGCGCGTTTCCACTGCGCGGCATTTCGATGTCATCGCCTGATATTCGCGCGGGCGTTTCGCTGCTGATTGCCGCTCTTTCTGCCGAAGGTAAATCCACAATTTCCAACATCAACCAGATTGACAGAGGTTATCAAAACATTGACGGACGATTGAACGCAATTGGCGCAAGCATCAAGAGAATCTGATTCGGTAATTTGGTGATTCGATAATTCGGTGATGCTAATTGTTCCCCTTGCGCGATGGCATTGTGCATTGGCGAAGGGGGCGCAAAAGCCCGAAGAGATTGCAGGGGGGTGATTCACAAAAACTTAGAACTAACAACTTAGAACTTAAAACTTCACAATGAAAGCCTTAGTTGTCGGAGATAAGAAACGCTATGAGGAACTTCTTCTGAAACTCCCTTCAACCGTTACCACAAAACATTACAACTACTGGGAAATAGCAGAGGGAAATGATTACGACTTGATTTTCGATTTAAACTTTGACGACTTCGTTCACAATTTAGATTACATCGCACAGCGCATAGATATTCCCGTATTTGTTTGCGCGGTGAAGAAACGTCTGGCTGAAGCTGTGCATGATTTCGGGGAAATTCAATGCAATCTGATTGGCATGAATTGCCTGCCCGGATTTATCAATCGCGAATTGATTGAAATCAGTCTCTTTAAAAATAACCCTGCTGCTATTGAATCCATTCTGCAACAACTCGGATGGACCTATAAAATCGTGGAAGACCGTGCAGGCATGGTAACACCGCGCATCATCTGCATGATTATTAATGAAGCCTGCTTCACGCTGCAAGAAGGAACAGCTTCGATGAACGATATTGACCTCTCCATGAAACTGGGCACCAACTATCCGCATGGTCCCTTTGAATGGGCGGATAAAATCGGAATCAAGGATGTTTATGAAACGCTTGATGCTCTCTACAACGACACGCGCGATGAGCGTTACAAAATCTGTCCGCTACTGAAGACGAAATATTTGAACAGAGAAAATTTCTACTGATTTGGTTGTAGGACAAATTGCACCGAGCGAAGTCATGGTGAGCGAAGTCGAACCATGAGATTAGGCTATGCTGCACCCTTCGACTTCGCTCAGGGCGACTACCGCGCTCTGCTGAACGGAGTGCATTTGTCCTACACCCACTGATTTTCAATTTCTAATTCTCCAGTCCTAATTCCTAATTTTCACCCGTGCTTTCGATTTATACTCCGCAACTCACCAACCGCATCCGCTACACTTTTGATTTATTTTTTAAAGAGCTGCTACACATTCCGTTTCAACTGATTTCAAACCGCGACCAGTTTTTTGCGGCAGCGCATCCAAAAATCAGCTATGACCAAAACCCCGTAGCGGATGAGTTATGTTTCGGAGCCGTGTATTTGCTGTTTGAAAAAGGCGTGAAGCTGCATAGCATCGAAGTGGAAGATTATGAAGGCACGAAAGTTTTTTTCAATACGCAGGGCCTACAGGAACATGCGTTGCCGTTTGATCCGTTTGCCGCAGCATTTTATCTCGTGAGCCGCTATGAAGAATTGCTTCCGCATGTGAAAGAACAGTTCAGCCGTTTTCCTGCGAAAGAAAGTATGGCGTTTAAAAATGGGTTTCTCAGCGTGCCTGTTGTAAATCGCTACGCTCTGATGGTGAAACAAAAATTGCAGGAGCGCTATCCTGAAATGCAATTTCCAAAAAAGGAATTTGAATTCATTCCTACTTACGATGTTGACAGCGCTTATGCATATTTGAACAAAGGCGTGATTCGCAATGCTGCCGGTCTTACAAAAGCGCTGCTTGAACTTGACCTCACTACTTTTATTGACCGTGTGCGCGTACTCACCAAAGCGAAACGCGACCCTTATGATACCTACGACTGGCTCCACGAATTACACCGCAAGCACGATATGAAGCCCCTCTACTTTTTTCTTGTGGGCGATTATGATGAGTTCGATAAAAACATTTCCATCAACATCACTGAATTCCGTGAGTTGATTACCTCCATAGCCGATACTGCGCAAGTGGGCATCCATCCGTCTTATGCTTCAAATGCGGATGTCGGAAAACTGAAGAAGGAATTGCACAGCCTGTCGCAGGTGCTCAAAAGAGACATCCGCAAGAGCAGGCAACATTTTTTAAAGCTCACACTTCCTGAAACGTATCAAAACCTGCTGGAGCAAGGCATCACCGATGATTACACAATGGGTTATGCCACGCAGATTGGTTTTCGCGCAGGTATCTGTTCGCCCTTTTATTTCTATAATCTCGAAACGGAAAATAAAACTGCATTGCGCATTCACCCCTTTGCGGTGATGGATGCAACGCTCAATTATTATCAGGGATTGACCCCGCGTCAGTTTCCCGATGCGGTCTATCCTGTGATTGACGAAATTAAAAAAGTGAATGGCACGTACATCTCACTCTGGCACAACAATTCGTTATCCGAAGAAAAGGAATGGTCAGGCTGGAAAAAAGTGTATGAAGACATGGTGCTTTACACGCTAAACGGTGAACGGTGATTCAGTATCTGCAACGCAAAGAAGTTGATGATAACAAGTGGAACGCTTGTATACAGCAGGCTGCCAACAGCTATCCGTATGCGTTTACGTGGTATCTTGATTGTGTTGCAGAGCAATGGGATGCTTTGGTGAGCGGTGACTACGATGCGGTATTCCCGCTTGTATGGAATCGCAGGTTTTTGATTCACTACCTCTACCAGCCGATGTTCACGCAGCAGTTGGGTGTGTTTTCAAAAAACGTGTTGGATGAAAAAACGCTGCATGATTTTCTTGAAGCGATTCCTGTGCGTTATTGTTTTATCGAAATCAATGTGAACTATCAAAACCCCGTGCGGCATCCGTCATTTGAAATCATTCCGCGCACGAACAGTTACCTCGAATTGCAATCCCCTTACGAAAAACTGTATCAAGCGTATCATGAAAACACGAAGCGCAATGTGCAAAAAGCTTTGAAAAACAACTTGCACGTTTCCGAAAATTTAAAAGCAGAAGCAGTAATTGAATTTTTCAAAACAAATTCAGGAATAAAAATTCCGGAATTGGGCGAATATCAATATGAGCATCTGGAAGAATTGATTGCAGAAGTAATGCAGCGCCAGATGGGAAAGCTGATTGGCGTGCAGGATACGAATGAAAATCTTTTCGCGGCAGGTTTTTTCATAGTAACAGAAAACAAAATCATCAACCTGCTGCCCTCGACCGGGGAAGACGGGAAAAATAATGGCGCTGGATTTTTGATGATAGATTACCTCATCCGAAAATTCGCAGGCTCTGATAAAACACTTGATTTCGAAGGCTCGATGATTCCCGGCATTGCGCGTTTCTATAAAAATTTCGGAGCGCAGGAACAAACCTATTGGCGGTTGCGCAGAAATAATTTACCTTGGTTCGCCAAGTGGATAAAAGGATAAATAAATTTTGATGCTTTATAATCTCAGTGAAACCAAATCCCTCGCAGGACAATTTGTAGCCGAATTGCGCGATGTAACGATTCAAAATGATCGTATGCGTTTCCGTAGGAACATGGAACGCCTCGGTGAAATTTTTGCTTACGAAATCAGTAAACAGTTGGAATGGGAAGATACAGAGGTGACAACACCGCTGGGCATCGCCCGCACCAAAGCGTTGAAAGAACAACCTGTGCTTGCAACAATATTACGCGCAGGAGTTCCGTTGCATCAAGGCTTGCTGAATTTTTTCGACCGTGCCGATAATGCCTTCATTGCCGCCTATCGCAAGCATAACAAAGACGGTTCGTTTTTCATCAACCTCGAATATCTCACTTCTCCCCCGCTCGCTGACCGCATTGTGATTCTTTCCGACCCGATGCTTGCCACAGGCGCATCCTTAGTTTTAACAATTCAGGAGTTGCTTAAAGAAGGCGCGCCAAAACAAATTCATATCGTTACAGCGATTGCCAGCACAACCGGAATCGCGCATATAAAAAGCAACTTGCCAAATGTAAATATTTGGACAGGCGCAGTGGATAATGAATTAACAGCGAAGGCATACATCGTTCCCGGTTTGGGCGATGCGGGTGATTTGGCTTTTGGAGAGAAGATGCAGGATTAACATACTCCCTCTCCTTTTTGGAGAGGGTTGGGGTGAGGCTTACATCACCACATCCCACGTGTCCTCATGACCGACCCAGTCTTTGAATTTTTCTTTTCCGCCACGAGCCGTCCAGTCAGAGTCAATGGTGAGTTTTGAGCTGATGCCGCCACGCGGGTTGCAAATCATCAGGATACGCATGCGCTCAGGTTCGTAAACCTCCATTAGATGTGCATACACGATATTAATGAGGCGCTCATAAGAAACCACGATGTCGCGCAGTTGATATACATAGACTTTGAGCGATTTCAACTCGATGATTTTCTTTTTCGGATAAAACGTAAGATAGATGGTCGCAAAATCCGGCTGCTCATGCACGCCAAGAAAAGTACACTCAGGCACTTTCACCTTCACTTCATAAGCCTCAGGGGAAGGATTTGGAATCGCTTTCAAAAGCGTTTTGTCAATCTTGTCGTACAATTTTTTTTCTGCGCTCATCGCTTAGTTTTATTTAGGAGTGCAAAGAAACGCAAGTTTGATTGAAAAGATAAATTCGGATTATCGCGTCATGCCTGACTTGTTCCGGCATCCCCTGATTTCTCTTTTCATGCTTTCCTATGAGATGCAGGAACAAGTCCGGCATGACAGTAAAGGAAGTTCCTGCTTCTCCTATAAATTCGCGCTGTGCTTCATCACGATTTCACCAAAAAACTTCTTGCCTGGCATAAAACCATTCACCGCCCCATGCCGTGGAAGGGCGAGAAGAATCCTTATCTTATCTGGCTATCTGAAATCATCCTGCAACAAACGCGCGTGGAGCAAGGGTGGGCTTATTATTTAAAATTCAAAGAGCGGTTTCCTGTTTTAAAAAATCTTGCGAATGCTTCAGAAGATGAAGTATTGAAACTCTGGCAGGGATTAGGCTACAATACGCGCACGCGCAATCTTCATGTAGCGGCAAAATCTATTCAGCATGATTTGAAAGGAAAATTCCCAACCGATTATGAGGGCATTCGGAATCTAAAAGGAATTGGTGATTACACAGCCGCAGCCATCGCTTCGTTTGCATTTAATCTGCCCTACGTGGTGGTGGATGCAAATGTGTTTCGCGTGTTGTCGCGCTATTTTGGAATTATCACTGCGATTGATTCCACGAAAGGAAAACAGCAGTTCAAAGCGCTTGCAGAACAACTGCTTTCAAAAAAGGAACCCGCAAAGTTTAATCAGGCAATCATGGATTTTGGCGCAGTGCAGTGTGTGCCGAAAAATCCTGACTGCGGCAAGTGTGCTTTAAGTTCAAATTGCGTTGCAAGAAAAAAGAAGCAAGTTGAAAACCTGCCCGTAAAGTCGAAGAAGACTAAACAGCGGGAACGCTTCTTTCACTACCTCGTGATTCTTGAAGGCGATTTTACATACCTGAAAAAGCGGGAAGCGAAAGATATTTGGCAGGGCATGTTTGAGTTTCCGCTGATTGAAGGAAAGCGTCTGCTGGAAAAAAGGCAACTGCTTCAAACCAAAGAATTCAAATCTCTTTTTTCGCAAAACAAAATCAGGAAGATTGAATTACATGCTTCGCTGCGACAGATGCTTTCTCACCAAAAAATTCACGCAGCGTTTTATGAAGTAACGCTTTCTTCAAAAATGAAGAATCAAAAATTTCTTCGTGTAGCAAACCGGGAAATCAATGGGTTTGCCTTTCCGGGCATTATCCGGGATTATTTGACTACGCGATAAATGTTTCTCGCAGAGGCGCAGAGACGCAAAGTAGGAAACCCTCTTGTTGTATTTCTTTGCGCCTCTGCGCCTTTGCGGTGAATCTGCCTTTACGAAATAGTTTGCACAAAAAAGTAAAACTTCCTCCTGCCGTTTGGTTTTTTTCAAAGAATTTCCGACATTTAATTCTTATTTCAAAACCATTTAAATTTTCCAACCATGAGAGGAGTAAACAAAGTAATCTTAGTAGGCAATCTGGGCAAAGACCCGGAAGTGCAATACCTTGACAATAGTGTGAGCGTAGCGCGCTTTTCACTCGCCACCAATGATTCATACAAAGACAAAGACGGCAACCGCGTTGACCAAACCGAATGGCATAACATCACCGCATGGCGCGGGTTGGCAAAAATTGCCGAAGATTTTCTGAAAAAAGGCAGCAAGATTTACCTCGAAGGCAAAATCCGCACACGCTCATGGGATGATAAGCAAACAGGAGAAAAAAAGTACGCCACCGAGATTGTAGCAGATAATTTCATCATGCTCGACCGCAGAGAGGGAGAGGGCACTCCGGGCAGCTACCAGCCGGGCAACGCAAAAGCGGCTCCTGTAAGTCAGGATGCGCCAAACATTCCCAGCGAACCGGCACCGCAGGGTGATGATTTGCCGTTCTGAGTTTTCAGGCGAATAAATTACAAAGGCACGAAGCAACAGCGCTCGTGCCTTTGTATTTTATGGCAATCCCCTGCTTTTATCTAAATTTATCGGAACAATTACCCGCGATTTGGACAGTATTCCTCTATCAGATTTCAATCAACTCCTTTTTTTATCAGTAGCCGGAATAATAAATTCAGTGTCGCTTCCGGTAGTGCTTTCGGGAGTAGTGATTTTGATTCTTATTTGTTTTTCAGGGCTTATCTCAGGCGCAGAAATCGGTTTTTTTTCCCTCACGGAAAAAGAATTCAACCTGCTGCGTGAAAAGGGTGACCACACCTCAAAAACGATAATCACATTGCTCTCAAAACCGCGCCACCTGCTGGCGACATTGCTCATCTGCAACAACACGGTGAATGTAAGCATCGTCATTCTCTCCTACTTTCTGTTTTCAAATCTATTTGATTTTTCAGCGCACCCGCTGCTCGGATTTCTCATCAACGTGTTGGGTGTTACGCTTTTTCTCGTTTTGTTCGGGGAGGTGCTGCCTAAGGTTTATGCCACGCGCCACAATCTGCAAATGGCTTCCATCATGGCAGTTCCGATTCTATTTGCCGGAAAGGTATTCAAGCCGTTGAGTTATCTGCTTGTTTCCTCCACACGGCTCATTGAAAAACTCCTCAGCAAAAAAGGATATAACGAGTTTAATCCTGAAGAACTCGAACACGCAATTGACCTTACGGCAGGCGAAAAATCATCGCGGCAGGAAGTGAAGATGCTCAAAGGCATCGTGCGTTTCGGCAACATTACCGTGCGGCAAATCATGCGGCAGCGCATGGATGTGGTGGCGGTTGACGATAGCGTGGCGTTTCCTGATTTAGTGAAAATTGTTACCGAAGCAGGCTATTCGCGCGTCCCCGTTTACCGCGACAGTCTGGATAACGTCATTGGCATTCTCTATGTGAAAGATTTGCTCGACCATCTGCATGAGCCAACCGATTTCAAGTGGCACAGACTGCTGCGCCCGCCTGTTTTTACACCACACACAAAGCGAGTGGACACGCTGCTGAAAGAAATTCAGAAAAAGGGCGTTCACCTGATTATCGCGGTAGATGAATATGGCGGCACATCCGGCATCATCACGCTGGAAGATATTCTGGAAGAAGTGATTGGTGAAATTCGCGATGAATATGATGCGCTCGAAGAAGAACCTTACTTTGAAAAAATTGACTCAAAAAATTTCGTGTTTGATGGCAAAACTCCCTTGCAAAACATCTGCAATAAAATGAACCTCAGGAACGATGTGTTTGACGAAGTGCGAAAAGAAGCTGATACGCTTGCCGGAATGATTCTCGAATTGTCAGGCAAGATGCCGGTAAAGAATGACGAGTTCCGGCATGAGCATTTTATATTTAAAGTCGTTTCTGTAGGCGACAACCGGATCAAGCGCGTTTTAATCACAGTAACGGATGATGTCTATTCAGAGAATTAGGAATTACGAATTACGAATTACGAATTTGTTGAGCAGCGCGGGCGTTCCGGTTTACATTGCGCTTTGGGTCATCCTGAGCGTAGTCGAAGGATGTGCGTGTGCGAAGAGGGCTGCGTTTGCCTTGTTCGTTTGCTGGGGGATGATGTTCTTGCTCTTCTCCGGCTGCGACTCGCCCTACCCTCCTAAACCCAAAGGCTTTTTTAGAATCAACCTGCCTGAAAAATCCTATCGAGAATTCACCTCCGATGTTTGTCCCTTCCGCTTTCAATATCCCGTCTATGCCGACATCGTGCGCGATTCCTTATTCTTTGACAAAGCACCCGAAAATCCCTGCTGGCTCAATATTGATTTCAAAGAATTAGGCGGCAAAATCCATTTGAGCTACAAAGAAATCAATGCAGAAAATTCATTGGAAAAATTGATTGAAGACGCGCATAAACTCACCTTCAAGCACACTACCAAAGCTGATTTCATTGATGAAAATATCATTGAAAATGGAAAAGGCGCTTCGGGGATTTTATTTGCAGTGGGCGGCAATGCAGCATCGAATGCACAGTTTTTTCTAACAGACAGCTTGCATCATTTCATTCGCGGCTCGCTCTATTTCAATTCCACGCCAAATGAAGATTCCCTCGCGCCTGTCATCCGGTTTGTGAAGGAAGATATGCTGCTGCTGATGGAGAGTTTTGAGTGGGTGGAAACACTGAACATAGGAATCAAAATGGATTAGATTTGCTCAAAGCAGCACTTCATGAATACCCGTATTGAAAACAGAAAACTCCGGTTTGTCCAAAACTTTCTGCGCGTAGGCGATGAAGAACTGATTAATAAGTTTGAAGAACTGCTTCGCAAGGAACAACTCAGGCTTATTGAGCGGGAACTCAAAACGCCATTATCAAAAAAAGCCTTTAACGAAATAATTGACCAAGCTGAAGAGGATAACCGCAACGGCAGGCTTACGTCTGCAAAAAGCCTGAGAAAAAAAATCCGTTCGTGGAAATGAGGGTCTTATGGACCGATACGGCAATAAGTCAGCTTGAGCAGATATTCTTTTATTACGCGCACAAGGCAAGTCCCGAAACAGCGATACGCATAACTCAGCGTATAGTTGATAAAACATTGATTCTCGGCTCCTTTTCAAGAATTGGGCAACGAGAAAATGATTTGATGCACAGAGCGCAGGAGTATCGCTACCTCGTTGAAGGTAATTACAAAATCATCTACTGGGTTGAAACGAGGTTTGTGAAAATTGCGAGTGTTTTCGATTGCCGCCAAAATCCTGAAAAAATATCCGTTATTGCGTAATGCGCACTTGAATTCCCTTTTCAAAATTTAATTTTATCCCAAACTGAAATCGTTTGAATCCCCTCCTCGACCGTCCCATTGAATATGTGAAAGGCGTAGGTCCTTTGCGTGGCGACTTGCTGAAAAAAGAGTTGTTCATCTTCAAAGTGGAAGACCTGCTCAATCATTATCCCTTCCGCTATGTTGACCGCTCAAAGATTTCGCTCATCAAAGAAATTAAAGGTGATGAGCAATATGTGCAGGTGAAGGGTAAACTCACCTATTCCGAAGATGTAGGACAGAAATTTGCAAAGCGGCTCGTTGCGTATTTAAGAGACGAGTCGGGGCAAATCGAACTCGTGTGGTTCCAAGGCGCGAAGTGGGTGGCGAATAAATTGGTGGTGGGCATGGAATATCTGGTGTATGGCAAGCCTTCTTTTTTCAATGGTAAGCTCAATATCGTGCATCCCGAAATTGAATTAATTGCAAAAGTAGAGTCGCAAAATTTTGCGTCTGTTGGCTTGCAACCCGTTTATCCCAGCACGGAGAAGCTCAAATCAAAAGGGTTGGATAGCAAAGGGATTTTGAAGTTGGTGTGGCAGGTAATGGAGGAATTGCAGGAAAAATATCTGCCAGAAAATCTCCCGGCATCTATCATCAATAAATACCGTTTCATTTCCCATTATGAAGCGGTGAAAAATATTCATCAGCCCGACAATGACAGGCTGCGCGAGAATGCGGTTGCCCGTTTGAAATTTGAAGAATTGTTTCTCTCGCAGGTGCGCATCCTGCAACTGAAAGTCGGGCGCAAAGAACATGCGCAGGGATTTATTTTCACCAACATCGCTAACATTTTCAACACGTTTTATCATCAGCATTTAAAATTTCAACTTACTGGTGCGCAAAAGCGGGTACTGAAAGAAATCAGGCACGATGTGCTTGCGGGTAAACAAATGAACCGCTTGTTGCAAGGCGATGTGGGCAGTGGAAAAACCATCGTAGCGCTCATGACAATGCTGATGGCGCTCGACAACGGCTATCAAACTTGTCTGATGGCTCCTACTGAAATCCTCGCGCAGCAGCATTTTCGCAACATCAAAAACTTGCTTGTCGGTTTAAATGTAAAAGTTGAAATGCTCACGGGTTCGGTGAAAGGAAAATTGCGCAAGCAAATCCTCAGTGAGCTTTCCACCGGAACAATCAACATCGTTGTGGGCACACACGCATTGATTGAAGGCGATGTGCAGTTCAGCAATCTCGGACTTGTAGTGATTGACGAGCAGCATCGCTTTGGCGTGGCGCAACGCGCAGCGTTGTGGGAGAAAAACGAACACCCGCCACACGTACTCGTGATGACGGCAACTCCCATTCCCCGCACACTTGCTATGACTGTTTATGGCGATTTGGATGTGTCGGTGATTGACGAACTGCCACCCGGCAGAAAGCCAATTAAAACCATGCACTACTTCGATTCAAAGCGGCTGGCAATGTTCGGCTTTTTGAAAAATGAAATCGAAAAAGGGCGGCAGATTTACATCGTGTATCCGTTGATTGAAGAATCAGAGAAAGTGGATTTGAAAAATCTGATGGATGGATACGAAAGTATTGCGCGTGAATTCCCAATACCGAAATATCGTGTGAGCGTATTGCACGGAAAAATGAAACCGGAGAATAAAGAAATAGAGATGCAACGATTCATAAAAGGCGAAACGCATATCATGGTTTCAACCACTGTGATTGAAGTAGGCGTGGATGTGCCGAATGCTTCCGTAATGGTGATTGAAAATGCAGAACGGTTCGGGCTTTCGCAACTGCATCAACTGCGCGGGCGAGTTGGAAGAGGCGCTGACCAGTCGTATTGTATTTTGATGAGTGATTTTAAAATTTCACAGGAAGGTAGAACACGCTTGCAAACGATGGTGCGCACCAACGATGGGTTTGAAATTGCCGAAGTGGATTTGAAGATGCGCGGACCGGGAGATTTGGAAGGCACACAGCAAAGCGGAGTGATGGATTTTAAAGTGGCGGATATTGTGCGCGATGCAAATATTCTGAAAGAAGCGCGTTATGCTGCGCAGGAATTATTGAATGATGATGCGCATTTGGAAAAACCGGAGAACAGCGCGCTGAAAAGATTTTTATCCTCAAATAAAACTGTTTCAAAAAAACAGTGGAGTAGGATTTCTTAGAATTACTTGGGCATTCCTAACCCGCTGCTCGTCTTGCTTCTTTTTCCACCGCTGTATTTATCGCTGCTGGAGCTGTTGTCATATGTGGGGCAGGTAGAATGACTGCATGCGGCAAACAAGAGCAGGGAAGTTATGAATACGGAGAAGAGGAAATTCTTTTTCATCGAAAAGAAATTTGTTTTTCAAAGATAACGAATGTAGAGACGCAAAATTTCACCGCAAAACGGAAGTAATGAAGCGATGCGGGTTGGCTTCTCTCCGCCTTAGGCGGAAGACAACGAGGGGTAAATCCTGAATAGCAATACCCCTTTGTATTTCCCCTAAAAGGGGAAACGCCTGCGCTCGTTACCTCTACACATGCGCATCACGCGCGAAAATCCGCAGCAGCAAATAAATCACTCCGGTGATAAGCACCAGCACCGCGCTCGCCAAGTGTGGATGAATTTTCAGCGCTAAACTCTCCACGCGCTTCACGACCGCTTCTTTCAGCACATAAAACAGGGTAATCATAATAGACAGCGCGATGCCCATGCCGACAATATAAATCAGGATGTAAAAAATTGCATTGTGAAAATTGTTCACTGCGCCTGAGAGTAAAATCGGAGCGATTACTGTCGGGCAGGGAAGCAAGCCGCCAATCGCACCTACAACCGCAGATTTGCCAAGACTGCCAATTTTTTTAGGCGTTGCTTCATGCGCATCGGAATGGCTGTGAAAGAGACCGTGTTCTTCGTGGCTATGACGATGTGCGAGGAGGAGATAAATTCCAAAGCCGAGAATCAAAATGGGTCCTGCCCATGAAAGGATTTCACTCGCCTGCTGCGTGATTTCTGAAGAAAACACAAAGCGCATGAGCAACGCAATGATGATGAGCAGCAGAAAATGGGAAATCAGCAAACTGAACGTGAGCGTAACGATATGGCGCATCGTCAGTTTTTCCCCAACCAAATAAGCGGCAATGAAGGATTTTCCGTGCCCGGGTTCCAGCGCGTGTAATGCGCCAAGCAGAAGCGTTGAACCGTAAGCAAGAAAAGTATTCACGTTTTTTTTAAAGGAGCGTAAAATTAATAGAAAGACTTGTGCGGGAATTATCTTTGTAACCATGAAGGCAAAGAAGAAGTTGCATAACATTTACGAGGGGAAGGAACTGAAAAAGAAAATGAGCGAAAGCGCGGAGAAAAGAACCACAATTTCTTTTTACAAATACGCGCATATTCTGAATCCGGCTGAATTGCGCGATAAGTTGTTTCTTGAATGGTTGGAACTGGGCGTGCTGGGCAGAGTAAACCTTGCAAAAGAAGGCATCAACGCCCAAATCAGCGTTCCTGCAAATCAAGTTGAAGCATTCAAGCAGCAGTTAGATTCGATTGATTTTCTGAAAAACGTGCGCATGAATTTTGCTGTGGAGGATGACGGCAAATCTTTTTTTAAGTTGAAAATTAAAGTGCGCGATAAAATTCTTGCTGACGGATTGAATGACGAAACCTTTGACGTGACGAATGTGGGTAAGCATCTGAAAGCCGAGGAGTTTAATGCGCTTACCGATAAGCCCGATACGATTCTGATTGACATGCGCAACCATTATGAAAGTGAAGTGGGGCATTTTGAAAACGCGATTCTGCCCGATGCAGACACCTTTCGCGATGAGCTGAATATCGTGGAGGAAATGCTGAAAGGCAAAGAGGAAAAGAATGTTGTGATGTATTGCACGGGCGGCATCCGCTGTGAAAAGGCGAGCGCGTATTTTAAACACAAAGGATTTATCAATGTACACCAGTTGGAAGGAGGCATCATAAAATATGCGCGCGATGTGAAAGCTGAGGGATTAAAAAATAAATTCAAGGGGAAAAATTTCGTGTTTGATGAACGATTAGGTGAACGTATTTCAGATGAAATCATCAGCCGCTGTCACCAATGCGGCAACACCAGCGACCGCCACACCAACTGTGTGAACGAAGGCTGCCACCTGCTTTTCATCCAATGTGAGACCTGTGCTGCAACATTTGAAAATTGCTGCTCTGATGATTGCAGGGAGTTTATTCACCTGCCCGAAGAAGAGCAGAAGGAAAAACGAAAAGGCGTGAAGAAGGAGCGGAATGTGTATCGGAAGGGACGGGGTTCACGCAAAGACGCAGAGGCGCAAAGGTCAGAAACGGAAGCTCACTGAGAAATCAGGAAAGAACGCTCCACCCACAACAGTGAAGCCTCTCTGATGTTCTGTTTCTGCATAAGAATCTGAAAATCGGAAAGGAAAGTAGCCTACTAAATCAATGATTAGAGAGCCGTTTAATGACCATCGTTTGGTCAAATCAATATTCAAACCGACAACCGGAGTAATACCCACTACAAAAGACAGCGCGTTGTAAGTATAATCTGTCATTGACAGATATTCATATTTCGGTGTTAGATTTTGCTCTATCCCGGAACTGTCAATGTGTTGTTTTGCGGTATAAATTTCATTTCTCTCGTTTACTTCCCACTTCTCAATGCCAAGAAGCAAATCAAAACCCAGTACAAATTTTAATCTTCTTTTACCGAACCTATGCTCAAGTCCGGCTCGCAATGTTTGCCATCTGCTTAATTCGCTGACATTGGCTTCTGTGGTTTTCAAAAGAATGCTATCACCCGTCAATACCTGATAACCGAGATGTTGTATTCTCTCATAAGAATTAATTACCGAAGTCAGACGATAGCCAACTCGAAGCGTACTCCTCTTGCTGAAAAAACGCTTGTATGTTATTCCAAAACTCTCGGTTTCGCCAATATTAGAGGCAAGCAATCCGACAATCACCGGACTCACATCCAGCGAGATTTCATTTTTATAGTAAAGAGAATCCCATGGAAAAAATGTTCGCTCTTTATTTCTCTGAGCAAATGAAAGATGGGAAGTAATTATGAGCGAAGTGAGAAGAAATACAGTCTTCATCGGTTAGGCACGAAAAACGACCAGCCAGAAATTATATTGTGGATTTCACGCAAAGATGAATTTCTCTGCGCCTTTGCGTTTCTGCGAGAACCAAATCAATATGCCAGCCACGCACTTAACCATCGCTCCACCTCCTCCACTTTCATCTTTTTTCGCGAAGCATAATCTTCCACCTGGTCTTTCAGAATTTTTCCGACACCGAAATATTTTGATTCGGGATGCGAGAAATACCACCCGCTCACGGAAGCAGCAGGATACATCGCAAGGCTTTCAGTAAGTTGGATGCCGGAATTTTTTTCTGCATCAAGCAGATTAAACAAAGTGGTTTTTTCGGTGTGGTCAGGACACGCAGGATAGCCGGGCGCAGGGCGAATGCCCTGATATTTTTCCGAAATCAAATCATCACTCTCCAGCTTTTCATCCGTTACGTAGCCCCAAAATTCTTTGCGCACACGCTCGTGCATCCGCTCGGCAAACGCTTCGGCAAGACGGTCGGCAATAGCTTTCAGCATGATGCTGTTGTAATCGTCATGCTCCTTCTCAAACTTTTTCGTCCACTGTTCAATACCGACTCCCGCTGTAACCGCAAACGCTCCGATATAATCTTTGATGCCCGTTTCTTTTGGCGCAATAAAATCGCTCAGTGAAATGTTCGGCTGACTTGCTGTTTTCTTATTCTGTTGTCGCAGATGATGCAATGTGGTGAGTACCTCTCTGCGCGAATCATCTTTATACAGTTCGACATCATCGCCAACAGCATTCGCAGGAAAAAATCCAATCACTGCATTTGCCGTCAGCATCTTGTTCTGAAAAACTTTATCCAGCAATGCCCGCGCATCGGTGAGGAGTTTTATTGCTTCCTTTCCAACAACACTATCCTTCAAAATGTCAGGATATTTTCCGCGCATCTCCCACGTGGCAAAGAAAGGAGTCCAGTCAATATACTCGCTCAACTCAGCGAGCGAATAATTCTGGAAAGATTTTATTCCAAGAAAAGCAGGCTTTGCAATTTTTGTTTTGCTCCATTCAATCTGAAATTTATTCTTCCGCGCATCCTCAATCGAAATCAGTTCCTTACTTAGATTTTTGCTATGATGCCGCTCGCGGATTCCGATATATTCTTCTTTCACCGCTTTCACGAACGCATCTTTCTTTCTCCCCAACAAATTTTCAACCACCGTTACCGAGCGCGAAGCATCAAGCACATGTACTGTCTGCCCTTTCTTGTAGTGCTGCTCAATCTTCACTGCGGTGTGAATTTTCGAGGTGGTAGCACCGCCAATCAGCAGCGGCAAGTCAAATCCTTCGCGCTCCATTTCTTTTGCGACATGCACCATTTCCTCCAATGACGGAGTAATCAGTCCGCTCAAACCAATCACGTCCACGTTCTCTCTTTTCGCTGCTTCAAGAATTTTTTCGCAAGGCACCATCACGCCCAAATCAACAATCTCATAATTATTGCAGCCAAGCACCACGCCAACGATATTTTTTCCGATGTCATGCACATCGCCTTTCACCGTTGCCATCAACACCTTTCCTGCAAAAGATTTTTTACCTGATTTTTCCGCCTCAATAAATGGCGTGAGATAGGCAACAGCCTTTTTCATCACGCGTGCGCTCTTCACCACCTGCGGCAAAAACATTTTTCCGCTGCTAAACAAATCACCCACCACGTTCATGCCATCCATCAGCGGACCTTCAATCACTTGCAAGGGACGCGCGAATTCTTTCCGCGCTTCTTCGGTGTCGGCTTCTACATAATCAGCAATGCCTTCCACCAATGCGTGAATGAGCCGTTCCTTAGCCGGTTTGTTACGCCATTCAAGATTGCGCACCTGCTTCATTCCATCGCCCTTCACTGTTTCAGCAAATTCAAGCAGGCGTTCGGTTGCGTCTTTTCTTCTGTTTAATAAAACATCTTCCACGCGCTCCAATAAATCTTTCGGAATGTTGTCATACACTTCCAACTGGCTCGGATTCACAATACCCATATCCATGCCCGCTTTGATGGCGTGATAAAGAAACGCGGAGTGCATCGCTTCACGCACATGGTCATTCCCGCGAAATGAAAACGACACATTGCTTACGCCACCGCTCACATGCACACCGGGGAGATTTTCTTTAATCCATTTTGTGGCGCGGAAAAAATCAACTGCATAGTTGTTGTGCTCTTCAATGCCTGTTGCGACTGGAAAAATATTCGGGTCGAAAATGATGTCTTCGGGCGGGAATCCGACTTTCTTCGTGAGAATATCATAGCAGCGTTTGCAGATTTCTATTCTGCGCTCATAAGAATCTGCCTGTCCTTTTTCATCAAACGCCATCACAATCGCTGCAGCGCCATACATCCGCACTTTCTTCGCGTGGCGGATAAACTCCTCCTCACCTGATTTCATGCTGATGGAATTGACCACCGCTTTTCCCTGCACACACTTCAATCCTTCTTCGATGATTTCCCAATTGGAAGAGTCAATCATAATCGGAATGCGCGAAATCTCAGGCTCAGAAGCGATGAGTTGCAGAAATCGCACCATCGCTTTTTTGCCGTCAATCATCCCTTCATCAAGATTCACATCAAGAATCTGCGCGCCACCACGCACCTGGTCAAGCGCGACTGACAGGGCTTCTTCGTATTTATCTTCTTTGATTAAGCGAAGAAATTTCTTTGACCCCGTAACATTGGTGCGTTCACCAACATTGATAAAGTTCGTCAACGGAGTGACTACGAGTGGTTCCAGTCCGCTTAATTTCAATTGTCCGATATGTCCGTTTTGTTGATTCATGTAATTTCTACAATCTGTTCTTCCTGTACTTTTCTTGGGGAATACTTTGCAGCGATTTCAGCTATCTTCTTTATGTGCGCAGGCGTTGTGCCACAGCAACCACCAATCACATTAATCAAGCCTTCTTTCAAAAACTCCTCAATTTGTTTCCCCATCATTTCAGGAGTTTCATCATACTCGCCAAATTCGTTGGGCAAGCCTGCATTCGGATGCGCACTTACAAAAAATGGAGATTCTTTCGCCATCACCTGTAAGTAAGGACGCAACTGCTTTGCTCCCAACGCGCAGTTTAATCCAACGCTTAAAATCGGTGCATGTGACATGGAAATCAAAAACGCTTCTGTTGTTTGTCCCGAAAGTGTTCTGCCGCTGGCATCGGTGATGGTTCCTGAAACCATGATGGGAACTTCTTTCCCTGTTTCTTCAAAATATTCCAGAATTGCAAACAGCGCAACCTTCGCATTGAGCGTATCGAAAATAGTTTCGACAAATAAAATATCCGCGCCTCCGTCTATCAATCCTTTTACTTGTTCCTTATAAGCTACCTTCAACTCATCAAACGTAATGTTGCGAAAAGCGGGGTCATTCACATCGGGCGAAATCGAGAGCGTGCGGTTTGTAGGACCAATCGAGCCGGCAACAAATCGGGGCTTGTCAGGATTTTTCGCAGTGAATTCATCCGCCACTTTCTTCGCAATTTTTGCCGCCTGCACATTCAGTTCATACACGATAGATTCTAAATGATAATCAGCTTGCGAAACGGTGGTGGAGTTGAACGTATTCGTTTCCAAAATGTCCGCGCCTGCTTCAAGGTATTTGCTATGAATCTCTTTGATAATATCAGGACGTGTGATGCACAGTAAATCGTTATCGCCTTTCAGCGAATGCAGATGATTCTTAAAGCGCTCTCCACGAAAGTCTTCTTCCTGAAGATTGTAACCCTGAATCATTGTACCCATCGCGCCATCCAAAATGAGGATGCGCTTTTCAAGAATATTTTTCAGTTGTTGTGTTGTTGTCATACCCTATTAATTAAAATACAAGCCTCACCTCCGCCTCCTCTCCAAAGGAGAGGAGTGTCCAAACTGTTTCCCATTTCCGAGCGATAAAGCCCGGACTCCCTTTTCCTTTTGGAGAAGGGGCGGGATGAGGCTAAAAAAAAATCCCTTTCCGATTTAGCCAGAAAGGGATTTTATCTTGTGTTTTTAGTCTAAAATCTGTTTCTAACTTATCTTTTGGAAGTGGCACCTTCTTGAACAGGAGAACTCAACTTTATACTGTTAAATGGGTTGCCAAGACGTCATGGGGCCAAGTCCCTCGGTCTTTCTGGATAAATCAGGAATTAAAAGAACTGCGCACAAAACTAAACGGATTGGACTTGAATTCCAAAATGGCTTGTAATCGTGCGGACTACAAAACCAAATAAATACAGAAACCGCAGAGGTCACTGAGGGATTCGCAGAGGTATCAGAGGGCGATCTCTTGTATTACTCCTTTGCCTTTGCGTGGATTTTTACTCTTTCGCCTCTGCGGTTTCTGTAATTCTATCAGCCGGAGGGTAAACCGGGAAATTTGTCTTACACCCTTGCAATCTTGGCACAGAAAATTCAAATTTCTTGTTTTGGAAAAATTTGATGAATTTTGAGCACTCAATTATTTACGCATAAAGCTTTTCAATAAATTTTATGAGAAAAGTTGACATGATTGCCAAGATTTCTGAAAAAACCGGCATCGCGAAAGTGGATGTGCTGGTTTCATTGGAATCTTTTTTCAAGGAAATCAAAAACACCTTGAAAGAAGGTGAAAATGTTTATGTGCGCGGATTCGGAAGTTTTGTGATTAAGAAACGCGCAAAGAAGATTGGTCGTAACATCAAGAAAAATGTAGCGATTGAAATTCCTGAACACTACATCCCTATTTTCAAACCCGCCAAAGTTTTTACTGACGCAGTGCGCAAGTCCGTGAAGCAGCCAAAGAATAACGTAGAGGAAGACGTAGAATGAGACCAGGACAAGTTATTTTAATAGTGGCGAGCGTGGCGCTGGTTTTCGTGATTTATTCATTCGGATCGCTTCTTCCTCCTGACAAAACAAATCCTCAAGAAACAGGCGCTGTTGCATCTGCCGGTGAGAGTGCTTTTGATTTTGAGGCATACAAGTCAGAACAATTAAAAAAACTTCCCGCAGACGCGCTGAAAAAGTATGAATTGCTGCAAACCGAAGTTCAAGCAGCTGCTGACAAAGCGGGAAAGCTGAATGAAGTAGCTACTTTATTCGAAGCGAACAACTTGAATATTCTTGCTGAATTCTCGAAAAAAGATGCGGCAGCAATAACCAATCAAGATTCCGTTTGGGAGAAATCAGGAAAGGGATTGTATGCAGCGGCATATACTGCTGACAACCCCCTGCTGACCAAATACGTATTAGCACAGGCGATTGCCTGCTATGAAAAGGCACTGGAATTGAATCCGGATAATGAGGATGCGAAAATTAGTCTGGCAGTCGCCTACCTTGAAGGGCAATCAGAGCCGATGAAAGGCGTAATGCTTCTAAGAGAAATAACTGACAAAGACCCCGATAACATCACCGCGAATTTAATTTTAGGGAAATACGGGATAGTATCGGGTCAATTTGATAAAGCCGTTCAGCGGTTTGAAAAAGTTCTTGCAGTTGATTCGCTCAATGCCGATGCTTACCTTTACCTCTCGCAGGCTTATGAAAGCCTGGGTGAAAAAGAAAAAGCCATTGAAATGCTGGTAAAATGCAGGTCGCTCGTGCGTGACCCGGCTTTTGCGAACGACATCAACAAGTACATTGACAAACTAAAGAACTCATAAAACCAAAATCGTATGCCAAGCGGAAAAAAACGCAAGCGCCACAAAATGGCAACCCACAAAAGAAAAAAGAGGTTGCGCAAGAACAGGCACAAAAAGAAGGTGAGATAAGCTGTAGGCGCGCTTTATTCTATCCCGTATTTCCCTATTAACAGAGGCTGTTTGTATTGGCTCAATACAGCGTCATTCTGAGCGACAGTGAAGAATCTCTAAATTCATTTTAGAGATTCTTCTCGTTTGCTTACGTGATGAGTTGAGTGCATAGGGCAGCCTACAAAAACATATTGAAGTGAATAGGGAATTAATTATTAACTCCACCCCGGAAAAGGTGGACATCGCTCTGCTCGAAGACAAAGGGCTTGTAGAAATTCATCACGAAAAAGGTGAGGATGATTTTATACCGGGAGATATTTATCTCGGGAAAATCACCAAACTCGCCCCCAGTTTGAATGCCGCCTTTGTGGACGTGGGCTACATCAAAGATGCTTTTCTGCATTACACCGACCTCAGCCCGCAGTTCAGAACACTGAACAAAATTGTGAAAGCTTCTATTGCTGGCGATGAATCCTACATCAATCTCAACAACCTGAAATACGAACAGGAAATCGTCAAAACAGGGAAGGTGAATGATGTATTGCAGGCAAAGCAATCTGTGCTTGTTCAGATTTTGAAAGAGCCAATCAGCACGAAAGGACCACGACTAACCTGCGAAATTTCCGTGCCGGGAAGATTCCTGGTGTTGTTGCCGATGAATGAGTCCATCGGAGTTTCAAAAAAAATTCCCTCCGCTGATGAACGCAAGCGCTTGCAGCGCCTGATGGAAAGCATTCGTCCAAAAAATTTTGGCGTGGTGGTGCGCACAGTAGCTGAAGGCAAAAGCGCTGCCGAACTGCATGACGACCTCAACGGGTTGGTGAAGAAATGGGAAGCGATGGTGAATAACCTGAAAGGCGCTGTGCCGGTGGCAAAAGTGCATAAAGAGATGCGCAAAACATCAAGCATCGTGCGCGACCTGCTGAATGCCTCGTTCAACAGCATCGTGATAAATGACCATCCCTTATTTTTAGAAGTTCAGAGTTACATCGGAAAAATTCTGCCGGAGAAGAGAAACATCGTTACCCTGCACAAAGCAGCACAGCCGATTTTTGACTATTACGGAGTAACGCGTCAAATCAAAACGCTTTTCGGGAAAACGGTAACGATTCCCGGTGGAGCCTATCTGGTGATTGAACACACCGAAGCAATGCATGTGATTGACGTGAACAGCGGTCAGAAGATGAGCAAGCTGAATGATCAGGAAACTACTGCCCTCAATATTAATCGTGAAGCCGCGAAAGAGGTAGTGCGCCAGTTGCGCCTCCGCGATTTGGGCGGCATCATCGTGGTAGATTTCATTGACATGCGCAATCCCAACAACAGGAAAATTTTGTTCAGCCACATGAGCGCTCTGATGAAGAGCGACCGCGCCCGCCACACCATTTTGCCGTTGAGCAAATTCGGAATCATGCAGATAACGCGTGAGCGCACCCGCCCTCAGGTGGACATCGCCACCAGTGAAGTGTGTTCATCCTGCAACGGCACCGGCAAAGTGGAAGCAACACTTCTTATTACCGATGTGATTGAGCGTGATTTTGAAGCATTAATGGAAAAAGGGCTGCACATAAACATCTTGGCGCATCCTTTCATTGCAGCTTATTTTTCACAAGGGTTACTCTCGAAAAAGCACAAGTGGAGTTGGAAGTATAAAAAACGCATCAACATTCATCCCAATGCGGACTATCACCTCACGGAATATCATTTCATAGATGCAAAAACGGGAGAGGAAGTGGTGGTTTGAAGTTGAATTACTTAATCATCTTCAAATACCGGTTCAACTGCTCAATGAAATAATTCATGTCCCGTTTGCCATTCATGTCAATCATCAGGTCGTAGCAATAAGTTTTTCCTGGAATAAATCTTCCCACGCGATAGGTCGCGTTTGACAACGCGCAGATATATTCCAGCGGAAGGCACTCTTCCGTGCAAAGATTAATGAGCAAGTCATACTTTTTCGTAATCAACTCTTCCACTTTCGGATGTTGTGGAATGAACAGCCAGTTCACCTGCTGCTTCGTCATATATTCAAATGGGAGGCTGCCTGCGGGTTGATTATGATTTAAAAAAGCAAAGAAGTGGACGCGCTTGTTGCTATTGCTGAGTTCTTGGTTGAATTTTTTAGTGGCAGTTAAATTTTCGGGAAGCGTAGCGTCAAAGATTACGGCAATCGTTTGCGCCCGCTCATAATTCATCGTTTGGTGCGGATGCTTCACATCCTTTAGTTTTTTCCGGAGGAAATAATGATGCAGACGAGCGCGTAGCTTTTTGAACATAGCACCCAAATCTACTAAGACTTCACGCTTTCCGCCTTGCGCTTTTTCGGAGCTTCTGTGAACACACCCATTGAAGAGAATTTATTAATGCGCTGCGCGATGCGCTCTTCAGCGCTCATCTTTTTCAGCTTCGCTAAGTTTTTTTGCAAATAGATTTTCAGCGTTTTCGCCATCGTTTCGGGGTCGTGGTGCGCTCCTCCGAGCGGTTCTTTGATGATGTCGTCCACCAGCGCGGCTTTGTGCATGTCGGTGGCGGTGAGTTTGAGGGCTTCAGCCGCCACTTCTTTATAATCCCAACTACGCCATAAAATAGAAGAGCACGATTCAGGTGAAATCACCGAATACCAAGTGTTCTCCAGCATCGCCACTTTGTCGCCAATGCCTAAGCCCAGTGCCCCGCCCGATGCGCCCTCACCAATGATGATACAAATCACAGGCACACGCAGCTTCATCATCTCAAACAGGTTACGCGCAATCGCTTCTGCCTGCCCACGCTCTTCGGCTTCCAACCCCGGATAAGCGCCCGGTGTATCAATGAGCGTGATAATTGGTTTGTTAAATTTTTCCGCCAGCTTCATCAGGCGCAGCGCTTTACGATAACCTTCTGGATTTGCCATGCCGAAGTTGCGGTATTGACGCATCTTGGTGTTGATGCCCTTTTGATGCCCGATAATCATCACGGACTGCCCGTCCATTTCGCCCCAGCCGCCAATGATGGCTTTGTCATCGGCAAAGCAGCGGTCGCCATGCAGCTCAATATATTTCGAGCACATTTTTTCCGAATAAAAAAGCGTGTAGGGGCGCTCGGGATGCCGCGCAATCTGCACCTTTTGCCAGCCCGTGAGGTGGCTGTACAGCTTTTTCCTTTCCGCCTTTAGATGCTTCTCTAATTCTTTGAGCTGTGCATTGATGTCTTCTCCTGTGGTTTCCGCCTGCCGTTTCAGGTTATCAATTTGTTCACACAGTTCGGCTATCGGCTTTTCAAAATCAAGATAGGTGGTCATATACTACGTGCTACGGCTGCTTTTGCGGGAATCAAATATAGAGAATTTCAGGGGTCACTTTCATTTTCTGGGGAGTAAAAGGATTTAAGCGAATAATTTTTCAAGTCTAAAGAGGAAGAAACTAACATCGGTTACCCCTCTTAAATTGGCTCTGAATCCTTTTATTTTGGAGTTAAATGATTCTGCATTGGCATTTGTGCTTCTGTTGTCGAAGAAATTCAGGATGTTTTCCAAGTGATATTCTAATGAGTTGACAGCGGTGTTGAACTCTTCTATTTTGGAAGCTCTCACCTGTTCTTTCCATTGTTTAAATTGGAGCAGGGCTTTCTCTTTCGATACGTTTTTATAGATGTTTCTAAAGACGACACAGAGTTTGTATGCCTGCTTTAACAGTGGATATTTTTCAAACAGGATAGCGGATCTTCTGGCTTGGCTCCCCGTCCATTTATCTTCAAAAGCGTAAAGCAGGTAGCGACTTCTGACCAATAGTTCTTTCCGTGTATCTCCGTTGGTGAGTATTTCGGGCGAATACTTTTCACCGTTTATTTTAGCTTGTTGAATCAACTTGTTTTCTTCTTCAATGGCTTGCCATCGGAGCTTCACACGCAGGTGTTGCAGGGCATCCATTACTAACCGTACGGCATGGAAACGGTCTATAACCATTTTACTTTGAGGAAAACTGCTCTCTACGGCAAGCCGCATGTTTCTTGCCCTATCCAGAGTTACCTCTGTGACTGTTTTACGTTTTTGTAACGATATTTTTTCTAACACCTCCTGTATTACTTTGGCTTCGATGCCATTGATAACGGCTACTATGGATTGCTTGTTTTTCATGCCTGTATTCTTATTGGTTACAAAAGTATAAAGCTCTCCTTTGGATAAACTCACTTCGTCTATACTCAACTTATCGGTTATGTTTTCCGGGTAGAGGAGATAATCCTGAGCATGCAGTAACTGTTCCCACTGTTTATATCCGCTAATCTGGTGTTTGTAGTGCCGCTGTAATTTCTGGCTATTGATCCCGTAGTAGCTGACTATGTTTTTCATGGTATCGGGTCGCGTATCCACTTGCTTCTTTTAAAAAATCCGATAGTTCCTGAGTAAATTTTGAACCATCGGCTATAAATGAAAAATCGCGTTTGATAATCGCTCCGGTAGCTTTATGCCGCCATCTTCGTTTTTTGATACGTAGGAACACTGCTCTGCCCCGAAGCGGAAAATCTTGTATCAGTTTGCTTTCCATGAACCCTTTGGATTCATAGTCGGCTGCCGGATAGCCATTGGGCAATTCGTTCTTTTCTTCAAACTCAATGAGCCAGTATTAGACCTCTTCGGAAAATGTAATTCTCATTTAGAGAAAGCCTCTTTTGTTTATGATGCAGTTTGGACTCCCCTCTCCAAATGGAGAGGGGGCGGGGG
>JAWXCB010000126.1:0-4687 GCA_034440455.1 Chitinophagales bacterium
ACCGATTTCCCACGTTTGCGTGATTTGGTTTTTAATGCTGGGCGTGTTTTTCAAATTCTTAAAATCAAATGCGCTGGCTTGAAAGTCTCCGCTTTCATTGAGCTTCACATAATCAACAAAAATATTCGACACGCTATCAATAGCTCCGCCCGGTCCGCGGATGCCGGTGAGCAGCGAGTTAAAAACGCTGACGGGCACACCACCTATACCAGCGATGATAGTGACAAGACTATCAAAGAAAATATGGTTGCTTGAATTGTCAGTATATGAGTACCATGGATTTGATTTATCAGGCGCATAGGGACTGGAAAACATGAACTCCCCGGAGTCATTGAGCCTGTAATTATAGCCATCAGGATTGCCGATTCCTCGCGCATTGATGCCATTTGGTATCAACCCATTTGATAAATCAAGTGAGAGGTTGAGTGTGCTGGGTGAACTGAATGCCCTGTTGTAAGTAGCGCGAATCGTGTGTCGCGGAGTGGCTTTGTAAACCAAAGCAGCGCGTGGAGAGAAAAAAATGCCTTCCACCTGGTCGTGCCAGTCAGCGCGCACTGCGCCAACTAAAGTAAGTTTTTCAACGATGTCCCAATCTCCCTGAATATATCCTCCCACCTGCGTGATATTATCCTGCTCTTCAAATCTCCCGTTGATGGTTCCATCAGTTTCAGGAATGGTAAACAAGCCATCAATGCCATAAATGAACCTAAGTTTTTCAATCGGCTTGTAGCTGTGCTGCAACTGCACCACGTGCAGCTTTGATTTATCAATAAGTTGTTGCACTTCATGCGGAGGCGCTGCGCCTGCAGATTGCGGAATAAGATAGGTGTTGCTGGCGTTGCTGGAATTTAGGAAATATTGGAAATAAAGTTTCTTCCAGCGAAACCTTGCCTGCGCATAGCTATAAATCCAATTGTCGGCTTGTCCTGCGCCAAGTCCTGTCAATTCAATATTTGTCGCCACAGTTAATCCTCCGCTCAGGATAATATCCACGTCTTTTTTCAAACGGAAATCAAGACGCGCTTCCGCATTTCCTTTTCTAATATCGAAATTGCGGTCAAACGGCATCGGTGCAATTGTGGTATCAGGTTCAAAGGGGGTTCCGTTTTGCGCGGTTCCGAAAATAAGCGTGTCGCCTACTCTTGGCTCTCTCCACTGATAAATACAAGTATCACAAGCCCTCCCTTCATCATAGTAACGCCAGTCGTTTCCCACTAAATATCCGCCTGAAATTTTCAATCCAATCCGCTCATTAAATTTCACCGCTATTCTTGCTTCGGGATTAATAAGCCCTCTGTCAAAAATCGTTCTGTCCTCATCCACGCCTTTCATCACTCCGTTGATATTAACAGAATCGTGCCCTTTTGCTCTTGTTCCAATTCCCATGGAAACCGTGCCTTCCCATTTTTGTTTCTCAATGTCCAGCGGTGATTTGGTGAAAATCGCAAACACGCCATCTGCGGCATTTGGTCCATACAAAGCTGAACCAGGACCCCTTACTACTTCCATCCTTTCTATGTCGAGATTTGAACTTGGAATCATTTGGTAGGCATTCACGCGCAACGAAGGGATGCTCGCAATACGATTATCAACAATTACCATTGTTGCCGTAGAAAAAATATTATTGAATCCGCGCGTTACAACATTGGAAGAAACAATTCCTGTTTTCATTACATCCACACCGGGCGTGTATTGCAAATGGTCAATTGCAGTAGTAGCAATTTGCGATTGAATCTTTTCAGAGTTAATCACCGTGATGGACGCGGGCGCATCGAGAATTTTTTCTTCACTGCGCGAAGCGCTCACTACTATTACATTCAAGCCAACATCTGTAGATTCCAGCACAATGTTTAGTTCACCTGTAACAGCGCTGATATTCACTTCCTTCTCAGAATATCCTACATAACTGAAAACCAAAATTGTTGAATCTTGAGGGACAACGATGCTGAACTTTCCTTCCAAATCGGTGATAGCTGCAATCGTAGTTCCTTTTACTTTCACGCTTACCTGCGGCATCCTCTCTTTGGTTTGCGCATCGGTGACGATGCCAGTGATAGTTTTTTGGGCGAAGGCAACAGTTGTCAGGAGTAACAATATTGAAATGAGGAGGCTTTTCATAAGCAAGGGGTTTTAGTTGATTGAAAGTAAGGATTTTTTCAAACAGCTAAAAATGCGAAAAGTCAAGATGGTTGTTCTTGCGTCAAGAATAACAGACAGAATCAATCAATCGTCCAACGGAGTCCAAGGAAACCTTTGATGCCTTGAATCGGAGAAAAATTATAGCTTGGGTCAAAAGTATATCCGTTAGGATTGTTCACAGGGTCATTCGCATTTTTATCAAACGGGTCGAACGGACGTAGGATTGGGTTTTTGGGAATGAAGTTGAGCAGGTTTTTTGCGCCAGCATAGAGTTCAATATTTTTCGGAAGACGCTTTGAAAACTGAATATTCATCAAACAAAACCAGGGCGACATTTCGGGGCGAAAATCATTTGGAACAACAGGCAAGTGCATCGGTCCTGTCACTTTTCCCGTCCAGTCAATGCTCAAGCCTATTTTGTTTATAGAATAACTCACTGCAAAATTTGTAGAAAAATCAGGTGCATACAATTGCGGAGTTTTCACAAAAACCTCCGATGTACTTTTCAGCATTCTGTAAACATCCATCAGCGTAAACCCTGTAATGAGTTTCAATCCTTTAATAAATGAAATGTCGAGATTCACTGTCAATCCTCTTGACACAGCATATCCGTCTAAGTTGTCGTAAATGATTTTATTCGGGTCGGTGAAAAAATCGCCCGTGATTTGATTGGTGAAATACGTGTAGAACAAACTTGCATCCATTCCGATGTACCCTTTTTCATGAGGGATATATCCGGTGTAATTCAAATTCCCATTCCAACTGCGCTCCGGCTGCAATTCATTTTGAATCACTACTTCTCTTGCTCCTGTCAATGCAGCATGGTCTTCCGTAAACAGATTCACTACGCGAAACCCACTGCCACCCGTGAGACGAAACGTGTGATTTGCATTGGGCGAATATTTGAAACTCAGGCGCGGAGTCCAGATGCTGCCATGCACATTATTGTGCTCATAGCGCGCGCCTGCGAGGATGGTAATTTTTTTGCTCCATTTTATTTCACCCTGAAAAAACACTCCGGGCAAATAGGTAAGCGCAGGTTCGTTGTTGCGATGCAAGCTATCACTGGAAGCCGTTGCAGGTGAGTTATCATCATAATAAATAAACCGGAATGGAACACCTGCAAGCAAGTTGATTCTACCCAACTCCTTATCCCAAACTAATTGCGCAAAAGCGGTGTGTTGATTTGCGTAATATTTAGTTGTGCCGTAATAACTATCCTGCAAATGATAGTTGTAAGAATAATCAAAACGCAGGTTTTCATTTTTGAAAGGCAAACCATACGTGCCAATCAACTCGATGCGATTGGTGAAAATACTTTCGCCATAAATGCTGTCAGTGCCGCGCCATTCATCACTATACTGCATTTCACCGCCCCAGCGATTTTCATACATATATCTTGTGGCAAGCGTTGCTTTCTTTTCGCTCTTGCGCTCGAAGTTCCATTTATTGAAAACGGAAAAACGGTTTTGCAGCGTCACATCCGTGAAGTTGTCATCGTTCACATCAGCAGGTATCAAGTAGTTGAAATAATTCATGCCAAGCAGTGATGAAGCACGCTTGCCTGCGTTCCATTTTGAGGAAATATCAAAATTGAATTCACCTAAGCTGGTTCCTAAAATATCTGCTTTGAATTTTGGTGATGAAAAAGGATCTTTCGTAATCACATTGATCAAGCCTGCTACTGCTTCGCTGCCATAGAGCGTTGACGCGGGACCTTTCACGATTTCGATGCGCTTCACCATAGATTGCGGAATGCCGTGCAAGCCATAAACAGTCGAGAGCGAAGAAACCACCGGCATCCCGTCAATGAGAATCATGGTGTAGGGTCCTTCCAGCCCATTGATGTGAATGTCGCCCGTGTTGCACACGTTGCAGTTGAGTTGCGGCTGCACGCCCGTCACCATATTAAGCGACTCAAATAATGTTGGTGAAGGATTTTTTTTAAACAGCGCTGGCGTATAAACCTCCACCGGAATTGCGGATTCCATTTTTGAGATTTCTTTCATCGTGCCGCTCACCACCACTTCGCTGATGCCGTGCAATGCAGGTTTCAGGAAAATAATGTAGTGTGATTTTTCAGACTGCAATGAAATCGTGTCTGATAGATAACCTGTGAAAGAAATCAGCAGCCGGTTAGTGTTTGATGAAGCAGGAATGAACAACTCAAATTTCCCCGAAACATCCGTGACCGTTCCGGTGGTAGAATTCAATAAAGAAACATTACAGAACGCCACAGGCTCGCTTGTCTCTGCATCTTTCACCACTCCCGTATTTGAGCGGGATTGCGCAAAGCCGCTGATTGAACAGTACAAGAGAAAGAAAAATAAGGATGCGCCCTTCACAATCGAAAAAGATTTGAGCGGAAAATAGTAAAGTTAGACTAATCTAACAATAATATTTTTTCAGCCTTTCATTATTTCACATGAAATCGGTTATTTTGTTCTTGTGAATTCCCTAACCGAAGAAAACTACTTGAAGGCGCTCTTCTCCCTCTCCAGCGAGCGCGGAGAAGTGAGCGTGCATGAACTGTCGCAACGGTTGGGAA
>JAWXCB010000127.1:0-17447 GCA_034440455.1 Chitinophagales bacterium
ATCCCTTCACCAGTTGCTTCCCAGCAGAGCTGATGTCCGTTTCACTCAACTTAACAAAACTATATTTTTTAACCTGACACAGTTTGTTGAACAGACCCGATTACGGCTCTTGCAAAAATAATTTCACCCCGCAACCCAACCTTTTTCAAAACCTTGCGTAAACACGTGTGTATTTTCATTTTTTTTAACTAAAACAAAAAAAACTTAAACAATGAAAAATGTTCGCATCGTTCTCTCAATTTACACCCGCATCGCGGTTGCAAATTTTATCAATGCTGTGCAGGCGATTATAGGCGCCCTGACCGGCAATCCCAATTTCCCAACGCCCAATCCTTCACTGGCAAGCATCCAGGATGAGTTGGACGTGCTGCGCTCACAGCAGTCGCTCGTTGACCAGGGCAATTTGAGCATGGTGCCTGCGCGCAACCAAACGCGCGACACCATTATGAGCCAGATTTTTCTGCTCAGTAACTACGTGCAATATCAAGCCAACAGCACCTCTGCTGATGCTGAAGAAGCTGCCGTAAAAATTCAGTCAGCAAATTTCGTAGTGAGCGGTGAGCGCAATCCGATTGGCATTTTGCCGGGCGTTACCAACCTGCGCTCAAAAAATCTTTCGCAGGCTGTGGAACTCGAATGGAAAAGTCTTTATGGCGCGCATGCTTACAGCGTGATGATGACCATCCAAAACCCCAACGACCCGCAAGCCGTGTGGACGGAAGTTGCCCTTTGCACCCGCAGCAAGGTAACGGTGACTGACCTCACCCCCGGGCAAGCGGTAGCCTTCAGAATATATGCGCTCGGCAGTGCCGGAAAAGGACAGCCCAGCGACATCGTAACTGCAATGGCAGTATTGTAAGAAAAAGCTACAAGCCGCAAGGTTATAGCCTATAGCTTGAGGCTTGTAGCTTGAAGCTTAAACTAACCAAACCCGCCTCCAGTCTTTGGTGAAGCTCCCTCCCTTAAAAAAGGAGGGAGTTTTTTTTGTGGATGTTGAGAGAACAGATTCTATCCCGCATGTGCGGGCTTACAACTTTTCTTTCACATACTTTTGTATAATATGCGGAACGCCAAATTGTGAATGAGCCACTTGCAGCGTATCACCGGAAAGCAATTCCAAATCGCAGCCAGGCGGTGGCCACTGCGGGTAGTAGCCCGAGGAAGAAACGATTCCAGTAGAATCTTTTGTGAAGTAATAAAAGAAGCCGGGCGGTACAGACCGCAGCGTCATATCATAGCCTTCATCGGCAAATTCAATCTTGTATTGAAACGTATCTGCCGAAACCCAAGTGCCTGCAAGCAGCGCGGCATCAATACCGGGCTTGTTCTCATAGAGTGATTGCGCCTGCGCAAGGGTAACAGTAGTAACAAACAGAACTGTGAAAAAAGGTTTTGTGTGGCGCATGTTGAGTTGAAATTTAAATGAAATTACATGCTTTGCCGCATCAGTTTCATGTTTATAATCATCTTCGTTTGCCAGTATTTAATAGACCCGCAATTCACCGCGCAACCTGTGGAAAACTATCCCTCTATTGCTTCCTTTCCCTGCCTGCGATTGGTTAAATTTGTAGCGCTTGAAAATACTGGTTTTTCTATCAACGAATAACTATCAACTACGAACTAACAACTATCCACTAATAACTATCAACTAACCATGGCAGACGGAGGGAAAATTATCCAAATCAATATCGAAGAGGAAATGAAGACAGCCTACATTGATTATTCAATGTCGGTGATTGTGGCGCGCGCTATTCCTGATGTGCGCGATGGGTTAAAGCCCGTGCATCGCAGGGTGCTGTATGGCATGTTGGATTTGGGATTGGCAAGCAACCGCCCGCACAAGAAATCAGCGAGAATAGTAGGGGAGGTGTTGGGTAAATATCACCCCCACGGTGACGGCTCAGTTTATGACGCGATGGTGCGCATGGCGCAGGAGTGGTCATTGCGCTATCCCCTCGTTGACGGGCAGGGCAACTTCGGCTCCATAGATGGCGATAGCCCTGCGGCAATGCGCTACACCGAAGCAAGGCTTTCAAAGGTTGCCGAAGAAGTGCTCAAAGACCTCGACAAAGACACCGTTGATTTTCAAAACAACTTTGACGACACGCTCAAGGAGCCTACCGTGCTGCCTTCGCGCATCCCCACTTTGCTGGTGAATGGTTCATCGGGCATCGCGGTGGGCATGGCTACAAACATCCTTCCCCACAACCTCAGCGAAGTGATTGACGGCACCATGGCATACATTGATAATAAGGAGATTACAGTAGAGCAGTTGATGCAGTATGTGAAGGCGCCTGATTTCCCCACCGGGGGAACAATTTATGGATATGATGGCGTGAAAGATGGCTTCCTTACCGGAAGGGGAAAAGTAGTGGTGCGCGCAAAAACAGAAATCATCACCGAAGAAAAGAACGACCGCGAAAAGATTATAATTACAGAAATCCCTTATCAGGTAAATAAGGAAGTGCTGGTGGCGAAAATCGGGGAGTTGGTGAATGAGAAAATGATTGAAGGCATCTCCGATGTAAAAGACCTCAGCAACCGCGATGGCATTTTGATTGAAATCTACCTGAAGCGCGATGCCAATGCGCAGGTGGTGCTCAACCAGTTATATCATTCCACCCCGCTCGAAACATCCTATGGCATCAACAACATCGCCCTGGTGGATGGTCGCCCGATGTTGATTAACCTGCGCGACTTCATCAAGCACTTCGTAAACTTCCGCCACGAGGTAGTAGTGCGCAGAACAAAGTTTGAATTAGCGGATGCCGAAAAGCGCGCACACATCTTAGAAGGTTTATTGATTGCCCTCGACCATCTTGATGCAGTAATCAAACTCATCCGCGAATCACGCGACCCCGAAACCGCCCAGTCGGGCTTGATGTCAAACTTCAAACTCTCCGAAATTCAGGCAAAGGCAATCCTCGAAATGCGCCTGCAAAGATTGACAGGGCTTGAACGGGAAAAGATTAAGAATGAGTATGATGAAATTATGAAGTTTATCGCCCATTGCAAAGAGATTCTTGGCAATGAATCGCTCCGAATGCAAATCATCAAAGATGAATTGCAGGAAATAAAGAAGAAGTATGGCGATGAGCGCAGAACGCAAATCGAAATGTCAGGCGATGATATGAACATCACGGATTTGATTCCGAATGACCATCATGTCATTACCATCTCGCACCTCGGTTATATTAAGAGAACACCTGCTATAGAATATCGCACACAGGGTAGGGGAGGCAGAGGTTCAAGAGGGGGCGCTACGCGCGAAGAAGATTTCATTGAATTCATCTTCACCGCAACTGCCCATGAATATCTGCTCATGTTCACCGAGCAGGGGCAATGCTACTGGCTGCGTGTGTATGAAATTCCCGAAGGAACAAAAACATCGAAAGGAAGACCACTGCAAAACCTCATCGGTCTTGAAACAGGCGACAAGGTGAAAGCATTCATTGACATCAAGAGCCTTGATGATGTAGATGCCCTGCAGAACCAATGCGTAGTGCTATGTACAAAGAAAGGCGTGATAAAGAAAACAACCTTAGAGGCGTATTCGCGTCCGCGCGCAAACGGCATCCGCGCCATCAACGTGCATGAAGGCGATACCCTGCTCGAAGCAAAACTTACAGATGGCAACAGTTACATTATCATGGCGACTCGTTATGGTAATGCAATCCGCTTCCCCGAACAGAAAGTGCGCCCGATGGGCAGAACAGCATCCGGTGTGCGTGGAGTAACCCTGCAAGGCACCGATGATGAAGTGGTAGGAATGATTTGCGTTCCGAAAGGCGACACCACTAAAACGATTATGGTGGTTTCTGAAAAAGGATTCGGCAAGCGTTCAGATTTGGATGAATTGGATGAAACCGGAAAACCGATTCTGGATGAAAACGGAGAACCACTCAGCGTTTACCGCATCACCAATCGTGGCGGCAAAGGCGTGCGCACCATCAAGGTGACAGAGAAAACAGGCAGCCTCATCGCAATGAAAGATGTAACCGATGAAGATGACCTGATGATAATCACCAAAGACGGCATCACCATCCGTATGCCACTGAAAGACATCCGCGTGATGGGACGCGCCACACAAGGCGTAACGCTCATCAAATTGGATGAAGGCGATGCAATAGCAGCCGTCACCAAAGTAACAGACCCGAGTGGAGCGGTAGAAGAAGGTAACGAAGAACCAACATCACCTGAAGCATAGTAGCGTCATTGCAAGGGAAAAGAGCCATTGTGCGGTTAGCTATTAACGAAGCATTGCCATGTTTTTAGTTTATTCTTATTTTGGGATTGCTTTCCCGCAATGCGGGATTCCTCGCTCGCAATTACTATATGCATAAATGATGTGGCTTGAATCTTGGTCATTTCCTCAGGTTGGCATATCTTTCGCAGTCAAAACCACATTTTAATTCTAAAACCAAAACAAATCAACAGATGAGAATCTTATCATCAATAGCTTTTTTGCTTTGCTTATCCATTTCACTTTTCGCGCAAAGCGGAAAGTACAACACGGCTGTGTTCAGCCTTGAAGAATATCAAAACAGCCAATACAAAGAAACCGATGCCTTGCTCGAAGCGCTGGAAGCGATAAACTCAACAGCGCTTGATGCAGAATGGGCATTGAAGCCAAAGGTGTGGTTTCTGAAAGCGAAAATCAATGATTATATCTATCAGGATTCCATTCTGTCAAATCAGCAAACCAAAGCCCCTTTTGACGCTGCGGAAGGTTATAGAAAATCCCTCAGCTTCCCGAACGAAAAATTCAACGATGCAAAGCTGGCAAAGGAAATGCTCTTTATTCTCGCTACCAGAATGTATAACACAGGCGTTGTGCTCATTCAGGCAAAGGATGATGACAATGCAAATAAATATTTTGAAGAAGTACGCAACGCAAAGAAGTTTCTCGATAGCATCGGCTACACCAAAGAAATGGAAGAAAAAAACAGGAATATCTTCGAGCAGACCGAACGTGACGCCACTTACAACGCAGCTATTTGCCTGCTAAGATTGGATAAAAAAGAAGAAGCCAAAGTAATAATGCAGGAACTGATGGACCGCAACTATGACAGCCCCGATATTTACCGCATCGTTTCCAACTATAATCTCGAAGCAGGCGACACCACAAAAGCCCTTGAGATTCTTGATAAAGCAATCGCGCGTTATCCCGAAGACATCAACCTGCTTGTTTCCAAGCTAAATGTATTTATTGCTCAAAAGAAATCTGAACAGGCTTTAGCCATGATTGAGAAAGCTGTGCAATTAGACCCTAAGAACACAGACATCCTGTTCGTGCTGGGCGATGCGTATGCAAAAGCCGGCAAGGAAGCTGAATCAGAACAAACGTATTTGAAAATTGCAGAGATTGACCCGCAAGGAGACAATGCTTTTAAAGCATACAACAATTTGGGAGCTATGTATATTGATCAGGGAAATACGCTCAACAAACGCTTGCTGGATGACTCTAAACTCTCTGAAAAACAATACGAAGAAATCACTGCGCAGCGCAATGTGATTTACGCCAAAGCAATACCGCATTTGGAAAAAGCATTGGCGATAAAATCCAACGACAAGCAAATTCTCCGCGTTCTTAAAGAAGTGTATGCAAAGCTTGGGCAGTATGATAAGTCGAAGCAAATGAAGGAACAGTTGGAACAGCTTGGCGGCTAAATAATTTTTGTTCCTTTTGATAAATAGCCCCGTCCTTTAGGTCGGGGGTTACAATAGATAATTGATTGCCGAACGGCTTTAGCCCTTTTATCAAAACAGAATCTTCTTTTAACTATAGCTCCTTATTTATGAAAACCCACGAAGTATTCAATCAGGTATCCGCGTATGAAAACATCAACCTGTTTGAAACCGACAGGCTGCTGTCGGAACTCGTAAAGAAAAATGAAGCGGGTTGGGCAATGCCACAATTAAAAGCTTACGGACAGAAACTTGGAACGACTGAGTGGATTGAAAAAGGATACCTCGCCAATAAACACACGCCCGTTTTTCATTCGCACGACCGCTTTGGCAATCGTATAGATTTCATTGAGTTTCATCCTGCGTATCATGAGATTATGGCGCTCGCCTTCGAGTCGGGATTGCACTCCTTGCCTTGGACCGAAAATAGAAAAGGCGCACACTTAGCCCGCCTGGGATTGGATTACATGCACGCGCAGAACGAGTCGGGTTCAGGCTGTCCCGTCACGATGACGTTTTCATGCGTTCCTGCAATCAAGAATCATTTACCACAAGCTGACGAATGGCTTTCAAAAATTCTCAGCAATAAATATGACCCCGCAAATAAACCACACACACAGAAAGCAGGACTAACCATCGGCATGGCGATGACAGAAAAGCAGGGCGGAACTGACGTGCGGGCAAACACCACACAAGCTAAACCAACAGGAAGAGCAGGAGCGGGTGAAGCATACACGATAACCGGGCACAAATGGTTTTGTTCCGCGCCCATGTGCGATGCTTTTCTTACGCTGGCACAAACAGAAAACGGATTGTCGTGTTTCCTCATGCCGCGTTGGCTGCCTGATGGCACAAAAAACACCTGGCAGATTCAACGTCTGAAAGATAAGCTGGGCAATCGTTCAAACGCATCCAGTGAAATTGAAATGAAAAACGCCATCGGTTGGCTGCTGGGTGATGAAGGTCGGGGAGTGCCGGTGATTATCGAGATGGTTGCAATGACGCGCTACGATTGCATGATTGGCTCTTCGGGATTAATCAGGCGCGGAGTTGCGGAAGCCGTGCATCATTGCGCATATCGCAAAGTGCAAGGAGAGTTGTTGATTAACCAACCGCTGATGCAAAACGTCCTTGCTGACCTTTGCCTCGAAGCAGAAGCAGCGCTGGCAATGACTTACCGCGCTTCAGTTTGTTTAGAAAATTCAGATAACGAAGCAGAACAATTATTGCTTCGCCTGTTAATGCCCATCGGAAAATATTGGATAACAAAACGCGCTGCGCCATTGCTTGTAGAAGCAATGGAATGTCAAGGCGGGAATGGTTATGTAGAACAAGGAATTATACCGCGCCTTTATCGTGAAGCGCCCGTAAATGCGATTTGGGAAGGCAGCGGAAACGTGCAATGTTTGGATGTGATACGTGCCATCGGAAAAGCGCCCCAGACGTTGGATGTGTTTATTTCAGAATTAGATTCTTCTTCTGGTGTCAATCCGATTTATGATAAGTATCTGACTGACTTAAAGAATAAACTTAGTCAAATCGGAACCACACCAAACCAAGCAAGACGTTTTACAGAAAATCTTGCAGTTGCTATGCAGGCTGCTCAATTGATAAAATCAGGCAATCACTTCGTTGCCGATGCTTTTTGCCAATCTCGTTTAAGCAACAATCCTGGATTGTTGTTTGGTAATTTGCCTGATGGGATTGATTACAAATCAATTATCACTCGGTTTATTCCAATTTTGATTTAAGCAGACTTTTAAAACCTCCCTGACTTCTAATTTCAATTTTACTTCTTTCCTATAATTGATATTATGTTAAGTTGGATTTTTCGGCATTTAACAGATTACATTTGTGCAATCATCTTCTTATCCATTTTGAAAAATTCTTTTAATGAAAGCCCTCGTTTTTGAACAATATGGAAAAGCTGAAGCTGTTCTTGCGCTGAAAGTATTACCTGAACCTGAACCTGCGCCCGGTGAAGTAAAAGTTAAAATGCTGTATAGCCCGGTGAATCCTTCGGATATTTTCAATACGGTTGAAGGAACTTACCGTGACGCTATCGGGAAAGCGATTTGGAACTACGGCAAACCTGAAAGCCAATTCACGATTGATCCGAATGGCGAAAGAATGTTACCTGCACTCCCCCACGTCCCCGGTTTGGAAGGCGTTGGCGTTGTGGTGAAAGCAGGCGAAGGACTTTATCCGAAATATTTATTGAATAAGCGCGTAACTGTAGTTGGCGCGAAAAAAGGAAACTGGCAGCAATACAATGTGGTAGATGCGCGTCAGGCGTTGCCTGTGAAAAATGGAATTAGTGATGAGCAAGCGGCTGTATCATTTGTGAATCCAGTTACTGCTTATGCGATGATTCATGAGGTGCTGAAATGCAGCAAGAACGATGTTGTACTCCAATCTGCCGGAAACTCTGAATTGGGCAAGATGATAATTCGCATGGGAAAGCGATATGGCTATCAAACGATTAACCTTATCCGCAACAATGCGCAAACGAATCATCTTCTTTCTATCGGTGCTGATCATGTGATTGATATCAGCACTGAAAATATGAAAGAACGCATTTTTCATATTACAAAAGGAAAAGGTGTGAAGTTTGCGCTTGATCCGATAGCGGGTTCTTTAGCTTTTGACATGATTCAATGTCTTGGAATAAATGGAAAACTGCTGGTTTACGGCACATTAACCTCTCAAGCTTTGAATTTCTCTTCAAGAGATTTGATGACTCCCCTATCATCCGTTCAGGGATTTTTCCTCACCAACTGGATTGGTTCTCAGAGTCTTTTGAAAAAACTTTCACTTACGCGCAAAGTGGCATCGCTGGTGAATAGCGGTGAATTGAAATCGCAGATTCACAAAGTATTTCCTTTGGAAAATTATCGGGACGCGATTGCTGAAGTACACAAGATCAATAACCAAGGGAAGATTCTGCTGAAACTAAATTAATCAGTGTTGAAATTGAAGCGCGGTATTGGCTGATTTTACCAAACAAGCTACGTATTTCCGCGTATAACACAAGGGCTGAATTCTATCAGCTTTACGTGTGCTTAATTTTTTAAAAGAAATCAATATCAAGGAGGTCAGGGAAACCAACATCAAACTCATCTTCGGACTGGGGTCTGTGGTGTATGCCGCGTTCGGTATTTTGCTGCACACAAGCGCCATTGAATACAATGACCCGATTTTGCTGCGCTTCGTGATAATGTTCGTTGGAATTCTTTCACTGGGTATCGCGATGTATTACGAGCCTGCGAAAAAGCAGTTGATGAAAATTCTTTTTGGCAATCTTTATCTCTACAACGCGCATCTCTACTACCTGCTGTTTGTAAATGATTTTAATTCCAATTACAAGCTCTCGTTGTTAGTAGTCACGTTTGCTTCTATTCTGTTTATTCAAGACAGAAAACTCAACAAAATCTATCTCATTGTGAACGCCTGCACGCATGTGGGCGTGATGATTATTACAAACAATCTCAGCGTTGAAAATATCAGCGTTGCATTTCTCATCCTGATGGTGCTGGCTATCGGTTATTTCACCAACGGTGAGCGTATTAATGCTTTCAAGCAAATCGCTGACAGGGAAGCTATTCTCAACTCCATCAACAACAATGTGCATCATGGAATTTTCAGAATCAATGCTGAGGATGAAGTGTTATATACGAATGAGAATTTTGCAAAAATGCTCGGGTACAATTCCATAGAGGAAATTCATGTATTGAAGAAGCCCTTGAAATTTACTGACCCTGATAAAGCGCGTCAAATCAACGTGCAAAAAATGAAAGGCGAAGTGATTAAAAATGTGGAAGCGGAAATCGTTTGCAAAAACAACAAAGTGATGTGGGTGTTGATCAGCTTTTCACCGGTATTCAATGCCGAAGGAAAACTCAGTCACTATGACGGGGCGATTATTGACATCACCGACAGGAAACTCGCAGAGAAAGATTTAATGCTTTTTTCCGCAGCGATTGACCACTCCACTACCTGCGTGGCAATTACTGACAAGCAAGGATATATCCGCTACACGAATCCATTTTTCACAAAAGTAACAGGATATTCGATGGATGAATTATTCGGAACAAAAATTCAGAACTATACAGTTGCCGATGATTCCGGCAGTAAAACGATGTGGAAAGAGTTATTAAAAGGAAATATTTGGAAAGGAGAAATCAATCAGCGCAGCAAAGACGGAGAAATCATCACACAACTTACAAGTATTGCTGCCATCAGAAATAAAAATCAGGAAATCATTAATTACGTTATTGTTTCGGAAGACATCACGCAGAGGAAGATTGCAGAGCGGGAATTGGTGATTGCAAAAGATATTGCAGAAACAGCTAATCGTGCGCAAGAACAATTTTTGTCAACAATCAGCCACGAATTGCGCACACCTATGAATGCGGTAATCGGAATCACGAACCTGATGCTCGAAGAATACCCGAGGCAAGATCAAATTGAGAATTTGAAAATTTTGAAATTTTCCGCCAATAACCTGCTTGCATTAATCAATGATATGCTCGATCTCACCAAAATTGAAGCAGGAAAATTAGATATACTTCCCGGTGATTTTGATTTGGAGCAGACAGTGAACGTAATTAAAAAAGCACACTCGTTACGCGCTTCGCAAAAAAATGTAGAACTATCGTTACAAATCGAAAAAGACATTCCGCTTTTGTTGATAGGTGATGCTATGCGGTTGAATCAGATTTTACACAACCTTGTAGGAAATGCAGTGAAATTTACAGACAGCGGCAAAGTAGAAATTGTCGTTAAGCGAAAGAAGACAAATGATTCTTCCATAGAACTTGAATTTTCAGTGCGCGATTCCGGAATTGGAATTCCTGCTGATAAAATTGACCACATTTTTGAAAAATTCTCTCCTGCAAGCGCTATCACCAACCGCATCTATGGTGGCACGGGACTTGGACTTGCAATCACCAAGCTGCTTATTGAACTGCAAGGCGGTAAAATATCGGTAAGCAGTGAAGCCGGGAAAGGTACATTATTCACATTTACGCTTCCGTTTAAGAAAAGCAGTAAGACATTGTTGCCGAAAGAAGCTGTGGAAGTAAAACTATACTCCGGCTTAAAAAATATTTATATTTTGGTTGTGGAAGACAACAAAGTCAATCAAAAAGTCGCATCAAAATTTCTAACGAAATGGGATGCCATTGTTGAGTTTGCGGATAATGGCGCGGAAGCTTTAGAAAAAATCAAGAACAACCATTACGATGTAGTGTTGATGGATTTACTGATGCCAGTGATGGATGGGTATGAAGCCACCCGTCAAATCAGGAAAATAAGCAAATATGAATCGCTGCCGATTATCGCGCTCACTGCTTCAGCAATGAGTCATGAACGGGAAAAAGCCTTTGAAGTTGGCGTGGATGATTATGTCAGCAAGCCGTTTGTTCCTTCTGAACTTTATAATAAAATCGCCAAATACGCTTACAAAGACATTGCAAAGCTCAAAACTGCTGAAGCGTAATCTCGTTTTGCCTCTCCTCCCCTATTCAAACGCTTTTAATGCGCTCCTTTCTTGCAACAAGCATGGAGTTTTTCATATGCTTGCGGGTCAGCAGGAATTTCATTAGCATCATATCCTGAAAGAGAAATAGCTGTGCGGAGTTGCTCGGGAGTCACATCAGCAGGCTTATACTTCACCGTAACAACTTTGGATGGCACATCAAGTGTTGCGCTTTTCACTCCTTTCAACCCATAGAGCGTAATCTCAATTTTGTCTTTACACATGCCACACACGGCTGATGTAAGAATTTTAATTGTTTCCGTTTTCTTTGAACTTGCCTCCTGCTGCGCAAATACAGAAAATCCGAAGAAAGTCAATGCGATTAATAAATTCAGTGTTTTCATTTTTTATGGTTTTGTTTTTTGTTGTTGGTTCATTAATTTAAAGCGAAATCCGGCATAAGTTGTTCTTCCAAAAATCGGACCCCAAATCATGGAGCTGTCAAAATAATTTCCGAAAGGATTTTCAGAAGCAAGAATTGGATTTCCCTGTCTGTAGTTTGCAATATTTTCCATTCCGATGTAAAGTTCAACACCTTTTTTGAAAATTTTTGATACCTGCGCATTCATCATGAAAAAATCGGGCGAGTAGGTATCTAATTGATATTGCTCAGGATTTGTACCCGTGAAAGGAATTCGTTTTTCCCCTTGCCATTGCACGGTGAAATCAAACTTCCATGTTTTGCCGACTTCATACGCAAGGTTTAAAAATGTGCGGTGTGATGCGATGAGCGGCTTCTCCAGCAATCCTGATGTGTAATCCGTTTTCACATCATACCAGCGATAAGAAAGACGCACGTCCAGATTTTTTATCAGTTCATAATCTGCCTGCACCTGAATGCTATGGGAATACGATTTACCATTCAGGTTATAGAATAAAACCTCTTGCGGATTGTGGTCAACATCAACAACTACCTGCTGCTGAAAATCGGTTCGATAAAAATCAGTAGTAAACGTGCCGCCTCTTTTCCCCAGCCTGAATTCCTGCGTCAGGTTGATTCCGTAATTCCAAGCTACTTCAGGGTCAAGGTGATAACCCGCTTCATCATTACTGTTCTGAATTTTTAACGTGCGCGAGCTGGCAAGCAATCCCATGTTTTCAGCAATGATATTTGCCGTGCGCTGACCCCTTCCTGCTGTAACACGGAAAACAGTTTTTTCTGTAACCGCGAACCGCGCGTGCAGGCGCGGGGTAAAAAAAATGCCGTATAAATTGTTGTAATCCGCTCTGATTCCTGCTACAAGCGTTACGTGCTCATGATGTGTGAACGTGTATTCAAAAAATGCTCCCGGAACAAGTTCGCTGCGCTGAAAATTTGTTGTGTCCCATTTCTCATCAAACTTATCATACTGAAAACTTGTGCCCGCTTTGAACTTGTTATCTGAATTGCCAATGATAGATTGATAAATTGCATTTGAATAAAAACTGTATTGCGTTCCATTATAATCGCGTAGCCCGAAATAAGAATCCTGCTGATGCCACACACCCGAAAGCTGCACTCCGATGCTTTTGTATCGTTTTTGAGGAAACACATAACCTCCTTTCGCAAATGCCTCTACACGCCATGTTTCCATCCGTACCCCATAGGCGTTTGAAGTGTCGCGCAGGGTGTTTTTATTAAAACTTTTTCCCCCACCTACCTGGTCGCTGCGTAAAAACTTCACTCCAAATTCCGTTTCAAATCCGCGATAGTTGTCGAACCTCCAGCGGTTTAGCGCAGTAGTAGTGTACGCTTTCGGAAAATCGAGAAACTCATCCTTGTTATTATCCACTTTAAAGGGCTTTCCACTTCCGTGTATAAGAGTAGCTGTCCGCCATTTTACATTGACATGATTTGAGAAATTCAAATTCGCTTCCATTCGCCCTTCCTGATTTATGTATGCATTCAGATACAACTTTTCTTCCTCATCAGGGCGTTTCAACTCCGTGTTAATTTGTCCAGCTATTCCCTCAAAGCCATTTACAACCGAGCCTGTTCCTTTCATCAATTGAATCGAACTAATCCATGCCCCTGGAATAAATGACAATCCCTGATTAGAAGCTAAACCACGCACATTGGGCACGTTCTCCTGCGTTATCAGCGTATAGCTGCCCGCGAGACCGAGCATTTGGATTTGACGAGTTCCGGTAAGCGCATCAGTAAACGATACATCAACGGAGGGCGTAGTTTCAAAACTTTCAGAAAGATTGCAACATGCGGCTTTGAATAATTCCTTCTCGGTGATTTGCAGTGTTTGTATCGGGTCTATGTATGAAATCTCAGTTGTTTTCTTCTTATAGGTAACCACTACATCATTCAGCGTATTCGCGTTTTTTAAAACGATGGTGACATACTCATGGTTTTCGATTTGAATCGTATCAGGCTGATAGCCTACATAGCTCACGATAAGCTGATGCGTTTCGTGCATACATGAAATGGTGAACACTCCATTGGCATCCGTAGTAGTGGCTACTGTAGTTCCTATCCAATAAACATTCACCCCAATCAAAGGCGTGATGTGTCCTTTCTCGCTTTCCTCAGCGATAACTCCTTGCAGCGTGTCCTGAGCTTGCAGGACGCAAGGCAGCATGAATAAAATAAAATGGTAAAACTTTTTCATTTTGTAGAATTAATGATGATTGCAAAAAAACTGACCGGGCTGAATAGAATCAGCGTTCAATCATCATAGAAGGAAAGAGGAAAGCAAAACCTGAATATCCTGTATTGGGGAAGGCGGATGATTCAGAAAAAAAGAAACAGCGTTTAAAATGGGGTGCGTATCAAAAGAGAAAATTTCAAATAAAGACACACACGAAACAAACACAGCAATCTGTTCAAACTTGTTGACAGTGAACTGCGATAAAAACTTCACAAACACATTTTCATTCTTACAGCAATTATCCTGTTCAGCCCGCTCTGATTTGCAATGCGCGATTTCTAATGAACTACAGCAGCTTTTAATTTCTTCGCAATTCTCAGACAATGTAAAAATGCCTGTGTTTTGCAGCCTGTTTTGGCAATAATGCTGCGTCACAGTAATTCCTGTGGTAAGTAATACCATCAAGATGGCAAGAATGATATTGGATGCGGTCTTATACAAGATTATTCTGTAAGTAAGCTAAAGTTAACGATAAATGACAAAAAAAGTATCGCATCAAAAAATAATCAGCGCACAAGCAGAGTTGGCGCTCTGTTGTATAAATTCCAAACAACGCCTTTCATAAACGATTTTGCAAGATTAAATTCACCCTTTAAAAGATAAAGAATCACATTTTTTGGAACCGTGAAAAAGAACAAAAACAACGCAAACAGCATCAGGTGAATCCGTTTTGCATTTCTCCGCATGAATAGAATCCTATTGCGGGTGGTAAAGTATATCTTCAAGGGACTCATCTTTCCTACGGAAACGGATTCCTTGTGATAGATGGTTGCTTGGGGTTCATAATAGATTTCGAATCCTGCTTTTCTGATTTGCTCGCACCAATCTAATTCTTCATAATAAAGGAAGAAAAAATCAGGCATCATCCCTGCTTTTTCAATTACTTTTCTGCTCACCATCATCGCTGCGCCATGAGCGTATGGAGTAAACCTTCCTGTGTTATACTGCCCTTTATCCAATTCAAACTGGCCGATAGTGCTGTTGCGCGCAGTGAAAGGATTGATTGGCGTATAGCCTGCATATTGAATCATCTCGGGCTGGTCATAGTAATAAATCTTAGGGCTTGCTACTCCTAAGTTTTTTATCCTTCTAAAGGGTTCAAGCAGGTTTTGAATTAAATCGGGAGTCAGTTCGGTATCATTATTTACAAAAAATAAATACTCCCCTTTTGCCGCCCTGATGCCGAGGTTATTTCCTCCGGCAAAGCCTAAGTTTTCAGCGCTAAGAATGATATGAGCAGCAGGATAAGCCGCCTTCACTTTTATTGTAGGATTTTCCTTAGAAGCATTGTCAACCACAATCACTTCAATATTTTGATACGTCAATTTTTTGACTGACTCCAACATAGCGCACGTTACGTCAGCCTGATTATAGTTGACCGTAATAATTGAAACAAGCGGTATATCTTCTTTCCCCATTCCTGCTAAGATTAGAAATTACACAGCATGAATTGCCGCGAATATTCAACTTCAATGCTAACAATAAAAGATTATACGGAAATAAAAGGTATCAAGCCTTAGCTGTTGATTTTCGATACCAGAGCGGGGAAGGTTTTAAGAATAATCTTAAAATCAAGAAAGAGAGAATGATAATCAGCATAGGTATTATCTAATATCACGCGCTCAGAAACCGACATTTCTTCACTTCCTCTGCGTGATACCTGCCAAAGTCCGGTAAGACCTGCGGGAGCAAGAAATCTTTTCGCCCATACATCGCGTGTCAATTGTTCTGCTTCATAAAGCGGCAAAGGACGGTTACCGACAACAGACATATCGCCTTTAATCACATTAAGTAACTGCGGAATTTCATCAATGCTTGAAGCTCTCAGAAAACGACCGAATGTTGTAACACGCGGGTCATTATCCAGTTTGAAAAACTTCATTCCTGCCTTGTTTGACTGGTCGTCTTTATACTGATTCAGGTGAGCCAGCTTCTTCAATTCCACATCAGCACCCTGGCGCATAGAACGGAATTTATACAAATCGAAAATGTTATAGCCCGTTCCGACACGCTTTGAGGTATAAATTACAGCGCCTCTTGATTCCAGCTTGATGATAAGCGCAACCAGCAAAAGCACAGGGCTTAGAATCAGCAATGCTCCTGCTGACAAAACAATATCCATCGTTCGTTTCATCAACGAGATACGATTTTCATAAAGCGCTTCATTGTTGAAAGCAAGCCTTCGTTTTTCGCTCTTAAACTGCTTCAAAAATGAAATGCGTGTATGCAAATCTTCTGCGCTCACTTGCCCGAAATAGTAATCATCAATTCCAAGTTCCCTTGCTTTTTTCCCGAGCGTGTTGTTCTGTTCTTTTGATAGGATGATAAACGGAATGATACTCAGGAAGTGATTGCTTTGCAGTTGCTTAAACAAGTCAACCGCATAACCATCCACGAGTTGCGCATCGCAAACTATCGCAGTCGGCAGTTCATTCGGATAGGCGGAAGTTTTATCTAAAAATTGGTAAGCCTCATCCACCGAGCCTAACTGGAGATATTTATAATTCAAGTCACTCAGGTTCTCGGCTGTGCCTTTCCCTTCTTGTCCAATAACCAAAAGTTTCCTGTTATTTTGGCTTGCCTGCTGTTCAAATTGATAGGGTAATCCCTCCGCATTTGCCCGTACAGCCTCTTTCTTATTTACCTCTACTCTCAGCATCGTCAGTTCTTATTGTTTAGAATAGTATCAATCTTATCAAAAAGGTCTTTGGGGTTAAATGGCTTCATCAGGATGTCTGTTGCCCCCTGATGCAAGAAGTTGATGATATTGTCACTGTTTTCAGTTCCCACAAGCATTATTACGGGAATATCGCGGTAGTAGCCGCTTTTTTTGATGTTTTTTAGGAATTCAAACCCATTCAGGCGGGGCATTTCGGTATCTAATAGAATCAGGTCAGGAGTGTTTCCGTTTTCCAGCCAAACCATGCCCTCCATCCCGTCCTTTTGCACTCTCACATTGTAAGAACCTCGCAGCAAATACTCCAACAACATTCTTACGCTCGTGTCGTCTTCTACCGTTAAAATCTGTTTTCTTTCACTCATCATAGTTCTCTCACTTTTCATCAGGCAAGCTATGTCACGTTCCTTGTTAAGTCAATTTTTTTTTTAAAATCTTTTCCCCAGATTATTACTCTTTATCAACAATGGTTACAGGGCAAAAAAACCATTTGCATTATTCTTAAATAAAATCTGTAAGCATGAGTAAATCTAACCAACCGCAGAGACGGCTTTACGTAATAGTTGGAAACTTTATTCGTGGGAAGAGGAGAAGGGTGTTGGGAAAATGGCGGGGATAGCGGCTTAAACCAAACGCTTTCAGGATTATTGAATAGGAAGGGATGATTTGGCGCGTACTGACCTCATTTCTTTAACGCTTTTACTCGTAGCGCCCTTGGCCGGAATTTACTGCTTCTTATTATCTGAGAACAGATTCTTCCCCTCGGCTGGCGCAAGAATGACGTGCTGCTTTGAGCGGTGGCTTGTTGTGTCTTTTCTTTGCTCAATAAAAATTACTGCACCACAACCTTTCTCACCGCACTCTCTCCATTCTCTAATTCCACTCTTACAAAATAAAGCCCTCC
>JAWXCB010000128.1:0-2852 GCA_034440455.1 Chitinophagales bacterium
ATACTCACGATTAACAATTTCGCGAATCGCGGGTTACCCGTTGATGCAACGATTGTAAGCGCAAACTTTCTCACCATCACCAGCCAAAATGCAGGAAGCATTCAGGTCTCTGGTGGTGACGGCACATACGAAGCACTTGCTAACCGCATTCGGTTTTCATATAACTACACAGCAGACAGCAATTTCCATCAGTGTACCGCCATCTTCACGCGGTTTTAGTTTTCATGCCGGACTCGTTCCGGCATCCCCTGAATCATTTTAATTTTGGGATGGCGGAATAAATCCGCCATGACATATTCACAGAGCTTCTTAAAAATCAGCAAACTTACGTGGCAACCTTGCTCCACCGTTTCCGTAAACACAGGTTGTAAAAACCTTGTTTATGAAACAAAAAATGATAATCGCTTGCATCGCTGCCCTTGGAATTTTTTCCATGAGTCCTTCTTCATTAAGCAATCTGGATATGAAAAGCAGCATGAGCGGCACCGGGTTCAACTTTAAATACACCGGCACGGTGAACACGGGCAGTGAAGTGATGCCGCTCGTTGGTCAGTTGAGCAAAGACGGGTTAAAGATGTATTTCACTTCGCAGAATTTTAAAGGCGAAAAACAACTGTATGTAATGAAGCGCGAAAAGCCGGGCGTAGCGTTTGATAAACCGGAGCGCTTGAAAGGAACTATCAACAGCGCGGATTATGACATCATTATGCCGACTATTTCGGGCGATGAAAAAACGATGATATTTGTAAACAGCGTTGACGGTACGCAAAAAGGCAACGACCTGTACATCACCTCAAAAGATGAGCAGACAAGCAATGAACTGTACATTACAACGCGCATAGGCGAAGATGGTCCGTTTGCGAATATTCGCCCATTAGATGAAATCAACGATAAAGAACTTTCTGACAGCTACCCCTGGCTGTCAAATGATGGCTTGCGCATTTATTTCACAAAACAGAAAGGCAGTGAAATCACCATTCATGCCGCTGAAAGAAAAAGCGTGAACGAAAAATTTTCACAGCCCAAGAAGCTTGAAATTGCGTTGCCAAAAATCAGCAACAACCTGAGTTGCTTCCTGTCGGCTGATGAAACAGAAATTTTTATTTTGTCAGGCGAAAAAATTTACACTTCAAAACGCGACAACTTATTCAGCAAATTCAGCGCGTCCGTTGAAATCGGACAGGCGAATGACAACGGCTACATGAGCGGCATCACCATGACGCAGGATAATGCGGAAATGTTTGTGTTCAACTCCATCGGTTTCCGCAATACGCAGATTCTGCACTTTGTGAATACCGAAGCAGGAAAAAATGCTCAGCAAAAAGTTACCGCTACAGAAGACAGGCTGATAAAAATGAAATAATCTTTTCAACAGGAATAAATTGAAGGGACGGGCGATGCTCGTCCCTTCTTGTTTTGGCAGTATCTTTGAAAGTCTAAAGACAAATGTTTCTCGCAAAGACGCTAAGCATTGATGCCATTTTGATTTTTCTTTGCGTGAAATAATCTACCATGTTGAAACGTATCCGCATATTTCGCTTCATCAAATTCGCTCCGCTGCTTTGGAGTTTGGCTGCCGATGTGCCAGTGTTGCTCAGAATGCAGCGTTCATTTATTTCGGGCAGCTATAAAAACATCAGCAAGAAGGCGCTCTTAAAAATTGCGCTCGCGCTTTGTTATGTTTTTTTTCTCACGGATTTAATTCCTGATTTCATTCCTGTTATTGGATGGCTCGATGACATCACTGTGCTTGCGGGGCTGTTGCACTCCTTGAAAAATGAAATTGACTTATTTCGTAAATGGGAAGCTGGAAAGTGAGCGCAACATCTTCTGAAATTCACGCGCTGCGCATCAGCGATAAAGATGTTCCCGTGTTGATTCACTATGAATCGCGCAGAAGCGCGCGTGTTTCCATTGGGAAGAAAGGCATCATCATCCGCATTCCGCGCGGTATCAGTAACGCGGAAAAAAGCAATTACATCGAAAACTTCAAGCTGTGGGCGGAGAAGAAATTATTGCAGCGACCTGAATTGATTGCTGAAGAAAAGAAAGATTACTACTCAGGAAAAGTAATCGCTATTCGTGAGAAATCCTTTGTGCTGGAATTAAAATTCACCGATGCCAATTCATGTAAGGCGAAGCTGAAAGAAAACAGCATTACACTGCATCTTTCTACACGATGGAGTGAAGAGCAGCTTGAAAAGGCGATTCCGCAACTGATTAGCAAATGCGTGGCAAAAGAATTTCACGGGTGGGTACAACAGCGGCTTCATTATCTCAACACCATGCATTTTCCGCAACGCATGTTTAAAACACTCAACCTCAAATACACCAACTCCCGCTGGGGAAGTTGTTCGTCATCCGGGAATATTTCTATCTCAACTCGCCTCTTACTCGCACCCGACCATGTGGTGGATTATGTGCTGATACATGAACTCGCACACTTGCTCGTGCAAAATCATTCGCAACGATTCTGGAATACGGTTGCTTTAGCAATGCCTGATTATGAGAAGAGCGAGCGTTGGCTGAAGGAGTTTGGGAGAGGATGTGATTATTAGATTTACTGCGACACCAGCAGTTTTATCGCCAGCACCACAATCATCACCAACAGTAAGCGTCTTATCCATACTTTGCCTTTCTTCACTGACCAGAGGCTGCCTGCCCAGCCGCCAGCGCTCTGACCGACTGCGAGTAGGAGTCCGTATTTCCAATCAATCTTGCCGCTATAAGCAAAGATGAGCAGCGCGACAACCGTGAGAAAAAAAGTGACAATCACTTTGATGTTATTCACCTTCACGAGGTTCATCTTGTTGATACCTGCAAGCGCGGCAATCACAAGAAACCCAAGACCA
>JAWXCB010000129.1:0-68991 GCA_034440455.1 Chitinophagales bacterium
CATGTCTCTCCTCCTCACTTTCTGTCCTAAAATAAGTTTACAGGTAAAAATTTCAACATGCTCATCGTTGCGCCACTTTATCAGTTCGTCTAATTTTTTTCCGAGGAGGAGGGCGATAAACACATTGGCATCTGAGACAACGCGGTCGGGCTTCATTTCCGCTTGCGTTTTCTGCGCACGTCATTCACCCTATCACAGATTTCTTTGATGCTGATGGTATTTTTCTTCACCGGTTTGTTTAGCCGTCTTGTCTCCTCCAGCAGGGCTTTTCTTTCCAGCGCATCTAATAGCTGCTGCTCGTCAGCCTTCATCGCTTCAACATACGTTGTAATTTTATCAACTCTATTGGAAGTGTATTCCATTTCGGAATGTTTAGTCAAAGTTAATGAAAATGAAAATGCTCCATTCCTTCATATCGTGTAAAAGCAATGGAAGGTCGAAAGATAATCCTCCATCATGTGCTCCAAGTCTGTCTGCGGAAGACTTGAAACAACAGTGGGTTGGATGAAGGCTTGGCTGTAGACTAAAGATACGTGAGGGGGTAGATGAATTTGTTTTCTTTCTATTACTTTTATGGCATGAAATATTTACGCTTCCTTTTTATTCTTTTATTAAGCATACCAATTACTGAAACTTTTTCTCAAGTTCCTCATTGGTCTTGGGCAAAAAGTGTTGAAGGAAATGACTTTGATTATTGTTATAGTGTGGCCACCGATGCTAATGGCAATATCTATATAACAGGAGAATTTGCAAATTCGACAATAACCTTTGGGGACTCAGTTTTTACAAGTATTGGATCCTCATCAGACCTTTTTATTGCAAAGTATGATTCATCCGGAGATGTCCTTTGGGCAAGAAAGGTCGGTGGACTTGGAAATGAAGCAGGCAGAAGTATTGTCGTTGATGTCAATTCAAACCTATTTCTCACTGGCTATTTTTATAGCCCAACACTCACCTTCGGAAATACCACGTTAATTAATAATGGAGGTGCAGGAATTAGTGATGTTTTCGTTGCAAAGTACGATTCAGAAGGAAATGTTCTTTGGGCGAAAAGTGGAGACGGAAATACTTCCGATTGGAGTTATGGTGCAACTACTGACCAATTTGGCAATGTGTGTATTACCGGAGAGTTCCATAGTCCTTCTATTACTTTTGGGAATATCACATTAACCAATGCTGGCAACGGAAACATTTTTGTGGTGAAATATGACTCTTTAGGGATTCTACAATGGGCAAAAAGCGCTGGAGGAAGTTATTACGATCAAGGATTTGCAATTACTTCCGATGAAGTTGGTAATGTTTACGTTACTGGAGAATTTTCCAGTGATTCTTTGCTTTTCGGAAGCGACACCTTATTTAACGCTGGTTTAGCTGATATTTTTATCGCTAAGTATGATCAAGCCGGAAACATATTATGGGTAAAAAGTGCAAGTGGAAAGTTTTCCGATTTTGCTTACGGAATAACTTACGATAGCGGCAATCTTTTTCTCACCGGCTTCTTTGACAGTCCTTCGCTTCCTTTTGACACTATTACTTTAACAAATGCTGGGATACGAGATGTCTTCGTTGTGAAGTATGATACATCGGGAAATGTAATTTGGGCTAAAAGTTCCGGAGGAAATGCTGAAGATTGGGGATATAGTATTTCAACAGATGAAAATAGTAACGTATGGGTGACTGGATACTTTAAAAGCAACATGATGACATTTGACAGTAATAATACTTTGGCAAATTCAGGTGGTAAAGATGTTTTTATATCCAAGTACGATTCAGATGGAAATATTATTTGGGTTAATGCAGTAGGAAGTAACGATGATGATGAAGGCTTGGCAATTGCATCCAACAAAAATGGAAGCATTTATGTGGCAGGTAATTTTAAAAGTTCTACAATAAGTTTTGGCACTACAACTTTGACAAATAATGGCAGCAATGATATTTTCATTGGAAAACTCGGAAACTCTACAAACACTTCAATAAATGAATTTCGAATAAATAATTCTGTTACAATTTTTCCTAATCCAGCAAACAAAACATTTACAATTTCTACTCCTCGGGATGCAAGACAAGTTCAAATATTCAATCTTAATGGGCAGCTTCTAAAATCAATTTCTATACAAGCAGAAAGCACTCAGGAGTTTTCCTTAACCAATGATGGTATTTATTTGATTAGGGTAATTTTTGATGGTTACTCAGTCTCAAAGAAAATTCTTGTAAACGATAAAAAATAGGTATTGCCCTCCTGCTAAACTACACCATCAAACAGAGCCTATAGGAAAAAAACACGTACGCGCCAAACAAATGCACATCCCTGTATTTCAGGGCTGGAAACTGCAAACAGAAAACCGCAAACGAAAAACTCAATCCACGTTATCGTGGAGGAAAGAATTATTCTTCTTCATCGTAGTGCCTTCATCCACATCGTTGGAGAGCGTATAGCGCGACAATGCTGATTCCGAAGAATGCGGTGGCGTGTTGCCAAGTTGAATATTTCTACGCTTGTAGGCAGGCTCGTTTTCCAAATCGCTCAACCGTTGCGGAGTGCGGTAGCTCTGCTGGCTGAGGAGTCCCGCCCTGCGCTCCTGCATCGCCTGCTGCTCGCTGCGTACGGGTTGCTGCGGCTGTGGTTCATTCTTCTCCTGCTTCATCGTAATCACAAACGAATCGTTTGTTACAGGCGGTGGCGTTGTTTTCTCCACAGGCGGAATGAACGCAGGCTCTTTCGGCTGCGGCTGGTTCGCCACCGGCTCATTGGTTTCCTTTGGCGTTTCAACGGTGCGCGCGTTCACATCCAAATCAATCGTCACCGGCTTGTCAAACAAAGTTGTCGCAGCATCGTCTTCAATTTTCGGCTGCGGCTTTTTCATTCCATCAAAGGGCAGCACGAGCTTGTTTGATTTTTTCGATAAGTCGGGTACCAACTCTTTTTCTTCAAAGCCTGTTGCAATCACCGTTACGCTGATTTTTTCACCAAGTATTTCATCATCGCATGTTCCGAAAATCATATCGGTGTCTGAGCCGCAGGCAGAGCGGATGTAGTCGCTGATTTCATCAATCTCATCAATAGTAACCTGGTTTTTACCGGAGCCTGATGTGATGTTGAGCAGAATTTTTTGAGCGCCTATAATATTATTGTCGTTGATGAGCGGTGAAGAAAGCGCTGACTGAATCGCCTTCAATGCGCGGTCTTCTCCTTCGGCAGTTGCAGAACCCATGATTGCCACTCCACTGTTTTTCATCACGTGCTGCACATCGGCAAAATCCACGTTCACCTGACCGGCAACAGTGATGATTTCAGAAATGGAACGCGCGGCAATGGCAAGAATATTATCAGCTTTCGCAAACGCATCAGAGCGCGTGAGGTTGCCGTAAATCTCGCGGATTTTATCATTTGAAATAATGATGATACTATCTACATTCTGGCGCAATTCTTCAATACCGACTTTCGCCTGGTTGAGTTTTCTTTTTCCCTCAAAATAAAACGGAGTGGTAACGATGCCCACCGTGAGGATGCCCATTTCCTTCGCAAGTTTTGCAATCACGGGCGCTGCGCCTGTTCCCGTGCCGCCACCCATGCCTGCTGTAACAAACACCATCTTGGTATTTTTCTCGAGCAACTCGCGCACTTCTTCCACCGATTCTTCCGCAGATTTTTTTCCCACTTCAGGATAGGAGCCTGCGCCCAAGCCTTTCGTGAGCGAAGGACCGAGCTGAATTTTATTTGGAATAGGGCTGAGTTCCATCGCCTGCGCATCCGTATTGCAAATCACAAAATTCACCCCGCGGATGCCTTGCTGAAACATGTGATTCACGGCATTGCTGCCGCCACCGCCCACTCCTACTACTTTAATAATCGAAGCCTGCTCTTTGGGCAAATCAAATGTGATGGTTGGCACACTGTTCATTGGTGTTTATTTTTTGCGCTGTGCGCAAGTGCGCGGGCAGCGGTATTGGTTAATTTTTTTTCACTTTGCCCAGACTGATATTTCAGCGCTTCGCTTCCTTTAATAATCAGCCCGATGGTGGTCGAGTTGGTGGGGTTGCGCATTTCCATGTCAATGCCGTTGCTGAGATGCTCCACCGCATAGCCGATTCTTGCGGACATGCCGGTGTGTTTCTGCACCATCGCATCCAGTTGCTTCAGTTGCGCACCCCCGCCCGTCACCACAAATCCTTTTTTGATTTCTTTTTCTAATCCTGAATTTTTGATTTCGAGCAATGCCATGTCGAGAATTTCTTCCATCCGCGCCTGAATAATCTGCGCGAGATTTTTCACCGACACTTCTTTCGGCTCGCCATTCTTGCCGGGAATGGTTGCGATTTCATTCTGCCTCACCATCTCAGCTGATGCGAATCCCGATTTCACTTTTAATAATTCCGCTTCATTGCGCATCACCATGCAGCCGTTCTTCACATCTTCGGTGATGCTATTGCTGCCGAAGGGAATCACTGCAGAATATTTCAAATAGCCATCCTTGAATAACACAACATGTGATGCGCTCGCGCCAATATCAAGCAACGCAACGCCCTCGCGTTTTTCATCATCACTCAGATTGGCAGAAGCTGCCGACATATAGCCGGGAATCAGCGCTACAATGTGCAGCCCTGTCTTTTGCAAACATTCGTGAATGTTCTTCGCCACTTCCGCATTGCCCGTCACCACTTGCAATTCCACTTCTAATTTTTTTCCTGTCATCCCAACCGGGTCGCTCACTTCATTGCCGTCAATAAAAAAACGCTGCGGAAAAAAGTGCAGCACCTTATCGCCTTGCTGTAATTCTAAATCGCGCATTTCATCAAGCAACTCTATTACTTCTTCTATCAAAATTTCTTTCTCCGCGTTTTTTCTTGACGAAGTGTTTTTGTAAGTAAAGCGCTTCGTGTACGTTCCCGGAATGCTCACGTACACATTCGTTACAGGCATCCCCGAAAAAAGCGACAAATCATCAATCACCACTTTCAGCGCTTTTGCAGTTTCATCCGGCTCGGTGATTAAGCCGCGCGTGATGCCCGCTGATTCTGTTTCCGCCATGCCGAGCACATCCACTTTTCCCGATGCGTTCATGCTGCCCGCCACCGCGCGGATTTTGCGCGAGCCTAAATCAATGCCGAACACAGGCTTTAATGTTTGCTGCTGCGCAACAGCATTAAAGAAATTCTGCTCCGCAGAGAAACTGCTCACGTCATCGTTCAGATTGAACTGACGCGGCACGTAGTTGTTATTTGATTCGCGCAACATGAATATCAATAATCGTTTTGCATGTCCTTCTCCAAGAAATCTTTTCCTTTATCGAAAATCGTTTCCCACCAATTTTTCTTCGTTGATGATTTTACAGTCAGCTTCGGCTCCGCATCTGTTTTCACTTCCGCAGTTACTACTGCTTGTGATTTCACGCCCCGCTGCTTTATGTCTTCATAGCCTTTTATAATCAATCCGATACCAGTGGAGAACATGGGGTTCTTCACTTCGTTTCCTCCTTTGCTGAGATGCTCCGTGGGGTAGCCGATACGTGCTTCCATGCCTGTGACAAATTCAACCAACTGCACAAGATGCTTCAGTTGCGCACCACCGCCTGTAATCACAATGCCGCCACTCAGCTTTTTCTCAAAACCGGAAACGCGAATTTCCTGATACACCAACTCGATGATTTCTTCCATTCTCGCCTGGATGATACTCGCGAGGTTACGCAGCGAAATTTCTTTCGGCTTTCTTCCCATCAAACTTTGCACGCTCACCACCGCGCTCTCCTGATTTTCAATTGCATAAGCGGAACCGTATTGCAGCTTCAACTTCTCCGCCTGCTCGCGCATAATGAGGCAGCCTTCTTTAATATCATCCGTTATGACATTTCCCGCAAGCGGAATCACCGCAGTGTGGCGAATGATGCCATTCTGGAAAATTGCGATGTCCGTAGTGCCGCCACCAATGTCCACAAGCGCAATGCCTGCTTCTTTTTCTTCATCCGTCAGCACGGCTGCCGCAGATGCGAGCGGCTCCAGCACGAGGTCGGCTGCTTCTAATCCTGATTTCTCCACGCAGCGATTGATATTCTGCGCGGCTGAAACTTGTCCTGTGATGATATGAAAATTCGCTTCGAGTCTGTTGCCCGCCATGCCTACGGGGTCTTTTATGCCCTGCTCATGATCAACGATAAACTCCTGCGGCAGCACGTGAATGATGCGGTCGCCCGGTGGCATCGCCAGTTTGTACATATCCAGAATGAGCTTCTTCACGTCATCGCGCGAAATCTCCATGTCGTTGCTGTCGCGCGTGAGGATGCCGCGATGCTGCATACTCTTGATGTGCTGCCCTGCTATGCCGACATACACTTTCTTCACCTGTGCGCCTGTTTTTTCCGACACCTCCTTGATGACTTTCTCAATCGCATCAACCGTCTTGGCGATGTTCGCCACGACACCGCGCATCACGCCCAGCGAATCGGTTTTCGCCATGCCGAGTACTTCGACTTTTTCGTGTTCGTTGATGCGTCCTACAATTGCGCAAACTTTTGTTGTGCCGATATCCAGCCCAACTACAATTTCACCGGGTGCGTATTCTATGGTTGGCATTCAGAAATTATTTTTAGTGCAAACAATCTGGTCTTTGAATTTCAGGTTGATGATGCGGTAATCTTCAGCGTCAAAATTCTTCAGCACCTCTTTGTAAAAAATCATCAGCTTGTGAAACTTCGCGTCCATCTCCTCTACTCTTCCGAATTTGATGATGTGGTTGCCGAGCTTGGGAATCAATTCAAAATCTCCGCTCTCCGTTACATGAATCTGCTCGAACTGCGCTTTCCAGAATTCATCTTTTGCGATGAACCTGCACAACTCCAACAAACTGTGAAAAACCTCTGAACTGTCTGTATTTTCAACGCTTCCGGTAGCCACCACCACCCTTGCGGTAAATTTAGACGAGAGGGGCATCTTCTGTCCGTTCACATCGAGATAATAACTAACAGCGGAATTGTTGACAATTCTCAAGAGCGGTTCTTTTTGTTGGACATCCACATGCACCGCGCCTTGCATGCCTGTATAAATTTCTGCGCGTTGCACAAACGGTATCGCTTCCAATTTTTCCTCAATGTCAACGAAGTCAATGCTGTGCATTTGCAGCCCTTTCAAATCCTGATTGTAGAAGTTGAGAATGGATGCGTGAATGTCTTCTTCATCAAGAAAAAATAAACCGTTTTCATGGTCAATTTTAATATACACATTGCTACACTCGCGCATTTTACTGTCGGTAACCGAGCCGCCCAGCACAATTACAAACAAAAACAGCGCGACAATCCATCCGCTGAGTTTTAATAACCTTCTGAATTTATCCGGCTTTGCAGGTTGCGCTTCTTTGTTATCAATTTTATTTTCCATTGCGTTCAAATATTTTTTTTATGGGTTGCACCAGCGTGTCAATATCGCCTGCGCCAATAGTGAGCAATGCTTCCGGTTTTTTATTTTCTAAAAATGAAAGCAACTCGCCTTTACTCATCACGCGCTTATTCGGGTTTTTCATTTCCTGCGTAATCATTGCGGAAGTAACGCCCGGCATGGGTTTCTCGCGCGCGGGATAAATATCAAGAACAATCACTTCATCTGCTTTATCGAGCGATGCGGCAAATTCTTTGTGCAAATCTTTGGTGCGTGAAAACAGATGCGGCTGAAAGATCGCAGTGATTTTTTTCGCGGGATACATGCTGCGCACCGCGCCAATCAGCGCGTTAATTTCTTCGGGATGATGCGCGTAATCATCAATAAAAACAAAATCGTTTCTGCTCAACATAAACTCAAACCTGCGCTTCACGCCTTTGAATGCTGCAAACGCCTCTTTTATTTTTTCCCTCTCAATTCCAAGCTGACGCGCTACGGTATATGCTGCAAGCGCATTCTCGACATTGTGTCTGCCTCCCATCTGCAATGTCATTCCCGCGATTCCATCATCGCCTGCAATGTCAAAAAAGTATGCGCCTTCATTGAGCGCAGCGTTCGTTACAAAATAATTTGCTGACGCATCAGAGAAATTATAGGTAAATATTTTCTCCGCTTTCACTTTCGGCAGAATAGAAATTTTACTCTGCCCGATGAAAATTCCTTTCGGTTTTATTTTTTGCGTGAACTCAATAAATGCTTCTTCTATTTTTTCCCAACTACCGTAAATATCCAAATGGTCGGTGTCAACAGCAGTTACAATTTCCATATCAGGATTCAAGCGCAGGAACGAGCGGTCAAATTCATCAGCCTCAACTACCACCACATTATTTTTTCCGCGTAAATAGTTCGATTGATAATTCAATGAAATGCCTCCAAGAAAAGCAGTGCAGTCGTAGCCGCTATGCTTCAGCACATGCGCAATCATGGTTGTAACAGAAGTTTTTCCATGCGAGCCTGCAATAGCTATCGTGAATTTATCATGCGTGATTTCCTGTAAAATCTCCGAGCGTTTTTTCACCGTGAAATTATTTTGCAGGAAATAATTGAATTGCAAATGCTCTTTCGGAATTGCGGGAGTATAAACAACCAAATCAATTCCCTGCGGAATTGTTGCAACCGTATCCTCGTAGGTAATCTTCATTCCTTCTTTTTCCAACTGCTTAGTTAGCTCTGTTTCCGTTTTGTCGTATCCATACACTTGCACACCTTCACTGTTGAAGTGTCTTGCAAGCGCGCTCATGCCGATGCCGCCAATGCCGAGGAAGTAGGTTTTTTTTATGTTGTTGAAGTCGGGCATTTGAATCTATTATTCGTCATTCTGAGCGAGGCTCTGCGAAGCGAAGAATCTCACACTTTGGATTTAGAGATTCTTCGCTACCGCTCAGAATGACGTACCAACGCCAAAATTTCTTTCGCAATCAACTCTGCCGCGTTCGGGCTTCCCAAACGTGCAATGTTTTCGCTTATCTTCTTTTGCGCATCTGTGTTTTCAATCAATTCTATCGCGCGTTGCACTAAAATTTGCCGCGCTTCCGCATCCTTCACAAGCCATGCTGCATTTTTCTCCGATAGTGCAAGCGCATTTTTTGTTTGATGGTCTTCCGCCACGTTGGGTGACGGAACAAGAATCACCGGTTTTTTGATGAGGCATAATTCTGAAATCGAAATCGCGCCTGCGCGGGAAATAATCACATCAGCCGCTTCATAAGCAAAATTCATCTCGCGGATGAAATCAAAAATGCGCACGTGCGGCTGTTGCCCTGCGGGTTTCATCTGCTCGAAATGCGTCCTTCCCGTTTGCCAGATGAGTTGAATATCATGCTTGGCCAGTTCTTCGATTCCCCCGCGGATGCTTTCATTAATTGTTCTCGCGCCCAAACTTCCACCAATAACGAGCAATGTTTTTTTCGCAGGAGAAAGATTGAAAAATTCATAGCTCTTCATTCTGTCACTGTCGGAAGCTGCAATGTTTGCGCGCACCGGATTTCCCGTCTTCACGATTTTTTCTTTCGGAAAAAATTTTTCCATGTCATCATACGCCACGCAAAAACGCGCTGCTTTGTTCGCGACCATTTTATTTGTAACACCCGCGAATGAATTCTGCTCCTGAATCAAAATCGGAATACCCAACTTGGAGGCGACATACATCGCTGGTCCACTTGCATAGCCGCCCACGCCTACCATCACATCCGGTTTGAATTTTCTGATGATGCGGAATGCTTTCGATAAACTGGAAATCACTTTCAGCGGCAGCAACGCATTCTTCAACATATTATCGCGCTGAAATCCGCTTATCCAAAGCCCGTCAATTTCATAGCCTGCTTCGGGCACTTTTTGCATTTCCAATTTTCCCTCTGCGCCAATAAAATGAACCTGAATCGCAGCATCTATTTTTCGCAAAGCATTCGCAATGGCAATGGCGGGAAACACGTGACCGCCTGTGCCTCCTCCGCTGATGAGCACTCTAATTGGCGATTTCAAAGGAATCTTGTTTTTCTTTTGGAGGTTCTTTCGCTTCCGGCTTTTCTGCCGGAGCATCTTTATTTTCTTTCGGCATTTCCGCTTCGCGGCTCACACTCAGAATAATTCCTACAGAGATGCTTGTAAAAAACAACGATGTTCCACCCATGCTTACCAAAGGCAAAGTTTGCCCCGTTACTGGAACAAGATTCACCGCAACCGCCATGTTAATCATCGCCTGCAACACAAGGCTGATGGACAAGCCTACGGCAAGTAATCCTCCGAATGCGTTGGGAGTTTTGACAACAATTTTTATTGCCCGAAATAAAAAGAGGAGATAAAGAAAAACGACAAATGCTCCACCGATGAGACCATACTCTTCAATGATGATAGAATAAATCATGTCGGAATACGGATGCGGTAAAAAATTTCTTTGATGACTGTTGCCGGGACCGTTTCCGAAAATGCCGCCTTTCGCTATTGCAATTTTCGATTGTACAACTTGATAAGGCTCCGCATCATCAGCATCTGTAAAATATTGCGCTTCAATTCTGTTTACCCATGTTGCAACACGGTTATTTTCGGTTGTTTTTACTAAAATAAAAATCATCAGCGCAAGCGACACTAACATAATCCCTCCCATCGCAGCGATATGCGCTACCTTAATGCGACCGATAAACATGATAAGCACTGAAGTGGTGAATAGCATCAGCGCAGTGGACAAATTCGCAGGAGCGATAAGCAAACAAATCACAACCACCGGAAGAATGACGGGGATGAATGCGTTTTTAAAATCATGAATAATATCCTGCTTTTTTGAAATGACGCGCGCCAAAAACATAATGAGCGCGAGTTTCGCAAGGTCAGATGTTTGAAAGGTGAGGTTGATAATCGGCAGCGTAATCCATCGGTCAGCGCTGTTGATTTCCGTGCCGATAAAATACGTGAGAATGAGAAGCGGAATAGACAAATACAACAGCAACTGCGAGATGCGCGAGTAATAGCGATAGTCCACCAAGTGCGCGAAATACATCAGCCCTAAACCAGTGACGAGGATGGAAAAATGTTTGAGCAAGTAATACTCGGTGTTGCCTTGCTGATATTTGTAGGCAAGTGTTCCTGTTGAGCTGTACACCGCGAGCAGCGAGAATACAGAAAGCAGGAACACGACAAACCAGATTACTTTGTCGCCATGCAGTTGTTTGAGGAGAAGTTTCATTTGCAGTTATTTCATTAAATCATAACTTTTTTGGAACCTCACCCCTGCCTTCGTTAAAACTTCGGCAGGTAATCCGCCCCTCTCCCAGTTGGAGAGGGAGTCCAAACTGTAACATAACCTAACAAGTCGTTTGCTGTATGATTTCATTTTCTCAAATCTCATGTCTCTCATCTCAAGTCTGATTACAAATTCTTCACCGCAGCTTTGAACTGATGACCGCGGTCTTCGTAGTTCTGAAACAAATCAAAACTTGCGCAAGCGGGCGAAAGCAGCACTACATCGCCTTTGTCAGAAAGGTAGTGGGTAATCTTTACGCACTCTTTCGCGCTCATGGTGTTCACGATGAGGTCAACATACTTTGAAAAAGATTCGTGAATGCGCAGGTTGTCAGCGCCCATGCAGACGATGGCTTTCACTTTTTTCTTCACCAAATTGAGCAGCACGCTGTAATCGTTTCCTTTATCCACGCCACCCACAACCCAAATCACGGGCTTTGTCATCGTTTCAAGCGCGTACCATGTGGAGTTCACGTTGGTCGCTTTTGAGTCGTTGATATATTCAACGCCACCGACTTTTGCGACAAACTCGAGGCGGTGTTCAAGACTTTTGAAGTCCATCATACTTTCGCGCACGACTTCGTTGCTGATATCGAATGTTTTTGCTGCAATACTTGCAGCCAAAGAATTGTAGAGGTTATGATTTCCTCTTACGGACACATCACTGATTAACATTTGGAATGGGTTTTTATGGTGAACAAAAATTTTCTTTTTCTCTGACCAGCCCGCGCTGCCGGCCTTTTTTTTTAAACTGAACGGAAGACATTTCGCCTGCACGGGATGCTTTTTCAAATGCTCCGTTACCACTTCATCATCCGAGCAATAGATGAAATAATCTTCCTTCGTTTGATTCTCTGCAATTCTGAATTTTGAATGGATATAGTTTTCAAACTTGTATTCGTAGCGGTCTAAATGGTCGGGAGTGATGTTGAGCAACACGCTCACATCCGGCTTGAATTCTTTGATATCGTCCAACTGGAAGTTGCTTATCTCCAATACATAGCAATCAAAATTTTTCTCCGCAACCTGCCAGGCAAAACTGTAACCGATGTTGCCTGCCAGCCCGACATTGAATCCTGCATTCTTAAAAATATGATACGTGAGACTTGTGCAGGTGGACTTTCCGTTGCTGCCTGTGATCGCAACAATTTTTGCATCAGTATATCGGCAAGCAAATTCAATTTCAGAGATGACGGAAATCTTTTTCTTCCGAATCTTCTTCATGATTTCCGCCTTCTCAGGAATGCCCGGGCTTTTTATGATTTCATCAGATTTCAAAATGCGATCTTCGGTGTGTTTGCCTTCTTCCCAATTTATTTTATGCGCGTCCAACACCGACTTGTATTTATCTTTCACCTTTCCGCTGTCAGATACAAAAACATCAAAGCCCTGCTTCTGCGCAAGAATGGCTGCGCCTACCCCGCTCTCAGCAGCACCGAGCACAACAATAAGACGTGAGACGTGAGACATGAGACTACTTCCTTTGAGTTTTTAAGGTTTCTATAAATGCGTACATCATCTTCTGAATTTCATCAAACTCTGTAATCACCGGATTGATCCTATCATAAGTAACCAAACCCAATTCAGCAGAGATTATCATTTGAGTTGTAAGTTCAAATGAAGAACCATTGGCTATTCCAAGAAAATGCACGAACTCATTGTTTGAATTGCGACCTGCTCCTTCAGCAATATTTGAAGCAATAGAAACAACAGCTCGTTTTATTTGTGAAGTCAGTTCATATCGCTCAGATGACGGGAAAACAGATACTATTTTGTAAACTTCCACCGCCATCTTTATTGACCGCTTCCAAATGTTCAACTCTTTGAAATTGTGCATGTCTGTTTATCTTTTAGCTTCAAACAATTCTGCTTTCTTCATATCTCTTGTCTCACATCTCATGTCTCACGTCTTGTTTTATCTAATTTTTAATGTAACGATGGTCACAACCGCCAGCATGATTCCGATAATCCAAAAGCGCGTTGCGATTTTGGACTCGTTCATTCCCAGCTTTTGATAATGATGATGCAAAGGCGACATTTTAAAAATGCGCCTGCCTTCACCATATTTATTTTTTGTGTACTTGAAATAGCTTACCTGCATCACAACAGAAAGATTTTCGACTAAGAAAATCCCGCAGAGAATCGGAATCAGTAATTCTTTGCGCAGGATAATGGCGAGCGTAGCGATGATGCCGCCAATGGCGAGACTTCCCGTGTCGCCCATGAAAACCTGCGCGGGATAAGAGTTGTACCAAAGGAACCCAACACACGCCCCAATGAATGCCGCAACATAAATCACCAACTCGCCAGAATTGGGGATGTACATCACGTTGAGATAATCAGAGAAAATGATGTTACCAGAAATGTATGCGAACACGCCAAGCGTTGCTCCAATAATTGCTGAAGTACCCGTTGCAAGCCCGTCTAAACCGTCAGTGAGATTCGCTCCGTTTGAAACTGCGGTGACAATAAAAATTACAATCGGAATAAAAATGAGCCATCCCCACTTTGCATAATCGCTGCCGAGAAATGATAGCGCCTGCGAATAATCTATCTCCTGCTCTTTTACAAATGGAATGGTGGTGAGTGGAGCTTTTATATTTACGTAATACTGGTCGCGCACTTTGCGGATTGCGTCAGGGTCAAACGCATTCGCCTGCAACACCACATCTTCGGAAACTTTTTTGCTGATAACTACATCATCGCTGAAATACAATGTGACACCGACAATTAATCCCAAGCCCACCTGACCGACAATTTTGAATTTGCCCGCTAATCCTCTTTTGTCTTTCTTGAATACTTTGATGTAGTCATCGAAAAAACCAATGAAGCCCATCCATACGGTAGTGAGCAGCATCAGCAGAACATAGATGTTGTTGAGTCGCGCAAACAATAAAGTAGGAATAAGAATTGCTCCGAGAATAATCAAGCCGCCCATTGTTGGCGTTCCTTCTTTTTCTTTTTGCCCGTGCAAACCCAGGTCGCGCACGGTTTCGCCCACTTGCAATCTTTTTAGCAAACGCACCAATCTTCCACCGAAAATCAACGAGATGGTGAGCGACAAAATAATTGCCGCTGCCGCGCGGAAGGAGATGTATTGAAACAGACCAATCCCGGGGAAGTCAATTTGGTTTAGCCTGAGATATTCAAAAAGATGATACAGCATTATTCGTCAAAATCTTTCAGCGTTTCTTTTAAAATTTCTTTATCGTCAAACGGGTATTTTTTCCCCGCGATTTCCTGATACTTCTCGTGTCCTTTCCCCGCAAGCAGAATGATGTCGCCCGGTTGCGCGAGCGAGCAGGCTGTTCTAATCGCTTCTTTTCTATCTAGGATGGAAAGCGTTTTCCGCTTGCATTGCAGCGTTACGCCTTCCTGCATGTGATGTAAAATATCTTCGGGATTTTCGTTGCGCGGATTGTCTGAGGTAAGCACGATTTTCGTGCTGAACTCGCATGCAATGCGCGCCATCACCGGACGTTTTTCTTTATCACGGTTTCCTCCGCAGCCTACAACGGTTATCACCTGCTCATTGCCCGTGCGAATTGCGTTGATGGTCGACAATACATTTTTCAACGCATCGGGCGTGTGCGCATAATCCACAATACCGATGATTTTTTTCCGGGGAGAAATGATATAATCAAATCTTCCTTCGGCAGCATTCAGTTTACTGATTGCCTGTAATGCTTGCATTTTTTCTATGCCCAGCAATGTTGCTGTTGCATACACGGTAAGAATATTGTACGCATTGAATTCTCCAATGAGCCTTGTATAAACTTCCTGCCCGTCAATATTTAAAATCAAACCGCTCAACGCGTTTTCAATAATCTTCGCTTTGAACTCAGTGGCTTTCTTCAAACTATAAGCGTACACTTTTGCCTTAGTGTTTTGCACCATCACGCGACCGTTCTTATCATCTTCATTGATGAGCGCAAAAGAACCGGCAGGCAATTCATCAAATAATTTCTTCTTCGCTGAAATGTATTCCATGAATGTTTTGTGGTAGTCGAGATGGTCGTGCGTGATGTTGGTGAACACCGCGCCAGCGAATTGCACACCCCTCACACGGTTCTGTACAATGGCATGTGAACTCGCTTCCATGAAACAGTATTGACAACCTTCTTCCACCATACGCGCAAGCAGCGCATTCAACTGAATCGCATCGGGCGTAGTGTGCGTGGCAGGAATCACCGTATCGTTGATTTGATTTTGAACGGTTGAAAGCAATCCCGCTTTGTAGCCCAAGTCGCGCATCATTCTGAAAAGCAGTGTGACCGTAGTTGTTTTTCCATTCGTGCCTGTCACAGCAACTATCTTCAACTTGGCGGACGGCTCATCGAAAAAATTCTGCGCGATAATTCCCAGCCCAATTGAACTGTCTTTCACCTTCACATAGGTTGCTTCTTTTGAAAGCGTTGCCGGAAATTCCTCGCACACAATTGCAATTGCTCCTTTCGCAACCGCCTGTTCAATGAACTGATGCCCGTCCACCTGCGTACCGCGCACAGCAATGAAGAGCGAACCCTGTTTGATATTGCGCGAGTCAAACGTGATGTCGGCAATTGCGTAATCCGTTGTTCCCGCTACTTCAACAAGGCTTGTCTTATATAATATGTCTTTCAGCTTCTTCATCCTAATTCCAACACGATTTCAGAACCTTTAATTGAATTTGTTCCATAGCGGATTGATTGCGACTTCACTTTTCCTTTTCCTGAAAAGCGCACACGCAATCCTTCATTTTCCAATAAGTAAAGCGCATCGCGTAAACCCATGCCGCGCACATCCGGCACGATACCTTCTTTCACGTTTCGCCCTTTCAGGTCAACCGAGTTATCATGTGGCTCTGCATAAATCCAGTTGTCTTCCTGATTGTAATTGCACGACACGCCAATCGTTTCATAAATCGTGCTCACGTCATGTTTGAATCCACCTTTTGCATTCGGCAGCATGTCGGCATAAAATTTTTCGCGCGTGTTTGAAGGCTCGTGCATCTCGATGCAGTTGGACACAACTTTGTCGGCAATCTCGCGGAACACAGGCGCAGCAACCCATCCACCATAATACACTCCGTTCTTAGGAGCTTTAATCACTACGATGCAGGAATACATCGGCTCATCAGCGGGGAAGTAGCCGGCAAACGAAGCCTGATATATCAACTTCTGCTTGTAACCCGCTTTCCCCTGCGCCATCAATGCCGTTCCTGTTTTTCCGGCAAACGAGTAGTTCTTTGTTTTTAAATGGTCTGCTGTTCCGCGTTCCACAACTCCTTCCAGCAGCATTTTGATTTTGCCTAATGTTTTCTCAGAACAGATTTCCTCCTTCAATACATGCGGCTCAAATTGCTGCACCGGTTTGCTCCGCTCCTGAATTTGGCTCACGAGATACGGCTGCATCATTTTGCCGTCATTCGCCACCGCGTTGTAAAGCGTAAGAATTTGCAAAGGCGTCAATTGCATTTCATATCCCACCGCCATCCACGGAAGAGAGATGCCGCTCCATCCTTTTTCATCGGGGGTTTTTATTAATGGACTATCTTCCCCGTCAATTTCAATTCCGACCGGCTTATCCAACAGCAAGTCTCTGAGGTGCTCAACATATTTTTTCGGATTCGCGCCATAATATTTGTTGGCAAGTTTTGACGCGGCTACGTTGGAAGAAATTTCAAAAGCGTGCTGCACAGTCACATTCCGCAAATCATGCTCTTCTGAATCAAACATTTTATTCTTGTAGAACTGCGTGACGCCTTTTTCCAAATCAATGCTGTCGTTAATATCCACATATCCATCTTCCAGCAATGCGATAAATGTCGCGAGCTTCATTGTAGATCCCGGCTCTGACGCTTCTCCAACCGCATAATTCATTGTTTCCCAATACTCGCCTTCACTCGTCAATCCAAGATTTGCAATGGCGCGGATTTTTCCGGTTTTCACCTCCATCACTACCACACAACCGTGGTCGGCATTGTGTTTCTGTAATGCTTTGAGCAACGCGCTTTCAGCTACGTCCTGCAAGTTGATGTCGAGGGTAGTGATGATGTCTTTGCCATGCACGGGCATGATTTCATTTTCATCATTCACCGGAATCCATGTGCCGCCTGCAATGCGCTGCATAAGTCGCTTTCCACGCACACCGGCAAGTTGTTCGTCAAATTTTCCCTCAAGACCCACCGGCTTGACTCCTTCACGCGCATAGCCGATGGTGCGGTGCGCCAATATTTTGTAAGGCATCGAACGCTTGTTCGTTTGCACTGCAATCAACCCGCCTTTGTTTCTCCCCAGACGAAAGAGGGGCCACTTGCGCATTTGCTGTAACTCAGGGTAGGTTACATTTTTCGCAATGAGAAAATATCTGTTGCCGGAACTGCGGGTATTGCGCAACACCTGCTCATAATATTCTTTTGAACGGTCGCCCTTAAAGCGCGAGAGATACCAAGCAAGCGAATCAATGTTTTCATTGAAAATCTTTTTGGTGAGCGCTTCGGCATTTAGGTCAGCGCGGATTTCATAATAAGGTAAAGAAGACGCGAGCACTCTGCCATCTTCCGCAATAATATTTCCACGCTCGGCATCAATAGGAATGTAGTCGGTAGTGAGGCTGTCGGCAAGCGTGATGAGATGCGGACCTTCAATCTGCTGCACGCGAAAAGCCTGCATCAGAATAGCAGCGCCCAGCAGGCACACCGCGAAAAACGCGAGGTATATTCTCAATAAAATAGCCCGCTTAATGCTCATTCTACTATCTCAATTTTTATCGGTGGACTGGTAATTTCTTTTAAACCCATTTCCTCCACTGCCTTTGCCACTTCTGTTTGTTTGCTCTTATACATCAGGTCTGACTTGGTCGCCATGAAATTCCAGCGCACTTCTTTCAACTCCGTTTTCATTTTATCAATACTGCGAATGGTGCCTTCCACCGTGTGCGTGTTGCTGATATACACCATCGCCAACACCACGAGAAAAAGGAAGTAGGGCATGTTCGCTACCATACTTTCCATCGTGAGCATAGAGTTGAAATCCATGCGCAGGATTTTTTTTCCGATTTCAGTAAAACCTGATTTGAGTTTCATACTTGTTTTATCTTATCATCATTTTAGCGGAGCGAGCAATTCTCTCTTTATTAGGTGTGAGATTCTTCGCTACGCTCAGAATGACGTATTAATTAACTGTTACCTTAACTTCTCCCCTATCCTCAGCTTCGCACTTCTTGCCCTTTTGTTTTTTTCAAGCTCACTTTCCGAAGCCGTGATGGGTTTCTTTGTCAACGCTTTAAAGGGCGTTTCATAGTTGCCGTAAACATCTTTTAGTATTTCGCCTTTTATATTTCCTGTCTTGATAAAATTCTTTACCGGTCTGTCTTCAAGCGAGTGATAGGCAATCACCACGAGCCTCCCTCCTACCCGCAACACATCGGATGATTGCATCAGCAATTCTTCCAATGCTTCCATTTCCTGATTCACTTCAATGCGCAACGCCTGAAAAACTTTGGAGAGATATTGATTGATATTTCCTTTTGCGATTGGCTCAATGATGGCGCGCAACTGGTCTGCGGTTTCGATTTTTTGAATTGCGCGGGCATCTATAATTCTATGCGCAAGCGTTTTGGATTTCTCCACTTCCCCATACGCGCTGAAAATTTCCTGCAACTCTTCCGCGCTGTATTCATTTATAATCGCGCGGGCTGTGACCTTTGAAGTTTTGTCCATGCGCATATCAAGCACGGCATTCGAGCGATAGGTGAAGCCGCGCTCAGGCGTGTCAATCTGATGCGATGACACACCGAGGTCAGCGAGGATTCCGTCAACGGGAATCATTTCATAGTGTTGCAAGTATCGCTTCAAGTGTCTGAAATTCTGGCGTATTAAAATCAAATTCCCCTGCTGCTCCGCTTCACCGACTGCATCAGGGTCCTGGTCAAATGCTATCAATTTTCCATTCGTCAACCGCTTCAAAATCTCGCGCGAATGTCCACCGCCTCCATACGTCACGTCCACATAAATTCCATCCGGATTGATGTTCAACGCCTCGATACATTCGTTCAACAATACCGGCTCATGCCGAATCATAGGCTCAAATCTTGTCCGCCCATGACGCGCTCTGCCAAATCCGCAAACTGGTCTGAATCCACTCTCATCTGCCCGTCATAAGTTTTCTGATTCCACATTTCAATCACCGTGTTGCGCGCAGCGAGCAACCCATCGGATTTTATTCCTGCGAACTCAAGCAAATGTTTTGGCAACAAAATCCTGTCTGCTGCGTCAATAGTTAACTCGGTTGCCCCGCGATAAAAAATGCGCACGAAATCGCGATGTTCTTTTTTGAAGGTGTTCAGCTTGTTTACGCGCTCGGTGATTTTCTCCCACTCATCAAACGGGTATAACACGAGGCATTTCTCAAAGCCACGGTTGAGCACAAAGCGCCCTTTGACAGTTGGGTTCAACTGCTTTTTGAGTGCGGTGGGAATTTTCAACCGCCCTTTGCTATCAAGCGCTACAGGGTATTCTCCAAGAAATCCAGCCATTGTTTTTTCCGAATGCGGACGCTAAAGTAGAAAATTAGTTCCACAAACTACCACCTTTTACCACAAAATGACATTAAAATATTTTTCCACAGTTTTTGCACAGGGGGAATGTTGCTGGTTTGCGGGTTAGGAGTTGCGAGTTGGCTTGCCGCACTTGTTCCGGCATCCCCCTTGTGGTTTGATAAATTGAAAGCCCTTGTAAGTGTGTATGAAGCGTGGGTGGAAAAAATGAATTTGTAGCGCGTACTTATTTCGTTGCTTTAGCGCATTGTCATGTAGCGTATGCTAAAGGAGAGCATTACTACTTTTTAACCACGAAAAAAATTTGAGCAAGGAAAAATGAAGGCGACTAAACAAAAAAAGAATTTCAGGCTTTATTCATGTGCTGATGAATTACCTGCAACACTTTTTCCGTCTTTGCCTTTGCTTCCTGAATGATTTCATCAGAGAGGTCTTCGAGGTCATACTCGCCTTCCTGCCTCAGATTCAAAAGCGCTTGGGCGTTTTGTGAAATTTCTTCTGCAAAAATTCCTGACTTGATAAATAGTTCATAAAAGCGAATATGCATTCCCTTATGCGTTTTGGGAACTTCGTTTACAGAGAGCAAAAGCGCCTGAATGCTATAAAACAAAGAATAGTACGAGCGATTAGCAGCCGCTTCGTTTCGATGATGTTCAATCAGAAGCAAGGCATCATCAATCGCCTCAGCGGACTTTTTAAGCAGGGTGTTTACTTCATCCATCACAACGCAATTCCTTCTGCCCGCGCGTTTTGATAAACGGGGAGTTTTGACTGAAGCGCCTTCTGAACAGAAGTGGGTAAAATAGAAATCAGGTGACCCTATTTCCAGCCAATGGGGTAAACCTCCCTTCCGAAATTTAATATCTCCACAGGGGCGTTTATCCGCTCATCCTTGAGCACAATCATTAAATTTACGTCTGAATCTTTTTGCTGATCACCGCGCGCATACGAACCGAAAAGCACAATTTTCTCAAGGCGGCTACCATAATATTTGCGGGCTGCTGACAATACCTCCTTTAGAAATTCCTGAAACTCGCTGTTCATCTTAACAAAATTAGAGAAACATATTCAGACAGAAACAGCTCTACTTATGCGGCTGATGTAGCCCATGAATTTGTTTTGGGTTTAAGAAAGTTTTACAAAATAAAGTAACGGAACTCTAAAGTATTAAAGAGAGGCAAGATTTTATAGTGTGAGACAGTCTCAAAATGTATTTGTTTCCTGCGTGAGGGATGGAAGCGGAAATCCTTTTTCAGCTTTGACATTGAGCGTTGAGAAAAAGATTGCAGCGGACAGCCCGACCCGACTGCTCGTTGATTGAGAGGATGCCGGAACGAGTCCGGCATGACGGGATTATGAATATGAGCTTCCATAAAAAAGGGGATTGCTTCGCTCGTTCCTCGCTCGCAATGACGGGAGAAATTAAGTGTGGGATTCTTCGCTGCGCTCAGAATGACGGGGCAGAATGCGAAAAACAAGGAAATTTTACTACATTGTGAGGGAGAATTGCTGACACTAATTAAAACACTACACGGCTGATGCTTTTTGTGCGCTCTGATTCGCAACGCAAGGAAACTGATGCGGAGTTGATTGCCATGTACCGCAATTCGGCAAACACTGCCTATATCGGTGAACTGTTTCAGCGCTACACGCATTTGGTGTTTGGCGTGTGCATGAAATATTTCAAGAACGTGGATGAGAGCAAGGACGGGGTGATGGATGTGTTTGAAAAAATCCTTACGGAACTGAAGCGGCATGAGGTGGAGAATTTTAAGCCGTGGCTTTATTTCGTGGCGAAGAATTATTGCCTGATGAAGCTGCGCAAGGAGAGCGCGATGCACATTCATAAAGCGGGCTTCACGCGCTTCTACAGCGACTTTATGGAATTTGAAGACATTGCACATCTGCTAAACGGAAAAGCGGATGATGCGCAAGTGACGGAATTTTTAAAATCGGGAATACAGAGCCTGCGCGATGAGCAGCAGCAGTGCATCGAGTTGTTTTATTTTGAAAACAAATCGTATCAGGAAATTGTGGACGGCACGGGATACAGCATGTTGCAGGTGAAAAGTTTTTTGCAAAACGGGAAACGTAATTTGAAAATCCATATCCAGCACCGCTATGGCAAGTAAAAAAATATCGCTGCTTGATGCTTCGGGCATGTTGACGCGGGAAGCGCTGCTGGGCTATGTGTATGGCGGGTTGCCTGCTGATGCACATGCCGAACTGGAGCAGTTGCTCGCGCAAAATGAAATGCTTGCCGACATGGTAGAAGGTGTGCGCCTCATCCCCACGCGCGTGGAAGCGGAAAAAGCATTGTATGAAGTGAATGCCGATGTAGCCGCTCGCTCGGGCAGCGAGGCGAGCGTGCCGGGCATTGGCGAAAACGTGAGCGATTTTTTCTGGACGTACAGGCGCGTGGCGGCAGTAGTGGGCGGTTTGCTGCTCCTGTCGGCAGTGGTGCTCACGTTTGCGCTGCTGAATGTTTCAAACGGTGACAATAAGATGACGCTGAATGAGGAGACGCCACAACAAACGGAAACGGACGAAACAGAAAAAACAGAAATGAAAGTGCCTGCGCTTGGGGAAACTCCTTCATCTATTTCCCGTGATACAACACTGACGATTGCAGCGCTGGATGAAAACAAGAATAGGGATGCGGAATTTTCAGAGAAAGATATTGATGCGGTGATGCAAACGGATGGCGCGATACCGGGACTGAGCGCGGGAAGAAGTTCAGTAGAGAACAAGAAGAATGAAGCAAGAGAAAAAGAAAAAGCCAAAGAGGATAAAAAGCAACCTGAAATTGTTGCTGCGCAAGCGGAAAGAATGGACACCGTTGTAAATCAAAACATGGCGCGGGCAGATGATGCCGGATTGGATAAAGCCCGCGAGGAAAATGAAGACTTGAAAAAGAAGGAAGAAAAGTATTTGGCAGAGGAGACTATCCTGCAATCAAAACAGGGAACCTTGTCGAATACAAGCAGTACGTCAGATTCTTATTTTAAAAATCTTCCGCTCACTACTGCTGAACAGATGCCCGCGTTTCCGGGTGGTGATGTTGCGTTCATTCAGTATTTGAATAACAATTTAAAATATCCGCAGAAATCGAAAGCGGATGGTGTGGAGGGAAAGGTGTATGTGAGCTTTGTTATCGGCACTGCGGGCAAGGTGAAAGAAATTGCTGTGATTCAAGGCGTGAGCAAAGAAATCAATGCGGAAGCTATCCGATTAATTGCTGCGATGCCGAAGTGGGAACCGGGGAAGCAAGGCGGCAAGGCGGTGATGGTGCAGTTGTACCGGACGATTGAGTTTAAGCTGTGAGTGAGTGTTGGGGGTGGGGTGTTGAGGGTGGAGGAGATTTCACACAGAGTCGCGGAGAAAGACAAAAAAGATTCTGGTAATTATTTCTTCTGATGATATTTTGTAGTTTTCTATTTGTCCGGATATCCTGATGAAGTTTTTTTCACGCAAAGACGCAAAGAAGCGCAAAGGAAATACAATATGATTTCTTTGCGCGCTTTGCGAAACCTTCGCGCTTTTGCGTGAAAACATTTTTACCTGAAACCAAGTCTCATGGCAAAATATATTTGGTACAAAGGAAAGGTTGTTGACATCATAGATGAAACGCACAACATCAAGCGGTTCTTCATCGAAATTCCTGAATTGGAGAACTACACGTTTCATCCCGGGCAATTTGCAATGCTTGACTTGCCGATTAATTCAAAAATCACAAACCGCTCTTATTCTATCGCTTCGCCACCCAATTCGGGCAACGTGGTGGAACTGATTATCGTGCTGAATGAGGCGGGGCTTGGCACACACTATCTCTTTGACCAGATTAATATCGGCTCTGACATCACTATTTCAAGCCCGCTGGGAAAATTTGTGCTGGAGGAAAACATTAACCGCGACATCTGCTTCATCTGCACGGGCGTGGGCGTAGCGCCTTTTCGCTCGATGTATCGCTACATTTATAGCAACAACATTCCACACCAGCATCTTTACATGATATTCGGGACAAGGCGCCTTTCCGATTTGTGTTATGCAAAGGAATTGCAGGAGGCAGATGCAAAGCACAACAGCTTTCATTACATCCCTACCCTCTCGCGGGAATCATCGGCTGCATGGACGGGCAGGAAGGGCTATGTGCATGATGCTTATAAAGAACTGTTCAGCGATAAGCGACCGGCATACTTTTATATCTGCGGATGGAAGGCAATGATTTTTGAAGCGCGGGATAATTTGCTGGCAATGGGATATGATAAGGCGCATATTAAGTATGAGCTTTATGATTAAAACAGTTTGAAGTTTGGAGTCTTGAGTTTGGAGTTTTTTAAGACGAACTGTTCTTAAACTTTTAACTGTTTACTAAAATTTCAATACGATACTCTTCGAACTCCCTCTTCTTTGGAGAGGGGCGGGGTGAGGCAATCCAAGGAGAATTTGCTTGCTCAGTAAAGCCTCACCCCGAAGCGCTTCGCTTTCTGTCCCTCTCCAAAGGAGAGGGAGAATACAAACCATACTTTAAACTAACTTCAAACTTTAAACACGAAACTTCAAACTAACGCCATGGAAAACCTAAGCATTGTTCAGTCGCCCCAACAGCAAATTGATAAACTCGAAGATGAAATCCGTGAAAGAAAAAAACAACTCGCACAGGTTCGGAAAAAAATAAAGCCGAAAGAAGTAGCTGACGCAACTTTTGTTGACATGAACGGCAAAGAGGTGTTGCTTTCATCATTGTTTGGCGACAAAGAGGAACTGCTGCTTATCTTCAACATGGGCAAAAGTTGCCGCTGGTGTACGCTGTGGGCAGATGGATTTAACGGGTTGAGTAATCCGCTTGCGAGCCGTGCGGGGTTTGCACTGGTTTCACCCGACAAACCGGAAGTTGCAAAAGAATTTTCAGAATCGCGCAACTGGAAGTTTCACGTGTTGAGTGATTTCAAAAATACTTTGCGCAAAGACCTCGGCTTGCGCGATGAAAAAAGCATCACTCCCGCAGCGGCTACTTTTTCAAAAGATGAAAACGGAAAAATCTGGTTTCGCAGCAGCGCGGTGTTCGGACCAGGCGATAATTACTGCGTGCAATATGACCTGATGGATTTGCTGCCGGAGAGTTCGGAGAAGTGGGAGCCGCAGTACAACTATTAATCTCAACCGCTTAAATCAACGTGAATGAAAAGGAATATTTTCCTGTTCTTGCTTTTTTCTCAAACAGTTCTAAAATCTCAAACATACAACGTCATCAACTTTGGCGCGGTGGGCAACGGCAGCACAGTGAATACGGCAGCAATACAAGCCGCGATTGATACCTGTACAATCACTGGCGGAACTGTGCTGATTCCATCCGGCACGTTTGTCACAGGAACAATTCAATTGAAAAGCAACGTGACGCTTGAGGTGATTGGCACCTTGCAGGGCAGCACGAATATCAATCACTATCCCGATTTCATTCCTGCACTGCGCTCAATGGCAGATGAGAATACGCAGAAAGCAATCATCTATGCGGAAGGGCAGCACAACATCGCCATCACCGGCAGCGGAACAATCAATGGCAACGGATTTTCTTTTCTTGGCGCCAGTAACCGTCCGTATGGCATCCGTCTGATTTCTTGCAGCAACGTGTTGTACGAAAATCTCGAGTTGCAGAACTCTGCATTCTGGATGATGCACAACCTTGACATTGATTCCCTCACGATTCGCAATATCAGTATCTCAAATAATTCCAACTCAAACAATGACGGTATCGGCATTGATGCCTGCCGCAATGTGCTGATTGAAAATTGCAACGTGAGTTCGCTTGATGACCCGCTGGTGTTCAAAACCACCACTCCACTGAACACCGAAAATGTGGTGGTGCAGAACTGCACGCTCTCGACTGTTGCCCGTGCAATTAAAATCGGGACGGAAACAACGGGCGGCTTCAAAAATATTTTAATTAAAAATGTTGTTGTGCAACCAAGCATTCTCACTGCTGATTGTGGCATCAACCTCGCTATTGTGGATGGCGGATTCATTGATAGCCTCACGTTGGAAAACATTACGATTACCGGAGTGAATACGGCTTTCTCGATTCGTCTCGGCAATCAGGCGCGACCTTACACGCCCGGTGCGCCAACACCCGGAGTCGGCTCGGTGAGAAATATCCTACTGAAGAATATTACCATCACGACTGAGAGTAACCTCACCAGCACGATTACAGGAATTCCCGGTTATTATGCAGAGAATATTACGTTGGAGGATGTCACCATTAATTTTCCCGGAGGCTCTGCTGCGCTCTCGTCAGGTTTTGTTGTTCCCGAAAATGAAACCGAACGACCAAACTGCGATGTGCTTGGCGATTCATTGCCAGCGCACGGTTTGTATATCCGCCATATAAAGAACATCACAATGGAAAATGTATGTTTCAATGCGGTTACTGCCGACCAAAGACCCGCTCTGGTGATGGAAGATATTTTGGCAAGTCCGCAATACACTGCTGTGGAAACAACGCCCAATAAATATTGCACACAGCAATTGCCTAACGGCATACGTGACTATTCTGCTCACTCACTTAAAGTTGCTGCTGATGCAAGTACAAACAGCGTGAAAGTTTTTACGGGTGAAATTTCTTCCGAAACGATTCAAATCTTGATCTATGACCTTGCGGGGCGAATCCTGCTGGTTAAAAATGTTGCGGCACAAAATGTGATTGCACTTTCGTTTACTGCGACACGCGGGACTTACTTTTGTTCGGTGCGAACAAACCAATCCGTAGTGAATCGCAAGTTTGTGTGGGAGTGAATGCAGCCTCACCCCCGCCCCGCTCCAAAGGAGAGGGTGTCCGAACTGTATCATATTGGCAGAATTCTACGATGTATTTTTGTGAAAAATTTCACCGTGTATAAACTCATCATCGCTTCTTTTCTTTTTTCATTTCTATCCTTCAATGCTTTTGCCACCAAGGAAGTGCGCAAGCCGGGAGCATTTTCACAATTAAAAGTTTACGGTCGTTTTGATGTGGTGCTCGTGCAAGGCGCGGAAGAATCCGTGAGCATCGAGTCGGAAGAAACGAATATCCAAAATGTGCTTACTGAAGTGGAAGACGGAAAACTAAAAGTACGGATGAAAACGAATTATTTCAAAGACACGGAAGTGAAAGTGATTATCACATTCAAGCAACTGAAAGAAATCGAAGCAAGCGCGGGTGCAATCATAGATGCGGGTACTGTGGATGCGAAAAATTTTTCGTTTGAAGTGACCAGTGGCGCGGAGGTGAAAGCCGAAGTAATCACTGACACGCTGACAACGGAAGTCACGCAAGGCTCATCGCTCACGCTTTCAGGAAACGCAAAATATCATAACGCGCAGGTGAGCACGGGAGGACAACTTACCGCCTATATGCTCAATACGACAGCCGCCAAAGTGCGCGTGAATATGGGCGGGTATGCAAAAATCATTGTGAAAGAAAAATTGGATGCCGCTGTGAATATGGGCGGCAACATCAGCTACAAAGGCGCTCCGAAAGAAGTGAAGCAAGGAACGAATATGGGCGGGAGCATTACGCAGATCAGAGAGTAAATGCTATTTGGAAAGCAATCCCGCTTTAGCAAAATCATCTACAACCGTAAAAAGAATATTTGCCCATTGATAATCTGCGCGCTCGCTCAAATCAATGCTGCTGATTTTTTGTCCCACATCGAGCAGCGTTAATTCTTCCGGAAGGAAATTTATCTGAGCATAATAAATGTATTTGCGATTGGGCTTGATGTCGCCCGTGATGCAATCATACGTCTTAAAGAAAGTGAAATTTGCCAATTCAATTCCAATCTCTTCTTTCAACTCGCGCACTAATGTTTGTTCCGGTGATTCGCCCGTTTCCATAATCCCGCCAAATAAATCCCATGTATCGGGAAATGAAATATCCGGTTTATTATCACGCAGATAAATCAGCAGTTTTCCATTTTTATCAAATAACAAACATGCTGCGACAAAGAAATCAAACTGCGGCTGCATTGCTCAGTGCACAGTCTTCGTTTCTACGCCTTTGTTATTGTTCTTCGCCCACCAACCATAATAAGCGAGATACGCGAAGCAAAGCGGAGAAATGATGTAGGATGTTTTTATTGTAGTCATATCCGCGAGCCAGCCCTGCAACGGTGGAATAACCGCTCCGCCCAATATCATCATAATTAAAAAAGCCGATGCCTGCGAAGTATGCTCACCGAGATTTTTGATTGCCTGTGCGAAAATGCAGGGCCACATCACCGAACACCACAAGCCACCGCTCAGAAAAAATAACAATGAAAGATTTCCTGTTGTGAGCATTCCGCCTGCCATACACAACATTGCCGCAAGTGAAAACGCGAGCAGCATTTTCGCGGAATTTTCAATCGTAAAAAATGCAACTGCCACCATCACCGCAACAAACCCGATGTACGGCAAAAACACCGCGTTGATATTCAACTGCTCCACATCAAGGGCTTTGAAATAATTCACCACATACACCACTGCAAAGGCAATCGCAGGAAGCGCGACAAGCAATATCTTGCGCGTGTTCTTATTTTCGGTAATCGCTTCTGCAGATGCTGTCCATCTGCCAACCATCAGGCTGCCCCAGTAAAGAGAGATGAAAGGGAAAATAAGCTCGCTGGGAAAACTTCCGTATTCAGGCGTATTCAGCAATGCGCCCATGTTGCTTTGAATTGCCACTTCCACGCCCACGTAAACAAAAATGGCAATCATGCCCAACACCAACTGCGGATATTTTAATGCGGCAAATGAAAATTCTTTAGCAGCTTGTTTGCGGCTCTCTTCAATTTTAATTACGCGCAGCAAAATGGCAAGCGATAAAAACAACACCGTTAGAATAATGTAGAGCATGTCCACGCTTTTCAAGTCAACGGGCGCATCGCTACCGCCTGTGACGAAAAATCCGCCAAACAAAAAGAATGCAACGATGAGGGGACCAACGGTTGTTCCAAATGAATTAATGCCGCCTGCAAGATTCAGGCGATGCGCTCCTGTGCGCTCTTCACCCAGGAGAATCACAAACGGATTTGCTGCCGTTTGCTGCAGGCAAAATCCCAAGGCGATGATAAAAAAAGAAGAAAGAATCATTGCATAACTACCGGTGTGCAGCGAAGGAATCATACACACCGCGCCAAATGCCGACACAAGCAGTCCGTTGGAAAATGTTTTCGCATAGCCCTGCTGCTGCACAAAATCTTTTTTCGTGAGAAAGGAATACAAGAACATCAGCAGCGAGCCGAAAAAATAGCCGCCATAAAACGTGGCATCAATCAACTGCGACTGAAATTGCGACAGTTGAAAATGCTCTTTGCAAAACGGGATGAAGATGCCGTTGCTCGCTGCGAGAAATCCCCAGAAAAAGAAAATAGAGATGACCGCATAAAACGTGGATTGCTTTTGCATGACGATTGTTTGCGGAATGATAGTCAATTTGCGGAACCATTTTTTGTTAACAATCAACAACCGCACGGGTATATAGAAAAAATGTCAGTGCGAAAATGCGAGCTATTGCTTGCAAGCGTCAGTTCCCTTTGATAACTTTGGGGCTTGCCGTTTTTTCTTTAAAAAATTTCAATGAAAAAATCTTTCCTTTTTCCTGTTGCCCTCCTACTTGTGTTCCTGAACGCGCCCCCTGTTGTTGCGCAAAGCACCTTTTCGCGCGTACATCAGATTCTGCAAGCCAACTGTACTTCATCCGGCTGCCACGGCAGCGACAATACGCAGGTGTTTGATTTATCCGGTTCGCAAACGGATATGTATAATGCGCTTGTTGATGTTGCCGCAATAAATGAAATTGCCGCTTCAAAAAATAACAAGATTGTTGCGCCTGGCTATCCAACCCGTAGTTTTTTGATGAAGAAAATTATCAATGGATTGGGCGCTGACCTTGTGCTTGAAACAGGCGAAGGCAATGCGTGTCCTCAGAATTTACCTGCGCTTGCGAATGCAGAGATTGAATTGGTTCGCCAGTGGATTATGTTTGGCGCGCCACAATCGGGACAAGTGGTGAGCGAACAATTGCTGATTGATTTTTATGACGGAAATGCGCTGCCGCAAATTGAGGCTCCGCCCGCGCCACCCGCAGGACAAGGCTTTCAGATACATGACGGTCCAATTTTTCTCGCGCCTGGTGATGAAAAAGAATTTCAATGGAAATACAACACTGAATTACCGGAAGCAATTGAAGTAACGCGCGTGGAAGCAAAGATGAGTCCGCAGTCGCATCACTACATCGTATATAAATACAATGTTGGTCATGGCAGTACAGTTGATGAAGGACATGTTGTGATTAGCAGTATTCTCGGGCAGGCGGATGTGCAGTTGAATGGCAGCATGATTGCAACGTGGCAATATAACCGCGACCATGAGTTGCCGGCAGGCACCGCTTATTTCTGGGAAGCAGGCGCAGCGATGAATTCCAATTTTCACATAAGGAATTACGACAACGATTCAATTCTTGCGGCACATTCTTATTTGAATGTTTACACACAACCGCAGGGCAGCGGAGCGGTGGAAATGTTTTCAGAGCTTGCCCCTTACGGTGGGCTGTTTAATCCTTTTGCGCTGAATGTTCCCAATTCAGGCACAACGGTTTTATCGTTTGATCAAACGGAAAATGAAATGTGGCATTTTTGGATTTTACAGGGGCACACGCATAAGCTGGGGAAGGATTATGATATTTTTCTGCGCAACAGCAATGGCTCGCGCGGTGATAAAATTTATGAGGGCTTCTTTAATTATGAGGACGGATTCAATCAGGGCTTTTATGATTTTGCTCATCCGCCCGTGCTTGAATTTGCTCCCATGCGCGCAATAGATATGAGCAATGGCTTAATTCATGAAGCCACGTATGAAAACAACGGACCTTCCGATGTTGGCTTCGGGATTACTACTGCCGATGAAATGTTTATCACCTACATGCACTACACGAAAGAGACGCCTACTGCGATTCGCAGCGTAACTGAAAATTCGGGCGCATTGCATGTGTATCCGAATCCTTCGAGTGGAAATTTTAATGTCAGCTACGCTTTGCCCCAAAGCGGCAATGTGCTGATTGAGTTGTATAATGTGTTGGGCGAGCGTGTTGCTGTTTTGAAAAATGAAAATCAGCTGAAAGGAAATTACACAGAACAAATCAGCGTAAAAGATTTGAATACGGGTGTTTGTCTTGTGAGAGTAAATTCTAAGGACTTTTCAGCCACGAGAAAAATTATCGTAGAATAATTCATTGGCACATCGGCATATCAACTCATCATCTTTTCACAATTCCGAAAAACTTTATTTTGAAATACTGCTTGAATGCTTCTTCCAGCGTCAGTTGATGACTGTTCAGAAAATCAGGGTCGGAAAGTGATTGCAGGAAAAAACGATCGCTCATTACAATCAAAGAGGTGTTTGCATTTTCCAATGCCCCGCTTTGAATGCCTTCCTCATAATATTCGCGCAGAATCTGCAAGGCATATTCAATGAAGTTATTTACGGTTTTCCAAGTTGCGGGAAAAAGATGTTTCAAATCTGAGAGAAACGTGTTGGAGATGCCGGAAATATTTTTCGTCAAATCTTCCAGACTCAGAAAGTAGCGCTCAAGATAAGGCGTTTGATTATCCATCAGAATAGCGCTGAAATGACTCACCTCGCTGAGTTTCACTGCCACACAGAGTTCCACAATCTCCTCGCGTGATTTGAAATAGTTATAGACTGTAGCCTTGCTTACATTCAGCATTTCCGCCACATTGTCCATCGTGAAATCACGTAATCCTTTCTTTTGAAAATGAGGAATAAGCTCCTTTGCCCATTCTTCTTTTTTCTCAGGATTATTCTTTCGTTTTTTCTTGAGTGATTTCCTGCCCATCCTTTTTTATATAATCGTAGCAGCCTTCGACTTCGCTCAGGCTGACAAATGGCTATATGCGAACATTTGCAAGGTAAACTTTTTTAACTAAAATAGTTTACTTTTTAAAAAATCTTGCTTAGTTTAGAGTAAAATAATTCAGTCATGAATCTGAAACCCCTTCGCTACACCTTTGTATTCAGCGCGTTAGCATTTGGAATTGTTTCTCTGCTGGCGCACGGCATCTGGACGTTTGCGCTGCCGCTCTACGCATTCTTATTTGTTCCGCTGCTGGAGCAAATCATTCCCGCAACAGGGACCAACCTCACCGAGGAAGAAGAGGAGCAGGAAGCAAAAAATCCAATGTATGATTATGTGCTTTATATCATGGTGCCGATTCTGTATGGCTTTTTGATTCTCGGAATTTTTTCACTGCAAGAACCCGGATTGACAACGCTTGAGCTTGTCGGAAGAATTTTTTCCATCGGACTTGCGCTCGTTGCTGCGGGCATCAATATCGGGCATGAACTGGGACACCGCTCAACGTGGCATGAACAATTCATGTCAAAAGCGCTTTACCTGCCTTCACTGCAAATTCATTTTTTCATCGAGCATAATCGCGGACATCATAAGCATGTGAGCACCGAAGATGATCCGGCATCTGCGCGCTATGGCGAACTGCTCTACACGTTTTGGTTTCGCTCGTGGATAGGAGGTTACATCTCTGCATGGAAATTGGAAAATGAGCGGCTGAGAAAAAAGGGAATCCGCGCTTTTTCCATTTACAACGAAATGATTTGGTATGAAATCATTCAGGTGCTTTATGTTCTTGCAATAGGAATTTTTGCAGGATGGAAGATTGCGCTGTTTCTTGTGATTGCCGGAATGATTTCAAAACTGCTGCTCGAAACGATTAACTACATTGAGCATTACGGATTAGCGCGAAAAAAAACGAAAGATGGTTTCGAGCGCGTGCTTCCCGTGCATTCTTGGAATTCAAATCACTGGGTTGGCAGAGTGCTGTTGTTTGAGTTGACGCGCCACTCCGACCATCATTACAAGGCATCGCGCAAATACCAAATCCTGAAACACTATGAAGATGTGCCGCAGATGCCGGGAGGTTATCCGGCAATGATTTTACTTTCCTTCATCCCTCCGTTGTGGTTTTATGTGATGCACCGCCAGATTGAAAAGTTCAAGCGGGAAAGCGCAGGGGGAATGGCGCTGGCGTAACTTGTCATGCCGGACTTGTTCCGGCATCCCACGATAAAAGCACCTCAGAAATAAGGGGATGCCGGAACAAGTCCGGCATGACACTTTTACCTCTCTGATTTTACTATCTTCGACAATCTTAAATCAAACACTATGAAAAAATTCTTTTTTATCGGATGCTGCTCTTTAATTTTTTCTATTACAATCGCGCAAACCTTCATAGAAGGAAAAACTTTCCCCAACTCACTCGACACAGAAAAAGGCGACCTCGTGCTGAATGGCGGTGGCGTGCGAGAAAAATTGTGGATTGACTTGTATGTGGCTGGTCTTTATCTCACTGCAAAAAACAAGAATGGCGCTGAGATAACAAATGCTGATACAGAGATGGCAGTGCGTCTGCATATTGTCTCCAGCATGATTAACAGCGAAAACATGAGCGAAGCAATTAACGAAGGTTTTGTGAAATCAACAGGGGGAAATACTGCGCCCATTAAAGACAAGATTGACGCATTCATTAACGTGTTTGCAGAGCCGATAAAAGTTGATGACATTTTTAAACTCGTTTACCTGTCGGGAGAAGGTGTGAAGATTTATAAGAACGAAGTCTATAAATCAACTGTGAGCGGAATGGATTTCAAAAAAGCATTGTTCGGCATCTGGCTTGGCAATACACCGGTGAGCGGGAGCTTGAAAAAAGGAATGCTGGGGAGTTGATTTGCTGATTCGATAATTCGGTGATTCGATAATTAAGAGATGCCACGCTGAGCGCAGGATTTGTGCGTAGGCGAAAGGGGACGAATTAATTGGCACATTAGCATATCGGCACATTTACAAATTATCCTTCATGATAAAGATCGTAACCATTCAGGGCAGTATGCGCAAAGGCAATTACACTGCGTTTGCAATGGCATTAGTAATTGATGAATTAAAAAACAACCCGATGTAGAAGTGGTCGCCATTGACCCTGCTGATTACAAACTGAATTTTCCCGGAGTGAGCGGTGAGAACGACAGCAAGAAGTTGCAAGCTATAGTTGGCAGCGCAGTGGGTGTGGTTCTCGCTTCGCCCGAATATCACGGCACGTTCAGCAGCGTGCTGAAACTCGTGTTTGAAAATTTCAGTTTCCCATCTGAATTAAAAGGGAAGCCTGTTTCGCTGCTGGGTGTTGCTGCCGGAAGAATTGGCGCAATAAAATCTCTTGAATATTTGCGGAGCGTATGCGCGCACGTTGGCGCGATGGCGCTGCCCTACTCAATTTCCATTGCCAACGTGCATCAACTGTTTGATGCTCAGGGGAACTGTACGGATGAAGCAACGGAGAAAGCGATTCGCAGCGTTGCGCAAAATCATATCGAATACATCCGCAGGCATGTTTGCCAGGGTATTTCAATGGAAGAGATGGTGAGAAAGTAGCGCTTTGGTTTTCCTGTAGCATTCTTTATATTTAGAATACCAATTCTGCTGCCATGAAATACTACTTGCTTCCACTCCTTCTGATAACCCTTTCGCAATCGCTCCGCGCTCAAACCAACGTAAGCGGCTACATCCTCTCCAACACCACATGGACACTGGCGAACTCGCCTTACATCGTTACAGGAAATATTTTGGTGAACAATGGCGTAACGCTCACCATTGAGCCGGGCGTAACGGTGCAATTAGACACGACCAAATCGTTGCAGATTGATGGCGAATTGATTGCGGTTGGAAATGCGCAAAACAGAATTACGTTCACAGCAACTGACACGACTCCTGCAAGAGGCAGTTGGGGCAGAATACAGTTTTCGCCAAATTCTACCGATGCAGTATTTGACACTTCAGGAAATTATATTTCGGGCAGCATTTTGAAATATTGCGACATCCGCTATGGTGGCGGTGTTCCGGGGGATGTTACGGTGTATTGCGATACGTCTGCGCCCTATTTCTCGAATTGCAGAATATCTGATTGTTTGAAACATGCTGTTTATTTTGTTAACGCTGTTGGCAGGGTTGATTCATCATCAATCAGGAATTGTGGGGGAACGGCCATTTCGTATGTTAGCCCTGTTGCGGCTAATTTGATTGTAATAAATGACACGCTGGAGGATAACGGAGGAGGAATCATCCGAAGTGCGAATGGCTCTTTTACTAACACTATTGTTCGGGATTGCATCTTTACAAACTCAGGCAAAGCTTTAGTTGTGGGAAGTTCTACTAACACAATTATTTCAGATAATGTGTTTACGGCTAATTTAGACGCAATACAAGGAGGGTTAGGTGCAAATGTTAATATAGTAGGCAATATTTTTATTGGACAAACGAATAGCGTTATAGGTTCATCAGCATGCTCTTCTCATTATAATCTCTATACTCTTACCGCAACTAATCTTACTATAATAGACAATCATATTGAAAATAACAAAGGTGCAATATATGTCGTTGCGAGCTACTGTGTCATACAAGGAAATATCTTTCGAAATAATCAGTTTGATAACGAAATTCCTTGCAGTTGCGGTGGTCAAAACTGTGGTCCTGGTAATTGCTTTTGTGAATACACTTTGATAAAAACGTTTAACGCACGCGGTGCGATACTGAATAATGTTTTTGATGGAAACACAAACACTCAGACACATTTATATTCCAAACATTTTATCTCTATTTCAGGAGTGTGGGAAATTGCCAATAACTTATTTAATAATAATTCACCGAGTGACATTTATTGCAATGGAAAAGCGAACATTTGTAGCAACAAGTTTCTTAGCAATTCAGGAAAGACAATTTCTTGCTATGGCTCAATGGCCGGTGCCTTCATTCATGACAATGAATTCACCAACAACTCTGATGATGGCTCAATTGTTTCAGTAAGTAATAACTCTGTTATTAGCAACAATGAGTTTCGCGGCAATTCCTGCACAGGTGCTACGATTATTTCTATTACGGCTGGTAGTCCTTTAGTGAGAAATAACAGGTTTATAAGCAATTTGAATTTTAGTTGCCCCATTATCTCTATTACTGCCAGCAGCAATGCTAATATTCATAACAATGATTTTCTGGATAATAGCGGGTTAAGCGGTTTACGCATCAGTGGCAATACCTTGCTATCCATAATAGAGCAGAACAATTTTGTGAATCCAGATATTCAATACGAAATAGAAAACCAAATTCCATTCGGTCCCGGTGCCAACTTCAATATCTCCAATAACTATTGGGGCACCACCGACACCGCGCATATTGATTCAGTTATCAAAGATTACTTTGATGATGCGAATCTTTCTGTTGCGCTTTACCTTCCGGTGCTTACTGCTCCGGCTTTTGTTGATACGAATGCTTCCTGCACCAGCGTGGTTTGCTCGTTATCGGTGAGCGGCACAGTGGTGAATGCCTCGTGTTATGGAGGCGGAAATGGTTCGATTAATATCACAGTTTCAAACGGGACAATTCCTTATAGTTATGTCTGGAGTAATGGAGGAACAGGTGAAGACCGCAGCAATTTGATAAGCGGGAATTACACAATAACAGTGATTGATGCGAACTTTTGCTCTGCCACAAAATCATTTTCAATCAGCCAGCCTTCCTCGCCTGTGGCGGTAGTGAGCGGTGTTGTCTCAAATGCAAACTGCAACACAGGCGGCACAATCAACATCGCTGCGGGAGGAGGAACAAGTCCTTACACTTACAACTGGGGCAGCAGCATCATCACCCAAAACCGCACGGGCTTGAATCCCGGCAATTACTCCGTCACAGTCAAAGACAATAACAATTGTACGGCTACTCGATCATTCACTGTCGGGCAGGATGCAGGTCCAATCATCAGTAGAGTAGTGACAAACGCAAGTTGCCATAACGGATGTGATGGTTCAATCAATGTGTCAGTGACGGGCATCGCGCCATTTACATACAATTGGGGAAATGGTTTAGGTGCAAGCGAAGACACGAGCGGGCTTTGCGCAGGGACTTATAATGTGACAGTTGCCGATTCCAACAACTGCGGCATCGCCACTTCATTCACCATTATTTCACCTGCTGCTTTGGTTGCTTCAGCAAGCATCACGAATAATGTCAGTTGCTTCGGCTTCAGCGATGGCGCTGCAACGGCTACTGCTAATGGAGGAACATCGCCTTACAGTTTCCTGTGGAGCAATTGACAAACCGCAGCTACCGCCACCGGACTTTCCGCAGGAGTTTATGCTGTCACATCAACCGATTCAGTCGGATGCACCGCTTCGGCATCTGTTACAATTCCTGATGGATACAATGTATTTGCCGGAGCCATTGGAGGTCCGATAACTGTTGAAATAAATCAATCCTCCACGTATATCGTTAGCGCGAATCCGAATTACAGCTATGATTGGAACACGCTCAACGGCATTATCTTATCAGGACAGGGAACAAATAGTATTGAAGTTGCCTGGACTTCAGCAGGCACGGGACTCGTTGAGTTAATCGCGCAGGAACAAGGATGTTCGGACACGGTTTCAAAATCGGTTACAATTACTGACACAACACAAAACTGCTCTGCGCTTTTTTATTTATATCCCGACACGATTCCGCACAGCTATTTTGTAATCAATACCGCATCGGGAATCCCGCAGCTTTCCTATTCATAGAACTGGGGCGATGGCAGCGCTGCTGATACCGTGCCTTATCCCACGCATACTTACAATGCAGCAGGTTTCTATAGCATCTGCCTCACGATTACAGATTCAGCAGGTTGCAGCGACACGTATTGCAATCCCTATTTCTTGCTGAAGGCGGAAGATGAGAGCAGCGCAATGATTCAGGTAAATGTGTATCCACCCACATTCACAGGCGCACATCAACCCGAACTGGAAAAGATTATGCTCTATCCCAACCCCACAGATGGTGCGGTAACGCTGAAAGCTGAGGGCATATTCGGGAAAGCAACATTCAAATTATTGGATAGTATGGGCAAGGAACTGTCACAACAAACTGTTCAAGGAAATGAACTTGGACAAGGAGTGGGTGTTGACTTGTCTCAATTGAGTAGTGGATTGTATTTCCTGAAAATCCAAACTGAAGAGGGAAACCACTTTATGAAAGTGGTCAAACACTAACCGTTGTCTGAACTGTGATTACTGTGATGAATAGGAGGAAGCATTATTGTTCCGATAGTAAAATCATCATGTCAATCACACTCATCAAACAAATCACAGTTCAGACTGTAATGATTATAATGGCTTGTATTTTTATTCTCCGAGCGATGAAACCGCAACTTGATACTTCCGAAAGTTAACAGCAACCCGATTTCAAGATTGTAGGCTTCAAGATAATAGCTTGACCTCCTGACTCTGCAATTCTTTCATTCTGTTCAATGCGCTACCTGCTTTGAACCACTCAATTTGCTGCTCGTTAAAGGTATGATTCACGGAGAGTTTTTCAGTAGTTCCGTCTTTGTGATTGAGCGCAAGCGTTAATGGAACGCCCGGTTTGAAATCCGTTAATCCGAGAATGTCTATTGAATCGTCTTCCTGGATTTTTTCATAGTCAGCCGGGTTTGCGAATGTCAACGCAAGCATTCCCTGCTTCTTCAGATTCGTTTCATGGATACGGGCAAACGAGCGAACCAAGATTGCGCGACCTCCCAAGAAACGCGGCTGCATCGCTGCGTGTTCGCGGGAAGAACCTTCGCCATAATTTTCATCGCCTACTACAATCCATCCTGTGTTTTTTGCTTTGTAAGCGCGAGCAACAGCAGGCACTTCACCATACTCAGCCGTGAGTTGGTTTTTGATGCTGTTTGTTTTTTCATTGAAAAAATTCTGCGCGCCCGTAAGCGTGTTATTAGCGATGTTGTCCAAATGTCCGCGATATTTTAACCAGGGACCTGCCATTGAAATATGGTCGGTGGTGCATTTGCCTTTTGCTTTAATGAGCAATTTCATTCCTTTCAAATCGCTGCCTTCCCATTGCTTGAAGGGTTCAAGGATTTGCAGCCGGTCTGACTTCGGGTCAACGGCAACTTTCACTTTACTGCCGTCTTCTGCCGGAGCCTGATAGCCCGCATCTTTCACAGCAAAGCCTAAAGGCGGAAGTTCAATGCCTTTGGGTTCATCAAATTTCACTTTCTCGCCTTTCTCATTCGTGAGCGTGTCTGTTGCAGGATTAAACATTAAATCACCGGCAATTGCCAATGCTGTTACGATTTCAGGAGATGCTACAAACGCATGTGTATTTGGGTTTCCGTCATTGCGCTTCGCAAAATTTCTGTTGAACGAAGTGATGATTGAGTTGGGAGCATCGGGTGAAGACGTGTGTCTTTTCCATTGACCGATGCATGGACCACAAGCATTTGCCAATACAACTCCACCAATATCTTCAAACACTTTCAGTATGCCATCACGTTCAGCAGTGTAGCGTACTTGTTCTGAGCCTGGCGTTACGGTATATTCTGATTTTGCTTTCAATCCTTTTGACAAGGCTTGCTTTGCTACAGAAGCTGCGCGCGTCATGTCTTCGTAAGATGAATTTGTGCAAGAGCCGATTAAGCCCACTTCTAATTTTGCTGGCCAATTGTTTTCTTTCACCGCTTTTGCAAATTCAGAAAGCGACCAGGCTTTGTCGGGCGTAAACGGACCGTTGATGTGCGGCTCAAGTGTGGAGAGATTGATTTCAATTACCGAGTCAAAATATTTTTCAGGATTTGCATATACCTCCGGGTCACCCGTGAGATGTTCTTTAATTTTTTCCGCTTCTGCGGCAACGTCTTTTCTGTCGGTTGATTCGAGGTAACGCTTCATCGAATCATCGTAGCCGAAGGTAGAGGTGGTCGCGCCAATTTCAGCGCCCATGTTTGCAATCGTGCCTTTTCCTGTGCAACTGATATTTTTTGCACCTTCTCCAAAATATTCAAGAATAGCTCCGGTGCCGCCTTTTACGGTTAGGATTCCGGCAACTTTCAGAATCACATCTTTTGCAGAAGTCCATCCGCTGAGCTTGCCTGTAAGTTTCACGCCAATCAATTTTGGCATTTTCAATTCCCAAGCCATTCCCGACATCACATCCACCGCATCAGCGCCACCTACTCCAATTGAAATCATTCCCAACCCGCCTGCATTCACCGTGTGTGAATCTGTTCCGATTATCATTCCGCCCGGAAAAGCATATTGCTCTAAAACTACCTGGTGAATGATGCCTGCGCCCGGCTTCCAGAAGCCTATTCCATATTTATTGGAAACGGAAGCAAGGAAATCATACACTTCTTTATTTGTAGTAACAGCTTTCGCCAAATCAGCGGTGGCTCCGGCTTCTGCCTGAATCAAGTGGTCACAATGTACAGTAGAAGGAACCGCTACATTATCTATTCCCGCTGACATAAACTGTAGCAACGCCATTTGCGCAGTCGCATCCTGCATGGCTACGCGGTCTGGCGCAAAATCCACATAAGCCTTTCCTCGTTGAAAATCCTTCACGGCATCCGCATCAAACAAGTGCGTGTACAGAATTTTTTCAGTGAGGGTAAGCGGACGGTTCAACACTTTTCTCGCTTTTTCTACACGGTGAGGGAAGCGTTCGTACGCTTGTTTAATCATGTCGAAATCGAATGCCATATTATTGATTTTTAATTTTCTTTTGAAGGGTACAAAGATAATACTCTTTTGAAGTTTGCTTGGTTTTCAAAACTGCTCTCATTCTGAGGACGCACCGTATAACCTTCATTTCATAAATTAGCACGTTAAGAAAGGTGAAAAAGACGCTGCCCGAAATATTATTAATTGACTTGCCGACCTTTCCAAAAGGCACGCTGTCGCTCTCCCTATTTGCAGTAGGCGCTGCGCTCAAAAACAATTTCAGCATCCGCTACTTAGACATCAACCTGCAACATCCCGATGAAGTTTTAAAAGATTTGGAAAAACTGCTGGGAGAAACAGCGATTGTGGGCATAAAGGTATCATCTCAAAATTTTCAAATAGCCAAAGAATTGAGCGCGAGAATAAAAGAATGCGCTCCCAAAATCAAAGTGCTGTGGGGAGGGGAATTTCCCACGCTGCTTCCGGATGAGTGTTTACCTTTTTGTGATACTCTGGTTTCAGGACAAATTGAACCAATAGCCGGTCTTTTGTCAAAAGATTATTTCAATGGCGGGTTAAAAAAAACCTACCAGGGCAACACGCCTGAAAATCTTGAATTTGACTGGAAACCTGATTTCAGCATTCAGAAAAGGCTTGATGCATATTACAGTTTTATGGGGTTGCCGCTTGAAACATCAAGAGGCTGCACACAGAAATGTGTTTTCTGCTTAGTGCATGTGATGCAAAAAAATTACGTGCTGAAATCAGCAGAACAGTTAGACAAAGAACTTCCTGCCTATCGCGGAAAATTCGTAAACATCATTGATTATAATATCGGAGTTGAACCGGAACACGTAATCAAAGTTTCAAACGCACTGAAAAAAAGGGGCGTTGCCGGATGGATGGGAGAAATGTGCATCGAATCATTGGATAACGATGCAATGCTGGCAGCTATGCGCGACAGCGGATGTCGTATGATTTATTGCGGATTGGAGAGCATTGATGAAACCGCGTTGCGTTCGGTGAACAAAGCCAACACCAATCACATCGAAAATTATGAACGCATTATTCGGAAAGCGCAGTCATACGGCATACAAATCGGAGCGGGAATCATTCTCGGCTTGAAAGGCACGGATGAAAATACGTTCAAAAACATGTATCACTTTTTTCAACGTATGGGAATTATCTATGCCAAGCTCACTTTTCTTACTTACAATCCCGGCACAAAAGTTTTTTCGTCCATGAAACGGACAGGTGATTATTCCACGTATGAGTTCGAGTATTATGACGGCAACCATTTGACTTTCATCCCAAAAGGTCTCTCTAAAGATGTCGTGTACAAAGACACCGCATGGTTCATCCGGAAATTTTATCATCCCTGGAATATTGTGCTTCGCTCATTCAATTCAAAAATGAGTTTTCTCACGAGGCTTGAGTTTATTCTATTCAGTTATTGTTACGGTGAAACCTACAGGCAGTGGTTGCAAAAAAATGTTTTTGATGACGAAAAAGGATTCACAGAACTCCTTCTTGCTCCGTTTCAAAAAACACGCGCCATACGCATTGCAGAAGCTCTGTTAAATTGGCTAAAAAAAAAGTGATTATCAATAAACGCGAATAAGGTATGCCCTGGCTATTAAATATCTCACTTGCACTTAAAGCTATCCGTAGCAATCTGCTCAGGGCTTCGCTCACCATTGCAATTATCGCCATCGGCATCATGGCATTGGTTGGAATTCTCACCGCTATTGAGAGCATAAAATCATCTATCGTGGTGAATTTATCCGCGATGGGTTCCAACACGTTTACCATTCGCGAGAAAAGGACAACCGGGCGCGGAAGTGTAGGAGGCAAAATAGAAGATGCGCCCCTGATTACATTTAACCAAGCGCAATTTTTCAAAGAGCGCTATCAGCGTGGCGACATTGTATCTATTAATACACGCGCCACCAGCGGAGCTTCGATACAGCGCAAAAGTGAGAAGACCAATCCAAACATTACGGTGATGGGCGTGGATGAAAATTACCTTCAGGTTTCCGGATATAAACTTGCCAAAGGAAGAAATTTCTCGAAACATGAATTGGAGAACGGCACAAACAGTTGTCTTCTTGGATATGCGCTTGCCAAACGCCTTTATGATAAAAAAGATACGGTTGAAAACAGCGCTGTTACCATCGGCAGCTTGCGCTACCGCGTAATTGGAACATTGGCAGAGAAAGGCGCAAGCGTGATGAACAGTGACAACGTGGTGTTGGTAACAGTGCAAAACGCAAGAAAAGCGTTCAGCGGAAGTACGCGCAAATACACAATCAGTATTTCGATTGAAAATCCTGAAGAGTTGGATGCGGCAACCGATGAAGCCACCGGCACTTTTCGCAGCATCCGCAAGCTAAATCCTGCGGAGAATGAAGATTTTGAAATCAGCAGAAGCGATAAGTTAGCGACCACCGTTATTGGCAACATCCGCTATGTAACAATAGCCGCCACGCTGATTGGAATCATCACATTGATTGCCGCAGGCATCGGTTTGATGAACATCATGCTTGTTGCCGTTGCAGAGAGAACGCGCGAAATCGGCATCAGCAAAGCGATAGGCGCGACAAACAATATCATTCGCGGGCAGTTTCTGATGGAGAGCGTGGTTATTTGCCAGTTGGGCGGATTGCTTGGCATTTTCTTCGGAATACTGATGGGAAATGTTGTTTCCATTTTTCTAAAAAGTGGGTTCATCATCCCGTGGCTTTGGATAACATTGGGTTTCATCTTTTGTCTGTTCATCGGCTTGGCTGCTGGAATTTATCCCGCTATCCGCGCATCGCGCCTTGACCCGATTGATGCATTGCGATATGAATGAATTGTTTTAGAATTTCTCAGAGTTATAGACTAATGGTGAATTTTAATCGGCACATTGGCATATCGTCAATCAGCAAATCATTCCCCGAATCTTATCTTTACGCCTCATTTTTTTCTTATGCGCTACCAACCGATTGACTCAAAGCTTTTCACAGCCAACCGTAAAAATTTTGTGAAGCAGTTGCCGAAAGGAGCGCTTGCCATCTTTCATAGCAATGAGTTGATGCCGCGCAGCGCAGATGGCACGTTTCCATTTCGTCAGCATCCTGATTTGTTTTATCTCACGGGCGTTGACCAGGAAGACACTGCATTGATTCTGTTCCCCGACAGCCCGGTGGAGAAATACCGCGAAGTATTGTTCGTGCGCAAAACGAGCGAACTGATACAGATTTGGGAGGGAGAGAAATTGACACAGGAGCAAGCGCAGAAAGTTTCAGGTATCAAAACCGTGTTATGGAAAGATGAGTTTGAAGGAGTGCTGAAAACGGTGATGTATCTCACGAATACGGTCTATCTGAATACCAACGAACATGACCGCGCTGCGGCACACGTGCCTGATTATGATTTGTTGTTTGCAAAACAACTGCGCGACCGCTATCCGCTGCATCGCTTTGAACGCAGCGCTCCCATTATGGCATCGCTCCGCACGATAAAAGCTGACGTGGAAATTGATGTAATGAAACAAGCGATAGCTATTACTGAAAAAGCATTTCGCAGAATTTTGAAGTTTGTGAAACCGGGAGTGTTGGAATATGAAGTGGAGGCTGAAATTACGCATGAGTTTATCCGCAATGGCGCGACAGGTCATGCCTATTCTCCAATTATCGCTTCGGGAAAAAGCTCCAACATTTTGCATTACGTCAACAATGATAAAGCGTGCAAAGAGGGTGAATTGCTGTTGCTTGACTTTGGCGCTGAATACGCCAACTATGCGGCTGACCTTACGCGCACCATTCCCGTGAGCGGCAAGTTTACAAAGCGACAAAAGGAAGTGTACAATGCAGTGTTGCGCATTCAGCGCGGTGCATACAAGTTGTATAAACCCGGCAAGCGCCTCGATGATTTTAATAAGGAAGTGGGCAGCGTGATTACGGAAGAATTGCTGCAACTCAGCTTGCTGAAAAACGCTGACGTGAAAAAGCAAGACCCCGAAAAACCGCTTTGGAAAAAATACATGCCGCACGGTACCGCGCATTTTCTCGGTTTGGATGTGCATGACATCGGCAATCGCTATGAGCCAATGAAAGCAGGCATGGTGTTTACCTGCGAACCGGGTATCTATATTAAAGAAGAAGGTTTCGGCATTCGCTTAGAAAACGATGTGCTAATAACGAAAAATGGCATAGTTGATTTAATGAAAAACATCCCGATTGAAGCGGAGGAGATTGAGGAACTGATGAGTTGATGTGCTGATGTGCCAATGATGATTCGGTGATTTGATGATTCGGTAATTCGGTGATGCTTGAAAGTCCCCCTTGCGGGTTTGCTTCGCGTGATGGCTAAGGGGGATGATTCTTAAAACGACTGAAATAACTCAATGAAAATAAAAGAGCAGATTGCGAATTTTTTTACGCTGATGAATTTGGCAAGCGGGGTAATGGCAATTATTTTCATTTTGACATGGAATTTTAATGCTGCATGTGTGTGTGTATTTGTTGGTGCTTTTTTTGATTTTTTCGATGGTTTTATAGCAAGGGCATTGGGGATAACTTCTGAAATGGGGAAGCAACTTGATTCGCTATCGGATGTTGTTACGTTTGGAGTGGTGCCGGGATTGATTGCGTTCGAGTTTCTTGCCTTTGCATATGTGCTGGAATCCTATCCTGGCGAAAAAGGCACTCACTTTCGGGCAGGCTACGGACTATCAACCGCATTGCAAATGATTGCGGTACTTATTCCTGTATTTTCTGCTCTTCGTTTAGCGAAATTTAATATTGACACAACACAAACTAAAAACTTTCGCGGATTACCTACTCCTGCCAACGGCTTGTTATGGGCTTCTTTAGGAATAACCGTAGGACATTGGGGTAATTTCGGACTGCTACACAGCTACTCCGGTTCTTATTACCTCTTTTTGAGCAACATCTTAATAGAAGGCAGATTTTTAATCCCGCTCATTATTATTATGTCTCTTATTCTGGTAGCTCCTGTCAATCTGATGGGAATGAAGTTTGATACGTTCACATGGCGGGGAAATGAAGTCAAGTTTTCATTTATCGGTATTGCAATCATTTTATTGGTGCTGCTGGGTTTCACTGCAATGCCGATTATTTTATTTTTGTACATCCTTTTTTCCATCATCCATTTTTACATTTTAAAACGACATGAAATTCAAAGCTGAAATCAACGTGATGCCGCTGAAAGAGTTGCTCGACCCGCAGGGAAAAGCAGTAGCAGGCAGCATGAAAAACCTCAACCTGCCCGAAGTGAAAGACGTGCGCATCGGCAAGCACATCACGCTGAAAATCGAAGCAACCGACAAAACGCAGGCAACCGAAAAAGTGGAACAAGCCTGCAAGAAGCTACTCGTCAATCCTGTGATTGAATATTTTGAGTTTGAGGTGGTTGAAGAATAAGGTCACAGTTTGTGACCTTAAAGAAATTTTGAAGTCACAAATTGTGACTTCAAGTTATCGCTTATGCAACTGCAATTAATTCAAAAAAGAATTTTTGAAATCCGTGGAACACGGGTGATGCTTGACTCGCATCTTGCGGAGTTGTATCAGGTTCCCACAAAAGTTTTAAAACAGGCGGTACGCAGAAACCTGAAACGCTTCCCAAAAGATTTCATGTTTCAACTTACACGCGCGGAGTACAATGCTTTAAGGTCACAAATTGTGACCTTAAAGCATACTGATAGCGCAAGAGGACAACACAGCAAATATTTACCTTTTGCATTTACCGAGCAGGGTGTCGCGATGCTATCAACTGTTTTAAAAAGTGAAAAAGCAATTAAGATAAATATTGCGGTGATGCGCGCTTTTGTTCTGATTCGACAGCACCATGCTGATTACAAAGAACTAAAAGAAAAAATTGAAGCAGTGGAAAAAGAGATGAATGTGAAATTTGAAGATGTGCATCAGGCGCTGAATTATCTCGTAAGCCCGCAAGGACAACGACCCGTTATAAAAGGCTATCGGAAAGAAGATTAATGTCAAAACTCTACATTGTTCCCACGCCAATCGGCAACCTCGAAGACATCACGCTTCGCGCATTGAAGGTGCTGAAAGAAGTGGATTTAGTGCTCGCGGAAGATACGCGCACCTCCGGTTTTTTATTAAGGCATTTCGGCATTGACAAGAAAATTATTTCGCATCATAAGTTCAACGAGCATAGAACCGTTGCAGCAGTAGTTGAAAAAATCAAAGCCGGACAAAGCATCGCGTTGGTTTCGGATGCGGGCACACCCGGCATCTCCGACCCGGGCTATCTTTTGGTACGCGCATGTGTGGAAGCAGGCATCGTAGTGGAATGTTTACCCGGAGCCACCGCATTGATTCCCTCTCTTGTGGTGTCAGGATTCCCTACGGATGCGTTTGTATTTGAAGGATTTCTTCCCGTGAAAAAAGGAAGGCAAACAAAACTGATTGAGTTAAGCGCGGAAGAACGCACCATTGTGCTGTATGAATCTCCGCACAGGATTTTGAAAACAATCGAACAATTAGCCGAATATCTGGGCGCAGAACGCAAAGCCTGCATCTGCCGCGAACTCTCGAAGCTATATGAAGAAATTCTGCGCGGCACGCTTGCCGAACTCGCAGCCGTTTGCAAAGCGAGAAATTTAAAAGGAGAGATAGTGATTGTGGTAGAAAAGAAAGATTAATCGCGTCATTGCGATTTTCATTTAGCAGCCTTCGACTTCGCTCAGGCTGACAAACAAAGCTTTCTGCAACCAACACTTTCGTCACGGTGAGCGTAGTCGAACCGTACTTTCGGATGAGGTTTTTGTAAACCCTAATGAATCAACTTCTCTAAAAAATTTCCCACCCAATATGCCACGCCTGCTGCAACCGCGCCCAGCAGCACAGTTTCAATGATACCTTTGAAGCGGCTTGTTTCGTTCACATAAGATTTTAAGAAGCCAATAAATACAAACGTGATGAACGTGAGGATGCTCGCGTAAAGAAAAGTATTCGCATTGCCAGCGTCCGCAAAATAATCAAGCACATATACCAGCAGCGGAATGAAGCCCACGGCAAGAAAAGAAAAAAACGTCATTGCGCCCACAGTAAGCGGATTCTTAGTAGAAGGAATCATCTCCAACTCATTTTTCATCATCGTTTCCACCCAACGGTCTTTATCGGCAGTGATTACATGCACTACTTTATCAAGCAGTTCTCCTTCAAAACCTTTCTCACGAAAAATATCACGCACTTCTTTTCTCTCCTGTTCTGCCATGTTTTCCACTTCCCAATATTCAATGCACTTGTGCTTTTCATAGGTGTCACGTTCTGATTTGATTGAGAGATAAGCCCCTACCGACATCGAAAAACCGTCAGCAAAGAGATTTGCAAATCCAAGTATAATCACGATAGAAGAATCCAATCCTGCACCCGATGCGCCCGCCACTACCGCAAACGTGGTGATGCTGCCATCAATGCCGCCATAGACAAACTCGCCTAAGTATTCCTGAAAACGACTGTAAACACTATCGCTGCCATGCAGTTTGTCTTCGGTTTTATTAATCATTTCTTCTTTCTATCTTTAGGAGAAGCAAGTTGGCAATTTTTTCAGGTTCTTTAAAATTCTAATTATGAAAAAGTATTTTTTTCTCTTTGCGTTACTTGGACTTCTTCTTCCATCTTGCGATGAAGAAGAAGAAACGCAGGTGTGTTCCTGCTCTTCGGATTTTGATGAGTATTATTATTCTGATTCTCTTTTGACAGAGGGTATTTTTATCCCTAACGCATTCACACCAAATTTCGATGGCAGGAATGATGTCTTTGCAGTTGCTGGAACAGGTATTTCTTCATTATCTGTTGTAATCAAAGATGGAAACACGACTGTTTTCCAAACAGCCAATCAAAGCATTGGCTGGGATGGAACCGTAAACGGAAATATTCCCGATTGTCAAACTTTTGATTATGTTGTAGATGCTGTTTTCACAAGCGGAACAACTAAGCACTTTGAAAGTACAATTACGCTTTACGGAAACACTTTATCCCCTTGTCCCGACAATATTTTGGATTGTGTATTTGGAAACACGTTTGATGGAACCGGTTTCAATCCGGGCATTAGTAACGGAGAAACATTTGGTTGCTGAAATCGCAATACTCAATACGCAGTACGCGCTAATTATTAATACCGAGGCACACTTGTATCAACCTCCTGTGCCCATGCTAAGATGCCGTCTTTCAGGTTGTAGAGATTTTTGAATCCGTACTTTTCTTCGAGGGCTTTGATGGCGTTTGCGCTACGCTGCCCGCTGCGGGAATGAAGCACCACTTTCTGATGCGTGAGATTTTACCATCTCTCTGAAATTTATTTTACGTAACTTGCATTACGTACTTTACGTAACGTACTTTGCGTAATGAAACCAGATAACCCCTTTTTAATCAGCGGCTATGAAAGCCCTGAATATTTCTGCGACCGCGAGCAGGAAACCAAACGGATGCTCGAAGCAATCCGCAATAAGCGCAACCTCACGCTGATGTCTGCGCGCAGGATGGGTAAGACGGGACTGATCCGGCATGCGTTTCACCATCTGCAAAAAGAAAGTGCAATAAAATGCTTTTATGTTGACATTCTGCCCACCGCAAGCCTCGCTGATTTTGTACGATTGTTGAGCAAGGCGATTCTCAACAACCTTGACACCACACCGGAAAAAATCATTAAAAAAATTTTCGGGTTCTTCTCCAGTCTGCGCCCGGTAGTGAGTTACGACCCGATGACGGGCGAGCCGTCCGTAACGCTTGATATGAAAGCAAGCGAATCGGAGAAAACGCTCGAACAGTTGTTTGCGTACCTTGCTGAAAAAGAAAAGAAAGTGGTCATTGCCATTGACGAGTTTCAGCAAATCACCCAGTATGCCGAAAAAAAGACAGAAGCATTGCTGCGTGCGCACATGCAACAAAACCCTGCCGTCAGGTTTATTTTTTCCGGGAGCAATCAACATTTACTGAGCGCAATGTTTGCAGGGCACAGCCGCCCGTTTTATCAAAGCACCGAGATGATGACTTTAGAGCCGATAGACCGGAAGCAATATGCGGCTTTTATCATAAAAAAGTTCAGGCAGGGCAAGCGTGAAATTGACAAAGAAGAAGTGGAAGCAATCCTCGACTGGACGAGAGGGTATACATGGTATGTGCAGTTTGTCTGCAACCGCCTCTTTGCGATGAGCGCAAAAAAGTATAACAAGGTAATCCTCATCAACCTGCTGCTTAATATTTTGAAAGAGAACGAGCCTGTTTATACCAATTACCGAAACCTGCTCACCGAATACCAATGGAAATTATTAATCGCCACTGCAAAAGAGGAAGCAGTGGCAATGCCCACGTCAGGAGAATTTATCAGCAAATACAAACTCGGCTCACCGAGTTCAGTGAAAACCGCACTGGAAGCGCTGCTCTACAAGCAACTGATGTATCAGTCTGAAAATGGCTACCGTGTTTATGATGTATTTCTTTCAAGATGGCTGGAGCGGTGGTGATTTTTGATTACGTACTTTACGTAACGTACTTTGCGTAATAAACTTTTCGCTTTCTCGAAGAAGCTTCTTCTCAAACATTAGGCAAAACTCAATACCTCGGCACGCTCGGGTCAATCTCCGCAGCCCAAGCTAAGATGCCGCCTTTTAGGTTATAGAGATTCTTGAAGCCGTACTTTTCTTCGAGGGCTTTGATGGCACTTGCGCTGCGCTGCCCGCTGCGGCAATGAACTACTACTTTTTTATCGCGCGAAATTTTACCGTTGGCATCCAGAATTTTATTCAGAGGAATCAACTCGCCATCCAAGTGCGCGATTTCATACTCGTATTTTTCACGGCAATCAATCAGTTGAAAATCTTCATGGCGGTCGCGCATTTCTTTTAATTCCTTCACCGTCACTTCTTTCACGCCTTGTAAGCCGCGCTTTTCCTCCTCCTCTTTCAGCGGCATCCCACAAAACATTTCGTAGTCAATCAGTTTAGTGATAGTCGGGTTATTTCCATTCAAAGGATTGTTCGGGTCTTTCCTGAATTTGAACGTGCGGATTTGGAACGTGAGCGCATCAAGCGCAAACATTCTGCCTACCAGCGGCTCTCCCAGTCCGGTAATTACTTTAATCGTTTCGTTTGCCTGCAAGCTGCCGATGATGCCTGGCAACACGCCCAGCACTCCGCCTTCCGCGCAACTCGGCACCAATCCGGGTGGTGGTGGTTCAGGATACAGGTCGCGATAGTTAGGACCGAATTCTCCATTGGGATATTTATAATTAAACACGGTTACTTGCCCATCAAAACGAAAAATGGAAGCAAATATGTTCACTTTGCCCAGCAACACGCACGCATCGTTGATGAGATAGCGTGTCGGAAAATTATCTGTGCCGTCAGCGACAATATCCCAGTCTTTAAAAATTTCAAGCGCGTTGGAAGAGTTAAGATGCGTGTTGTAAGTCGTAATGTTGATGTAAGGATTCAAACCAAGCAGGCGCTCTTTAGCCGCTTCTACTTTTGGCTTTCCAATATCCTTTGTGGTAAATAAAACCTGACGTTGCAAATTGCTGTCGTCCACTACATCAAAGTCAACAACGCCAATGTTGCCCACGCCTGCCGCTGCAAGATAGAGTAGCGATGGGCTGCCTAATCCGCCTGAACCGATTACAAGCACACGCGCATTTTTCAGTTTACGCTGTCCTTCAATATTAAATTCTGGAATAATCAGGTGGCGGCTGTAGCGCTCAAGTTCTGCTTTTGAAAATTGAATGTGATCAAGTTGACCGTTGGTACTCATGATAAAGCAATTATTTATTGTAACTCGTTAATTTCAGCTTAACTCCTCAGCTTAGAGGAGAGGCTTACGACTTAAAACTTATAGCTTAAAACTTTTACTTTCCCCCCGCAATCGCAGGCACGATGCTCACCACCGTTCCATCTCCAATGCTGGTGTTGGTATCCTGCAAATACTTGATGTCATCTTCTCCCACAAATACTTTAATAAACGAGCGCACTTGCCCGTCACTGCCGTAAATGTGTTCCTTTAAACCCGGATATTTTCCGGTTAGTTCAGCAATCGCATCGCCAACGGTTTTCGCGGAGGTGGAGAATTTATTCACGTTGTCCGTGAATTTTCTCAAAGGGGTAGGGATAATGATTTCAGCCATGTTTATTTCAGTTTGCAGTTAATAAATCTTTTAAGTTCAGTTCTTCTTTAAAAATAACTTTCTCTTCTTCAAACCTGCCCTTCACTAATTTCCACGAGCGAAAGTCAACTGCTTTCTTTTTCTTCACGGAAACAATCACATAAGAGAAATAAGGCATTGCCACTTTCAAATCATGCTCGGAAGGAATCGCAGGATGTTCGGGGTGCGAGTGATAAACGCCCAGCAAAATCAGCCCGTTATTATCTGCGTATTCTTCCGCCTTCATGTAATCGAGCGGTGAAATTTCAAACCTGCGCTCGCGGTTTTCTTCCTTCGTATTATTCACCGGCTCTGCGATAGTTATTGTGCGCTTGCCATTTTCTTCCGTGCCGTACATAAATCCGCAACACTCATGCGGATGCGTTTTTTGCCCGTCATCTTCGATAATCATCTTCACAGTGTCAAAAATTGTTACTTCCATCAGTTTTCTTTTAGGAGTGTTTTTAAAACTTCGGGGTAATTGCTTCCATGGTCAGGAAAAACAGTTACCACAATTCCTCTTTCAATTTCTTGTGCCACTTTCATCGCGCCTGCCAGGGCAGCAGCAGCAGACGGGCTGACCAGCAATCCCGTTTTCTTTGCAACCTCCCTCACCAATTTGTATGCTTCCTCCGTTGAAACATCCAAATTCCGGTCGGCAACTTTCACATCATAAATGCCAGGCACTTTTGCTGTCCCTAAATGCTTCCATCCTTCCAAGCCATGCAAAGCCGAGTCAGGATGCAAAGCTACCACTTCAATACCCGGATTTAACTCTTTCAGCTTGCGGCTGGTTCCAATGAAGGTTCCCGTTGTGCCAAGCGCGGCAGCAAAGTGTGTTATTTTACCGTCTGTTTGTTTGAAAATTTCATGGGCAGTGGTGTTATAATGCGCCTTCCAGTTATTGTCGTTGTTGTATTGGTCAACATAGAAATACTTATCAGGAAATTCTTTCGCAAGTTCCAACGCTTTCTCCTGTGCGCCATCCGTAGCTTCAAAGCGCGAAGTGTAAACGATATTCACTCCGTGAAAGAGCAACGAAGATTTTTTCTGCTCAGAAGCATTTTCCGGCAGACACAACGTAACCGGAATTCCAAGCGCTGCTCCGATTGCTCCATAAGCCACGCCTGTGTTTCCGCTGCTGGCATCAAGCAAATGTTTCTTTCCATCAAGGTGTCCTGCAAGAATCGCTTCTTTAATAATATTGAAAGCCGGACGCGCTTTCACGCTGCATCCTAATTGATTCCATTCGAGCTTGGCAAAAATTTGCACGTCAGGATTTTCATTAAAACCCCGAATCGGAAACAAGGGCGTGTTCCCGATAAAAGGTTCGATTTCCCGAATCTTGCTTAATAAACGCTCTTTATTTTCCTGCTCGCTCATTTTATTTTTTCAACAAAAAAAAACCTCACCATCTGTTTGGGTGAGGCTCGTATCTGTGTTTCAATTTTCTCAAACTAATTGTAACCAACATGCCTCACCGGACTGTTCGTGCAACAACAGCAACAACACATCATGGAGGCGGTTTTTTGAATCATTGAGTGCGAATTTAGGATGAGAAGAATAGAAAAGCAAGATTTAGTTTGAGGAGGTATCGTCATTCCGGCTTTATGCCGGAATCCGCTTCTGATATATTTATCAGGGGATGCCGGAACAAGTCCGGCATGGAGGTTCCTCACATCCCCGGCTCAATTGTTCCCGGCACTTTGCCATCTTCCACCTGAATTGTTCCCGAAATATTCTTGATGATATAATCCGAGAAATCCTGTTTCGCCTCGAAGCCTGTTCCGTAAATGATTTCTTCGGGCGTAGTGATGCGCACAAATTTATCAGAGTAAATTTTTTCTTCTTTTCTCTTCCAGGTTAATTCCTCAGTATTTAGCATTTCTCCTTTCGTATTTACAATCACCACGTTGTCGCGCACCAGCATTTCTTCTTTCTTGGGATAAAATATTCCGTAATTGGCGGTAAGTTGGCTGGTGGTTTTTAATGCTTCGTCAAAACTATACAGCTTCACGCCCTTTGGAAATTCACTATACGCATCTTCGCTTTCGTGATTGATTACTTCGGGAGCGGTGATTTTTGCTTTCAGGTTTCCCTGCACACTGTAATGAATTTCCACTTCTTCACCCCGCTCGCTGATAGTGTCGGACTCAATGGAGATTTTTTTAATTTTTTCTAAATCAGTGGCGCAGGAAAGTTGGAGAAAGAACAAAATAGTAATAAACGCTCCTTGTTTAATGCCTGATAAATGCCGCCAGAAAAAGATTCGATTTTTTAACCAAAACATTAAACGGTTGCAATATGTTAGATGAAATGTGAAATTTTTAATCATACACTTTATTGCAAATTATTGATATGAAATGTTCGCGCCTTCTCAGCAAAATCATTTTTCGCAGTGATATTTTCAATGTTTAAATAGTTTAAGTTTTTCATAATGCGGAGTAAATAATTTTCTTGCAAATTTTTACAAGGTCTTCCTTCAACAATACATGCGCTGTTTGAGTAAACAAATTTATCCAATAGGCGACATTTATGATTCTTGCAGCAGGATTAAAAATAGCTATCGTGGACGAAAATGTTTATGCTCCACGAAAGTAATGACAATTTGTTTCCTCTAATTTAGCGCACAGGATGGGGCATAATTTCTCCTCTGCGTTGCACGTTATGCAACACGCGCTTCACCCAAAGTGACTAAGTTTGAGCAGCATTATGAAAACTATTTTATCTATCATCATCACCGCGCTTCTCTGCTCAATGCAGGCGCGCGCTGCCTACATCCTTATCCCGATGGATATGGAGCAGAAAGACCATCTGAAAGCTTATGGCGTGGCGTATTGGGTGCTGCGGCAGGGCATGGAGGTTGACTGGATGCTGAATTATCGCGGGGGCAGTTTTGCGTTTAAGCAATTAGAGCCGCTGGAAAAGGAATGTTCGATTCGCGGGGTGTCGTATGAGATAGTGCCTGACGGGCAATACCTGAAAATCGTGAACGACATTTCGAATCCCGAAGTGAACATGGATGTGGTGAAAATGGAAAAAGCGCCAAAGGTGGCGGTGTATGCTCCGCCCATGAACATGCCGTGGGACGATGCAGTAACGCTGGTTTTAACGTATGCCGAAATTCCTTATGACATTATTTATGACGAGGAAGTGATGTCAGGTCTCCTGCCAACGTATGACTGGCTGCACCTGCACCATGAAGATTTCACGGGGCAGTATGGAAAATTTTACGGACAATACCGCAACCAGGCGTGGTATCAGGAGCAGGTGCGCGCCTCGGAAGCCGATGCGCAGCGGCTGGGCTTCGCCAAGGTGTCGCAACTGAAACTTGCAGTGGCGCAAAAGATTCGCGACTACGTGGTGGGCGGTGGCTTCCTGTTTGCCATGTGCTCGGCAACGGATTCTTATGACATCGCGCTGGCAGCCGAAAACACGGACATCTGCGATATCATGTTTGATGGCGATGCACCCGACCCGCAGGCGCAGCAGAAGCTGGATTTCTCGCAGACGTTTGCGTTTCAAAATTTTAAGCTCGAAACAAACCCGTATCAATATGAGTTTGCAAACATTGATGTGCCTGTGCCGAGATCGGTGCCACCAAGCGTTGACTACTTCACGCTGTTTGAGTTCTCTGCCAAGTGGGACCCTATCCCCACGATGCTCACGCAATGCCACACGCGCACGGTGAAGGGCTTCATGGGGCAGACAACGGCATTCAGAACTGAGAACATCAAATCGGATGTGCTGATTTTGGGTGAAAACAAATCGGCATCGGAAGCGCGCTACATCCACGGCACACACGGCTATGGCACTTGGACATTTTATGGCGGACACGACCCGGAAGATTATCAGCATTTCGTAGGCGACCCGCAAACTGATTTGAGCCTGCATCCCAACTCCCCGGGTTATCGTTTGATATTGAATAACATCCTGTTTCCCGCAGCGAAAAAGAAGCCGCAGAAGACATAGGGAGAACGTGTCATGCCGGACTTGTTCCGGCATCCCCTTGAGGATTGCGTCATTCTGAGCTGAGGCTCTGCGAAGCGAAGAATCTCACACTTGATTATTCGGAAAAATCATGAAGCAGGAGATGCTTCGTCCCGCTCAAAGCAGCGGGGACTCAGCATGACGGCAGCTAATCAAGAAACATCCAACTCACTCCAAACCTGAACGTCCTGTCCCACGCGGGATATTTGTAAGCGTTGAAGTAGCCTTTGTCTTTGAACATGCCTTGATTCAGATGCTGCATCTTCATAAAAAGGCGCACTGTTTTTATTTTAAAGAGGAGATAGAAATCAAGAGCGGGATAGAAAGAAAGCGTTTCTTCATCCTGTAAATAAAACTGTTCCGTGAGCGGGAAATAGCCGGGCGCCTTGTAATTGGTGTTATAGCGGATGTCAACACCCACGCGCGTCAGCAACTTTCCTTTGAACACGCCCCGCTCATAGAAGAAGGAATGCACACCCCAATAAACGGGATAGCGCAAAAAGTTTTTATCGGAAACAAATTGCACGCGCAGCACATTGTCAAACCCGAAGTAGTTGATGCGAAACAGTTTGTGCAATTCAAACACCCACGTGTGCAACGAGCCGCTGTGTTGAGCAGGCAGGCGGCTGGCATCCCAAAAGGCGAGCTGCTTGATTTGATTGAAGCGCACGGCTGCCTGTATGTTGTATTTGGGCAAGCGATAACTTAATTCGGCAGTGAGTGTTGATTGCTTGTCGAAAGTATTTCCCCATGAAATATTTCCGAATGCAAAGCGGTTGAAAAGCAACGCTGGTTCGATGCGCGAGTAGGATGCGTTGAGTTGAATCGCACCGGCTTTGTCAAAGTCATATCCAATGGAAGCAGATGATTTGAAATCATTTTTATTGTAGTCAAGAAAACTATAAGTGGCGCTGATACCGTAGGAAAACATTCTCTCCGTGTTGCTTGAAAGCGAAAGGGCGGCATCTGCATATTGAAAATACTTTTCGGTAAAGCTGTCTTGCTGAACGATGTTATAGGAATAAGAAGATGAAGCGTCAATGATTAAACCTCTTCTGAAGAATTTCCTAAAGCCTGCTTTCGTTCCGATGAAAACTTTTTGCGCCTGGCTGCTGTAATCGGTAACTGTTGTATCATCTTCATTAAACAAACCATAGTAAGCGGAGTCGGGAGAAGTATCGGCATAGTCGTATTGTTCGCGCCCCACATCCGCTTCGTGGTAGAGTTCCCATGTTTTGCTGCGCGTGCTGTCTTGATTATTCAGTGAATGATAAACGTGAAATGTAATCTCCCTTTGTTTGTTCTCCGCATTCTCCAACTCTATGTTCACCAACTCTTTACTGACAAAAGAAGTATCCTCAAAAATATTCGTCTCTTTCACGCCTCCGTTTTCATCTGCGCGAATGTTGTTCAGGATAAAAATAGTTTTCAGCAGATACCGCTTCTTTGAATCAAACGTACTGCTGAAAGCAAGGTCGTTGTGGCGTGTTCGCTGGCGCGTGTATAAACCCGTAGTGGCGTAGCGCATGTAATGAAAACCGAAGTTGAATTTCTTGCCGATGTTCTGGCTGTGTACCACATTCACGGTTTGTTCTTTTTTTAAACCAATCAAAAAGTCCAGCCGGGAAAATGGACGCTTATTGTTGTAAAAGGGAACATTCTGTTTTGTGAAGCGGAATAAATCAAACTGGCGATAACCCATTTCAAATCCCATCTGCGGTTGCTCGCAGCACACCATCCTGAAACTTGCGCTGCCCAATGCTCCGGTGTTGCGGAATAAAAAATCGTGGCGGTCAACAGGGTCATAGTAATGCACGTCAGCCAACCCAGTATCAAGCGGATTATCTTTTGTTGATTCTTGTATTCCTAAAGAATATGCAATTGATTGCGAGATAGGTTTAGGGGCTGGCAACGAATCTGTTTCCTGACAAAAAGCAGATTGAGGAAGGAAGCAAGTAAAGAGGATAACGACAAATGAAAATAAAAGCAAAGCAGCATTTTTAAATTCAAACAACACTATTAATCACTGACGACTAACGACTGAAAACTTCAAAGACTTGCTATCAATTCTTTGAAAATCGTTGTCATCTTAGGCTCGGTGGCATTGGCAACGCGAATCACATCTTCGAGCGATGTTTCCTGAATCGCATTCAAGGGATAACCCACATCCGTTATTACCGACATCGCAAACACGCGCATATTTCCGTGACGCGCTACAATCACTTCCGGCACGGTGGACATGCCCACTGCATCTGCGCCTATCGCGTGCAGGTAATTATATTCCGCAGGCGTTTCTAAACAAGGACCCGAAACCGCAGCATACACGCCCGCATGACAACTGATGTTGTGCTTCTTCGCAATCACCAGCGCTTTTTCAATCAGTTTCTTGTCATAAGTATGCAGCATGTCGGGAAAACGCGGACCCAGCACATCATAATTTTTCCCGCGCAATGGATGGTCGGGCAACAGGTTGATGTGGTCGCGCAACACCATCAAATCACCTGTTTTGATTTTCTCGCTCGTGCCGCCTGCCGCATTGGAGATAAAAAGCGTTTCAATGCCCAACGCCTTCATCACGCGCACAGGAAAGGTGGCTGCTTTCAAACTATAGCCTTCATAATAATGAAAGCGCCCTTGCATCACCATGATTTTCTTTCCGCCCAGTTCACCAAAAATCAATTTCCCCTGATGGCTCTCTACCGTTGATATGGGAAAATTGGGAATATCTTCATAGCGGAGTTCATACTCTTTTTTGATTTCGCCTGCAAGGTTTCCCAAGCCGGTTCCCAAAATGATTCCGTATTGCGGAGTGAATTTTGTTTCCGAAAAGATGTAAGCGCGTGTCTGTTCGATTTTTTCTAAGAAGTCGGTCATGTATTTCTATGGTTTGTATTAGGTGTCATTTTGAACTTCTGCAACGTCTGCCTGTTCATTGCGAAAGCTTTTCAATTTTGTGAGCCATCCCGTAACTTCCTCATCAAACAATTGCTTGTCCTCTTCAAAAAACTCAACGATTACGGGCTGCACAAAAATGGGGAGTTTTTTCTCAAATATCCAGTTGCTGTAAGAAAGGAGCCGCACTGCGTCTTTTTCCGTTGTCATCAAGAGCTTTTGTTGTGTTTCAATATTGCCAAAAGCCTCAATCATCTTCTCCACGTCAACGCGGGTGAAGTGGTGATGGTCGCTGAAGTCGAGCGAATAAAGGTTCTTCACCTGCGGACGCAAATAGTCTTTCAGATTTTCATTGTAAGCAATCCCTGAAACAAGCAGCACGTCATAACTCTTATCAAATTGAAGTCGAACATTTGCATCCGTGAACAAGTAGGGTTGTCCGTATTGCAAAAAAGAAAAAAACACCAACTGATTTTTTGCAGGTGCAATCTCATTGCGGATGCTTTCCCTTTCTTCCTTGCTTAATGTTGGCGGGCATTTGGTAACTACAATAAAGTTTGCCCGTTCGGCACCGTTTTTAAATTCTCGCAGCGAGCCGGCAGGCAATAAATAATCACGCGTGAAAAGGTTGTCGTAACTCGAAAGCACAATGTTCAATCCCGCCCGCACCGCGCGATGCTGAAAGCCATCATCAAGCAACACTACATCCGTTTGTGGAAATGCAGAAAGAAGTTGTGGCACACCCAACGCACGTTCTTCACACACCGCCACCGCTACATGCTGATATTTTTTCTTGAGCATCGTGGCTTCATCGCCCGCAGCATCCGCAGATGTATTTATTTCTACTTGCAAATAGCCACTTGAATTTCTCAAATAACCGCGACTAAGCGTGGCGATTTTAAATTGCTGCGAAAGCAATCGAATCAAATATTCAACATGAGGCGTTTTCCCTGTACCTCCAACTGAAAGATTGCCGACACAAATTGTAGGAAAATCAAATTCCACCGTTTTGAACTTGCCTGAATCATAAAGCCAATTGCGGACGAAAATCATTGAGCCGTATAGCAGCGAAAATGGAAACAACAAAATGCGAAGAAAAGGGTTGGCAGGCATGGGTCGATAACTGTTATTTGCGCGGTCGAATGATTTTACGGGTAAGTTTCCGTTTTATGTGATGGAGTGCAAGCACATGAATTTCATTTTCGCTGACTACACGGTAAATAATTCTGTAATTGCCCTGAACTAACTGCCGGATACTTTTGATGTTGAATTCCGGAACTACTCTTCCAATTGCAGGATGCTGCGCTAAAATATCGGGTGCTGAAAAAAGTTTTGCAGCAGTAATTTCGGCAGAACGAACTGAGTCTTTTGAAATGTACTCTGCGATTTCAGACAGATTTTTCAGCGCTTGATCCGTCCATTTCACTTCAACCATTTGCCGAGCTTTTTCTTTGCCTGCTCTTTTGTGTGTACTTTGCCTGCATGAGATTGAGCAAGTCCTTCCTCTACTTTTTGAGTGAAAAGAAGATGGTCAATCAGGTCATCAATAGTGAAGTTTTCGGGAAGTTTTCTCAGAGAATCCCTGACTTTTTGTTTTGTCAACATGATGTGTTATTTAGAACCTGAACTTGATCTAACAAAGATACCGTGAAAGAATTTCTTCATTAAAAATTGGATATTTGAATGACTCAAATCCAGACACAAGATAAAAAATGAAACTCAACGCCCTCACCTCCTACCTTGAATCCTTCGCCCCCCCAGCCTATCAAGAAAGCTATGACAACGCGGGGTTGATTGTAGGGAACCCTAATTCTGAAATCAAGAAAGCGCTGCTCTGCATTGATTCAACGGAAGAGGTGGTAAAGGAAGCGATTCGGAAGAAATGCAACTTGATTATCGCGCATCATCCTATTGTTTTCAAAGGATTGAAAAAATTCACCGGCAGGAATTATGTTGAACGCGCAGTGATGCTTGCCATTAAGCAGGACATCGCTATCTACTGCATGCACACTAACCTCGATAACGTGTATATGGGAGTGAATAAGAAGATTTGTGAAAAACTGGGATTAGTCAACACGCAGATTCTTTCCCCGAAAAAAGAAATTCTTAAAAAGCTCATTACTTTTTGTCCGCTGAAAGATGCCGGAAAGGTGCGCGATGCGTTGTTTGGCGCAGGCGCTGGTGTAATTGGCGATTACAGCGAGGCAAGCTACAACACCGAAGGGTTAGGCACTTTTAAGGGAAACGAATCCACCAATCCGCATGTGGGTGAAAAAGGCAAACGTCACCACGAGCTGGAAATCAGGATAGAAACCATCTTTCCCGGCTACATTGAACAGGGTTTATTAAAAGCTTTACTCAAAGCGCATCCTTATGAGGAAGTGGCTTATGATATTATCGCTTTAGAGAATTCCCATCTGCGTGTTGGCTCAGGCATGGTGGGGGAATTGAAGAAGCCTGCCGATGAAGCGGCTTTCCTGAAATTGCTGAAAAAAACCTTCAAAACCGGATGTGTGCGCCACACGCCCCTCACGGGAAGGAAAATCAGCAAAGTGGCTGTTTGTGGCGGTTCCGGCAGTTTTCTTTTGCAGGATGCAATCCGCTCCAAAGCCGATATTTTCATTACGGGCGACTTCAAATACCACGATTTTTTCGATGCGGAGGGCAAAATCCTGATAGCCGATATCGGGCATTTCGAGAGTGAACAGTTCACCACAGAGATTTTCTATGAGGTTTTAAGCGAAAAGTTTAATAATTTCGCCCTTCTTTTTTCAGATACCAACACGAACCCCGTAAACTACTTATAACGATGGCACCAGCAACAGAAAAGGAATTGACCGTTGAGGAAAAACTCAAAGCGCTTTTTCGTCTCCAGACAATTGATTCGGAAATGGATCAAATCCAACGCCTCAAAGGTGAACTTCCAATGGAAGTGAGCGACCTCGAAGACGAAATCACCGGATTGGAAACCCGCACGCATAAGATTGAAGACGAGCAGACGCATATTGAAGATGAGATTGCGAAGAAAAAGAACGGCATCAAGGAATCGGAAGCGCTCATCAAGAAATATGAGAAGCAGCAGAACAACGTAAAGAACAACAGGGAATTTGATGCGCTGAGCAAGGAAATTGAATTGCAGAAATTAGAAATCCAACTTTCAGAAAAGAAAATCAACGATTTGGGCGATGCGCTGAAAGTGCAGAAGGATTTCATGAAGGATGCAAAGGACCATATCAAAGGCAAGAAGAAGGACCTCGAAAACAAGAAATCAGAACTCGAAAAAATTATTGAGGAGACCGATAAGGACGAAGAGAAGCACCGCAAGCAGTCGGATAAGGCACAGAAGGAAATCAAGGGATTTGACGAGCGTTTGCTGACAGCTTACAGCCGCATCCGCAAGAACTACAAGAATGGATTGGCAGTGGTGAAAATCATGCGCAATTCATGCGGTGGCTGCTTCAACGTGATTCCCCCGCAGCGTCAATCGGAAATCAACCAGCGCAAGAAAATCATCGTGTGCGAACATTGTGGTCGTGTGCTGGTGGATATGGAGATTGATAATGAAGCGGTGAAGAAATAAGAAAGTCCACTGTCCATAGACGACAGTCCACAGCACAGTTGGTTTAGCGCTCTGCTTCGAGCGATGACGTTCCTCCCAGTACTCGGGGGAAAAACAAAGGGTAACTTAAATTGTACCGCATCATTTACATTTTTGCTTTCATTTTTTTCTCAAGTGTGCTGGACGCGAATGGCAATTATGACTTTAACAGCCGTTGTCAAAACGCTTACAACGAAATTTTCAGCCTGCGTATAGATGCTGGCAAACAACTGCTTGCCAAAGAAAAAACACAATATCCCGATAATCTTATTCCGCTTTTATTAGAGAGCTATATTGATTTGCTCAGCAGCATCACTACGGATAATGCTGCGTTGCTTTCGGAGTTGAAATCAAATAAAAATGTCCGGCTGAATAGTCTAAAAAAAGGCGACCAGAATTCTCCGTGGCATCGTTATGTGCAGGCTGAAGTTCAATTACATTATGCGCTCGCTGCTTTTCAACACCAGGAATATTGGTCGGGGCTGATGGACATGCGCAAAACATATTTTCTTTTGGAAGAAAATATCCGGCTCTATCCCGCTTTCAAACCGAATTACAAAAGCTACTCCACGATTCAAGCACTGCTGGGAGCGGTTCCCGAAAAATATGCGTGGGGATTACGCTTAGTAGGACTGGAAGGAAATCTTAATGCCGGAATGCTTGGGTTGGAAAAATTAATCACGAATAATTGGAGCGGTGCTGCCTTCCTGAAAGACGAGACGGTGCATATTTACATTCATTTGCTCTTTCATTTGGAAGGCGATAAAGAGAAAGCATGGAAAGCATTGCATGAATCAAATTATCCGCTTGAAGAAAACCTGTTTTCCTATTCTACAGCTTTGAAAATTTCATTGTACAGTTATCACAATGATGACGCGTTGCAATTGTTGGAGAAAATTCCTGCGGGGAAAGAATATGCAGCCATTCCAATGTTAAGCTACTATGCTGGTTTGGCGCATCTCCATAAATTAGAATCAAAGGAAGCGATAATTAACTTTCAACAATTCCTCTCTCAAAAAGCGGGAAGCAATTTTGAAAAAAGCGCAAATCAAAAAATCGCATGGAGTTATTTGATAAATGGCGATGCTCAATCCTACAAACAATCTATGCGTATTGTGAGCGAAGATGGCATTGCTCAAAACGAAGCTGATAAGCAAGCCCAAAAAGAAGTAGAAGATGCTTTGCCTCCGCATCCTGAAATTCTGAAAGCGCGATTACTTTTTGACGGTGGCTATTTTGAGCAATCGCTAAAAACCTTGGAAAACATTCATGCAGAAAGCCTTTCAAACAATATTTATTCGTTGGAACTTGTTTATCGCAAAGCCAGAGTGCTCCATGAAATGAACGACACCCTGCGTGCGATTGAAAGCTACATGGTGACCATGAGCAAAGGCAGAAACGAACCTTATTATTATGTCGCAAATTCTGCATTGAATCTTGCCCTGATTTATGAGTCGAAGGGAAACAAAGAGCTTGCGAAGAAATATTTCAATGATTGTCTTGCGCTCGACAATCATGAATATCGGGTTAGTTTAGCGCAGAAAGCAAAAGCAGGGTTGCAAAGGTTGGAACCATAACAGCAGCATTCTGGCAAATCACACAAGATGCACAGCGCGGATTGGGAAAACTCAATATAAACAGAGAGCATTTTGTTGTTTCTTCGTTGTTGGAATTATCCATTGATTTAATGCTACTTCAGAAAGACTATTCTCTCAAATCCTATAACACATTCGGCATAGAAGCATCGTGTGCCTTGTTTTGTGAAATCACAAGCACCGAAACACTTTCGGAAGTATTTGAAAATCCTGAGTTCAAAAATGGTCGCAAGCTCGTGCTTGGTGGAGGAAGCAACATTCTTTTTACCAAAAATTTTGACGGGTTGGTTTTGAAAAACTCAATGAAGGGAATTGAAGTAATACGCGAAGATGATGAACACGTTTTGGTGAAAGCCGCTGCGGGCGAGGTGTGGCACGAGCTGGTGCTTTTCTGTATTCAAAACAATTTCGCGGGGATTGAAAATTTATCGCTTATACCCGGACTGGTAGGCGCTGCTCCAATGCAAAATATCGGGGCTTATGGAATTGAGTTGGAATCGGAGTTTTACAGTCTTGAAGCCATTCATCTGCACACAGGCGAGAGGATGACTTTCAAAAAAGCGGATTGCAATTTCGGCTATCGTGAAAGTGTGTTCAAAAACAAATTCAAAGACCAGTTCTTTATTACGTCTGTGGTTTTTCGTTTGAATAAAAAACCTGCATTCAACATTACCTACGGTGCAATCAATGAAACGCTGGAAAAAATGGGGGTGAAAGACCTTTCAATAAAAGCTGTCAGCGATGCGGTGATTGCCATTCGCAGCAGCAAATTGCCTGACCCGAAGGTATTGGGCAATGCAGGGAGTTTTTTCAAAAACCCAGAAGTACCAAAAGAAGTTTTTGAACGTGTTCAAAATGAGTATCCCAAAATGCCGCATTATCCTGCAGCGCATGGATTGGTGAAAATACCGGCAGGTTGGCTCATTGAACAATGCGGGTGGAAAGGAAAAAGAGTGGGCAACACGGGTTCGCACAAAGATCAGGCGTTGGTGTTGGTCAACTATGGGAATGCAACGGGAAATGAAATCTATTCGCTTGCGTTAGACATTAAAAAATCGGTGAAAGAAAAATTCGGGATTGAAATTATACCGGAAGTAAATCTGGTTTAAAACAAAAACCATGAACCTGGCCATTGACATCGGAAACACGCGCGTGAAAGTTGCAGTATTTAATGATGAAAAATTGCTGCACACACAAGCGTATGAAAAATTTGAGGAAAAAGATGTGAAGTTTCTCTTCAAGCGATTTTCAATTCAACATTCTATTCTTTCTGCTGTGTCAAGCTATGAGGATAGTGTTTCAGCATTTCTTGCAACGAATTCGAAAGTAGTTATCCTCGATACCAAAACTCCGTTGCCCATAAAAATTTTTTACAAAACACCGCTCACGCTTGGGAAAGATAGAATTGCAGCCGTGGCTGGCGCAGTTGCCCTTTTCCCGAAAGAGAATGTCTTGGTGTTGGATGCAGGAACTGCCATCACACATGAGTTTATCAATGCAGAGGGCGAATATCTTGGCGGTGGAATTTCACCGGGTATTCGATTACGCTTCAAGGCGCTAAATGCTTACACTTCTCATCTGCCCCTCATCGAGCCTGAAAATATTGATTACCTCACAGGCAGAAGCACAAAAGAATCCATTCTAAGCGGAGTGATGAATGGCATTAGGTTTGAAATCGAAGGAATCATCAAAGAATATTCAGAAAAATACAGCGAACTCAAAGTGCTGATGACAGGCGGTGACGCGCCCGCTTTTGAAACTACTCTGAAAAGTAAGATATTTGCGGTTCCAAATTTGGTGCTCACAGGTCTCAATAAAATTTTGCAACATAATGTTTCGCTCCGGTAAGCTATTGCTTGCCTTACTCCCATTTTTTCTGATTCCGCTTGGTGTTCTGTCGCAGGAATTAGCGCCCTATTCGCGCTTTGGATTGGGGCAAACGGATAATTCAGTTTTCTCAGCGCAAAAAGGGATTGGCGGACTTGCTGCTGCCCACCGCGACCCGTTTCATATCAATTTCATGAATCCCGCTTCCTATTCGGGGCTTTCGCTTGCCACACTTGAAACAGGGATAAGCTTCACCACGAAAAATATTGAAGACGGACAGACGGGAAAAACCTATCGCGCAGGCGATGCCTTTTTCGACTACCTCGCGTTCGGATTTCCTGCCGGAAAAAGAGGAGGCGTGAGTTTTGGGATGATTCCTTACAGCGAGATGAATTATGATTTTGAGCAAACCACCGTTTACAACTTAGGCAGCGCAAAGAAGTTATACCAGGGAAGCGGGCGCATTTACCAGATGTATGCGGGCGGGTCATATCGCTTTCCGAAAATTGATACTGCAAGCCACTCTCTTTCCATCGGGATGAATTTCGTGTATCTCTTTGGAAACCTTGACAGGAAAGACATCCTGCAATTTTCTCCGCAAGAATTTTACAATGCACGGGTAACATCATCAGCCCGCATGAGTAATGCCGCGCTCAATCTCGGGTTCCAATACAAAAGGAACCTCAACAAGAAAATTTACGGATTGGTCGGGGCTTACAGTTACTTCCCCGTTGCCGTGAATTCAACACAGGAGGAAAGTTGGGTGCGCTATACCAGGCTCACATCAGGCACTTTTACAATTGATACGGTTTACCAGAAATACGAAGACCTTCCTGACATGAAAATTCCGGTGGAAACTGGTGCGGGCGTTACGTTCGGTGAACAAGGTCGCTGGATGGCGGGCGTTGAATTCAAGTACAAACTCTGGTCGCAAGTAGAAAGTTTTTCATCAGATGCCGTGATGGAAGATTCCTGGGAAATGCGCGCTGGAACGGAGTTGCGCCCCGATGCTTCTCCCAACTCAGGACTTTTCAAACGCATGATTTACCGCCTCGGAGGGTTTTATGACAAAGGCTATTTGAATATTGATGGAACAACAATCTCCGAATACGGGGCAACATTCGGCTTCGCCATTCCGCTGAAAACTTCATTCGCAAGATTGAATTTCTCCTTTGATGTCGGCAACCGCGGAACGACAACAAACGAGTTGATTAAAGAAACTTTTTTCAGAACGAATATCGGCTTCACGTTTAATGACAAGTGGTTCACGAAACCCAAATATGACTAAGCAGTGAATTGCTCATTACTCCTGCTTCAGGAGGAGTATTTGGCGCCTACTTACTTCATTTCTTCAACACGCATACACGCACCCCGCCAGAATGATTTTGTCAGGTTGGCGTTCGGACGGGTATCCTTGACCGAGGGGTAGCAATATCTATGAACGAAGTGGAGGAAGAATAATCCGCCTCATGCGGATGAAACAGGAGTAGAAATAACGCCCCTCGTGTCAATCAAAAACCCCTTCGCGGATGAAAGCCTTTGGCTTTGCGAGCCACAGGCTTGCTGGATCGCGGTGTTGATACCATGAATGCTGTCATGAAAAATGAAGCGGATGAAATGCAATCTTATTCTTTATCGCTCACAGAAAAAACAACATGGTCAAAAACAGATTTTTACGATGCAAGTCATTTGAATGCGCAGGGAAATTTGAAGTTGGCGGAATTGATAGCCGAAGACATTGTAAAGAACCGTTAGTATCCTTCGTTTAAGGCTGCGCCTTGCAGAGATTATTTTTAAAACCTCGTGCTTTGCGAGCCGCAGTCATGGATGTGCATTTTCACGAGAGCGAGAAACTTACTAATCTACCAGCATTTCTCGGATAATCCGTTTCACTTCTTCTGCTTGGGCTGAATTGAGTTTTCCAACCTTCCTTGTGAGGCGGGTTTTGTCAATCGCCCTGATTTGGTCGAGCATGATTTGCCCCGGACGATTCTGAAGTTCAATTCCAACTCTTGAAGGATAATTTTTGATTGAGGATGTAATCGGAGCAATGATAACAGTTCTGAGATAACGATTCATCTCATCGGGAGAAACCACCACAGCAGGTCGGGTCTTTTTAACTTCTGCTCCTACTGTCGGGTCTAAATTGACAAATAAAATTTCATACTGCTTCACCAACGCCATTCCTTTTCATCATTTGCGTTTAGAAAAAATGGCTGTGCCTCTTTATCGCTTTGCGATTTGAACATCTTCGCCCATTTACTGCGCGGCTTTGCTTTTCGCGTGATTTTTCTCGCAATTTTTTCTTGTTTCGTTTCCGGCAGCGACTGAATGATTTGAATCAAAGCTTCGGTTAGTTTGTCATTTTCTCGCAGCATGGCTCAACGGTTTCCGTAAAGTTATAGAATAGAAAGCTAAAAAAATTTACCCGTTGAGGTTGTTACAATGCAGCGGACGCTGTAGGATTATGGAGAAAGGCGGGGATTGCGGGTTACTTCACTCTCCCAACCTATGCCCTGCAAGCGGAAAACAAAACTCTAATTTACGTAATTCAACCCCGCTTTTATTTGTCTGCTTGTTGGCGAAAGTAAAGCCTGTTCATTAATTTGTCTCTACAATAAAAATAAATTTCTTCCACTCTGCAATAATTTCAGTGATGGCTTTACCATTGAGTGAACCGGACAAAGGCGAATATTCTAAGCCGTCAACATTGCTCAGAAAAGTTTGAAGATAACTGGCTTTTACAGCATAACCCGCTGATTCTGCAATAGTAGATTTTGCGTAAATCACTCCAATTAAGTTCCCTTGCTCATCAATTAGAGATCCGCCACTGTTACCCGGATTAACAGCGGCTGAAATCTGAAACTTACTAACATCTCCGTCAACTCCGCTTTTTGCGCTTATGATACCATCCGTAAGTTTCACTTCCTGTCCTAATACTTGAGCGATTGGAAAGCCAATTGCATATACTTTTTCCCCTTGTTGAACTCCGCTGCTACGGACAGAATAGGGAATACCATTAAATCGTACATTTTGTTTCCGATTTTGAGTAATGCTAAGTCATTGGTTTTGTCGTTGGCAATAAGAGTAGCTCCATATTTAGTGCTATAATCTCCGTCAATACCTTTCACTGTAATCTCTTTAGCATTTTCAATAACATGGTAGTTCGTTATCAGATAACCATCAGCGTTTAAGGCAAAGCAAGTTCCTTGTCCCGGCTCCTTTGATATAGCATCCTTCGAGATTTTTCCTATAGGATTATTAAAATCCTCCTCAAAGAATAGTTTGCGATTAAAATAATCCGGGTCTCCAAAGTATTGATTAGTTTCAGTTAATTCTTCTTCAATTCCTTTAAATCCTTTAGCCCATGCATACAGATAATATTTCTTTCCTTGCTCTACTTCTAATTGCTTAGAAGCAACATTCAAGTTGCAAATGCAACTTTGGTGAGTAAAAGGAATGAAGATATTGAATAGGCGACAGATAGCCTAATCGTTTTCTTTCTCGGTGGTTGAGTTTGTCCTGCACCGCTTTCAATTCTTTCTCAGTAATATTTTCAAAGGAAGTTTTTTTTGGGAAATATTGCCTGAGCAGCCTGTTGTAGTTTTCATTGGTTCCGCGCTCCCAACTGTGGTAAGGTGTGGCGAAATAATA
>JAWXCB010000130.1:0-60692 GCA_034440455.1 Chitinophagales bacterium
TAAACACACGCGCCATTCTCACATGCGTCAGTTGTGCAGAGGTCGCTATCATCGCAATCAACAGGCGTGTAGAAGCAGCCTTCCAGCGCATCGCAGCTATCCGTTGTGCAGGCATTATTGTCATTGCATGTAATTGAAGTATAAATGCAACCTGTTTCACTGTCACACGCATCGGTAGTACATGCGCTATTGTCGTTACATACTAAAGGCGTATGCTGGCACACGTTGTTCATACAAGCATCATCCGTACACGCATCGCTATCATTACATTCAGGACAAACAGGACATTCAGCGGGATTATTTACAATTGTAAATGTGATGGTTTCCGATGTTCCAAGCGTACCGCCCGCTTCAGGCTGCGCGTAGGGATTTCCCGTGAGCGTATAAGTTCCAACGGACGCATTCCATGTATAGATGTCGCCCTGCGTATTGTCACCGGCAAGGTAGTAGGGCGCATCATTTTCCACTCTGAATTGGGTGTTGTTTAATATGAATTCCACACTGCCTGTAACAGATTCATCACATGCGTTTGCGCGAATATTGATTGCCGGGTTGCAGTAGAGATTTATTGTTTGCCCGTTATTCAATGAGCCGATTTCACTGTCGGTTGTGGAATTCATCAAAGTGAAACTGGTTACTTGCAGGCAGATGCAATTCACAACAGGCTCATGCGCGCAGGAGTTGCCTTCACATACATCTGTTGTGCAGATATCATTATCATCGCAGCTTGTGCTGTTCGTACATCCGGTAGTTACATTACATGCATCAATCGTGCAGGCGTTGCCATCATCACAATTCACCGGAGTGAAAACACAACCGGAAGTAGTGTTGCAGACATCCGTAGTGCAGGCATCATTGTCATTGCAGATTACAGCAGTATAGGAGCATTCACCATTGCTGCATGCATCGGTTGTACAGGCATCTTCATCATCGCAATTAACACCTGCGCAGTTGTCTGTGCAATTTGAAATTGGAGTAAACGTGCAGCCACTTCCGGCATCACATGCATCGGTGGTGCAGTCGTTATTATCGTTACAAGTAATAGCAGTATTTGTGCAACCTGATGAAGGATTACATGCGTCAGTAGTGCAGGCATCGTTATCGTTGCAATTCAAAGCGGTGAAAACGCATTGTCCGTCAACGCAGGCATCGGATGTGCAACTGTTGTTGTCGTTGCAAACAAGCGCGGTGTTTGTGCAGTTGCCACCAGAACAGCCGTCTGTAGTGCAGGCATCGTTGTCCTCGCAATTATTTAATGCAGTAGTGCATCCGGAAGCAATATCGCAGCCATCGGTAGTGCAGGCATTGTTGTCGTTGCAATTGATGGAAGTGTTTGAGCATTGATTGTTTGAACACGCATCCGCAGTGCAGGCATCGTTGTCATTGCAATCAGCAGCATTTTCACAGCAATCGGCAACCGGATTGTTTTCGCAAGTTCCGCCATTGCACACATCATCGGTGCAGTTGTCGTTGTCATTGCAATTAACGGGCGTGAATTCGCAGCCTGTTGTCGTTGAGCAATTATCGGTAGTGCAGGCATTGCCATCATTACAAGTGATTAGCGTGAACGAACATCCGCTTGCAGGCAAGCAGTTGTCGGAGGTACACGCATCGTTGTCATTGCAGGTAACAGATGCATAAGTACACGTTCCGTTGTCGCAATCATCAGTGGTGCAGGCATCGCTGTCATCACAATCACCCGCATCAGCGCAGCAGTCGGGGATAGGAGTGTGGGTGCAATTTCCGGTTGTGGCATTACACGCATCAGTTGTGCATTCAGTATTGTCAGCACAATTGATTTGCACGTTTGTGCATCCTCCGCTTGAACAACCATCAGTAGAACATGCATCGTTGTCGTTGCAATTAATCGCTGTGAAAATGCAGCCGGAAGAGGGATCACAGGTGTTGTCCGTGCAAGCATCGCTGTCATCGCAAACAATGGGCGCATTCGTGCATCCAGTTGCAGCGCTACACGCATCGGTTGTACAGGCATTACCATCATTGCAACTGATGGGCGTAAACACACAGCCTTGAGTTGGGTCGCAGGCATCAGATGTGCAGTTGTCATTGTCATCGCAAGCGGCAATGGGCGTGATAGTGCACCCTGATGTAGGGTCGCAGCCATCATTCGTGCAGGCATTATTATCGTTGCAGATAGTTGGAGTGACTGTGCATCCGGAAGCAGGATTGCAGGCATCTGTAGTACATGCGTTGCCATCATTACAAGTTACCGGAGAGTAATTGCATCCTGTTCCGGGTAAACATGTCTCTACCGTACACGCGTCACTATCATCGCAGTCAATTGGAGTGCTTGAGCATCCTGTTTCAGTATCACAATTGTCCGTAGTGCAGACATCCCCGTCATTACAACTAATGGGTGAAGTAGTGCATCCTGCTACCGGGTCGCAGGCATCGGTAGTGCAGGCATCAAGGTCGTCACAAATGATGTTCGTGTATTCGCAACCTGCCGATGGATTGCATACTTCCGTTGTACACGCATTGTTGTCCTCACAGGTAATTGGCGTGAATTCGCAACCCGTTGCCGGAACACAATCAGCATCGGTGCAGGCATCGCTGTCGGTGCAGGTGATAGGAACATATTCGCATCCTATTTCTGTATTGCAGGTATTATTTGTGCAAGCGTTGTTGTCTTCACACACAACGGGAGTAAACACACAACCAATTGATGTATTGCATACTTCAGAAGTGCAGGGATTATTGTCGTTGCAGGAAAAATTTGTGTAAACACAGCCAGTCGAAGGATTGCATATTTCTGTGGTACACGCATTGCTGTCGTTGCAATTTACGGCAGTATTGGAGCATTCTGTTTGCGCATCACACGCATCGGTGGTGCAAGCGCTGCCATCATCACAGCTTACGGTAGTGTAATCGCAAATTCCGCCTGACAAACATTCTTCAGAAGTGCAAACGCTGCTGTCGTTGCAATCTTCGTTGGTAAGGCAGCAGCCGCCCACTGAAGCGTGTGTGCATCCGGTTGCCGGAGCGCATCCGTCTGTTGTGCAGACGTTTCCATCATCACAATTCACAGGAGTTATTGTGCATCCGCTTACTGGATTGCAGCCGTCTGTTGTGCAGAAATTTCCGTCATTGCAAACTATGGGAGTGTAAACGCACCCTGTTGCTGTATTGCATTCGTTTGAAGTGCATAGGTTGCTGTCATCGCACACAACGGGAGTGATTGTACATCCGCTTGCGATATCACAACCATCCGTAGTGCAGGGATTGTTGTCGTTGCATGTGATGGTAGTAAATACACATCCATTCACAATATCGCAAACATCATTGGTGCATACGTTGTTGTCGTTGCAGGTAATTGGCGTGACTATGCATCCAGTATTTATGTTACAGTTATCTATTGTGCAGGCGTTGCTGTCCTCGCAGGTAATCTGAGTAAATACGCATCCTGAAATCGGGTCGCAAGCATCAGTCGTGCAGGCGCTGTTGTCGTTACAGGTAATGGTAGCGGTGGTGCATCCTGTTGCGGGATTACAGCCGTCCGTGGTGCAAGCATTATCGTCATCACAATCTATAGGTGTTGTCGTGCATCCCGTTCCTCCATCGCAGCCATCGATAGTACAATCACTTCCGTCATTGCAAACAATTGGAGTTGTCGTACATCCTGTAGCAGGATCGCAACCATCGGTGGTACACGCATTATTATCATTACAAGTGATGGCGGTAAATGTGCATCCTGTTGTTAGAATACACGCATCGGTGGTACATGTGCTATTATCGTTGCAGGTAATTGGTGTTGTTGTACATCCTGTCACATTATCGCATCCATCTGTGGTACATGCGTCATTATCATTGCAGGTAATCGCAGTGTTTGTGCAGCCTGTGGAAGGATTGCATCCGTCATTTGTGCAGGCGCTGTTGTCGTTGCAATCAATAGGCGTTGTTGTGCAGCCTGTTGCAGGTGCGCAAGCATCAGTGGTGCAGGCGTTATTGTCGTTGCAAACAATTGCGGTAAACACGCAACCTAAGTTGGTGTTGCAGTTGTCCGTGGTACACGCATTATTATCGTTGCACGTAAGCGGTGTGAACACGCAGCCGATTCCCGCATCGCAGGCATCGGTGGTGCAGAGGTCTCCGTCAGCGCAAGTAATAGCAACGTATTCGCAACCATCAATTGCATCACAATTATCCGTAGTGCAGGCATTATTGTCATTGCAGGAGATAGGCGTATAAACACATCCCACTGCGGCATTACATTCCTCAGTAGTACATGCGCTGTTGTCGTTGCAGGGCGCAATGGGAGTGAATACGCATCCTGTTCCCGGGTCACACGCATTTGTGGTGCATGCATTATTGTCATTGCAACTGATTGTTGTGTAATTACAGCCAGAAACAGGGTCACACGCATCCACCGTGCAGGAGCTACCATCATTACAATTCAAAGTTGTGAATGTACATCCGGAGGCAGGATTGCATGCGTCCGTAGTACATGCATTATTATCGCTACAGGTGATTGGTGAGTTTACACACGCTCCGCCTGTGCAGATATCGGATGTGCAAGCATCACTGTCATCACAGGTGAGGGGAGTATTTGTGCATCCTGTCGATGGATTGCAAGCGTCAGCAGTGCAGCCATCGCTATCATCGCAATTCACGTTTGTATAAGAGCAACCTGTGTTTGTAAGACAGGCATCGCTTGTACACGCATCGCTGTCATTGCAATCAACCTGAGCAAACAAACATCCCAAAGCGGGTTCGCAATCAGTAGTTGTGCAGGCGTTGCCATCATCACAAGTTATAGGTGTGTTTGGGCAAAGTCCTCCTACGCAAGCGTCAGTCGTGCAGAGATTATTGTCTTCACAAATGATTGGCGAGAAAGAGCAGGAGATAGAATTTACACATGCATCAATAGTACAAGGAATTCCGTCATCACAAATAAACGAGGTATTGAAACATTCGCCCTCCACACAGCCGTCAGTTGAGCAGGGGTTTTCGTCATTGCAAAACAAGCCGGTGTAGGAGCAAGCCCCGGTTGTGGGGTTACAGAAATCATTAGTGCATAAATCAAAATCATTACATTTCGGCTCATAATTGCACTCCCCGGTAGTTGGTTCGCATAAGTCATTTGTACAGGGGTTATTGTCAGAGCAATTTTTATTAACAAAGTTGCAGATAAAGAAAGGTACTGCTCCTGCCGGTCTGCATCTGTCTTCTGTGCAGAGATTATTATCGAAACAAGGAGAGGTGTAAACGCAGCCATTAGCGGTTGCCGGGTCGCAATTATCAATTGTGCAGTTTGACAAATCCGCGCAGTTTCTCGGAGTATAAACGCATCCTGTCGCAGGATTGCAAGCGTCAATGGTGCAGGGATTATTATCCTCGCAAGAAATCAGCGTGTTTGAACATCCTGTTGCGGGGTTGCAAGCATCAGTAGTACAAGCGTTATTGTCATTACAAGTAACTGAAGTGAATACGCACTGTACGCTCACACATGCATCCGTAGTGCAATCGCTATTATCATTGCAAATAATCGAAGTGTGGGAACATGCTCCGGTGCCTGTATTGCAAGCATCCACGGTACAGGCATCTTCGTCATTGCATACAACGGGGGTAAATACGCAACTGCCGTTCGTTGAATTACAGGCATCCGTAGTACAGAGGTTTGCATCATCGCAAGTGATATTCGTGTTGCTGCATTCTCCGCCAGAACACAAGTCAGTTGTACAGGGATTATCGTCATCGCAATCAATCAGCGTATTTGCGCAACTTCCATTTAAAGTATTACACGCATCAGTAGTACAAGGATTACTGTCATCACAATTTACAGGCGCGTGTGTGCAGTTGCCGGTTACGCACCCATCTAATGTACAAGCGTTTTCATCATCGCAGTCAATCGGAGTATATATGCAACTTCCATTTGAAGGATTACACACATCATCCGTGCATGCATTTTCGTCATCGCAGGCAACCGGAGTAAATACACACCCGGAAGCCGGATTACATACATCAAGCGTACACGCATTGCCGTCATTACAGGTGACGGGATTATGAAAACATCCGGTAGCCGGACTGCATCCATCTGTTGTGCAGGCATTTAAATCATTGCAGTCAATCGTTGTAAACACACAGCCTGATTCCGGCTCACATTCATCTTCTGTGCAAGCGCTGCCGTCATTGCAGGTAATAGGAGTGTTTACACATTCCCCTGAAAGTTCGGTGCAGGCATCCAGCGTACAAGCGTTGTCATCATCGCATTGCGCATCATCGGTGCAGCAACTAATGGGAAGAGGCGTGTAAAGGCATCCTGTGGCAGGAATGCATTCGTCTGTTGTGCAAAATATTCCATCATTACAAACGATTGGCGTGTGTGTGCAATCATTGTTTGAACAGCCGTCATCGGTGCATTCATCATCATCATCACAGTCAATCGGGTTGTGCAGGCATGTGAGGAAACACACATCGGCAGTGCATCCGTCATTGTCGTTGCAATCTATCGGAGTGTAAGAACATCCTAAAATAGGATTGCAGCCATTTGTTGTGCAAGCATTGAAATCATCGCAGGTAATTGCAGGGTATTGGCAGATTCCACCTACGCAAGTGTTATTCGTGCAAACATTGTTGTCCTCGCAAACAAGGTTAATATTCTCACAATCTCCTCCAGCGCAAGCATCTTCTGTGCAAGCGTCTTCGTCATCGCAATTAATCGGAGTGGAGATACATCCGCTTCCCGGATTACATGCATCCGTTGTACAGGGGTTGTTATCATCACAACTCAGCGTAGTGAATGTACATCCGCTTGCGGGGTTGCATCCGTTTACGGTGCAAAGATTTCCATCACTACATGTTATCGTAGTGTATTGACAATTTCCACCCACGCATAAATCAGTAGTACATGCGCTGTTGTCGTTACAAACTATCTGTGTGCTTTGACAACTTCCACCAACACACAAATCAGTAGTGCAAAGATTTCCGTCATTACAAACAATGGGCGTGTATTGACAGGTTCCACCCACGCAAGCATTGGTTGTACAGGGGTCGCCATCATCGCATACGATTGGCGTAAATACGCAAGTTCCGGCTGAACAGGCATCCGTGGTGCAAGGGTCGCTATCATTACAAACTACCGGAGTGTAAATGCAGCCTGATGCAGGATTGCAAGCGTCCGTAGTACAAGCGTTTCCGTCATTGCAGGTAACGGGAGCATATTGACAATTTCCATTTGTGCATGTTTCGGTGGTGCAAGCATTACCATCATCGCAAGAAGGTTCTATAAAAAGCTCAATAGAGCAGGTGTTTGTGCAGCCCGAACTTGTTACTGTAACAAAATATGTTCCTGTAATTCCGGCAGTGATAGGATTTGCCGTTGTAGCTGTAAATCCCGGAGGACCTGACCATGCGTATGATGTTCCACCCGATGCAGTGAAGGTAGTTGTTTCCCCGAAACAGACTAATGTATTTCCGCTTATATTACAGCCAGGAATTGGATTTACAACTAACGCTTTGTTACAAGTGCTTGTGCATTTGTTTTCTGCGGTGACAGTGTTATTTACTGTCACAATCACGCTATAAGTTCCGCCAGCTCCAATAGTAATTTGTCGCGTAGCCGCAATGTACCCACCGGGACCACTCCATGAATAACCGGCTCCTGAAATAAATCCGGCAGACCAAAGCACCGTTGAACCCTGACAAATCGGAGTAACACCCGTGATAGCGCAGTTTGGAACAGCAAGCACGTTTAATGCCTGCGAGCAGATGCTTTGACATCCATTTGAATTTGTAATTGTGAGATTATATGTTCCCGCAGTGCCGATTGTGATGCCTTGCGTTATTGCCGTGAATCCTGCCGGACCCGACCATGCATAAGAAGTCATTCCCCCCGGTGCAGTCCATGTTACTGTTGAGCCGGAACACACTGAAGTATATGGGGTAGTGATGCTGCAAACAGGTAAAGTATTTACTGTTAATGTTCTGGCGCAGGAGTTGGAACATCCGTTTGCATTGGTAATTGTCACAGAATAAATACCCGATGTGCTTACGCTGATGGATTGTGATGTAGCGCCTGTTGACCACAGATAGCTTGCCATACCTGTTGTTGCAGTAAAGGTGGAAGATTGTCCAGCACAGATTGAATTTGTACCTGTGATGCCGCATGTGGGTAAACTGCTCACAGTGAGAAATGTGGCGCAAGTGCTTTGGCAACCCGGACCGCTACTGACTGTAACAGCGTAAAGTCCCGCTAAAGTGCGATTGGTGATTGTTGCAGTATTCGCTGTAAACCCACCAGGACCTGACCATGCGTAGGTTGTTCCCCCGGAAGCAGTGAATGAAGTGTTTTGCCCAATGCAGATTTGATTGTCACCTGTGATTAAACAGTTTACTATTTCAACAGATGCAGTTGCTTCATCATCTTCATCGGCAACATTATCGTTGTCATTATCAGGAGAAGAATCTACATCAATAAAATCCGCAGCAGTTACTTCGGCAAAGTTGTTCAAGTCGCCTGAACTGTTTACGGTAACTGTGATTTGCAATGTAACAGATGCGCCCGCAGCAAGTGTTCCAACCGACCACACGAGCGTGTCGTTTGCGAAAGTTGTCGCAGCGCCACCATTATCGCTCATGTAGGCGTATGCGCTGGAGAGATAATCTTTTACCTCAATGCCTGTTCCCGGCTGGGAACCTTCATTGGTAACAGTGAGGGTGAACACCACTTCATCGCCATCACATCCCGCTTGTGGCGAAACTGATTTATCCAAACTTAAATCGGCTGCGCAAATTTGGTTGGCGATGGCAGTCAAGTCGCTTACAAGCGTGGATGAAGTGGCAATGGTGTAGTCCCCTTGGCTGAAATCAGGCTCATTGTTAGGATAAAAATCAGTTCCTGAAATTGCCTCTACATTCGGTTCATTCAGATCTGGATTATCAAGACCAACAACAAAAATATGCGAGCCTTGTTGCATCACTACATTAGCTGCGCCCATTGCTTCTATAAGCGCATTTCCTGCACCGCCTGTGCCGGTGATGCAACCGATGTTGTAAACTGTCGGTTCGCCATCCGTAAAAAAGATGACTAACTCAGCGGTTTGAATTGCATTTAGCGCTTGCACTTCTTCCAGCGCATCTTCCCAGTTGGTGGAGCCATCCGGATCGTAGCGGGTAATATTGTTTGCTGCCGCTCCGCCATTAATGTAGGTAGTAAAAGCAGCTACATAGGCGGCATTCACCGGTTGGTAGCCTGTGCCGGCTCCGATTTGCGCGCGCCTTGCTGCCGAGTTGAATTCAACCACTGCCATATTGATAGTGCCGCTGTTGTTATTCAGCGCATTTACAAGCGCAGTTGCCCCCGTGCGAACCTGAGTTACCACATTTGTAGCGCCACCCTGACCAACGATGGAGCCGGATTCATCCAGCACAAAGACGATGTCAAGCGGGCAGGATGCAGTGAGGTCCGGGTTTGTGCAAACATTATCCGTTCCCCGCACATCAATGTTGTCAAAATTGTGAGTTTCGCCATTGTCATTACGCACACGGATGATAATTTGCAGGGTAGTGCCGTTCAATCCTGTTACTGTTGACGCGGCAGGAGTTCCAAAGTCGTCAACGAATAAACCGTTAGTAGGGAATTGTGTTTCAGCGCCTCCGTTCAGTTTATATCTCGCCCAAATTGTATCGTTTCCGCTGAGTGTGCTGGACTCGGAAAGATTTAAAGAAACGGTCACATTACTCAGGCACGAAATATCAATCACTCTTGATTGCCATGTGGCTTTCCCGTCAAGTCCGCTTGCTACAAATTGACCTCCTGAAGCTGAAAATGTAAAAGGCGTAATCAATCCTGTGGTGGTGGTAGTCCATTGCTGGGGAGTTGCCGTTGAGGTTGCGCCAGTACAGTTACTGAAGTTTTCGGAATATGCGATTGCAGTTTGTGCAAACGATTCCGTGCAACAACAAAGGCACGAAAGAGCAACAAGCAACGAGAGGGTAATTTTTCGAATCATTACAATAGATTTAAATAGGGTAGGGAGCATCCTGCTTGCAGGAAGCAGAAATACATAGAAATTCCCCCTGAAAGATATGCGGGGTTGTCGGCTAAGTATAGAAATACATGGAAATTAAACCCCTTGGAAATCACTGATTTCAGAGGATTTTGAACATCTTGTCCCAATTATTTTATGGCTTTGTGCTTCTGAAAAGGAGCAGTATCTGAATCTGACAAATTAAAATGAAAGAATACATTAGCCAAATCTTAATGCGGCATCTTATTCCGACAGCAACTTCTTTACCTTCTCAGGATAATTGGTAATAATACCATCAACGCCACGCTCTATCAGTTTTTGCATGTGTTTTTCATCGTTTACCGTCCACACAAAAATTTGCTGCCCTCTTTCATGCAGTTTTCGCACGATGTGTTTTTTCGCAAAACTGCGATAAGGATTTACGCCCGCCACCTGCTTATACTTTAGGATGCTGCCCCAATGTGCGCGCCCGTCATGATAGAGCGGCAGTGCGGGAATATTTCCCACCACGAGTTTATAAACCGCAATTGCAGAATCAAGCGCAAGCCAATTGTTTACAGCAGCATCTGAAAAGGATTGCATCATGCACCAGCTTTCTGCCTTGCGCGCGTTGATGATTGCAAGCACCCTGCGCTCAATACCGAGGTAATATTTCCCCCCTTTCTTAATTTCTATGAGCAGTCGCGCCCTACCGTTAATGTGCAACAACACTTCATCTAATGTCGGAATGTGTTCGCCTGCAAATGCGCTGCCGAACCAACTGCCCGCATCCGCATCTTTGATGTCATCCCAGTTAAAATTTTTTATCAGTCCGCTTTTATCGGTGGTGCGGTCGAGCTTTTCATCATGTAGCACGATAATTACGCTGTCAAGCGTTTGATGCACATCAATCTCGATAACATCCGCACCGGCAGCAAGGGCTTTGTCAATGGAAGCAATCGTATTTTCGGGCGCATCGCCTGAAGCGCCACGATGCGCAATGACAAGCAGCTTGCGTGTTTGCGCATTGACGACTATGCTTGTGAAAAGAATTACAACGAGGAAAAGCTTCAAGTGATTGAAATTAAATGCCGCTGCAAATTACAAGGATTAGGTCTTGAGTTGAATAGGTGCTATCAGAATGGTGTAGGACAAATTGAATCATCTCCCTGCAACCGCTCAAGTCAACCGCATCCCCCTTCGCCAACACACATTGCTTTCGCAAAGGGGACATTGAAACAGCCGTGCAATTTGTCCTACACCCTATCAGAATTATGCCCGATGAATGATGTTAAATTAACGGTGGTTCTAAAAATTGCTTTTTTATCGCCTCACCCCTGCCTGCGTTAAAACTTCGGCAGGTAAACCATCCCTCTCCAGAAGGCGAGGGAGTCGTGGTAGAATTTTTAGAACCGCCCTTAAAAGAGTTTACTTGCTCTTTTGCCAAAAAATCAGGCTATCATCATAGGCGGTGGCTTCAAGCCGAAAGCTGGAAGGAACCTCTTTCAATGCGCTATGATACGTTACCAGCCGGGTGCCGACAGGCGTTTTACTAAGTTCCTGTTTTACGTACTCTGAATACAGGTAATAATACTTTGTATTCAGCGTAATCGAATAATCTATGGAACGAAAGACTTCCAGATTTTCGTGAAATGCATTATAAAAATAAAATGAATCGAAGTCGGTAAAAGGAACCTCCAGGATATTCGCATGGATGAATTCAACATTCCCGAGCTTGTAATATTTTGAAATTTTGCGCGACACCTGAACCAGATTTTCCCTTTGCTCAATGCCGGTAAAAAATCCTTGTGTTAATGCGGAGCCAATCATGCAAAACTTTCCCGCCCCCGAACCAATATCCAAAACTTTGGCTGATGGCTTTTTAACGAGGTATTCTGCGGCTATCCTCGCAACATCAAGAGGCGTCCAATGACCCTGAGCATGTTTCCGCACATTTTCGGGATAGATGGAATTGAATTCCTCGTCTTCCATTTTTACATGCTGTTTCAACTGTTCAAATATCATCCGTCAGGTAATAGAAGTTTATGCTGATACTATTTTGTGATAATAAGGAGCAAAGTTACCGTGTAAATCCGGTGAAACAGGAAGCAAGAATAACAAAACACATCATCAAGCCGAAAGGTAATGAACTCTCCCCTGAAGCCAATAATCAACATCACGGAAGATACGCAACTCCCGTGCGCAACTCAGCACGAAATCGCAGATGTACGCGCCAATTCTTCTCTCCCTAAATGAGATCGCCATAGAAAATTCCGAGGCGATGCTTTATTGTAGCAATCTATAGATTCATTCGCCTGACGCGGAAGGAACAGCATGATGCGCCTTGCAGGAGATGGCAGCAAAGAACCCGGCTGCGCTTCCACCGATTATGGCAATGTTAGCTGTGTTCATTTTGAAGTTAGCTGCAAGCTACTGGCTTCAAGCTGCGAGCAGATCAGGCTTATGGCTTATAGCTTGAAATTGAACTGACTTTAAAGTGAAAAAAGAAATTATCCTTCCCAACCCGGGTCTTCCACTGCAATGCCTATGGAGTGGGATCATTTACGCCCGCTATGCCGAACGCCACCAGCAGGATGGCGGCAACAATAATCAAAACGATCACCCCTGCAAGAAAGAAGGTAGATAATTTGTATGCTTTCAGGTTTTCCTGTAGCTTGATGCCTTTAAAAATATTGTTGATAACATTCTGCGTTCTGAGGAAAGCGCTTTCGTTCTTTATTACATAGTCGAATGCGCCATGCTTCATCGTTTCAACGGCTATCTGGATTTTTTCCTGCCCGGAGAGCATAATCACTTCCGTTGCAGGACTGGTGCTTTTCACCTTTTTTAAAATATCCAGCCCGTTCCCCGCGTTGCTTTGTTCACTGTTCAGATTGTAATCTAGCACAATCACATTCGGATTTTTATCTAAGTTCCTGAGGCAATCTTCCCCGGTTGAAAAGGTGGTAACATCCACATTTAATTTACTTGTGAGATGGTCTTTCAGCATTTGGTTATGTGAAGGATCATCATCTACCAAAAAAACCTTTCTTGATGTGTTCTCTGCCATGAGTTAATAGTTTGCGCTAAAATAAAAATTTTAATTCACCTAAGAACAAGAATTTTATTGCCTTTCAAAAAACTGCTCTTTTAAATAACAACTTTCATTTTTACCTTTGCTGCAAATCCTTAACCCATGAATAGCTCTGCTGCGACCGGAATCTTATCTGTTTTTATGATTTCGCTTTTGCTTTCCTGCAATTCTTCCAACACCACAACCCAGGAACCTGCGGAAACGAAAACCACGGAAACTCCTTCCACTCCCATGAATGAACTGGCGGAATTCAGGTTTACCTATACGATTGCCAACCTTCCGCCTCCCATGCAGGTGCTGGATGAATTTTCAAAATCAGGGTTGCCGGTTAATATGAGCCTGCTGAATTCCAAAAGTCCGGAAAATTATCAGAGCTCCAATAAAAAGGCGTTCAACTATGGCATCTATGGAATTGACCTTGCCTATTCCGTGTTTAATGACCGCACGCCTGAAATTCTCAAGTATTACTCAACGGTGAAAACAATGGCGGAGGAACTGGATATCGCTGAACCATTTAACAAGTTCAGCAGCAAATTCCAGGAAAACCAGGGCAACAGGGATTCGCTGACACGCATGGTGGACGAGGTTTATAATGCGACAGACTCGTATCTGCGCTCGAATGAACGCCTGATGACTGCAAGCGTCATCTTAGCCGGAAGCTGGCTGGAAGCGCAGCATATCACGGTCAATTTGCTGCTGAATGTGAACCGTACTGCCGAGAATGATGCGCTGTTTCAACGCGTATGGGAACAGCGTCTTTATTTGGAAAATGTTGCCAAGATATTGGAAAGTTTTCCGCAAGACGAAGAACTCACTAAAATCAAAAATGATTATTCCAACCTGCTGTTAATCTATAAGGAACCGACTGATTCAAATGGCATCACCCAGGAATTTTTAACCAAGCTGGCAAAAAATATCAGAGAGGTGCGCAGCCGCATCATTAGCTGATTCTGAAGTATGAAAATGAGAAAGAGGATAGCCCTCAGTCTCGTCATGCTGAGCAAAGCGAAGCATCTCTGCACTTCAGAGTTAAGAGATTCTTCGCTTCGCAAAGCCTTCGCTCAGAATGACGACTTTCAAAAAGAGACTCATTTGGGTCTCTTTTTTATTGTCTGTATCTTGAGTCATTCTATTTTACCTCAAACGTAAACAAGAGTCGAAAAGTGAGTGAAAAGATTTTAAAGGCGCTGATGCAGCTCTTTGCAATCACTGCAAATGCTGAACGACTCACCGAGCGCGGAAGGGTGATTGTTGAAATTTTTTTACAGCAACAACTCAGCCTTGCGCATGTAAAAAAATACATTGACATTTTCGATGAGCAGCTTTTGTTCTTGCAGGGAAAAGCGGAATCAGTCGAGCGCAGGAAGCGCGTAGCGGTGAACTCGGTGAAAGTATTGCGCATCTGCACCGACATTAACAGCGAACTGGAGCAAAAGCAGAAATACATCGTTTTAATCAGGCTCATTGAATTTGTCTATTCTTCTGACGAGCCGGTAAGCGCACAGGAATCAGATTTTTTGTCAACTGTTGCCGAGGTATTCAACATTAAGCAGGAAGAGTTTAAAGCGTGTCTCTCGCTTGCTTCTGCCAAACGCGCTTCTGAAATCAATGACGCGCCTTCTTTTCTGCTGGTGGCGAAATCTTTTGCTGAAAACAGGCAGGATACGCGGCAACTGCTCCATGATAATCTCGAGGGAATGCTCGCAGTTTTTTTTCTGAAATCAGCGGGAATTCTTTTTGCAAAATATTTTGGCAACGAGCAACTAACGCTCAACGGACAAGCATTAACAGAAGGCAGAATTAATGTTCTTTCTTCCGGCTCAGTGATCAGAAGCTCAAAAATTCAACCTGTTTATTTTAGCGAACTCGCGCGCTGTTTTTTGAAGGATGAATCGAAAGGGAATATTCACTTTGCAGCGCGTGATTTAGAATTCATTTTCAAAAACGGGAAAAAAGGATTGCACCGCGTAAGCTTCTCCGCATCATCAGGAAATCTGGTTGGCATTATGGGCAGCAGCGGTGCGGGAAAATCCACCTTGCTCAATATCCTGAATGGAAATCTGGTTCCCGCAAAGGGCGGAGTATTTATTAACGGGATAAACATTCATGCCGATAAAGAAAAAATTGAAGGAATCGTTGGCTATGTTCCGCAAGATGATTTGCTGCTGGAAGAACTGACTGTTTTCCAAAATCTTTTCTTCAACAGCAAACTGTGTTTTGGAAACTTAGATGATGCGGCAATTACCGCAAAGGTGAATGAACAGTTGGAATCACTTGGACTTACAGAATCCAAAGACCTGAAAGTAGGGGATGTGTTGAACAAAACTATAAGTGGCGGGCAGCGTAAGCGCCTGAACATCGCGTTGGAACTGATTCGCAAGCCACAGGTGCTTTTTGTGGATGAGCCAACTTCGGGATTGTCCTCCCTTGATTCTGAAAATGTGATGGATTTGCTCAAGCAGCTTTCTGCTTCCGGGAATCTTGTTTTTGTGGTCATTCACCAACCATCTTCTGACATCTTCAAATTATTCGACAAGCTATTGTTATTGGATACCGGAGGCTATCCCGTTTATTTTGGCAATCCTGCTGATTCGCTGCTTTATTTTAAAAGCAAGGCGCATCATGCAGACGCAGATGAAAGCGAATGCCAGTCGTGTGGCAACATTAATTCAGAGCAGTTGTTTTCCATCATCGAATCAAAAGTGATGGATGAATTCGGCAATCCGACTGCCGAAAGAAAAATATCACCGCAGGAATGGAATCAGTTTTACAAGGAATCTTTTAGCAATGAAGAAAATGCGGTAGTCGAAAAGCAGATAGAGCATTCCTCTTTTGCAAAGCCATCGCGCATGAGGCAAGTAGGCGTGTTTATAAAACGCGATGTACTTTCCAAATTGCGCAACACGCAGTACATGCTCATCAATTTTCTGGAAGCACCAGTGCTTGCGTTGATTCTGGCTTATGTTTTAAAATACTCGAAAGAAGGCGCGGAGTTTACATTCAGAGAGAATATTAACCTGCCGGCTTTCCTGTTTATCAGCGTTATTGTTGCACTTTTCATGGGGTTGACGGTGAGCGCTGAAGAAATCATCCGCGACCGGAAGATTTTGAAGCGCGAGGCATTTCTCAACCTGAGCAGAAGCGGTTACCTACTGTCGAAAATCTGCATCCTGTTTGTAATCTCTGCACTGCAAACATTTTCTTATGTTCTTATCAGTAACGAGATTTTCGGAATTCATGAGATGGGGTTTGCCTATTGGCTTATCCTGTTTTCAGTTTCGTGCGCTGCCAATCTCACCGGATTGAATATCTCCGCTTCTTTTAATTCAGTTGTTACCATTTACATTTTAGTGCCGTTTTTAATGATTCCGCAAATTATTTTCAGCGGGGTGATGGTGAAGTTTGAAGACCTCAATCCGCAAGTGACTAATCAAAGCCGCGTGCCGCTGATAGGCGAAGTGATGGTTTCGCGCTGGGGGTTTGAAGCGCTGGCGGTAAACCAGTTTACGAATAACAGTTACCAGAAACATTTTTTCGCTGCGGAGAAGCAAATCAGTAATGCAATTTTCAAAAAAGATTTCTGGCTGATTAAAATGAATGACAAACTTGATTCGGTGTTTCAGAATGGAAACAGCCACGCAGCAATAGCACAGGTGCAATTGTTAAAGAATGAATTGCGGAAGGAATCATTTCATTCACCTAATGAGAATCTTGCGGATTTGATTTCTGTTTCGATGGATTCAACTTCCTACAAAAAAGTGAAACGCTATTTTGAAGGATTAAAAAAGCAGTATATCGGACTTTATAAATCAGCAAACGCAAAAAAAGACAGCGTAATACAGGCTATGACGAAATCCGAAGGCAGGGATAAATTATCGCAGCTTAAGAATGGCTACACGAATGAAAATCTGAATAACATCCTGCTAAATGCAAATAACCTCCATCCGATTGTCGAGCATGAGGATGACTTGATACAGCGGTTTCGCCCTGTTTATATGGATGGAGTGGAGCATTCATTTCTGAGAGCGCCTTTTTATGTTTCACGGAAGAATGTGTTCGGATATAAATGCGATACTTATTGGGTTAATCTAATTGTCATCTGGACAATGATCTTGTTGCTGATGCTGACACTTTACTTTAATCTCCTGAAGAAAATCTTAGACAAGGGAGGTAAATTGTTTGAACGAATGAAAGGTGTATCGCTTTTTAGAAAAAGGATAGAGGGATAGCTATAATTGTAGTTCTTCTTTGTATCTAAATCAGCCGTTTGATTTCAGCAGCAATTTTTTTTACAACTTCACTGTTTGCAATTTTGTCGTCAACGCTGAAAACAATAAAAACATTTCCTCCAAACTTTTTTGTGAGGTTGCTAAAACTGTACTTCATTCTTTCTGTAGCCGAATAATTTCCAAAGTTCGCTTTTGCTGTTACAGGTTTGATTTGTATTCCAAATACTTTTTTACCAACCCAACCTAAATAATCAATGTCACCTGCATGGTCAAGTTCTGGGTCGTTTAGTTCAAACTTCACATTTGGAAATTCTTTTGCCAAGTTATCTTCAACAACTGATTGCTCTCGGAGAAAACCGTCATAAGTTCTGTTGATAGTAAGATTGAAAATGTAATCAACACAATCTTGTAATATAAGTTGATTAAATGCTTCCGTCCATGCTGGAATTACAATCTCTTTAATTTTTACATAGAGTCGTTCACCTAATTCACTAAACTTTCTTTCGTGATTTTACTTGGTGTCGTGCCGTCTGTGCTGGCATTTTTAAAATACCATTTCTCCCAATCCTCAAAAGATTTTGGTTGACATTCACGAAAGAGAGCCATCATTGTTCCGACTTTGTTTGGTCGTGATAGCTGATAGGTTTGAGTGGCGTAGTTTAGAACTTTCTCTTTTCCCCCCAAACACGTTTAAAAAAATATTTTCACGAATTATATTAGTTTTATTTTTTTTGCAATTTCATCAAAGTTGGTAAACTGCTCTTGGTCGTTGTAGAACAGATAAAAAACTGGCTTACCCCATTTTGTATTTGCTGCTTTATTAAAAGTGATTACTCCCTCTCGCATTAAATTAAATGTTAGTGGCTTTACTTGAATGCCTGCAATCTCATTATTAGCTTTTGAGATTATTAAATCAATGCGGAGTTCTTCGTCAACAAAACCTTCTGCCTCGGTAAATTCAAAATCCTTCAAGTTATTTTTAAATTCATTGAGTGCGTTGTTTTCAATCAAAGTTCCTTTCAATGATTGAATGACAAATAAATCGTATTCCCATTGAATACATTCTTGTAAAGTGTATTTATATTGTTTCCATGCTTGCTGTTGTGCCTCGTATAAATTTCTTCCGAAATCTTCAACTGTTCCTTGACTTTTTATTCCGCATTCACAATTTGTTTCATGATGAACTTTTATTAACTCATACAATTCATCTTTACTTTTCGGACGATGAACTTTAATTAGTTTCATTACTGGAACGGATTTATACGGTGCTGAAATACCATAATCGCCATTCAATTTATTTAGCTCACCGCCTGTGTATGCGGCCATAGTTTTAAAAATTTGTCCTTGTGTTTAAAATCCGATTTGCTGTCCACTTGCGCCAAACCGTTTTTAATTAAGTGAGCATTTATAAAAGTTTTATTTTCTAAATAGAGATAACAAAGAGTATTGTTTTCACTATCGTGTTTAACAATGTCGTATTTCAGAAAAACTCTTTTACCTTTTGTTTTTTTTATCAGAAATTTTGTAGCATCTCTATTAATAATTGGGTCTTCCTTAATGCCGATAAGTTTAACTATTATGTCGTTGCTCAAACGAATTTTTTCAGGGCTAATAATTTCTTTAACTGTAAAATATTCTTCTCGTTTTACAGAACCGTTTTTGTCAAGTTTGCTGCCGAATTGTAATTTCTTTACATCAATTATTTTGTCAAGCGTATGAGGGTCTTTGAAAATGTAAGGCAACTTTTCAATTTCTTTTGCAAAGTCAATTGTCAAAGGTATTTGTTTTATGAACTCAAAGTTTGTGTCCTGAAAGTTCATTTGATTTGCCCCTATTTTTTGTTTGATGACTGAAATAAATTCGGGATTGATTTCATAACCAACAGAATTTCTTCCTAAATTTTTTGCAGCAAGATTTGATGTTCCACTTCCTGCAAACGGATCAAGCACAGTGTCGCCAACAAACGCAAACATTTTAATCAAACGCTTTGGCAATTCTTCAGGAAACATTGCAATGTGGTTGTCCTGTCTTGCTCCTGAAAAATTCCAATGTCCTGCAAAGAATGTGTTCCATTCTTCTGCTGTCATTTTTGAAAGTTCTTTATTTTCTTTCGTTGGCTTTGGCGCGTCACCAAGTTTTTTAAAAGTCAAAATAAACTCGTAATCCAATTTCAAGATTCCGTTTCTTGGATACGGATACGAGCCCATTTGCACTCCACCGCCTGTTGTATTTGAAGTTGTAACCTTCTGCCAAATGATTGCACCCATGTAATCAAAGCCGATGTTCTCACAAAACTTAATTATCTCCTCACGAATAGGAATGACTTTGTATCGTCCATAATATACTGCTCTTGCGAATTGATCGCCAATGTTTACACACAACCTGCATCCGTTGTGAAGAGTGCGATAGCACTCTTTCCATACCAAGTTCAGGTTGTTGATGTAGTTTTCGTAACTGTCGTGAAAACCAATTTGGTCAGTCGAACCGTAGTCCTTGAGTTGCCAATACGGAGGAGATGTCAAAGCCAAATGAATCGAATTGTCAGCCAATTCCGTCATCTGCCTGCTGTCACCGTTAATTATTTTATGCTGTGTTGTCAAATCAAAATATGTTTTGTCAAAGGTATTTAAAAACAGTTCGTTTTTGGATAGAAAGTTTCAAGATAGCAGTCTCCTTATTCTCTTTACAGCCAACTTATTTGCGCCTAAAACTCATCAACTTCGCGCTAACATTATCAGAGTATAACCTTTGCAACGGTAAACGGCAGTTTTACGATTGTCTGATAATCATCGCCTGCCTCCATCATGTCTTCGTCTTCTTCTTCATAAAGCCATGAAACGGTTACTTTACTTTTTGCGGACTGATGCAGTGGTTCCAGTTTGCGGAAAATATCGAGCAGGCATTTCGATGAACTTGTATTGAAATATTCCAACTGAACAAGCACGCGCGTATCGCCCTTTGGTTGCGCAACGTATGCGTCAATCCATAGGAAAAGCGGAGCATAAAACTCAACAGAATTTTCAGGGATAGACCGCCCTTTGATTTCCAGCGTCCCGGTTTCTGCGTGAAAACTGATGGTTGGCGTTTTGTTTGTTCCTTCGAGGTTGAGTTGATTCATGGTTGTTGCGTTTGCCTGTTTTTAATTCACGGTTACAGAAAGGCTGAAAAAAGCATGTTGTTCTGAAATAGTATCAAAGCGGTAATCCAGCTTATTTCCTGATTTACGCGCTATCTCAATAATGCCCAAACCGGCTCCGCCTTTTTCTGAAAGTTGTGTAGAACTGAGCTTGTCGAGATGATAGGCGCGCAGTTCTTCGCCTGTCATGGTGTTCATTTTTTCGATTTGCGTTGTGAGTGAATCGCGCTTTGCAATGCTGATGAAATTTCCTGTCATGATATGCAGTGAATTGTCTTTCCCCCGCGCGATGAGAAAAATAGCCGGCTTGCTTGCGCTGCTCTCCGGTTGTTCCATGTGGTGATACACGTTTTGAAGGCACTCCACCACCACCTGATAAAATTTTTTCTTTTTGCGCAGCGCTTCGTGATCATTTTCGAGGCGCGATTCCACAATTGAATAAACGGACGAAAGCAATTCCTGCGTCACATCACCCTTAAAGGCAAGGATGATGTCCTCCTGTTCCATTTCCGAATATGTTTTGAAAATATCGGTCATTCCGTTTGTTCAGATTCTGATTCCCATTACTAATACATCATCCACCTGCTCGTTCCTTCCTTTCCACTGTTCAAAATATGCTGCAAGATAATTTTTCTGCTGTTCCATTTTCTGGACGCCAATCTCAAGCAAAGTTTCTTTAAATTTTTTTGTCATCAGCTTCTTTCCGTTGCTTCCACCGAATTGGTCCGCATAGCCGTCTGTAAATAAATAGAACACATCTGCTTCAGCATAAGGAATAACATGATTTGCAAATGAATTATTTCTTTCCACCTGCAATCCCCCAATGGGAGTTTTGTCGGGAACATACGCCTGCATTTCACCGTTGCGCAGCAGCCACAGCGGACGATTCGCGCCTGCAAACTGCAATTCCTTTTTTCTGAAATCAAAACGGCACACTGCGATGTCCATGCCATCATGCGAATCGTTTTCTTCCTGCTTCAATGCTGCAATTACTGCAACGTGCAGTAGGTTTAATATTTCAGAAGGAACAGTAATTTCCTTTTCATTCACTATTTGGTTTAATAATGAAACGCCAAGCATACTCATCAGCGCCCCTGAAACTCCATGCCCCGTGCAGTCAGCCGCAATCACGAGCATAAATTCATCCGACCGGTGCATCCAGTAAAAATCACCCGCCACAATATCTTTTGGCTGATAGTAAATGAAACTTTCAGAAAAAATAGTTGCAAGCAGATTTGAAGAAGGCAGAATCGCTTCCTGCAGCCGTTTTGCATATTTGATGGAATCAACAATCTCTTTGTTTTTTGTCTCCACCAATTCTTTCTGTTGAACAACTTCCGCTGTTCTCTCTTTCACTAACAGTTCAAGTTCCTCCTCCCGCTGCTTCATCTGGCTGATAATGCGACCGTTTTGATTGCGCAATCTTTTGAGCAACGTCTTAATTACATCTTTGGTTACTTCGGGATGCTTGTTTAATACCTCATAAAAATCATTTTGAAATAGCGCACCGATTACGACATCTGTTTTTGCCGTTACCGACATGGAGCGCGGTTCTTCATCAAGCAAGGAGAATTCACCGAAAAAATTTCTGCTGCCGAGTATCGCCACTTCCATCTCGCCATCGTGAATCTTTACCTGCCCGTCAAATAGCACATACATGCAATCGCCCTTGTCGCCTTTGTTTATGATTGTTTTCCCGCCCGGAAAAAATTTCAGGACAAGCTTCTCCGAGATATTTTCAACGATGGCGGAAGGCAGATGCTGAAATAGCTCAACCTGCTCTAAAATTTCGATGCGAGCGGCTCGCGCTATTTCAGGATGCATAATCGTGGCGTAAATTCTTCATGACTTCCAATGAAGTAAGATGAAAATGATGAATGAAGATAGGGAATCAGCGCAGAACAGAAGCGCGTTCTATGAATTTACAAAAGCCTTTAGTTCCGCTATTGCCTGATTTATTGTGTTCTCCGCAATAGCTACCAACTCCGGAAGTTTTTCAAGGTCTTTTTGTTCCTTGGCATTTAGCTCAATCGTTTTAAATAACGATTCCGCTTCCTTGATGCCCATGTACGTGCATTTGGGTTTGAGCTTGTGCGCTTCATTGCCAAGGTCTATCCAGTTTTGTTCATTGAGTTTTTGCCTCAGCTTTTGCAATTGTGCAGGCGCAAACTGGATAAAAGTATTAATGTGAATTTTCATCAGGTTTTCGTCATTCCCTGTAAATTCTTTTAAGGTAGAAAAGTCCACTACTTGTTTTGTTTCCATTTTTCAGTTTCGTTTTGAGGAGAGCTTATTTATTTTATCATACAATTCTTGCGGCACAAAGGGCTTTGAAATATAGTCATTCATCCCCACGGCAAAGCACTTGTCCACCTGACTCTTTATAACACTTGCCGTCATCGCCATTATTTTGATGTCTTTTTTTGATCCGGAAAGCTGGCGGATTCGCGTGGTGCATTCAAGCCCGTCCATTTCGGGCATCTGAACGTCCATCAGGATAATATCATAATCTTTTAGCGCCAACATGTCTAAAGCCTCCCTGCCATTTGAGGCAATATCCACTTTTACATCTTTAATCAGCATTTCTAAAGTTCCTTTCCCGACTATTTGATTATAATCATCATCGTCAACTAAGAGTACGCTCAGGTCTTTCAGTTTTTCCGACAGCTCCATTTTATCTTCTTGTTCTGCCTTTGCTTTGCCGATGGGATAGGTAAGTTCAAAATAAAATGTGGTGCCTTTGCCATATTCGCTTGTGATACCAATAGTACCTCCCTGAAGTTCAACCAATTGTTTTGAGATGGAAAGCCCCAGCCCGGTGCCACCATATTTTCTTGTAGTGTCGCTTTCGGCTTGCGAAAAGCTTTGAAACAATTTGTCAATTTTATCAGCGGCAATTCCAATTCCTGTATCTTCAACGGAGAAGTGCAGCTTCACTTCCTCATTCTTCTTTTCTAATAACTTACAATGAATGGTTACGCTTCCCTGCGCAGTAAATTTGATGCCGTTCCCCGTGAGGTTTACTAAAATTTGATTCAGCCTTACAGGGTCTCCGACAAGATATTCGGGAATGTCAGGATTTACATGAACATTCAGCGCCAGCCATTTTTCTTCTGCTTTGAATCTTAAGGTATCCAACACTCCTTTAATCGTTTGGCGCAGGTTAAAATCTGTTTTTTCAATCTCCAACTTGCCCGCCTCAATTTTTGAAAAATCAAGAATGTCGTTGATGATTACCAGCAAATTATTTGAAGCATGCTTAATTGCACGCAGATAGCTGGTCTGCTGGTCATTCATGGTAGTGTTCAGCAACAGGTTGGTCATGCCGACTACCGCATTCATGGGCGTTCTGATTTCGTGGCTCATGTTTGCAAGAAACTGCTCCTTGTATTTTTGCGTCTTTACAAGTTCTTCGTTTTTCTGCTGAAGCTCCAGTGTTCTGAGGTTAACCAAATCCGTCAATTCTTTTTCCCTTTTCTTAAACTCCTCAATCATGCGGGAATTGTCGCCTTTAATGCGGCTGATTAACACATTCACAATTCCCTTTGCAATGGTTTCTCCTACGATGCTGCGAAAGGCAGTTCTGTTGATGAAAAAAAGCTGTGTTTCTTCCAACGCGGTTATGGACATGTTACGCGGGGCCGCTTCCAGAATTGCCATTTCGCCAAATACTTCACGGGGACCAAGTTGGGCTACGGTGAGCATTTCAAAATGTACTTTCACTTTTCCGCTGTGTATCACATACATCCCGTCACCTGCATCTCCGATATTAATAATCAGTTCATCGGGTTTAGCAGTCAACGGCTGCATCACTGATGCAACTTCACGCAAAAGGGAGATCTCCGTCCCTTTAAAAAACAAGGTGCTTCTGAGTAGATCAAGCTTGGCGTCAATTGTAAGCATATCGGTTATGTCTGCGTGAAAATAGAAAAAATTTTATGATAAGTTTAATAATATAGAACTTAAATCAGAATCCCTTTTTTTTAAATTTTTAAAAATCCGGTAAAATGCTATGGATTTTAAAATTTTATTCCAACCTTAGCATATCGGTACGTTATTATTCGTGCTTTCTATCTTCGTTCTTTAACAGTGATTCACATTTTACAAACAAAAAAACTTGGTTATGAAAAGGACACTATTTATCCTGTCAGTATTTCTGCTTACTGCGTTCCAATTGGTGATGGCGCAAAAGACTATCACAGGCGTGATAACTTCTGCTGAAGATGATGAGCCTATCATCGGAGCAAACGTGGTGGAGGAAGGGACGACAAACGGAACAACCACAGATATTGACGGCAAATATTCAATTACCGTTAGTGACGCTGCGAAAAATCTCATTTTCACTTTTGTTGGTCTGAAAAAGCAGATTGTGCTTATTGACCAGCCGGAGATTAACGTGGTGCTGGCAATAGACGAAAATGTTTTTGATGATGTTGTTATCACAGCCATTGCCATTGAGCGCGAGAAAAGTTCGCTGGGGTATGCTACTACTACCGTAGATAATGAAGACATCAACAGGGCAGCAGATCGCAGTCCGATAGAAGCGCTGCGCGGAAAAGTTTCCGGACTAAACATTTCCGGTTCTAACGGGGACCCCGGTTCCTCTACGAGAGTTGTGCTGAGAGGTGGCGCTTCCATTCTTGGTGATAATCAGGCGCTTATTGTTGTGGATGGTATTCCTATTGACAACTCAAACTTTGGCGCAGGTACTGATTTTAATGGTCAATCCGATGTGCTTAATAATAATTTTGATGCAGGTAGCCGCGCCAATGACCTCAATCCTCAGGATATCGAATCTATTACTGTTTTAAAGGGACCCGCAGCGGCTGCACTTTACGGAGCGCGTGCTGCAAACGGAGCGTTGATTATCACAACAAAATCGGGCAAGAAGACAGCACAAGGAGGAAAGAAATTCAAAGTATCATTAAATTCTAACTACACGTTTTCTAATATCCTGAGATTGCCTGAATATCAAAATGAATTCGGACAAGGAGGACAGGGATTCCCAGACAGCCGCGAAAACTTTAGCTGGGGTCCAAGGTTTGACGGGGCGCTTCGTCCCTGGGGACAGGTAGTTGACGGGAATCAAAGGGTGAAGCCTTATTCTGCGCTTCCTAATAGCGTAAATGAATTTTTTGACCTTGGAGTAGCATACAATAACAATATCTCCATTGAAGGAGGCAACATCAACACAAGCTATTATCTCTCTTTCAACAACTATAAGCAGAGCGGAGTGATTCCTACCACCGGTTACGACCGCAATTCTCTCCGGTTTAACGTAACGCACAATTTTACCGACAAATTGAGCAGCACTGCAACATTCAGCTATGTGAAAACTCAAGGAGACTTAGTGCTTCAGGGGCAGGACGATTTTTCTGTTTATGACCAGGTTCTTCAAACCCCACGCGATATTCCTTTGCTGGAATTAGAAGACCTAAACGACCCATTTAATCAGCCGGAGACTTATTATGGAGCCTATACCTTAAACCCCTGGTGGGTTTTGGATAACCAATCCGTTAACAATGATGTGGATCGCTTTAATACAACTACGTCACTCACGTATAAGCCGGTCGAATGGCTGGACTTTACTGGCAGATTCGGAGCTGATGTATATACAGATACCAGAACTCAGAAACTTGCCAAGTTTAACTTTGAGAATCAGGGCGGAGTATATCAATATGTCGGCAAATACTCAGAAGATATTTACAGGAACAATCTTTTTAATACCGACATTATCGTGTCAGCGGGTCACAGGTTTGATTTTGGTTTGGGCATCAATGCGATGGTGGGAAATAACATTTTCTCCAAATCACTGAAAAATACGTACGCTTCCACTGCCGGATTGAACATTGACGGCTTCTATAATTTATCCAACTCTGACGGGAGACCTGTTATTCAAAACACGCTTTCTGAAAGGAGAACAATCGGGGTTTATGGTGACTTAGCGCTGGACTATAAAAAGATTGTCTATTTGAATTTCACTGCGCGCAATGACTGGTCTTCAACCCTTCCGGAAAATGACAGGAGTTATTTCTATCCCAGCATAAACGCTGCTTTTGTATTGACAGAGGTCATTGATATAGCTCCCAAATTTTTGAGTTATGCAAAAATTCGCGCAGGATTTGCGCGCGCGGGCAGTGGGGGAGAAGACCCTTATTTATTAACCAATGTGTTTGTTCAAAATAGTATTGGTGACGGGTTCAGCGAATCGGAAGTAAATTCTCCCTATCCTTCCGGTGATGAATTGGTTTCTGCTTATACAGTAAGTGATTTGTTACGCAATCCAAAGCTGAAGCCGGAGCAAACAAGTTCGTGGGAAGTCGGCACCGAACTTTCATTTTGGGATGACAGGTTAAATGTTGATTTCACTTATTATAATCAGGTGAGCAAAGACTTGATTCTGGCACAAGCGCCCGTTTCGCCAAGTTCGGGCTATACCGACCGTGTAATTAATGCAGGCTCACAAACAAATAAAGGCGTTGAACTTGGAGTAAATATAATTCCCGTTAGCACGAAGGGCGGTTTCAAATGGGAGATATACGGCACTTTCACGAAGAATAATAACGAGGTTACTGATTTGCCGGATGGCGTTGATCAAATCGTGCTTGGAGGTCTTTCTGACCTTGCGATTGTAGCGCGCCAAGGAGAGCCGTATGGCACTTTCTACGGAGTTACAGCAAGGCGCGACCCACAGGGAAGAATTGTAGTGGATCCTTCTACCGGTCAGCCGCTATTGGCTGACGAGCCGCAACTTTTAGGCTCCTACCAGCCTGATTGGTATGGCAGTTTGGGAACAAGCGTTTCCTGGAAGGGGCTTAAGTTCAGTATCCTTTTCGACACCAAGCAAGGTGGCAGGATTTATTCAAGAACGATGGATGTCTCAGAATTTGTCGGAACGACTACCAATACGCTTAACAATGACCGGCAGGATTTTATTATCCCCAACAGCGTGATTGAAACCAGTGAGAATAATTTTGTTGAGAATACATCGGTTTACGCGAATCATCAGGATTACTGGACTGTTTACAATCAGGCGGATAGAGGAGCGCACTTACTTCCTGCAAGTTTCACCAAGCTCAGAGAACTTTCTTTGACCTACACTTTCCCCGCAAAGTGGATGAAGAAAACGAAGTATATCAGCGGTGCTGAACTAAAAATTTTTGGAAGCAATCTTGTCTTGTGGACTCCTGCTGAAAATACCTTTATTGACCCGGAAACCAGCTCGTATGGAGCGGGGAACGCGCAAGGTTTTGAATTTGGAACTACTCCATCACTCTGCAATTTTGGAATGGGTTTCAAACTTGATTTTTAATCACGAATAAACTGAACACCATGAAAAAAACATATAAATACGCCATCCTTTCAGCACTCGTACTGCTCTTATCAACACAAGGCTGCAAAAAAGATTTTTTGGATATCAATGAAAACCCAAACAATCCGGAAGATGTGGATGTGAAGTTTATTCTTCCCGCTGCTCAGGCTGATTTGGCTTACACCGTAGGGAATCAACTGCATATAGTTGGTGGCTTATGGGCGCAGTATTGGACGCAGGGTACAAACGCGAATCAATACAATGATTATGACAGGTATTTCTATAACAATACAGAAGCCGACCGTCCGTGGGGCGCATTATACAGAGGCACTTTGAAAGATTTGGATGTGTTGTATAAAAAAGCAAAGGCAGCGAATCAGCGTGACTATATGGCAATCACCAGAATATTGCAGGCTTATACATTGCAGGTGATTACTGATGCATGGGGTGATGTTCCTTTTTCAGAAGCTTTGCAGGGTTTTGAAGGCAATACCACTCCTAAGTTTGACAGTCAGGAAGAAATTTATGATATGCTGATTGCGCTTGTTGATGAAGGCATCGGCATCAGCGATACTTTATTATTTCTTGATCCTGATTATGATCCTTCAAAGGGTCCACAGGCAGACGACCTCGTTTTTCAGGGTGATTACAACGGATTGTATAACTGGAACAAATTCGCCTATACATTGAAACTTAAAATCTATCTACGCCAGATAAATGTTCGTCCTTCGGTTGCGGCTAATGGGATTGCCGCAATGCCGGCTGACCCCTTCTATTATCTTGGCGAGGGCTCTGCGGGCACCGGTGATGATGCGTTTGTTCATTACATTGATGAGCAGTTCCGGCAGAATCCTCTTTATACCACTGTGGTGGCGCTTAGTCCTAGCAAGAATATTTTCGCCAGCAAGACAGCGATTGATTATCTCGAAAGTATTAACGACCCGAGAATAGCAGACTTTTATGATCCGAATGGCGATGGAGACTTCGTGGGTATAATACAAGGAGGCGCGAGGGATGCTACCCTTTATCCTCCGCCTACAGATGATGCTGATTATTCAGAGTACAATACTGAGCAAATTATTGCTCCAACTGTTCCTGTCAGGCTTATGACCGCCTCAGAGAGTATGTTTCTTCAGGCTGAAGCAATTGCGCGTGGTCTGATGGCAGGCGATGCTCAGGCATTGTATGAAGCAGCCATTGAAGACTCCTGGCTCCAGTGGGTAAATGCTTCTTCAGACACGAGTTTTGCTACCTATATCGCTCAGGCTGGAGTTGTCTATGCTTCTGGCGGCAGTATAGATGACCAGGTAAAAGCCATCATCACACAGAAATGGATTGCAATGAACGGCAATCAGAATTTTGAAGCATGGACTGAATTCAGAAGAACGGGGTATCCTGATTTCTTCGTAGAGCCTGCTATCACGGATATTCCGGGTCAATTTCCTGCAAGGCTTGCATATCCAAGCGATGAACTGACTACAAATCCAAATGCAATCACCGGAGTTTCAATAACGGATAAAATGTGGTGGGATGTTAACTGATTTCTCAACCTTAAAAATTACAGCAATGAAAAACATAAAATTTCTTTTTGCAGCGTTGGTCATCTTCGCATCTTCTTGTGAAGATGTAGAAGATCAATTTCCTTCGGAAGTAATGGTAGCTTCTTATCCGACTATTACGTTAATTGGTGATCCCGTTATAGCCCTAAATGTAGGTGATACCTATGTTGATCCTGGCGCTACTTACTATGATTCTCTTTATCTCGACAGTGGAACTATTTTCTCAACGACCGAAGTAATCACCTCAGAAGAGGGTTTCTTTGTTGTTGAATACACGGCAGAAAATAGTTTTGGTTTTGTTGGTTCAGGAACACGCCTTGTTGCTGTTACTTCGATTTCCGATGCGTTTGATATTTCAGGCATCTATGACCACTTTCAGCGTGGCGGAACTTCTGAAGTGACAAAAGTGGGAAAGGGAGTTTTTCAAACAGATAATATTAGCGGAGGAACGTCAACAATTGAATCTGCTTTTTTCATGTTTTCAGGAGACTCTGCGATGATTATGCCTCCTCAAACTATTGCACTCAGCGGACCGGCAGATTTCACCGATGAAGCCTATGACTTTACTTCGCCCGGAAGTTATGTTTATACCATTCTTGCTTCAGGATATGGAGATGCGCCCCGCTTGTTCGAAAAGCAGCCCTGAAAATCAGGAAAGAAGTAACCGCAAATTTTCCTGCTTGCGCGGTTCGCGCAATTTTTTTGATGATTGGGTGAAATAGCGGTGTTTTTGCAGGAAGTGAATTTGTTTCTCTTCCCACTCGGCTACGTTTTTAACGACACCAAAATGCAGGTATTCTTTTTTCAAGCCTGCGCCTAATGTGCGGAAATCTTGCCTGCCGAGATAATCCAAGTCTGCATCGCAGATGATTTCTTCCAATTTGTCTTTTGGTGTTTGCGGCACTTTGGTTGCCCTAATCAGTCGCTGCACTGTTTCAATTTCTGCTGAAGAGAAGTTCCATTGAGGCGCTTCACCGGCAAATAATATGCACCCACGTGGTTCATGATTTTGCGGACCGTCTAAATATCCGATGTCATGGTAGAGTGCTGCAATCTGCAACAATAACTTATCCGGTTCACTGATTTTTTCTTCTGATGCGATTCGTTCTGCTTGTTCTGCCACATCAAGCGTATGCGCGAGGTTGTGGTAGGTTAAATGTGTTCCTGCCTTTTTCAGCCGGTTCATTACCGATTGTTTTATTTCACTAAAGGATGATTTTGAAAACATGTCGCAAGTTTAAATTTTAAACGCTTTGTTCTACAAAATACATATCAATCTCGCCCTTATTTTTTGCTTGCACTTTTCCTCTGTGCATACATTTGAATTTATCTTTCACAAGTTCATACGTTGCGCCTGAGATGTTTACTTTGCCAACTTCACCGCTGCTTTCCATGCGGGAAGCGGTGTTTACCGTATCACCCCAAATATCATAAGCGAATTTTTTTGTGCCGACAACGCCAGCCACCACCGGACCGGTATGAATTCCCAGACGTAATTCGAAAAACGGCTGTCCCTTTGCAAGGCGTTCTTGCTTGTTCTTTTCGATGAATTGCTGCATCTCCAATCCTGCTTTTACTAAATCCTGCGCATGAGTTGAGTTTGCCACAGGTAATCCTCCAGCGCACATATAAGCATCACCGATGGTTTTAATTTTTTCAATGCCGTGCTTTGTCACAATCTTATCAAACTCGCTGAAGCAGGAATTGATTTCTTGTACCAATTCATCAGGTGATAATTTTTCGCTTGCCTGCGTAAAATTTTTGAAATCGGTAAATAACACGGAAACCGATTCAAAGCTTTTTGTTTTTGCCGTACCTGTAGCTTTTAGTTCTTCCGCAGTTTCTTCCGGAAGAATATTCAGTAATAATTCATCGCTGCGTTTTTTCTCTTTGCTGATACGGTTGCGTTGTGTAAAAAATACTCCGGCAAATAAAAGCGCAACACCTAAGCCGCCCATAAACCCATTGCGCGCTAATTTCTGAAGCGCGATTTCCTGATCCTGAATTTCTTTATCTTTTGTAAGCAGGTTTACTTCATCTTGTTTCTTTTCAATGTCAAAATGGAACTGAAGCCCTTGCAATTTTTTGTCGGTATCAATATTATAAAGAGAATCTTTGACGCCAATGAGCAAAGTTTGATACTTGAATGCATTCCCGTAATCCGGTAATTCAGCATAGCCGAGCGCTAATCCTTCGTAGGCTTGCTTCAACTCCAGCAGAGCATTGAGTTCAATTGCCAAATCCCGGGCTTGCGTATAGGTAGCTATTGATAATTTGACGTCACCTTTTTTCGCATATACAGCCCCCAAGCCAATGAGCGATTGTGCCATGTATAGTTTAGCGTCTAATTTATCCGCAAGTTCATAAGCTTGTTTGTGATAGCTGATTGCAGATGCGTAATCTTTTTCACGCGCATAAATTTTTCCAATGAAATTTAAGGGATATGCCACATCAGCATCTTCGTATGCTTTCGCAGATTCCAGAAAATAATAGAGCGCGGTGGAATCGTACTCGCTTCCTTTTAAAAAATAAATTTCACCAATACCTGCATAGCTGGCTCCGATGGAATAATTGTCTTTGATAGCAATACTCAAAGGAAGCGCTTTCTGATAATACTTCAGCGCTTTATCATAGGTGATTTTTTTTGTGGAATAAACCACTCCAATATTGTTTGATGAGGTGATGATTCTGAGCGTGTCACCGATTTCTTCAGCCAGTTTTAAAGATTGTAAATCTAATTCGAGCGACTTTGCCTCATCACCCTGATTATAATAAACAGAACCCATATTGGTCAGGATATTTGACTGCCCCTTTTTATCTCCTATGCTTTTAAAAATACGAAGCGACTCATCCCATGCGCTTAATGTCTCAATGTATTCGTCTCTCTTGTAGTGAACAATTCCGATGTTTTTGTAAGCATACGCAACGCCTTTCGGATAATTTATTTTCTCTGCAAGTTCTATTGCATGGGTAGCATGGGCAATAGCTTCTTCAGGTGATTCGCTGAAATATTGTTTGCTGAGTGCAAGAAGCGCTTCAACTTTTGTGGAATCATCAGGCAGCGTAGCTATTTCTTTTTTCAGGCTGTCAATTTCAGGAGTTTGCGCAATCGGTGAATAACCGAGAAAGCATAGTAGCACAGATAAAAATGCAATCTTTTTTTTCATGTAGATTTTCTGAAGCGGTTGTAAAGTAAGAAGATTCTGTTACAAAAAAAGACATCCGAAGTTCAAAACTTCGGATGTCTTTAAATTTCTAAAACCGGAACTGCTTATCGCGTCAAAATTGCTTTGCCGTGATACATTGCCTGTTCTGTCTGTATGCGATAAATCAAGATGCCAGGTGAAACTCTTTCAGGTCTGTATTCAGATTTCATTTTCACTCCGGCAGTTACATCGCCTTCAAATAGCACCGCAAGTTGCTTTCCTTCCAAATTGAAAACAACAAGTTGCACTTTTGAATCTTCGCCAAGCGTGAATTCAATATTCAGCATTTCGGAGAATGGATTTGGATAGGCATTCATGACGAGTTCAAAAGTTTCCGGCTGATTGAGGTTATTTCCTTCTGCAAACTCGCTTTCATCCATTTTAGATGAACAGCAATTGTTGTAAAGCATGAATGGAGCAAATCCATTTCGGGGTACGTTCTGCACCGTATTGAATTGCCCGCCCACATACACTGCATTGCTGCCGGTAACTACTGCAAACACGGGGTTGGCTGTGAAGCCCGGATTCCATGTTTCAGGCGCGCCAGAAGTCGCATTGATTGCAGCCATGCGATTGCGTATCTGTCCGCCCATCGTAGTGAAATTTCCTCCTGCAAAAACGGTAGTGCCGCTCAATGCGATACTGTTTACCACTGCGTTTGCATTCGGATTCCAAGCAGTGGCAAGGGCAGTGGCAGCATCCAATGCCGCAATGTTGTTGCGGGTTTGCCCGCCAATGGTTGTGAAATCACCGCCTGCATAAATACTAGTTCCGCTAATTCCAATTGTTCTCACTGCATTATTCGCATTCGGATTCCAGGTGGATGCAGTTCCTGAAACTGAGCCAAGCACTGCAATGTAATTCCGGGCGCTGCCCCCGATGTTTGTGAAACTTCCTCCGACATACACTGAACTGCCGTTGAGCAAAATCGCTCTGACTGTGTTATCTGCATTCGGATTCCACGCGGTGGCAGTTCCGGTTGTAATGTCAAGAGAGGCGATTCTGTTGCGGGTTTGTCCGCCAATGGTCAGGAAGTCCCCACCTGCAAAAATGGAAGCGCCATTCACTGCAAGCGCATTCACTGTTGCGCTGGCGTTTGGATTCCATGTTGTTGCAAGCCCCGTAGCATTGCTCACTGCGGCAATCCTGCTTCTTGTTTGTCCACCGATGCTGGTGAATGCGCCACCTGCATAAACAGATGTTCCGCTAACTGCAAACGCATTTACCGCGCCATTTGCATTTGGATTCCATGTTGTAACAACTCCTGTGTTTGCATCAATGGCTGCGATGTTGTTGCGCGTTACTCCGCCCATGCTTGTGAATGTTCCTCCGGCATAAACAGAAGTTTCACTAAGGGTTACTGTCCGCACGCTGTTATTCGCATTTGGATTCCACGCGGTTGAAACACCTGTTGAAATATCAATCGCTGCAATTCTGCCAATTGCTTGCGCTCCGATACCGGTGAAATCACCGCCTGCATATAGCAGCGAGCCATTGAGCCAAAGCGCGCGCACTATTCCGTTTACGTTGGGGTTCCATGTTGTGGCACTGGCGGCAGATAAACTGATTGCAGCGAGCCTGTTGCGCGTTTGTCCTCCGATAGTGGCGAAGTCACCGCCAACATAAATGTTGCTTCCATTTAGTGCTAATGCTCTTACTGCATTATTTGCATTCGGATTCCATGCCGTAGCAAGACCAGTGGTGGCATCAAGTATTGCGATGCGGTTGCGTGTTTGTCCTCCGATGGTGGTGAAACCACCGCCAACATACACTGTGCTGCCACTCACAACTATTGCATTTACATCTGCGCTTGCATTTGGATTCCAGGTGGAAACAACACCTGAAGTTGCATCAAGAGCAGCAATGCGATTGCGTGTTTGACCTCCAACAGTAATAAATACTCCTCCCGCATAAACAGTAGTTCCATTTACGGCAAGCGCATTTACAATTCCGCCTGCGTCAGGATTCCATGATTTCAATGCGCCTGTCGTTGCATCAAATGCCGCAAGGCGATTACGCGTTTGTGCTCCGAGCAGAGTGAAGCTGCCTCCGGTAAAAATTTTGCTTCCGCTTACGGTGATGCAACGCACCGTATTGTTTCCGTTCGGATTCCATGTAGTTGCTAATCCAGTGGAAATATCCAACGAGGCAATTTTATTGCGTGTCTGACCGCCTACCGTAGAGAAGTCACCGCCTGCATAAATCACGCTGCCATTTACTGCGAGTGTTTGCACTACAAGATTTGCATTCGGATTCCATGTGGATGCTAAACCTGTTGTTGCATCAAGCGCGGCAAGTCTGTTTCTTGTTTGTCCGCCAATCGTTGTGAAATTTCCTCCGGCATAAACCGTGCTGCCATTCAATACAATTGCATTCACGTCAGCGCTTGCATTCGGATTCCATGTAGTAACTGCTCCGGTGCTTAAATTAAATGCTGCAATTCTGTTGCGTGTTTGTCCGCCTGCCGTTGTGAATGTGCCACCGATATACGCTACAGTTCCGTTTAATGCAAGCGCATTTACTTGTCCGTTCAGCACATTCGGATTCCAAGTAGTTGCAGTTCCGGTTGCTGTGCTTAATGCGGCAACTCGATTTCTTGTTTGTCCGCCAATTGTGGTGAAATTTCCGGCTGCATAAATTGTTGTTCCGTTGATTGCCAGCGCATTTATCGCAGCATTGGCGTTAGGATTCCACGTAGTGGTTGTGCCTGTTGTTGCATCAATCGCGGCAATGCGATTGCGCGTTTGTCCGCCAATGGTAGTGAAATCTCCACCGACATAAACGATGCCGCTGCTCACTACAAGTGCGCGAACGATTCCGTTTGCATCAGGATTCCACGCGTGAATGCTTCCGTCAGCATTGATGCGCGCAAGACGATTACGCGTTTGATTTCCTACCAACGTGAAATCACCGGCAATATACCAGCCGCCTGCGCCATCGGTTGCAGATGCGCGAATCGCTCCGTTGAATTTCGGAAGTGAAGTATTCAGTGAACCGGTTGCATCCAACTCAACTCCATAAGGTAAGCCTGCAAGCGTTGTGAAGTTTCCACCCGCATACAATGTACCTTCCGATTGAGCGAGCGCATACACTGCATTATTCAGCACAGCATTTTCAAAGAGGGGAGTGACCTGTCCCAAACTATTCAGGTGCGCGATTCGCGCCCTGTTCTGCGTTCCTACCTTCGTAAAGTTTCCAGCGATAAACCAACCACCGGAGCCGTCAGGCAGCGAAGCATATACTTCGCCATTTGGTTTTGCGAATGAAATATCAGGCTGTCCTGAAGCAGGATTAATTCCAACGCCATAAGGCACATTGGGTCCCACGTAGTTGAAACTTCCACCGAGGTAAACAACATTATTCGCTTCATCATTGTAGAGAGCATTCACCGTGCCAGTGGGCTGCCACCAATGGTCTTGCAATTCTACTGTGAAGTCGGAACAAACGGAAGTGTTCGTGCAAACGCCATTGTTGCAGGCGTCAACGGTGCAGGGATTGCTGTCATCGCAGAAGGAAGTATGCGCGCAGACGCCACTTGTGTAGATGTCATTTGTGCAAGGATTGCCGTCATCACAGGATGCCGGTTCCGGTACAATTGTTAGCACTCCGCTTTGCAATGTGATAGTGTAGTTAGCAGCAGAGCCGCCACTCAATGTGATTGGATATGTTCCAAGTGGTGATGTGTTGATTGCAGTCGTTGAGCCAACCGGCTGCGTAATGCTTGCAGGCAAATCCCCATTCAAAAATCCGGTGTAGGTGATGGTAAGTGGCGGATTTGCTACTCCATAAAAACGGGTTTTATCATCCGCTTTTGCAGTAAGCAAAGCTTTCGTGACAGAAAGTGTTCCATTCACCAAATTGATTGTGTAGTTTGAAGAGGAACCTCCTGATAATGTGATTGGATAATTTCCATAGCCGGACAATACTGTTGCAGTTGTGCTTACAAGAGGCTGCGTAATATCAAATTCATCATCACCATTCACAAAACCGCTGTATGAAATCGTGAGCGAAGGATTGGCAGCGCCATACATTTTTGCTTTGTTATTGGCAGTTGCAGTAAGCGTAGCGGGAGTAATTTCCAAGTTGCCATTCACATTTACGATGGTATAGTTATCAGCCAAGCCACCGGAAAGCGTAATCGGATAATTTCCAACCGGTGAACTTGTAGTAGCTGTTGTATTCGCTACTGGTGGAGTAATATCCGACTCGTCATCGCCATTGACAAAGCCATCATAAGAAATGGTGAATGGAGGATTAACAGTACCGTAATCTTTAGTCTTGTCATCAGCAGTTGCGGTGAGCGTTGCTTTGTTTACCTGCACATCTGCATAGTCATACAGCAGTATGTAATTTGAAGGCTCAACAAGTTGTAATCCGCTTACAAAGAGTTGGTAATTGCCTACCGGAGGATTAGAGAAATTTACGGCTGAATCCAATGAGTAAACAGGCGTTCCCGTTACAATTTCATCGCTGATTTCTTCATCAAAGTTATTGAACCCTGTTATTACCGAAAGATAAACAGGCTGTTCTCCATACGTCCATTGCGTGTCCACCGGCTCTGCAACGAGCGTGTCAGGTACAATGGTGATGGAACCTAAACCATAGGAAATTTCAAAGTTTTCAGAAATCAATGCGCCCGGCACAATAGACCATGTTCCTACTGTTGTGCCGGTTATGAGATTGATTGAATTGTAGTCATTCAATTCATGTCCCGGTTCTGCATAAACATCCGCCTCATCTACGATAATTGTGATGTTCGCATTACTGCTGTCGTTAATTGTGGTGCTGTTCACACTTCTGTTTCCGTTCACACTTCTATTCCCATTCACGCTTCTGTTTCCGTTCACGCTGCGATTCCCATTCACCATTCTGTTTCCGTTTACACTTCTATTCCCGTTCACGCTTCTGTTCCCATTTACGCTGCGGTTTCCGTTTACGCTTCGATTGCCATTTACCATTCTGTTTCCATTGATAACTGCGCGGGAATGACTTGTTATGAAACCTTCTTCCAACGGAATATCTAATGAATCGGGATGATTGTTGAAAATTGATGCTACTGCTAAATCCACGATAAGCGTTGTGTCCATTACAAGCATACTCGAATCGAAAGCAATTCCATTTACACTGCGGTTTCCGTTTACGCTTCTGTTTCCATTCACACTGCGATTTCCGTTTACGCCAATCAGAATTCCGTTCACACTTCTGTTTCCGTTCACACTTCGATTGCCGTTTACGCTTCTGTTTCCATTTACGCTTCTGTTTCCGTTTACGCTTCGATTTCCGTTTTCAGTTGCATAAAGCGTTGCCATGAAACTCATATCTGCCAAATCAGCCTCAGTTAGGAATCTGCCATTTACAGAGCGGTTTCCCTGTACCATTGCCACACCATTGAATACCTGAAACTCGTGGTCTGCGCGCAACGAACTTAGGAAAGTGTCGCGCTCAGCCGATTCAATATTCGAGTCATCATATTCATAGTTGAATTGGAAATTGTTCAGTTTCTCTCCATAAGCGAGTGTGGTATCTTTTGGTGTGATGATAATTGGCAGTCTTTCGATTGAGAGAATTCCATCAACCATTTCATATTCATAAGTATCCATCAACTTGAGGTCTTCCGGATTGTTTACGTCAAGGGGTGGGGTGGAAGGTCTGATGAAATAAAACCCGGTATAACTTGTGGTCGTTGCGGGAGTGGTAAGTGTGATGTTATCAATTCCAACATCAGCCAGCGTTAAACCTGCAGAAGCCAGCGGCTGTCCGTCAATGGTAACGGTTGCTGTTAAATCAGGCAATTTCTCACGGTATTTTTTACTCTTGTTATCCGCAGTTATTCTAATAGTTGGCTGGTAGTGATTGAAGAAATACAGCGAGTCGGAACATCCGCCATCCAATCCGCTTGGCGAAATTGCAGGATTGCAAACCGACACAGGAGGATTGCTCATAAACTCCGGCACTTCCACCGTTACCTCATTAGAGTTGAGATATGTTGTTGGAATTGCAACTCCGCGCAGATATGCCTGCGATTCCTCAATAAAATAACTGCCCTGAATAGTAACGCTCATTGGCTCGGTAGTACCCGGTGTATCAAGCGGATTGTTCAATACCAATTGCGTAATCACAGGTGCAGGATTTATCAACGTATTGATTGCAGGGATTGCCTGAATAAATCCATTTCCGTTTGCATAATCATAGCCAAAACTTCCGGGACTCATGTCGAGAGCAGTGTTGCGCAAGGTTTCCCTCACCTCAGTGGGAGTAAGCAAGGTGTGATTGTAATATTTCTTTTTAGCATGTTGCAACAGCGTGGCAACTGCTGCGGCATGAGGGGCAGCGCAGGAGGTGCCGAAGAAATTCGGGAAGATGTCAAAGTCAATGTTTTTACCACCTAAGGATACGGTGGTGTTGATTCCGTTTGGCGCGGTGAAGTCAGGCTTGTCGCGCACCACTCCGTTTACCCGTGTTCCTCCTTTTGAGGAGAAAGAGGCTAAGGTTGGAGGATTGACACCATAAGCAGGCGTATTGGTATAAAGAACCGCGCCCACTGCCATTGCGCCTTCAGCATTCGCTTGCCCCACAAGTGATGAGGGTGCGGTATTGGCATATTCGCTGATAACCATGTCTCCCCGGAATACAATGTATTTGAAACGAACAGGGCTATTATCGTAAGCATTCACGATTAGGATGTTGGCTTGCGTAGCCGCCCGCACATAAAACGGCATTACTTCAATCGGGTCATTGCCAATGTTATCCTTGTTAAATCCGAACAGGAAGTTTTCGTTTTGATCCGCGAGATAAATATCGAGGTCATGCGCTGCTCCCGGAAATTGGTTGAGCGAGTAAATAGAATCTTCCCATTGAAGCACGATGGTATAGATGCCGGCAGGCAGCGTTATTTTTTGATACACATCTTCGCCTCCGATATTATTTCCAAAGACATGCGCGGTTCCGATTGGCACCCATGCAGGTGTAACTGTAGCAGGAGTGAAATCAGCTTCATAAGCTTTGTTTCCAAAGTTTCCGGAAGCGGAGAAATACGACACACTATCTGCCACAACTTTATCAACCGCTTTGGCGATTACGCCATCCTGGAAAAACGGTTCGGTAATGTAAGTGATGTCATCTACAATTACATTGCACCCTACTTGTTGCAAATCTTCAATGCCATCCGCAAAATCACCCGCGCTGATAAAGCCTGTTCTAAAAGCAAGCTTTGCTTTCGGAGCGACATCATGTACAATTTGCAGCATCGCTCTTCCTTCATCACTGGCTTTTCCATAGGGATAATCATACAGCACTTCTACATCAGCGGGGAGGTCGCCATTGGAAATATCAATGGCAGCTCTTCCGGGTATGGTATTATAACTATTCGAGATTACACCCACTTTAATTCCTTCGCCATCTACTTTGAAAATACTGCGCGCACTATTTGAACGCATGGAAATATCTCCTTTTGAGTAGGCAACTCCAGCATTGTTCAGCGGCACGTAACAGGGATAAATCGCATTAACCAGCACCGTGTCTTCCAGCAGCGATAGGTTCTCTTTTGGCAACATTCCGGTGATTTTTAACGTGGAGTCCCCGTTATCTATCAGGTCATACATTCCATAAGCGGGAGTGCGCAGCAGGTAAAGCAAACTGTCATAAAAACCTTCATTGGCTACGATTTCAAGACAAACAGCATCTAAATCGGTTTGGAAGATTACCTTGGTGGTATCGGCTATTGAATCAGGAAATGCAGTAAGCTGTATATATTCTGTTCCTAAACCTTGTGTTCTTCCTGAGTTTGGAGGCACATAGCCGGAAATGATGCAATCAAAGACGCTGATTACTTCCACCGCGAAAGATGCAGGGCAGGAATTGGCATCCGTTACGGTGAAATAATTAGTACCTGTCGGAACATCTGTAGTATCGCCTATGAATAAATAGGGAGGAGTTCCGCCTGTTGCCGAAAGCGAGATATCGCCCTGCGTTCCGTAGCAAACCAACAGCGTGTCGGAAAGGGCAGTAAGTTTCAACGTGTCATTATAGCATATTCCACCGAGGCAATAATCTGCGCTACAGGAAAAGCCATCATCGCAATTCAGGAGATTAAATGTGCAGCCGCTAAGCAAGTTGCAGCCGTCAGTGGTACAGAGGTCATTGTCATCGCAGATGATAACGGTGTGGGTACATCCTATGTATGGATTGCAATGGTCACTCGTGCAGGCGTTGTTGTCATTGCAATCATTTGGCGTATTCTGACATAAACCTGCTGAGCATAGGTCGGTGGTGCAGAGATCTCCGTCATCGCAGGTAACGTCAATACATAAGCAATCTGTGCTAAACTGAGCACCTGCATCTTTACCTCCGCTCCAGTTGGTATTCATGTATGATGGATCATCAACCTGAATACAACTTAACTGGTTAGCATTAGCAGCAAAACCAATAAGGTTTGCATTGTTTCCGTTTTTAATATTTAAACTCGTAAGTTGGTTACCATGACAAGCCAAAGACGTCAATGAAGTATTGAGTGAAACATCTAAACTGGTTAACAGATTGCCTTGACAACCCAAAGAGGTTAAAGCGGAATTTGATGAAACATCAAGACCGGTTAATTGGTTGACGGGACACTGTATGGTAGCTAAGACTGCGAGACCGGCTACATTCAAACTTGACAGGCTATTGCTTGAACAGTCTAAATAAGTTAACCCGGTTGCGGTTGTAACATCTAAGCCGGTTAAGTTGTTGTCGGCACAATCCAAGTTAGTTAGAGCTATATTAGTAGAAACATCAAGCGTTGAAAGGTGATTGCTATAGCAGATTAATGAATTGATATTTACAAAAGCTTCTAAACCTGTTAAGTTGTAAATATTTAGACTATCAACTTCGATTGCCCCTGTATAAGCAGCCGCTTCATAGCATTGAATTTCTCCATCGCTGTTTGTATTGATAGCAGCATTAGCAACCAAAGCTGCTTTAAAGTTTGCATCGGGAATATTTACTACGCAAACCGGCTCTCCAATCTGAAATTCGCTGAATGAAGTTAAGTTGCCAACGTAAAGCGAAGTAGATGATTGGGGGATAACAGCTACAGGTAGTGTCCAAACAACAGCATCATTTTTTGCAAGTATAAAATTGTTGTAATCGGCACCCGCATCCATATCAGCCGCGTCCCAATTAAAAGTAACATCACATTCTGTAAAAGTAAGCCCATTGTTGGTTATTGTCCATGTTCGGTTTACACTTTTTGCAGCATCAATACCCGATGTAGATACAGAGTCATGGTCACCGGCATCGGTTCGCGCATCAACATAACCCGCAACAGTAAAGCTTGGGCCAAGTATTATTGGTGAATAAGTACCCGCATCACCAATAGGATAAGTTTTAGAGCCGGGAGTGGCTATATACCATGATACATTCCCATCAACATAAGAGATGACAGAGGCTCCGGTTACAGTAGCGGCATCCTCCAAAATTAATTTGTGTATGCCGGTGGTTAAAATCCCATCTACAAAATTGGCTGCAGTCATTACAGTTTGATTGCCACCTAATGAAACACCGCTGGGGTTAAACACCGTAAGCGATTGAACAATTCCGTTTCCGCTTAATCGTTGAGGAGAAGCACCTGAAAAACTAAACGATGTAAAATCAATAAGCCCGTTATTAACTACACTATCTCCTTCAAAATTCAACACATCGCCCGACAACGTGGTTGCGTTGTCAACTATGTAAACTCCGTTATGTGTTCCGTTGGGCGGAATACGGAGGGTTCCCTCCTGAACATTCACCAAACCACTGTTGCTGAAAGCAATTCCATCGGCTACATAAGTAAGTGTTGCATTGGTTTTATAAACCTGCCCTGTGGGCATATTGTTGAATGCTGTATTCAAATTAGCTGCATAATCAAGATACGCATCGGTATTAAAGTTGAACGGCCCGTAATTATTGATAGTGGTGTTGGTGCCTGTAAAAACAAGATTGCTACTTCCGCCCCAATCGCCTAAGCCATAGTTATCAATTACTAATCCGTTGCCAATAGTAATGGGGTTGCCATTACCCATAAAACGAATGGTTCCAACCGAGTTAATATTTCCCGGACCGTTGATGTTAGATTCAGTATTAATAAAGATTCCCGTCAAATCAACAAAGAGTTGAGCACCTGCCGATACGTTCACCACACTTCCGGGCTGCGAATTAAGATTTCCCTGAATAAGTAAATCTGTTGAGGTGCCATTGGAAATATTAACTGTAGCGTTATCTAAATCAAGCGTGGCTCCTGCTTCTATTATTAACTCATCAATTGTAATGCTTGACGATTGAACTAATACGGCATGCCCGGTTTGAATGGTGATGGTACTGTCTAAATATGATGGAGCAGTAGATGCCGCCACCCAACTGCAACCATTATATCTTTCCCAGGTTAAAGTATCACTCCAATTACCGTTTGTTACAGAACGGTATTCGTTGGTAGCAGAAGTAAGAGTATGAGTGCAAAAGGAAAGTTGCCATGGCTCACTGCCTGTAATGCCATCGTCACCGGGGAAAAAGAGACTGTTATTAAATACCCCCGTTTCAAAGAACCATAAATTTTGACCGCCAAGTGAACCCGGTAAAATTTCGTCAACTAATGTTGCGTTGGTTCCGTCAAAACTAAATAGCTCTGAACCATGTGTTCCATCATCCGCAAAAAAGTAAAGTTTACCGGCAAAGTTGGTCAGCGAAGTTGCCGATGCTTCTGAACCGGCAGTTCCGGGTTTAATATCGGCCGCCAATACAGTACTTGTTCCATCTGTTGACCACAACTCATACCCGTACGTGCCTTCATAGGCATAGAAATATAATTTGTTATTGAAAATTTCGAAATTGTATGGGAACGAACCACCGATCGGGTCAATATCAGCGAGCATTAACGGGCTTACTCCATCATAAGTCCATAGCTCTTTGTTGTTTACTCCGTCAGTCGCGGCAAAGTAGAGTTTGCCATTGAACACAATTGCATCTCCGGCACCTGAAGATGCAGTGCCTGGGTTGATATCTGCAACCAAAGAAGCAGTTGACCCGTCAAACGACCACAATTCAGTACCGTTTGAAGGTGTAGTGGCACCGAAATACATTTTGTTTCCATACACTGCCAGTTTACCTGGATTTGAACTGCCCGGTCCGGTGTTAATATCGGCAGACAGTGAAGCGGTAGTGCCGTCATATGACCATAACTCGGTTCCGTTTGTCGCGTTATCGGCACGCAGGTAAAGTTTGTTATTAAATACTCCCAAAAGATAGGGAGATGAACCCGCAGCTCCGGGCAAAATATCTGCTGCAAGCGAAGCGGTAGTGCCGTCAAACCTCCATAATTCTGTGCCTTGCGGTCCCGTGGCAGAAAAATAAAGTTTGTTGTTGTAAACTGTAAGATATTCAGGATACGAACTTCCCGAACCAGCAACAATGTCGGCTGCCAGCGAAATTGTATTGCCATCGTGCGAGCGAAGTTCATTGCCATTCACCGGGTCGTATGCACTGAAATATAATTTACCCGCAAACGGAACAAAATTGACAGAGTTACCCAGTGATTGGTTAGTTCCCGGATATATGTCCTCCACTGAACTTACTTTTCCACTGGTGCAAACATCTATTGTACACGGATTGCCATCATCGCAACTAACACTCTCGTCAATGGAACCGTTGCAGTTATCATCAGCACCATTGCAAACTTCCGCAGCACCGGGATGAATAGAAGCATCATTATCATTACAATCTGTATTATCAGCAACATAACCCGAAGGTTGCGTGCATGCCTGTTGCGAAACTGCAGCATTGCCATATCCATCACCATCGGCATCGGCATACCATACTGATGAACAGTAATTAAGCGTGACCATTCCGTTTGACGGGCTGTTGTAAGCCACCGACCATCCTGCCGGAGCATTTACTGATCCAAATGTCCCTGAAATTGAAGTGGCATCAATGAATGTAATCTGGTCGCCACTTGTTGCAGAATAACCGACCGTAACATTTAGTGTTCCGCTCAGTGTTGCAGTACCTGATACTTTAATACTGTCATATTCAGTGCAAGCGGTTGTTCCATTTACTTCAATATCAAGATTACCGGAAGTATTAAATGCACCGCTAAATGTTTGACACCCGGGAGATGCGCCCGGTGCAACATGGCCTGCCGCCTGGTTTATAAAGTTTAATCCGTTGAATGCTCCGCTTCCTCTGTATGTGCCGCTGTTGTTGAAGAGAGTGCCTGAATGAATAAATGTTCCGTTGTTGGTGAATGTGCTTCCTGTGAAAGGAAATGTGGAAGTGCTCAAAGTCGCACCCGATGAAATGGAATAGCTGCCGGTATGCGTTCCGCCTCCACCTGAAAGTGCCAGCGTTCCTGCGGTGACATTCACCGTGCCGTTATTGTTCAATGTTGCGAAATTGCCGATAGTGGACGTGACCGCTCCGCTCTTGGTAATAGTGCCACCGGATTGATTGTTAATCGTAAAAGTATTTCCCGATGCGCCAAGCGTGGAGGCGTTTGCGCTGATGTTAAAAGCAGCATAATTGTTTACTACCGGGCTGGCAGAGCCAGTGTTGAAGCTGATGTTTCCGGTTCCTGACCAGGCGAGTGTTCCGTTGTTATTGATGACAGGACTATTTCGGAATGTCACGTTGCCGGTTGAGTTAAAGGAAGAGCCGTTGTTGATGTTGACGGATAGCGTGCCTTTGATGTCCCCGCTCTGCCAATTTAATGTTGCTCCGCTGTTCAAATCAACGATAGCGGTGCCTCCCACGGAACTGTTGGTTAAAAGCGTTAGGCTCACACCACTCAGCGTGAGCGTTGTATCAATTGTCCAGTTCGAACTGACGTTCACATTGCCCGTTCCTGAAAATTGTGCGCCTGAACCAAACGTGGAGAGACCGCCTATGAATTGAAATAGCGCTCCCGTGGAAATGTTTGCCGTTCCTTTATGGAAAAAGTCTGCGCTGGTTAACCGGAGCGTTCCGCCAGTGACTGCAATAGCGCCATAGTTGTTGAATACCACGTTTGAATCCAGCGTGGTGATGTTAGCTCCACTTCTGGTGATAGCACCCGATGCGTAGTTATTCAGCGTGAAGAAGTTTGCTCCACCGCCTAAGTTTAGAATAGCAGCATTGGCGCTGATGTTAAATGCTCCGTAATTGTTCAGGGTAGAATTGGAGCCGCTGTTATATAAGATATTTCCCGTGCTCGTCCAGTTGATCGTTCCATAGTTGTTCAATGTGCGTGTTTCGCGCAAGGCGACATTGGTGCTTGCGATGGTGCAAGTAGCACCGCTCTTGATAGTAGTAACTCCGGTGCCTTTCATTTCTCCACCTCCGTTCCAATTGAACGCACCTCCCGAATTTATTTCAAAAGTTCCTGCCCCTGTGATTGAGCCGGATAAATTCAATGTCCCTGTGCAACTCAGGTCGGTTCCGCTTCCATCTGCAATCCCAAAGTCTGTAGTTGAAATGGTGAGGGCTGCGCCACTATTTACGATAACCTGATCAACAGTAACACTTAAACTCACAGTAATTGTAAAGGGAGCAATGATGGAAATTTCCCCCACGGACATATTAGGAGGATTAATTGCAGTTGACCAACTGAACCCATTGAATCGGTCCCAATTTGTTTCTTCATCCCAAATGCCACTTCCAGCGCTGCGGTAATCATCAACGATTACATCAATAAATCCATCGCAGTTGTCGTCAATACCATTACCGCGAATTTCTGTTTCACCCGGATTGATTGCTGCAAGGGCATCATTGCAATCTGTACTATCTGCAACATAACCTAAAGGCTGAAAGCAGGTATCTTTTGAAACGCCTGCATCGCCATATCCATCACCATCGGCATCGGCATACCATAAAGTACCAGTACCTTCATCTATCTGCCCATTGCAATCGTCATCAATGCCGTTGCAAACTTCAATACCGCAGGGTTCGCCAATTACAAAATCACTGAAGGAGTTTATTCCGGTTGCTAATACAGTAACCGATGTAAGTGGAGTGGTACTAACAGCCGACCATACAGAGGCGTTATATTTTTTAACCTGAAAGTTGGCAAAGTTTGCTCCAGCGTCAACATCGGCTGACGGATATTGAAACTGCACATCGCAGGTGGTAAACACAGTTGCCGAATTATTAAATGTCCAGAATCTGTTTACTGTTTTTGCGGGGATAACACCTGAACTCAAAACATTTGGATGGTCCGAACGGGTTGTACCTACTGTCAAATTTCCGCCTACGGAAATACTTGCAAAAGTGGCTGTTACCGGGGCATACCCCAATGAATCGCCTACAGGATAAAATGTAGAAGCGAGGCTTGCATCTTGTTGTAAATTTCCAAAAATATAACTGGATGAACTGCCGCCTGTAATGGTTGTTCCTGTTTGCAGAACAAGTTTATTTGTGCCGGTTCGTATTTTACCGTTAGTTAAATGCAGATAGAAATACACAGATGGATTAGATGATAGAGTAACTAGGTTAGAAGTATTTACACGCAGGGTTTGAAATTCTCCGTTCCCTGATATTGTTTGTGCGCTCGTTCCCTGAAATGAAACTTCATTGGTTGAAACTTTTCCATTGTTGGTAAATGTTGAACCGGTATAGTTGAGGGTATTTCCGGTTAACTCACAGCCGGTTACAACATTATAAGTTCCGTTTTGAGTGGAGCCGAACTGACTTACGTTTAATATTCCCAATCCCGAGAGAGTAACGGTTCCTGAATTATTGAAACTTATATTAACTGGAATGTTTGTTGTTGAACCATCTGCCTTATTAAAAGACCCACCTGACATGTTATTAAATTGCATAGCAGTGATAGGTGCATTTGTGCCAAAACTTGCATTAGTACTTATTGTAAATGTTCCATAGTTATTAATTACAGAAGTACCTCCCATTAAGAAACTATTTGTTCCCGAAGCCCAGTTGCAGGTAGTATAGTTATTAATTACGCGGCTGTCCTGCAATATTCTGCTGCCGCCACCGGTACTCAATGTAAATGTTGCTCCTGCAAGAACATCAGTAGTTCCGCTTCCGCGCATGTTACCATTGGTAAAATTAAAAGTGCCACCGCTGTTTACTACTATAGAACCGGCTCCTGAAAGTATTCCACCCGATAAATTTAAAGTTCCGTTAACTGTTAAGTCTATTCCGGCTCCATTACTTAGTGAAATTGTTCCTCCCGATAAAATAAGCGTTGCTCCTGTATCTACAGTTGTTTGATCTGTTGTTACGGTGCCGCTGCTTATAGTAACAATATGAGGACTGCGGATGGTGATGATGCCTGCTGTTGCTGCGGTTGGGGCTACCGTGTCAACCCATGTGCCGCTAATGAAGGTCTGCCATGTGCCAAACGTACTCCAACTACCGTTTGCTTTGGTACGGTAATCACCGGTAGATTGTGAAAAAACATTGATAGAAACAAACATGCACAATGCAAAGAGCAGAGTTGATTTTTTCATGGTAGAAAAATTTAGATGCTTTAAAAGTATTTTGGTTATCGTGTTGATACAATACCGCAAATGCAGTATTCTGTTTTCGGAAATTTCCGAAGGATAAAAATCAGCAGCAACTGAAAATGAATTTTGGCTTATGCCTTGTTTGCTCTTTTTACTTAAAAAAAGAGAGGATAAACGAATAGCTTTTGCAGAAGGGGTGGTTGGTTGCATAACTCAGTTGGTTTATAGAGAACAAGAAAAAATCTTGTTCATGCTAAGGTATAGAAAATGAATACTTATTCTAGGTAATAATTAGAAACAAGTTGTGAACATCACGCAATACTCCTTTTTATTCCAAACCTGTTTCCGTTCGGGTGTAAATGTTGCAAAAAGAAATGTAAATAATACTCTCCATTATTGGGTAGGTGAAAAAGCCTAACAGAATGGCTAAACGAGTTTCTCCCGCAGCGCTTTCACCACAGCCTCCGTCATGGAAGCGACATGCAGTTTGCGATAGATTGCTTTGATATGCGTATGCACGGTGCCAAAACTTGTGGAAATATTCTCGGCAATCTGCTTGTAAGACATCCCCTCAACAAGCAAACTGAGAATTTTGGTTTCTTTTGGGGTGAGGCGATATTTGTTTTGTTCAGGCATACCGGCAGGGGCAAAATCACGAAACATGGTGATGACTTTCCGTGCTATGGAAGGACTCATGGGCGAGCCGCCTGCCTGCACTTCAAAAATAGCATCCGCTAATTTTTTGGGAATGTCGCCCTTCACGATATATCCGCTTGCGCCCGCGCATAGCGACTCAAACACTTTCCGTTCGTCATCAAATACGGTTTGCATTAAGATATGCACCTGTGGAAAATTTTTCTTGATGATGCGCGCAGCTTCAATGCCATTGATGCCGGGCATATCAATATCAAGAATCACCACATCGGGTTTCGTATCCCGGATGCGCTGTTCCAAAAAATTGCAGTTGTTGAATTTTCCCGCAAGCTCGATGTGCTCATAGCTGCCGATGAGCATTTCCAATGCTTCCAATGCTTTTGGATTATCGTCAAACACGGCCACGCGAATCTGTTTATTCATCTTGTTTTATTGTGCTGTTTCTATTTTACTCAAATGGAATTGCGAGCAGAATTGAAGTTCCCTTTTGATTGCCGGAAATTATTTCACACTTCCCGTTTAATTCCTCCGCGCGGTTTTTCATGCTTGGAATTCCGTTGCCGCTCAATTCATCTGTTGCATCAAAGTCGGTTCCATTATCTCTGATTGTAACGAACAAGAAATTATTTTTTCCGCTGCTGAAAAATATCTCCACGTTGTTGCACCTTGCATGTTTTAAAATATTGTTCACGCCTTCTTTGCAGACAAGATAAATATTTCTGCGCTGAAGCAGCGAAAGCTTTTTTGTGCGCAGTGCAGGCTCAAGCGTAAAGTCAAACGTGATATTGCGGGCAGAAAGCAACGGCTTGCAATAGTTGCCGATTTTATCCCACAGCGCTTCTAATGAATCATTGCCGGGATTAATCACCCAGAGCATTTCGCGCAGGCTGATTTGCATTTCGGAAGTGTGCGCGAAAATGCGGTCTAACAACTCAGTGGTTTCTTTCAGCTTATTGTCGCGCAATTTATTTTTTGCCACTTCTGTGTAGATGCCGATGCCGCTTAATGTTGCGCCTACATCATCATGCAAGTCGCCTGCAATTTTGTTGCGCAACTGGTGCATGTTGTCTTCTAACTTTTGGCGCTCGGTCAATTCTTGTACCAGCGCGTGTTCTGCAAGGCGTTTTTCTTTTTCAATCAGTTGCGCTTTCAGGCTCAATCCGGTGGTGAAGGTGAGCAACTCTGCAATGACGCAAAGCAGCAGCGGCAGGTAAGGGTCAAATGGAAAGTGATGTCCCGCGCTTTCCAGCACCAATAAGACAAGCGTAATTATCGAACCTGAAAGCAGAAGCCCAGCGCCCATCATTGCAAAGCGGGTAAGCGGAATGCTCTTGTTTAAAAACGAAAAAATAAAAACCGCAGAAGCTGATACTGTAACACCGCACACTGCGAGAAACAAGATTTCTTCTATTTCCCTGCTCCTGCCGCTTAGGAGAAACACAGGGGAGAGCAGCGCATACGAGAACATGAAATATTCCAATCGCTTTACTTGCTTGTTCAAATAAGGGCGCGTTTCGGGCAGGTTAAGAAATGCTCTCGCAAAGCGATAATAAAACACGAGCGCTATCAGTGGCATGGCATGTTTTGCATAAGCAGAATAATCAGAAATAAAACGGGTGAAGAGTTTAAAAGGAAGCACATGCTCAAACTCGCCCAGCGCATAGACAACAATTAAAAGCATGTAGGCAACGTAGTAGAGATATTCTATTCTGCGGTTGTAGCGCCATTGCAGCAGGATATAAGCAACCTGAAAGAAGACAATCGAAATGAAAATGGTAAGCCCGTAGCGCTTTGCTTCTTCACCGGCAAACAAAATATCCATGCCGCCAAAGTACAGGAATTTTTAGCGCAAAGAGAATTCATGAAATACAGGAAGACATTTATACAAGAGTTTATTCTTGGCGAGGCGGATATTTTCGGGTTAGTGTAGGGATGCCGCGTGTGGCGATTTGGAGAGGTGAGAAAGGAGATTTATCTTGGAGAAGTATAAAGGAAGGGTACGCAATACGTTGTCTTCTACTAAGGTTTGCGTTTGCTGTCGTCTGTTGACTGACGACTGTCGTCTTTCTTCTCATTCCGCAAACTCCGCCAACTCCATCCACCGCAGCGTTTTCGCTTCCGACAATTGAATGATTTCGCCAATGCGCAGCGACATTTTTTGCAACGCTTCATAATCGCTGTTGCCTTCGTGCAGCGTTGCTTCCAATTCTTTTTTTTCTTTTTCCAATGCGGCTATGTCTTTTTCTAATTGTGCGTATTCGAGACGTTCCTTGTAGGTGAGTTTTTTCTTTTCCTGTGTTTGCTCTTGCTCTCTGCGCGCATCAATTTTCTTTGCTTCTGTTTTTTGTTCACGCTCGCTGCGTTCTCTTTCTTCCAGTTCATCGCGATAGTCAGAATAGGTGCCGAGGAACTCGCGAATTTTTCCTTCACCTTCAAACACAAACAGTGAATCAACTAACTGGTCCATAAAGTAGCGGTCGTGCGACACGATGACTAAGCAGCCGCCAAAGTTTTCAAGAAAATCTTCGAGCTTATTGAGCGTGAGCAAGTCAAGGTCGTTGGTAGGCTCATCAAGAATAAGAAAGTTGGGATTCTTAATTAAAACGGTAAGTAAGTAAAGCCGTCTGCGCTCGCCCCCGCTTAGTTTTGATACAAACTTATATTGCATCTCAGGTGGAAACTGAAACTGTGTGAGCAATTGCGAAGCTGTGAGTTTTGTGCCATCGCCCATCTCAATCATTTCAGCATAATCTTTCAGCGTATCAAGGATGCGCTTATCTTCTTTCAACTTCAATCCTTCCTGCGAATAGTAGCCATACACAATCGTTTCGCCCACGTTCACTTTCCCCGAATCCACTTGTTCTTTTTGCGTGATGATATTGAGAAATGTTGTTTTGCCCACTCCGTTTTTTCCGATGATGCCAATACGCTCGCCCTTTTTAAATGTATGCTCAAAGCCATCCATGATTTTTATATCGCCATAGCTCTTATGCACTTTCTTCAGTTCCAAAATCTTTCCTCCGATGCGCGACATTTTTACTTCGAGCCGCAGCTCTTCCACTTTCTTTCCGCTTCCTGCTTTCTTTTCTATTTCATAAAAATTGTCAATGCGCGATTTTGATTTCGTGGTGCGCGCTTTGGGCTGCCTGCGCATCCATTGCAGTTCGCGCTTCATCTGCTTGCCCGCTTTTTCAATTTCCGTTTTAAACACTTCTTCGCGCTCTGCGCGTTTCTCTAAAAAATAATCGTAGTTGCCTTTATGACGATAAAATTTTCCATCATTCAATTCAAGAATGAGATTGCACACGCGGTCAAGAAAGTAGCGGTCGTGCGTCACCATGAGCAATGTGACTTGTGATTGCGAAAGATATTTTTCCAGCCACTCAATCATGTCAATATCTAAATGATTCGTAGGCTCATCGAGAATCAGCAAATCAGGATTATCAAGCAACGCGAGTCCGAGCGCCAATCTTTTTTTCTGCCCTCCGGAAAGCGAACTGATTTTTTGGTTGAGGTCAAGGATGTTGAATTTGTCGAGTATCTGTTTCATCCTGCGCTCATAATCCCACGCATCAAATTTGTCCATGTTGGAAGTGGCAAGCTCAAAGGCTTTTTGCGTTTGCTCATTATGTAGTTCCGATTGGTCGGCAAGCGTTTTATCATATTGGCGAATCACCGCCATCACTTCGGTGTGCGCACTGTTCAGCAATTCGTCAATCGTGAAATCGCCTTTGAAAGAAGGGTCTTGTTCTAAATAGCCGACTTTGATTGTATCACGCAGATACACCTCACCGCTGTCAGGCGTGTCTTTGCCCGCAATGATTTTCATCAGCGTAGATTTGCCGGTGCCGTTGTTTGCAATGAGCGCAACCTTTTCTCCCTTGCTAATTCCGAAGGTGAGGTTTTCAAACAGAATTTTATCAGGAAACTGCTTGCCTAATTTTTCAATAGATAAATATATCATGCGTTGGTAGAGTCGGCAAAGTTCCACTTTTTCAACAGGAGCATCCCAGAGAAGGGTAGGAGGAGCAGGACTTTCGGGTCTAAATGAGTTGATACGCACATTCTAAGACTTTAAAAGAGGTGTTTATTCTTGAGAGAGGAAGTAGTTTTTTGCAAATATCGCCATGCTTACTATTCAGTTATTTCCATACATTACAGACTCTCGTTTCCGGAATCAGAACAAACTTTACTCCTTAGCCAACTTGTCTTTCAGACCATGTATTGTTGCGCCAACATGCAAACAGAGGCGGAAGTTTTTAAATCCTCATTGTTGTTTTTTTGAAGGTAACAAAGATTTTCATTTTCCTACCTATGTCATTTTCTGTAGGAGGAATATGGAATCAGAGGAGTTTTAGTCGGACAATAGTTTTCAAGTATAGAAGCATCCCGAAAGTTTTTCTGAAACCTCCCACAGTTTTTTTCTTAAAGCGGAATCGTAAGCAAGGGCGTTCGGTTCTTTTGGTTTGCATTTGGTGAAATATTTTCCGGTTGCTCCCTGCACATCGGGCGAGGTGGCGAGATAGACGCTGGTTGCCGCGCCTTCCTCCACGCTCATTCCCCAAAGTTTGGTAAGCAAAATCCAGAGCGAAGCAGCAAAGTGCCCCGACTTGCTGCCGATGCGGGTTTTCACGAATCCGGGATGCAGGCAATTGACGGTGACTTGCGTGTTTTTCAGGCGCTCTGCAAGTTCAAAGGTGAACAGCACGTTGGCGAGTTTGCTTTGCCCGTAAGCCTTCATCACGTTGTAGCTGTTGTTTTTGGTGAAGGAATCGAAATCAATTTTCCCGCGATAGTGCGAATCGGAAGAAACATTCACAATGCGGGCGGACGGAGATTTTTTTATCAAATCAAGCAGCAGCCCTGTGAGTAGAAAGTATGCGAAGTGGTTGGTAGCGATAGTTTTTTCCAAACCATCAACAGTAAGTTCATACGAGCCGAAAGTGCCGCCTGCATTATTAATCAACACATCAATAACTTCAACTTTACTGCGAATTTCTGTGGCTGCTTTGCGAATAGCTTGCTGGATTGCGAGGTCTGCAAGCACGTATTGGATGTTTTCATTTCCGGTGGCAGATTTAATTTGCTGCACGGCATCTTTCGCTTTCTGCTCATTGCGGCTCACAATAATAATGTGTGCGCCCATGTGTGCAAGCTCAAGTGCGGTTTGATAGCCGATGCCGTCATTGCCACCGGTGATGACGATTGTTTTATTTTTCATGCGCTAAATATCCCGAATTAACAGTGAAAAGTAAAAGTTTCAGAGAAATCAATGTTCCATACAACCACTGTCGCACTTGTCAAGTCTTTAAAATCACACGCGCGAAAGCAGCATTTTCTTGATTTTCGGAATGGGTTTCTTTAAATACTGTTATTGATTTCAAAACACAACGATTGATGAACACAAATTTCTACACCGACCTCCATTGCCATCCTAATCTCAAATCTTTTAATAGCGGGCATCCGCATCCAACGAAAACAATGTGGGATGATATTGAGCATCCCTACACCGATAATGCGTTGACGCGCCTGTTTCGCAAGAAATCCAACTCCATGGCAAAAGAATCGCAGTGTAATTTGTATCAGCTTGCAAGAGGCGGGGTGCGTGTGGCGGTGCTTTCGATGTATCCTGTGGAGAAAGGTTTTGTGAAATTCCGCAAGGTGCCTGAGTTGCTATTAGGCGATGAGAAAGTGAATAGTGTGCTGGAACATATCTCAGGAATGCCAAAGGAAAGGGTGACTGCGATTCAACAACAGGAGAATCATTATTTCCACGAGCTTACCAGCGAGTATCAATATGTGAGTAAAGGACAAGGCGCAAGTCCGTGTAAGCAATATCAATATAAAGTTGTGAACAGCTATGCGGAGTTAGAACTGAACCTGAAGAATGAGCCAAACACGGTAAACATCATTCTCTCTATTGAAGGCGCTCATGCGCTCGGCTGTGGGAATCCCGTCACCGAAAAGATGTCGCACGAGCAACTGAAAGAAGAACTGACAAATAACATCCGTGAGATGAAAGCATGGGCGCACGTCCCCTTCAGCATCAACCTCGCGCATCACTTTTGGAATCAGTTGTGCGGACACTCGCCAAGCATCCCGATTCCGTTCAATCAATTGGTTGACCAGCGCAAAGGCACCAACGCGGGCATCACCGACCTTGGCAGGCATGTGATTCTTGAATTGCTCGGCAGGCATAACGGCAAGCGCGTTATCCTCGACACCAAGCACATGAGCGTAGCATCACGCAAAGAGTATTATGATTTCATCAGCAAATACAACTACCTGAACCCTGCCGATAAAATCCCGGTGCTGTGCAGTCATACAGGAGTGAACGGCTTTGAAACGATGGAGGAATCGCTCCACATCAAAGACCACAACCGCAAGAGCCGCCACAGCTATCTGCACCGCAGAAGCATCAACATCAGCGATGAAGAAATTCGCATCATCCATGCATCAGAAGGCATGATTGGCATTATGATGGATAAGGGAAATCTTGGAGGAATAAAAAAAATACAGGAAATCAGCGCGATGGAAGATGTGCAGAAAAAGACGGATGCCTTTTCAGAATTGATTTGGGAAAATATCTTTCAGATTATCCGCGCGGTGAAACAGCCTACCGCATGGGATATTGTCGGCATCGGCAGCGACTATGACGGCACGATTTCGCATGTGGATGTTTACAAGAATGCTGAAACTTTTCACGACATGCAACGCAACCTCACCGAATATCTTGACAAAACCAAGCTGCACAAAAACCTCTGGTATCACTACAAGCCCGATGAATTGGTGAGCAAGATTCTTCGGGAAAATACGGTGGAGTTTCTCAGGAGGAGTTTTAAATAGTAAGTGAAATAGTATCTTGGGCTTTCAAACAGTTAGCATGAAAGCCACACGCAGGATTCTTTTCATAATTGCAGCCCTCATCATTTCGCTTTTCGCAATCGCTAAATTATCGGGCAACGGCTATCTCATCAAAGGGCTATGGGCAAGCTACCTGCACGGGGCAAGTTCTGCCACCATTGATGATGCGCAATTTTTTCACACAAAAAAAATTGAAACTGCCGGAGCAGGGTGGGGGTGGACGCTTAGCCGGAATTACAATAAGACTCCGTTGTCTGAGCGGCTTCAATCTTCGCTGAATGAAACGGAGAGCGTAGCGTTTCTTGTTATCAAAAACGACAGCATCCTTTCTGAATATTATTGGGATGGCTATTCTGATAGTTCGCTTTCCAATTCATTCTCAATGGCGAAATCCATTGTAACGATGTTGGCGCAAGTAGCTGTACAAAAAGGAATTTTTCAAAGCTGGAATCAGAAAGTCGTCACGCTGTTTCCTGAATTATCAGGCGCTTTTGCAAAGGAACTCGAACTGTGGCATCTCTCTACGATGTCATCAGGCATGAAGTGGGAGGAAAGCTACAAGAATCCATTTAGCGTAACAGCAGAGGCATATTATGGCGATGATATACGGCAGTTAATACTTTCATTGCCCATTGAGAGCAAGCCGGGCGTTGCTTACAACTATCAAAGCGGCTCCACGCAATTGCTGGGTTTGGCGCTGATAAAAGCTACCGGTAAGTCATTGAGCGAGCTTGCCTCTGAATGGCTGTGGAAGCCCATGCAGGCAGAGCGTGATGCCACATGGCACACCGATGAAGAAGGAACTGAATTGGCTTACTGCTGCTTCAATTCTAATGCGCGCGACTTTGCACGATTCGGTAAACTCATGCTGCATCAGGGAAATTGGGAAGGCACGCAGATATTGGATTCTTCCTTCGTGCAAATGGCGACAACGGGCGCGCTTGCGCCTTACTATGGTTATTCCTTTTGGGTGGTTTCATCTTATGGAACACCGGTATTTTGTCAGCGGGGCATTCTGGGGCAATACATTATCACCTTTCCCGAACGCAACCTTGTGGTGGTTCGTCTCGGGCATAAAAGACTTCCAAACCGTGAAGATTATCATTCTGATGATTTGCATGTAATTGTAGAGGAAATGCTGAAGATGAACTTGGATTAAAATCCGAACACGCTTCAGGAATATTGATTACAAGCTAATGGCGGAATTTCTGCAAGCAAAAGACCTTACGAGGAATCAGAATTTAACTACCTTTTGAGTTGTTGAGTTGGTGTTGAACAAATAAATTCCGGGGCTGAGTTTGCTGATGTCATTCACTCCCTGCTCAAGTTGAAGCACGAATACGCCCGATATATTAGTGAGCATTCCGGAAGAGGAAACCCATAATTCAGATTGTGCTGGATTAGGGAAGACGGTATCAAGAATTTTAATTTGCGTTTGCGTTTCCGATGTAATATCCGGGTAAGCGGTGACGGTAAGGTTTGGAGTTGATGAAAATAATTCTGTTTTTATCCCTTGCAAAAATCCATACAAGAGATGATTGTAGTACAACTCAATTTCTACAGAATTATTCCCGGAAATGTACAAATCCGTAAGATGGTAGAAACTGTCTGCGGCAATAGTAATGTCTTCTTTTTCGTCTAATATGCCACCATCTGTCCAAAGTTTAAATTGATGGCTTCCCGGGCTGATGGAATGTCCGCCAATAGTCAACCCGTTTTCAGAGGTAATCTTATTTACTGCCAGTGGTAATTGAATATCACTACTCGCATAGCCAGTTGCGCGACCGGGTATGCTCAGTTTTACGGTGGTATTATTATAGAGATAGGCGGCTGATTTGGTTATATCAGTTAATTCTTCTGCGGAAATGACATTAAAATTGTTCAAAGCTGCTATCGCTTTTTCTCTTGTCGGGGTGCCAAGTAATGCCTGCGCAACCGCACCCAGTGCTAAGGTGTCAATTGGTTGATTTCCGATGATAGCCATAAGGGAATCAAATAATAGCGCAGTGTTGGAATCACTGGCATCCAAAACATATTCTGGCGCCTTCCATTCAAAAACAATAGAACAACCTGCGCACAGCGTCCATGCGCCTGACATGCTTTGCGGTTCAATTTCATGATTTGCATAGCGGGCAAACACGGAAGTGTCCTGAAAAAAACCGACATAGCTATCTGTACTTTTCTCAACGAACCAACAGGAATCATTTTCATTACAAAGTGCATATTCACTTTGTTGATAGAAATATTCAGGATGCAGATAGGCATCTGATGCTGCCATATAACTGCCATTGGGAAGCGTATCTAAAAAACGAGGCATTTCAGAATCAAAATCAATCAAAAGCGTATCGCCATTCACAATTCCTTCACCTAACGAATGATAGTCAGAAAGATTTAATGCCCAAATGCTGTCTTTTTCGAAGACGCCTGACTTGATTAATTGGGAGGCACCCATCGCAGCAAATTCACCGCATTCATAGTGGCAACTGGTTAAAAACCATTGAGGAAAAGCATACTTCTTCTCCGCAATTTCCTTTTGAAAGGAGCCATTGTCTAATTCACTAACGGGTTTTTGGCCTACAAAGAAATAAGGCGATTTAACGATTCGGGCGTGAGCGCGGAGAGCATCAATCTGATTCCCTGTTGATTTCAGGTAAGAAAAATAATTTTCTTCTGATAGAAATAAGTAATTACCCGGGCTGTCTAAAGCGGTGAGAGGATAGAATGTGGCAGGCTCTGTTCCGTTGTTCTTAATTTCCAGAGCAAATGAATCGCCTGCCTGAATTGCAGACAAGTCAAATCCATTGAACAAATCCATGACTTGAGATTTTACCTGTCCAGCAATTAAAAGGAAAAAGAGGGCGAATAAAGACTTTTGCATTTTACTTGGCTATTCCCGCTACAGTGCTTAAAAAACTAAGCCCAAACAGAATTTTACCAAAGCAAAGTAGCATCTGAGAACTTTAAAAGGCATTAGACGCTTGTTAAAAGGCTATTAAAAAACTAAGTGTAAACACCTACGTTTAATAACGTATCGTTTTGCGTTGCTGTGCTGAAAGAAAGAATGAACTCAGAATCTTATTTTAACAAACTGAGTTCTTTGAAAAAAACTAAAATAATGCGTCATTGCGAGAGAATTTTAGCTTGTGTGCAGGCTATTCCAGAAGCAATCTCCTTCTGAAAGACTATCAGATGATTGCTTCGCTCGCAATCCGCCTCAGGCGGATGCAATGACGGTAGTTTTTCAAAGCTCTAAAACTGTACATGCTTCATGGTGAAGATTTGCAGGTATCAATCTTGAAGAAATATGAGAGTGGGGAGGTTAACCGGGTGATTGCTCTTTATCTGAAGCGTTAAAGCTGCTTCAAAATTTCATGCCCCAATTTATCGCGCTTGGTAATCAGGTAACGCTCATTGTGGGGATTGGGATTTACTTCAAGCGGAATATTTTCAACAATCTCAAGCCCATAGCCGATTAAGCCCGTGCGCTTGCGCGGGTTGTTGGTGATAAGACGCATTTTGCTGATGCCAAGGTCATGCAGGATTTGCGCCCCCACGCCATAGTCGCGGGCATCCATGTCGTAACCCAGCGCAATATTCGCTTCAACCGTGTCTTTGCCTTCTTCCTGCAACTTGTAGGCTTTCAACTTATTAAGCAATCCAATTCCCCTGCCTTCCTGTTTCATATAAAGCACAATGCCTCTGCCTTCCTTTTCCACCATCTGCATTGCAGCATGGAGTTGCTCCCCGCAGTCGCAACGCAGCGAACCAAGAATATCGCCCGTAACGCAGGAGGAGTGAACGCGAGTCAAAATAGGTTCACCTTTTTTCCATTCCCCTTTCACTAATGCAAGATGCACCTCATCGGTAGTTACCTGTGAATAGGCGATAAGCCTGAACTCACCGTATTTGGTAGGCAGCTTCACCTCCGTTTCTTTCACAATCAGCCGCTCCTGCTTCATGCGATATTCAATCAGCGCCTCGATGGACACAATCTTCAAATCAAACTGCTCTGCGATTACAAACAAATCAGGCAGACGCGCCATGGAGCCATCTTCATTCATGATTTCTACCAGCACACCCGCAGGCTCAAAGCCCGCCAGACGCGCCAAATCAATCGTTGCCTCCGTATGCCCCGCCCTGCGCAACACTCCGCCTCTTCTTGCCTTCAGCGGAAAGATGTGCCCCGGCTTTGCCAAATCATGCGGCTTCGTATCTGGATTTATCAGCGCAAGCACCGTTTTGGAACGGTCGGTGGCGGAAATACCTGTCGAACTTCCGGGACCACGCCAGTCAATGGAAACGGTGAAGGGCGTGCTGTGCAGTGAAGTGTTTTCCCCCACCATCAAATCAAGCTGTAGCTCTTCGCAGCGGTCTTCAATCACGGGGGCGCAAATTAATCCCCTGCCATGCTTCGACATGAAGTTAATGACCTCCGGAGTGGCATTGTGCGCAGCGGTGATAAAGTCGCCCTCGTTTTCGCGGTCTTCGTCATCTACCACAATCACGAGCTTGCCCTTGCGGATGTCTTCAATCGCTTCTTCGATGGTGTTGAACTTGCTCATTTCACGTAAATAATGAATGGCAAAGATAGGGGATTTTGCAGCGCAAGCAGACCCTGATATAGCGCAAGTTTCTGCGCGTGCAATGAGGGCAGCCTGACTTGTGCTATCATGTTTCGCCACAAGCTATGAGGATGCAGGAGGTGGTGCGTACTGATTTCATTTCTTTATCGCTTTTACTCGTAGCGTAGTTGCCAGAAGGGTAGCAGTATTTGCTTGAAGAAGTCAACAGCGGCCAGTCAATAGGATAGAACCTTAAACTCAAAACTCAATACGAATAAGGCATTAATTATTTGATGTGAATTATGCAAGAAGTATAGTGATACCCTCGTTCATCCCTGACTGTATTTCTCTCCTCATTTTAGCTTTCATTTCCGACAATTTGGCGTGAGTTTTTGCGATAGGTTTAAGCGCAGCGAAATTTTGCGCCATTTGGACACTACCGTGCGGCTGCACACTTCATTTCGTAGTTACGGAACGAAGTTTCGTAACTACGGAACGAAGATTTGTAACCATGAAATATTGTTCCGTAACAACGGAACGAAGATTTGTAACCATGAAATATTGTTCCGTAACAACGGAACGAAGATTTGTAACCATGAAACATTGTTCCGTAACAACGGAACGAAGATTTGTAACCATGAAACATTGTTCCGTAACAA
>JAWXCB010000131.1:0-3390 GCA_034440455.1 Chitinophagales bacterium
ACCCAGGTTGACCCCGCCAGCCAAAACCCAAATTGGGAATTGCTTGGCTATTCTTCAAAGGCATCCTACAAAGCGGAAAACCTGCCAAACCACAACCAATATTATTGGTTTTCAGTGGTGGCAATTAATTCTGCCGGGTTGAGCGTAATGTCAGAACCTGCCTTGGCAAGAGTGCTGTAATGAAAGACGACAGTCGTCAGTCAACAGACTACACTTGCTGAGCATACAACTCTCTTTACCTGCCTGAGAAGGGGAGCGAGTAAATCACACCAATCAAAGCGTTTTAAAAAACCGCTTTGGACCGCCCAAGCCCTCGCGTTGCTTAGGAAATGCAACAGGCTTAAAACAACAAAGCCCGTAGCGCAAAAAAAAGCGCACGGGCTTTGTTGTTTTTGTTCTAATATGTTCATGCGTTTTTTTTGTAAAGCGTTTCCGTCTTCGCTCGCTTCAATGTCATGAAGGGCGGTTTTAAAAATGCTTTTTTACCCTCTGATCTATCGCAAGCATTTTAGCTGGCGCAAAGCGAGTAATTCCAATGGGGCAATGAAAAGGCGCAAGAAGTTAACTGCTAAAAGACTTACTCTTTCTCTTTTTTGGAGTCGTAATACTTTTTTCCTGCAAGAGCGCCTGCTGCGCCAAGCAGCACCAAGGAAACAGGGTCAAGCGGGGTTCCACTTGCGGGAGGCAAGGGCGCGGCAAAACATTCCGCTGCAAAGAATGCAGTGAAAAAAACAGAAGTAATTACTATTTTAAATCCCTTGTTCATGTTCTGTGTATTGTTGGCAAATCCTTGCGGAGTGTCAACTTTAACCCCTTCAGACAAAGATACGCCTGCCATTTATACGGTTCAACTTTTATTTCGGTTCGCGTCTGTGTGTCATTGCTGTGTCATGCCGGACTTGTTCCGGCATCTCATGAAGTAAACCATCACACTGATTGATATAGGGGATGGCGGAACAAGTCTGCCAAGACATAAACTACCGGATGAGCGTCAGGCTGCCCTTTTGATAATCGCTAAAGTCATCAGGCTCAGTGTTGTCGGCAAATTTTACGTCCACGTAATAGACATAAACACCCGGATTGCAGAGCTTGCCTCGATATTCTCCGTTCCAGCCTTCAAGCGGGTTGGTTGTTTCAAAGAGCATTTCACCCCAGCGGTCGAAGATGAGCAGGTGAAAGGTGAGTTCATTTTTCACATACACGAAGAACGCGTCATTCACGCCATCGCCATTTGGCGTAAACGCATTTGGGACATAAATGCGCGGGAGCGGAATCGTGTCCACAAAAATCTGAACGGTAGCTACGTCCGTGCATCCAAGTGAATCTGTAACTGAGATGGTATATAGAATGTCGTCATCAGGCGTTGCAATTGAGGTGCTGCAATCGGTGCAAGTCAGGTTTGTAGATGGAGTCCATGAATAATTCAATTGGCTGTTTCCTCCAAGGATAGAAATTATGACGCTTGCGCCTTGCAATATTGTAGTGTCATTCGGGGTCGCGAAAATGGAAACAAGACTTTCACTTACTCGAAAAGCAGCAGTGTCGCTGCATCCGTCTGCATCACCAACGGTTAACACATAATCGCCCGCGCCTGTTGTAATTACAGCACTTGTTTCTCCACCGGGATTCCATAAATAAGAAAAATAGCTGCCGGAAACGGAGAGGGTAGTGGTTGCATCTTCGCAGAGAGTAGCATCAAAGCCCGAAGCGGCAATTTGATTTACCGTGAGCGTGGTGGTGTGAATACTGTCGCAGCCATTCGAGGAAAGAAACGTGTCGGTGTAAACTCCTGAAGTGGTTTGCCAATCATTTTCCAAAAACAAGCTGTCGCCATCGCAAATGATTTCAGAAGAACTGCTGCGGGGAATAGTATCAAAGGAGAGCACATAAACTTCTGTGCTGTCACAACCTGAATTGCTCAGGAAGCGATCAACATATTGCCCTGCTGTTGTTTGCCATGCGCCTCCGGCAAAAAACGAATCGCCTTCGCAAAGGGTGAATGTGCTAACGGTATAAAAAGTATCTGCTACTGTGATGGAAGTGGTTACGACACTATCGCATCCACCCGTTGCGATGAAGGAGTCAACAAATGTTCCCGCTTGTGTTTGCCAAGCACCGCCTGCAAATGTGCTGTCGCCATTGCAAATTGTTATAGCAGGAAAAACCTCTATTACAGTTTCAATGAAAAGATTGGTGATGATTACGCTGTCGCAACTTGATATGCTGTTCAGCGAATCTGTATAGCTTCCGGCTTGTGTTTGCCATGCGCCCGCTGCGAAGAAGGAATCGCCCGCACAAATGTAAACTGTGAATGTTTGCAGAAACGTATCCGCAACGGTCAGGGTTGTCGTAACAATACTGTCGCAGCCTGTGGATGCGATGAACGAGTCGGCATAGATGCCAGAAACCGTTTGCAGCGCACCTCCGGCAAAATAACTTTCGCCCGCGCATATCGCAGCATTAACGGGAATAGGGATGACTGTATCAACAGAAAGATTCAGGATTACCGTGCTGTCACACCCTTCCGCGCTTTGCAGTGTGTCAATGTATTGCCCTGCTAAAGTTTGCCACGCTCCTCCGGCAAACACAGAATCACCTTCACAGATTCTTGCGGCAACCGTTGTTACGCTCGTATCATAAACCGTCAACACAGTTGTCACGACACTGTCGCATCCGCCTGATGCAAGGAAGGTGTCAATGTAATTCCCTGAAACATTTTGCCAGCTTCCTCCGGCAAAGAAACTGTCGCCTTCGCACAGCGGAACATCCGACTGAACCTGGATAAACGAATTGATAAAAACGGTTGTGACAACAGTGCTGTCACAGGCATGTGCCGAAAGGAAATCATCGGAATAAGCACCGGGCGCAGTTTGCCACGCGCCATCGGCATACGCTGAATCACCGGGGCAGAGATATACTGAGATGTTTGTGCGGAAAGTATCATTCACGATAACACTTGTCAGTAGAATACTGTCACACCCATTCGATGCAAGGAAAGTATCCGAATAAACGCCTGCTGTTGTTTGATAATCGCCACCGGCAAATACAGAATCTCCTGCGCACAAGGTAACGGTGGCTGATGCGGAAACCGGATTGCGTATCGTGAGGTTGGTAATGAGAATAGTATCGCAGCCGATTGTTCCTGCTATCGTGTCATAATAAGTTCCTGCTGCTGTTTGATAGCCGTTACCTGCAAACACAGAGTCTCCGGCACAGATGGAAATATCGCCAGTGAGATAGATATTGCTATTGAGGGTAAGTGTTGTTGTGCGAATCGTATCGCATCCTGTCAATGCAGGAATTGTGTCGAGATAAATACCTGCTGTTGTTTGGTAATCACCTCCAACAAATAAGGAATCACCGGGACAGATAGCACTGCTTGATGAAGCG
>JAWXCB010000132.1:0-18284 GCA_034440455.1 Chitinophagales bacterium
CAACCATCAGCATCAACCACCATCAGAATATAAATTCCGGGACAAACGCCAATTTGATTCTGTGTTGTCGCGCCATTGTTCCATGAATAATTGTAAGGAATTTTTCCGCCAGTCACGTTACCATAAACTTGACCGTTGCAGGGAAGCTGGCAGTTGGTGTTATCACCGCCATAGCCAACAACTACTGAAAGATTGGTTGAATCACACGGAACAGCGACAGCCGACACTGAAAAATTCAAAAAGAAAAAAGTGAATAGCAGAAGCGCAGTTCTGCAAACGGATAATTGGTACATAGGGTTAGGGTTTAGGGTTATGTACAGATTAATGCTTGGAGATATACGAACGAGTGGACGGAATGTTTCAGGTAGGAGACACCTGTCTGACAATCAAAAAAAAATTGAACAACATTTTTATTTCAACTTATTACAAGTTGAACTATATTCATCCTTCTAATTTGCACAAAAGAAAATGTCAAAATTTTTAAAAATACTGGGAGTAATAATCGTGCTGCTGGTTATAGGAGCAACGGCAACGTGGTATTATCTCCCTGCGATCATAGTGAAAGGAATTACAAATGAGCATTGCGTGATACAAGTGATTCCCGCCAAAACAAAAGCAAATATCAATAAGAAGGTGAATGAACTGCCCGCTGCTTTAAAATCATTGGAGGCTGAGGGGATTTATATTTCGATTGATGACATCATCAGAGAAATTGATGAGTCGGAGGTAGAGGAGATTACGCACATCATCGGCATCTTGGAAAATAAAGAGTTGAAAAGCACTGATCAGGTAATCAGTATTGTTTTAGCGAACATGGATTTCTGAAAACTGGAGAATGAAAAAGTAGTTGCAATCGCAAGGCAAAAAATGAAAATGAGCGATGTAAAAAAAGACGGAAGCATATTTTCGCTGCTAGGACGCACAAAGGACACTAACCCAAATAGCTTCATTTCGCCTCTTTCTTTTTCTCCCTCTCTTCCTTCCGCTTTGGCAGCACGCTGCGGAACGAATGCCTGTACGTTAACCCCACGCCCGTCCTGTAAACATTCGATTGGTTCACCATGTCGTAGTTGCCGGTGCGGAAAACCTTCACGCGGTATTTCCCGTTATCGGTGAGCTTATATTCAATTGCAAAATCACCGGTGATGTTGGAGACATCGCCCGACTGACCGCTGGCGGAATTATCGAGGTTCACGTTGCCGCCAACGGAAACTTCGAGGCGATCGTTTAAAAATTTTTGGGAGATGTCGAATCCCATCTCGGTAACGTTTTCGGTGCTGGTGGTTGTTCCTGTGCTAAATTCATCTTGAAAATAAGTTAAATCAATGTTGACTTCCAGTCCATCTTTTAAAGCAGATAATCTGCTGAGCTGGTTGGAAATCATCCCGCTCACGCTTTGCAGCGCGACATTGGCGCTTGCGATTCCCCAATCGGTGCCGCCTGTGCTGTAGTCAGCCATGAAACTTTTAAAAACGAGCAGCGCCACGACTTGCTTGCTGAGTTCCGCCTGGTCTTGCCGCAGTTGCATCAACTTGCGCTCAACTGCGCTGCTGGTAATGTTGCCCATGTTTTCCAGCAACCGGATGTCGTAAGTCAACTCCGGGTTTGCAATTTCACCTCTTATTTTTAGAATCACATCTACCGGAACTCTTTTTTTAGCAGCCGAAATTTCAGAAGCGCTCATCGAAGCCGACTCTGCGGATATCAGCTCGTAGGTGGAGGCTTTTGCCGTGTAGGTGGTGTTGATGTCGAGCAGCGCGTCCATGATGTCACCGGCAAAATCAATGCGGCTTCCTTTAGTGATTTCAAACTTCAGCTTGAGGAAGCGCTGGTAGCTGAAGGAGTACTCGCCTGATTCAACAATGTAGGAACCGTTCACCTGAGGGATGCCGGCTGGCGGAATATATACACTGAGGTTTGCAGCGCCTTTGCAGACAAGTTTATCGCCTGCAAACGGGTCAATGATGATTTGCAGTTCGGCATCGGGCGTGAGTTCAAACGCAAGACGAAGATCAATGCCGGTGACTCTCGCCTTGTATTGAAGCTGCGCGGCAATGACCGAATCCTCATCGGCAACATCGAAAGGCGGACTTTGGAAAAGCACGAAATCTTCCTGCTTGATGCTTTCTTTTTGTGTCAGCGGTTGAACAGACACGCTCGTACCCGGCTTCGTGGATACCTTCGCTTCCACGACAGGCGACTCAGGCGTACCCGTGAGATGCGCGTTGACACCGAGCAAAATCTTTCCATAGAAAAAATCGTTATTCCTCGGTGTATTCATGAAAAGGAACTCATCTGAATTGACCTTCATGTCGAAATTGATATTGGTGAAATAATCATGTGACATAAATCCGTCAAGCGTCACTTTCCTGTTTTGCTCATCAAACGCTTCCATGCGGTGCACGGTGATACGGTCAGCGCTGACATCAATGCGGCTGTCCGCAAATGTGTAGCGCGCATTGGGATAAACGGCAAACGTGGAAATGCCGCGCAGGCTGATGTTTCCATTGAGTGATGGTTTTGCAAATGCGCCTTCTGCCGTAAGTTGTGCCGTGAAGTAGCCTTTGCTGTCTTTAAAATAATCTTTGAGAAACGGGTCAGCCGCGCTCAGGTTCAGGCGCTTCATATTGATATCGAGATTCATTGTACCGCTTTGGGGAAATACTTTTCCTGTTACAGCTAAATCATTTTCATCTCCAGTCAGTTCCATCTTCACATTAATATTATCACCTTGCTGAAATGCATTCAGGCGGAGGTCGCCAACTGGATTTTGATTGAATGCGATGTCGTTTACGCTCATGTCAGCAGTGAATGAGGGCTTGCTGAAAATATCGTTTAGCGTCAAAGAACCGTTGATGTTGCCATCGAGCGCGAGATTGTAGAATCCCGCAAAATCAGATAGTTCACGAAGGTCGAATTCATTGAAGGCAATGTTGATTATATCGCTGGTGTTCTGCGGGCTGGAGATTGAAATCTTCTGGTTGCGCTCTGAAATGTCAAGATGATGCACATGAAGAAATCCTGCGCGGTAATCAATAAAATTGTCAGTGCTCACCGTCCATTTTTCGTCATTGATGATTAATCCGTCTTTCAAATTCACTCTCAATCTATTTTCCGGCATACCGGAAATACTTGCCGCCATGCCAAGCCGCCTGATGCTGTCGCTATCAATTGTCATGTCGAGGTTAAGAATGTTGTTTGATGCGCTTGCATACAATGAAGCAAGCGGAACTTTCATTTGACCGTTGTAATCAGCGTTAACCATTGTTACGGAGAAATTCAGGGTATCCTTATTTCCTGATGAAAGGATGGAGATGGTTTCAATTGCAATGCTGTCATAAATAACACCCGGCACTTCAGCCTTCAAGTGAAATAATTTTGCTCTATTGTCGAATCGCGCAGTGACAGAAGCAGTATCCCATTCTGAAATCTGTGGAAGGAAAACGCGCACAGCATCGAGTGGCTTGCTGACAGTTACCACCAAGTTGAAATTTTGGTCGGGAATTGTTTTGGCATTCATGGATACTTGCCCAATCGGAAAATAATTGTTCAGGTAGTTGGTAAACAAAGCGGGCAGAGTTGCGCTATTGAAATCACCGGTGAGTGTCGCATTGATAATATCCGATTCCACCTTGATGGTTTTTGTAGCGCCTTCTGTGGAGGCTGATGCAACAAGAGAATCCAATGAACAGCGCAGGGAATCGTTTCCAAAACGAATATTGGTGATAGCTGCGCGTCCGTTGAAATTGTCATTCGAACTTGCGTTGAAATTTCCGGTGAGTTCAGCGCGGATGAAAAGATTGTAGTCGGTGAAATGAAGCGGCTGGAGATTTAGCGTGTCGAGTGTTGCTTCAAAGCGAAAATCAGGGATAGAATCGTTCAAATCAATAAAGCCTGCAAAATCGAATTTTACATTTTCATCGTTGATGCCCGCATTGCCTGTTAATTTTTTCTTATTGATGTTGCCATCAACAACGATGTTTTGATAAGCGTACTTGTTATAGGTTGCCTCTTTTATTTCGGCTTTCAAATCAGCCTGCAATGCTTCTAATGATAACCCCTTCCCTTTGATGTTCGCCTGCAAGGAGATGTTACCAATTGTAGTGTCGGCAAGCACATGTCCCAATTGAAAATTTTCAAGACCAACTTTTCCTTCGTAAGATGCATTCGTGTAATCATCATTAAACTGCACATGAAGGTTTGGAGAAATGTTTCCTGCCTGTGTAAAAATTGTTCCGTCAAAATTCATGTCGCGGATTGTTCCGTTGTATTTACCCTTCAGATTTGTTTTCCCAAGCCGCGTGACTTCATCCGGCAATTCGGTTTTCATGAGTGAAGAAATGAATGAAGGCGTGACAGAGAAATCTTCAATGTTCAAGGTAAAAACAGCTTTATCAATATCGGGCAATCCGGCAGCATGAAAATCTAAACGGAGCATTGCATCCTTGTTCAGCGAGCAGATAAAGTTTTTTGCGGAAAGATTTCCGACTGTGCCGCCAATCGCGCCATCCATGTAAATTGAATCAACCGCATTGAGATTCACGCTTTGGAGTTCGCCCAACTGCGGAACGAACAACATTAAATCCGCAGGTATGATGTGACTCTTACTCAGTGAAATTTCTATACCCACATCATCTGAAAGTTCCGCGAGCGCGTTTAAATCTTGAAATTTCAAGACAGCAGAATTTGCAATCGTAATTCGACTATCATTTAATTCGGCATTCAGTTTATCTAATCTGATAGAAGTTTCATCAATCAGAAAACTTCCGTGGAGTTCTTTGAGGTCAACACCGCTTTTCTCTTTCATGGAGATGTTGCCGATGTCGGCTTTCAGCACATGCCCCACATACGAGGCATCGCTGATTTGAATATTGACATTGGTTGCCGCAAGATGTAAATAATCAATGCCGTTGGGCTGCGGCTTTTTATCATTATCATCAAGTGAAATAACATTATTTGCAAAATCAATTTCATGGGCTTTAATCGTCCAGCCGATGTCAGGCATAATATAGAGCAGTCTTGCCGGGGAAGTATCAACCTCTTTTATTAAGAGTGTGTCGCGTTGGGGCAGCACGATTGCAACAGCAGAGTTTTTCAGGCGGACATGCTCATAGTCCATCACCCGTTTTGTAATATCAAATTCATCTGTCTCCGCGGAAAACTCACCGATTGCGCCTTTTATCTCAACACTTGATAAATGAATATGTGTGCGCACATGCTTCAACTCTGCCGATTGAATGGAAAAAATCCAGGAACTTGGAGTGGTGTCTTTTGGAGTTGGTTGATCGCTTGCAAATGCATCAATCAGATATTGAAAATTGAATTTGCCGTCCTGCTTATCCTGAATCACATTCACCACGGCATCTTCCAGGAGTACATTATCAATAGAGATTTTTTGCCGAAGCAAACCAAACAAGCTGATGTTTACTTTCAGGTTGCCTGCATAAAGCACGGTATCGCTTTGAAGGTCTTCGAGGTAAATCTCTTTGAGGCTCAGGTTGTCAGGTAAACGAATCGCCACTTTCCCGATTGAAATGCGCGCGCCTGTTTTTTCAGCAAGAAACGAAGTGGCTTTCTTCGCAATAAAAGTTTGCACCGGAGGCAAGGCAAGCAAAACCGTAATCAACAGCAACAGCACAAAAAGTGCAATAGCCGTGTATTTAATAAGCCGTTTTATTTTTTTCAAAGCGAAGTATAATGCGAAGGGAAAGTTACAAAGTTCGTGGTTGGATTGAGAATGGATACTCCTGTAAACACGCGCTGTGGCATGTAATAGAGACTTTCCTCATTTTTATCAGCATCCTAAAACGGATACCCGATTGCGATATTCCAAATCACGTTTTCCCTGCGCCAGTCCTTGTTGCTGAAATAGAGTTTGTCAAAAGTCCAGCGGTCGCCTTCGGGGAGGCTGGGTTTGCGCAGCGGCATGGACACATCGGTGCGAATCACAAGGAAGTCAAAGTCGAGCCGCACGCCCACGCCTGAGCCGATGGCGATTTCTTTGTAAAAGCGACTCGCTTCAAACTCACCGCCCGGGCGTTGCGGGTCCTCGTTGAGGAGCCAGATGTTTCCCGCATCTGCGAAAAGCGCGCCCTTAAAGAATTTCACGATGGTGAAGCGGTATTCGAGATTCATTTCCAGCTTGATGTCGCCCGTTTGGTCGGGGAAATAGTCAAGCTGGGCTGCGTAAGGATTAGAATAGCTGCCCGGACCGAGCGCTCGCAAACGCCATGCGCGCACACTTGTGGAGCCGCCAATAAAAAATTGCTTCATGTACGGTATAACCTCGGAATTACCCATCGGAACAGCGATGCCCGCGATGATACGCGCAGCAAGCGATTGCTTTCGCGTGAGTTTTAAAAAATAGCGCGCATCACCATCCACTTTAATGTAACTGGCATAAGGGCGACTATAAATCGTGTAGGGTTTTTCTTCATCAGGCTTCGTTTTTGAATTTACAAAGTAGAGGAAGTTACCTGCGTTCTCAATGTTTGGGCGCAAGTAGCCATAACTTCTGTCAGTTCCCTTCTGCGAGCCGGTGTAAACTAAACTGTAAGCATTGCCAACGATGAGCACATCTTCAAAGCTTGACTTCAACACAGGATTTTCAGCAAGGATGTCTTCAAAGTCGGATGTAATGCTGAACATACGGATATTATTGACGGAGAAGGGCGTGAAGATGTGGCGTACTTTTTCGTTTTTGCGCCAGTCATAGCCGAAATCGGTGATAATAGAGTTGATTGTATAGTATTCAATGCGTCTCTGATAAGTTTCGGTGATGCCAAGATTTGTTCGCGGCACATAAGGCAGGTCAAACTTGTAATTTTTTTTGAAGAGCAGCATGAAGCGCGGGAATCCCAACTCGGCACGCGCAGTCACTTCCATCGTGTTGATGAGCGTGCTGCCGCTGTTGATTTGTAATTCAAGATTTGCTGAAGCGCTGATGTTCAGCATCTCGCCTCCTTTGAAAAGGTTATGGTGCATATAACCAACGCTTGCGCCCACTCCGAGAAAATTTCCGGTAGCGGTATTTAAGTTGACCTCGCCTGTAATATCCTGTGTGTTGGCGGGCGTGAGTTGCATGATGACATCAAGCGAATCTCCCTTTTTCTCATAGCGGATATTTACATACTTGAAGATGCCCATGTCGAGAAACCGATTTACGGTATTGGCGTGGTTGCGCTGCGAAAACGTCTCTCCCTGCCTGAGCCTGATGTTTGTCAGCAAGGCTCTCTGTTTCAAAAAGACCTCGGGCTGAATGATGGTGTATCCTTCCCCGCTCAACGTATCATAGCGCGCGCGCGTCACAGTATCGTCAATCGAGTAGGTAGGATAGATGGTGACATGACTGATAAAATATTTGATGTGCTGCGTTGAATCTGAAGGTTCTTTCAAGCGGAAGTAAATGTCGAGCTTGCGATTGCCAATTGTGGAATCCACATAGTAATAAATGTATTCGCGGTTGAAATCATAATAGCCTTCGCTTCGCACGAGCGTTGCAAATGTTTCGCGTTGCGCTTTCAGCATGTCCATGCTGTAAGCGTCTCCCGTACGAATCAGCAGTTTGCGCTTGTTGTCTTTAATAATGCGGCTCACTTCGTCATCACCTGCGGGAAGCAGAATATTCCTCACAAAATATTGTCCGTTAACAGTGACAGAATAAATTACCTGCGCGTTTTTCTTGCGCATCACGGTATCCATCTTTACGCGCGCGCGGAAGTAGCCGTTGTCTTCCAGGTATTTTTCCATCGTGAGCGCAGCGCGTTCGCACTCATCTGCATAAAAATAGGAGGGCGCTTCGCCTCTTTTATATTTCAGCCAGTGTCTTAATCCCTTTTCTTTTTTCGGTTCCTTCACATGGGTGTAAAGCCACAACTTGGTGCGAAACAGTCCAAGAAATTTTGAATTGAGCTTAGGCGCAGCTTTGCTTGAAAGCGCATCTTTCACTTTTGATTTCTTGTTTACCATTTCCGGATTCATCAAACGTACCTGCACCTTTTCGACAAAGACTTCACCGGGCGGAAGTCGCTTGGTTCCCGCGCAGCCGGTGAGGAGAATTGAGGAAATAAAAAATAGCAGCAGGCGGTGCATGAAGAATTCAGGATGTGGGGCAAATATACTTCCGCTTTGCAGTTCACCGGTGGCTTCGCTCCCTCAGAATGACGTACACCCCCACACCACCTTCCCTGCTACTAAGCCCGTGGCGCCAATCATGGAGGTGATAATATCGAGCAGTTGAATTTGCGGTTGGCGCATTAAACCGTAACTCAGCAACGCGCCTTGCATCGAAGCGGAAACCCAACTGTTCACGTGCATGTAATTAATGGCATTGTCGGCATTCAAATAATTAGCCCATGCACCCGGTGTGACGATTTGCTCCTGCCAGTATGCGCTGTCGCTCTTGCCAATCATAGCCGCAATCAATAGAGGCGTTTGTTCTTCATACGTGAGCCTGCCCGCAACAATCTCATCTTCTATTCCAGTCAAAAATTCCCCAATCGCTTCCGCAGGAATAGTTTGAATTCCATGCAGCATTTGGCTAATTTATAAAACTCCACATTAATTAGGTTTAACTTTTTTTTACTTGAAAGAAACTGTTTCCTTTCTTTATTTTTGCCACGCTTTTTCTTTCACACATGAATATTCGCGTAGAAGGCTTATCAAAAACTTACGGACCGCAACGGGCGGTTGACAACATCAGCTTTGAAGTGAAGCCGGGTGAGATTCTTGGTTTCCTCGGACCCAACGGTGCGGGAAAAACCACCACCATGAAAATCATCTCCTGCTTCATGGCGCCCACCACCGGCAATGCTTATATCGGCAACCTCAATGTGATGGAACATGCCGAGCAGGTGAAAAAGAAAATCGGCTACCTGCCGGAAAGCAACCCGCTCTATACCGATATGCACGTGATTGAATATCTTGAATTCATGGCGGGTGTGCAGGGCGTGGCAAAAGAAAAAATGCGCGACCGTGTGATTGAAATGGTGCGCAAGTGTGGACTGGATGCGGAGAAGCACAAAAAAATCATAGAGTTGTCAAAAGGTTACAAGCAGCGCGTGGGCTTGGCACAGGCGATGATTCATGACCCGGAAGTGCTCATTCTCGATGAGCCGACAACAGGACTTGACCCCAACCAAATCGTTGAAATCCGCAAGCTCATTAAAGATTTAGGACGAGAAAAAACAGTGATTCTCAGCACGCACATTTTGCCGGAAGTAGAAGCAACATGTGATAGAATTTTAATTATCAGCAAAGGAAAAATCGTAGCAGATGGAACGCCCAACACGCTACGCAAACAGGCGCAAGGACAGGAAGTGCTGAAGGTAACGATTGAGAATGGAGATGCAAACAGCATCATCAAAGGAGTGCAGGCATTAGATTCAGTAGCGATGGTGGATGCGATAGCAAACAGACAATCTTCATTCACCATTCAAAGCAAGCCGAATGCAAGTTCGCGCAGAGCGGTGTTTGAACTGTGCGTGAAAAACCAATGGATGTTGACAGAGATGACTCCGCTGGAAACGAAGCTCGAAGATATTTTCAGAGAACTTACGATGAACTAAGTAATGACCAAGATTCAAATTCCAAATAACAACTGCTCCGCGACTATGATGTCTCCCTTGCGCGAAAGCATTTGTGCTCAGGCGAAGGGGGGTGCGCTGGCAATGAGCGCAGACAGGGGAATGATGATTCGTTTGAAAATTGAATTTTGGTTATTCGTAAATAGATAGAAGTAAAGCAAATGAAAGCAATTTGGATTATTGCGAAAAGAGAACTGGTTTCATTTTTTGATTCGCTCGTAGCGTATGTGCTGCTCGTGGTGTTCCTTGGCATGAGCGGCTTCTTCACCTGGATTTACGGCAGTGACGTGTTTCTGCGCGGGCAAGTTACTTTAGAACCGTTCTTCGGTGTTGCTTACTGGACGCTGTTCTTCTTCATTCCCGCGCTCACCATGAAAATGCTTGCAGAAGAAAACAGAACCGGCACCATTGAATTACTCCAGACAAAATCAGTGAGCGATTGGCAAATTGTTTTTGGAAAATCACTCGCGTGTTTGCTCTTGATATTAATTGCCTTGGTCTTCACCCTACCCTATTATATCACGCTTACCCAGCTTGGCGATGTTGACCACGGAGCAATCTGGTGCGGCTACCTTGGATTGATATTAATGAGCAGCGTTTATATCAGCATCGGCATGTTTGCCAGCAGCATCACCAATAATCAAATCGTAGCGTTTCTTGTTGCATTGCTGGTTGGCGTTTTCTTCCTCATCATCTTCGATGTGCTCTCTTCCGGCTCTCCGGGAATTGTTTCTGACGTGTTGCATTACTTCAGCATGACCACGCACTTCGATTCGATTTCACGCGGGGTGATTGACTCAAAAGATATTTTGTATTTCCTCATCCTGTCATTTGTCGGATTGGTGTTAGCGGAAAATGTATTGGCAAAAAGAAACATTGTAGGCTGATTATGAAACGGAGCGCTGTACAAACAAGATTGTTGTTAGTGATTGGCATCGCCATCATAGTGGGGTTTCTCTCCACGCGCTTTTCCTTCCGTCTTGATTTCACGGGCGACAAACGCTATACGCTGAGTGACGCGACTCTCAACATCTTAGAAAATCTCAACGAGCCTGTCACAGTCACTGCATATTTCAGCGAGAAACTGCCACCTAATGTTGCAGAAACGAAAAGCGACTTTAAAGATTTGCTGGTGGAATATGCAAACCGCTCAAAGGGTAATGTGGTATATGAATTTATAGACCCCGCAGCAAAACCCGAAACTGAACAGGAAGTTTTGCAGAAAGGCATTCAGCCCGTGATGATTAATGTGCGTGAGAAAGATGAAGTAAAACAACAGAAAGCGTTTCTCGGTGCACTATTGAAAATGGGCGACCAGAGCGATGTGCTACCGTTTGTGCAACCCGGAGCAGCAATGGAATATGCGCTTTCATCGAGCATTAAAAAGTTATCGGTGAAAGACAAGCCGAAAATTGCTTTCCTTGACGGGCAGGGCGAACCCTCCTTAACTGCAATGCAGCAAGTGCGCAGCGTATTGTCGGTATTGTATGATGTTTCAAATTATACCATCAACGACACTGCTCCTATTCCAAATACTTACAAAACACTCGCAGTTGTTGCTCCGAAAGATTCATTCACTGCAATGCAATTACAGCGTTTGGATGAGTTCATGGCGAATGGCGGCAATGTGCTTGTCGCAATAAACCGCGTGAATGGCGATTTCAACACGAGCATGGGAAGTCCGGTAACAACAGGGTTGGAAACGTGGCTGAATCAAAAAGGAATTTCAGTAGAAGATAAATTTGTGATGGATGCACAGTGCGGCACAGTAACCGTGCAACAGCGTCAAGGATTTTTCACGATCCAAACTCCGGTGCAATTCCCTTATCTGCCTTTAGTTTCAGACTTCGCAGATCACCCGATTTCAAAAGGATTAGAAAGAGTGCTGCTTCCCTTTGCAAGTCCGATTACTTACTCATTTCCTGACACATCAATCAAAACAATTGTGCTTGCGAAAACTTCGCAACGCTCCAACACTTCTGCTTCCAGTACCTATTTTGATGTGATGAAACAATACACAGAGAATGATTTCACGCTTTCATCTTTACCGGTAGCGATAGCAGTGGAAGGAAAACTAAGCGGAAGCAGAGTTGGGAAAATGGTCGTGTTTGGCGATGGCGATTTCGCAGTGAATGGCGAAGGGCAAGGCGCGCAACAGTTGCAGCCCGACAACGTGAGCTTCATGGTGAACGCGATTGACTGGCTTTCTGATGACACAGGCTTAAATGAACTGCGCACTAAAGGTGTTTCTTCGCGCCCAATCAAAGAGCAGTTGGAAGACAGCAAGAAAACCATGATTAAGTATTCCAACTTTCTGATACCAATTCTGCTCGTGATTGGCTATGGCGTATTGCGGATGCAGATGCGCAGAAGGAAAAGAATGAAATGGATGGAGGAGCGCTATGTCTAAGTTTTCCAACAAATCATTGTTGCTGCTTTTGGTTGCGCTGGGTGCTATCCTTGGCGCAATTAAATATTTCGATTCGCAAAAAGGCGAGCGCAATTTCAGAAATGAATTGGTGGAGATTGACTCCGCGAAAGTTTCCACGATTTTGATTTATCCCAAATCGAAAAAAGGCGAAGAAGTAAAACTCTTTAAAGAAGGCAGCGGGTGGAAAGTAAAAATCACCGACAGCAAATCACAGCAAGTGGACAGCGCAAGAATCACCGGATTATTTGAAGCGATTGCCGGATTAAAACCCACACGCCTTGCAGCGCGCGGCTCTGATAAGTGGAAAGAATTTGAAGTGGATACTTCAGGCTCGCGCTTAGTAGTGAAAGAAGGCGACAAAACAACGCTTGACATCCTCATCGGCAAATTCAATTTCTCAGGCGGCAGAGAAGTAGAAACGCTTGTGCGCTTGTCGGGTGAAGATGAAACCTACGCGGTCAATGGATTTTTAGACGGCACGTTCAATACAGGGATTGATTCCTATCGCAACAAAACAATCGTGAAGGGCAACAAAGATAATTTCACAAAACTCACGTTTGCCCTTTCGGATACAATGCGCTACTCTTTGGAAAAGCGCGACTCCGTTTGGTTTGTTGACGGAGCGACATCTGCAAACACAACAGAATTAGAAAACTATCTGAGCACAATTTCTGCTTTAAATGCCACTTCCTTTATTGATGATGTGGACGCTTCGGGGTTAAGCACACCTTCGCACACGCTTCAAATTGACGATACACAGGGAAACAAAATCAACGTGGAAGGCTTCATTCAGAACAACAGAAAAATTATCCGCTCCTCACAAAATGCCGACAACCTGCTGAATGGCGAGGGTGTGTGGGAGAAAGTATTTGCGGATAAGTTCACCTTCCTTCCAGCAGATACGCTGACGTTTACGAAGTAATCTTTTCCTGCCAAAAATCACTTTCCAGAGTGATGAAAGTCACCGTTTTTCGAGCGGCTTCTCCCCTACTTTGCCTTATCAAAAAAGAAAGCGGTATGAAAAACTTACTTCAATACAATCTGAGTTTTGTTGACATTTCAATCCGTTATGCGATTATCATCGCGCTTGGAATTCTATTTGGGGTAACCCAGTTTTATCCATTAATCGTTTTGGCTGTGCTTGTTTTTATTTCCGCAGTAACCGGAATGTGTCCCATTTATAGTTTGCTGGGCATTAATCACGCAAGCGAAACGGGAAATCCAAAGTGAGGCTTCTTTAGAGAGCAAGTTTTAAGTAACAACTCCAAATTCCCTATTATTGCAGGGATGGATTTAAAGCCACGCCCCAATCATTTCCAATACCTGCAAGCCCTTGCACGGATGACTCCTGAAGAGCGGTTGCTGAAGGCGTGTGAGCTATCTGCTTTGGGGACGGAATTATTTCTTACCGGCTTACGAAACAGATTCCCGGAAAAAAGCGAGCAGGAAATCAGGAAAATTTATCTTGACAGAATTACCAAATGCTACGACCGGAATTATTAATTCAGATAGTTTCATTTCTCAGGAAGCAGCAAATTGAATACATGATTACCGGCTCAGTTGTTTCCAGTTTGCAGGGTGAGCCGCGCTTAACGCATGATATAGACATCGTTGTTCAAATTGATGCAACAGCCATTCCTGCTTTAGCAAAATCATTTCCTTCACCGCGTTATTATTTTTCGGAAGCATCCATTTTGGATGCATTGAAAAATAAAACCATGTTCAATCTGATTGATTCCTTAGAAAGCGACAAGATTAACTTTTGGCTGCTCACTGAGGACGAGTTTGACCAAACGCGCTTTTCAAGGAAAATTGCGAACAGCGTTTTCGGAATTGAACTGAACGTATCAACACCGGAAGATACTATTCTTGCAAAACTGCGCTTGTCTAAAATGGCAGGAGGCAGCGAGCAACAATTTACGGACGCGCTTAGAGTGTATGAATTGCAATTCGGTAAACTTGATTTGAACTACTTAGAAAGTTGGATTCAAAAATTAGAACTTGATGAATTTTGGAAAAGATTGAAAAAAGAAGCGCAACCAATACTTTGAACATTCATGAAGCAGACAGAAAATAATCTTTCCTCTCACCTCATCGAAAAATACCGCGAGTCTATTGCGTTGCGCTATAGTTATGCGCACCTGTCCTCGCAATTCGTGCTTTCTTCCCAATTGACGGAAGATGTTGTAGAAATGCTACGCAATTATTTTTTGGAAAGCCTCTACCCTAACGCGGAAGAAAGACGAAAAGTGGACGATGCGTTTGAAAGTCTCCGCTCGTTTGTCGCGCATCCGGCTAAAACATGGGCGCTCCTGGGAAACATGGCTGGCGCAATCTTCCGGTTTGGAACACAATTTCCGCAAGCCTTGAAAGCGGGAATCGTTTCGCTGGAATCCTACCTTGATGCGAAGCGGTTTGAAAATGATTTGCTCGAAGCCGCCACACATCTGCAATTCACCATGCCGCTCACCAAGGAGCAATTTGAAAAGTGCATTGCTGAAATTCCACGCAAAGAAATTGAAGCATTCACGAATCATATTCTCTCCCTGTTTAAATCTATGGCGAACTCAAAGCTGCTGAAAAAAACGATTGCCATTATGGAAGATGTGCTTGTGAAAATGAAAAAAAATCCGCAGCTCTATACGGAAGAAGATGCGCTGGGAATTGAATTCGGCATCAAACTGCTGAAAAACGGATACGCGCTTTTCAAAGATTTTCCCGAAAGTCTAAAAACAGAAATCATCACCGCGATTCGGGAAAATGAGAAATGGTATTTGGATAAAGTTTACAAGTCAACAGTCATCAGTCGTCAGTCGTCAGACATCTGATTAAGGACATCAAAAAAACCCGGCTCGCCTTGAAGCGTTTGGAGCGTGGCGTTCTTCCGAATTTTCTCCACATCATCAAACCCTAAGTCCGCAGCTTTCTTGAAAGAAGCGATTGCAGCGGATTTATCACCCGCCTTGGTATGATAACAAGCCATCAGGTAATGATAATCGGGATTAGCAGCGTCTGCTTTTCCGTAAATGTCGAGATACTTTTTTGTAAGACTCAAATCCGATACAAGCGCTTTTTCTGAATAAAGAAATCCCATCAGGCTGATAAATTGTAGCAACCGCCTGTCAGACATTTTTTGCAAGGAAGATTTTTTCGAGGATTCTTGTGAAAGCGTTTTAATCTTATTTGCAAGTAGCATAAAATCTTTTGCAGGAAATGCACGCGCAATTTCAGTTTGTTGCTCTGCCTCCATGCTTTCTATTTCCGCTTCTTTCTTTAAATCGGTAATACACGCAGTATTTTTTTTCAGCGAGCGAAGTTCGGTTCTCCATGCAATGATATGCGCTGAATCCAATCCGCTGGTGATTCCCAGACGCAACTCATCATACAGGCGAATCCAGTTTTTTTCTTTTTTAAAAACAGCAACGGAAGAATCAATTTTTGTGGCAAGTATATCTCCGGATGCAGCATCATTTTTTAGCACTAAAATCGCTTTCTCCATCTCGCTTTCAGGTATCCATTCATGCTTCCCGTCAAACACAAGCAACTGATGCTTCATCTGCACGCGGTCAAGCTCATTGTAAAGACGTTTCAACTCGAGAAAATTAAAATCCTCATTCCCGACTACGCCAACATAACTAAAGCCATAATTCTTTTCCGGCTTGCCGGGAAATCCGGCACCGCAACCGATTACGCCCGGAAGATTTTCACCGATAGCAGTAAGCACTGCTACGCGCGCACCTCCCGAAAAGCCGCAGGCAAAAGTGTTTGCGCGTTTGCTATTGAAACGCTTCTGTACATCCTGCACAAACTTTTTTGCAATCGCTGCCGACTCCTCCCCCGACAACCCATTCTTTGAATTGTTGGAACCTGCTAAAATGATTCCGTGCCGTTCTGCAAGGGCTTTATATTTCTCTACAGGCTTCTTCCCCTTTGCACCGGGGTCAAAGAAAACGAGGAGCAACGAGTTGGAATCTCCGTTGGCTGGCATGTACAGGCTATAGCTCTGCGTAGTGTCGGATTGAATTTTGACCTGTGTGATTGTCCCGTTTTGAGGGATTACGATAGGCAAAGTTTTCAGTTCTGCTTGCGGAGCAGCTTGCTTTCCGCCATCCGCTCCGGAATTACAGGATGCTAAAGCAAGCAGCAGGGATGCAATTTTAAAAACAACTTTCATGTTACAGATGAATTATTCATAGTGTCCCTGCACTTAATAATGAATACAGATTCGGTTTCCACTTTATAAATTAGCCGATGCTCTTGCGTGATGCGTCTTGACCAAAATCCTTTGTAATTGCCTTTAAGCAGTTCAGGTTTTCCGATGCCTTTGAAAGCATCTCTGTTAATGTCGCGGATTAGCTCTACGATTTTATCAGCAATAGCCGGGCTTTCTTTTCGCCACTCGTTATATTCTAAGAAAGCGATGGGCGTAAACGAAATACGTTTCACTTCCTTTTTTTATTATAAGCCTCCAGACTCTCCATCGTGAAGGAGATTAGCTGTTCCGGACGGCTCAACTCGCTGACGGACTGTTGCAATGCGCGGTGATACGCATCCTGTTCATCGGTTATTTGAATCACTACGCTCGCGTTATCTGCCTTGCGCAGCAAGGCTTTGATTTTTTTAAAAAGCGTTTCATCAAATTCTTCTCCTTTTATCTTAAAAACGGCATCCATAAGTGCGTATTTAACGACAAAGATACGGGCTTCATTTCTTGTTTCAATTCTTCACCCAGGGCAACACGCATTTAAATCAAATTGATAATCAAGGTTCCCATTGCCGTTGGCTTTAGCCAACGGATTTAAATTATCGAAGCAAGGGGCTTTAGCCAAAAGTCAAGAAGAATTCGGCTAAAGTCCTCTCTCTTTGTTTGTTCATTCCGTTGGCTAAAGCCAACGGCAATTCAGAAAACTGCGAACGAATTTAAATGCGTGTTGCCCTGATTCTTCACCCAAGAAGGCTTACGCGCTGCTCACGCATAGATTCTTGCGGCAGTTAATGTAACTGAAACACCCTACTTCATCAATACCGCTTTTGTAGCTCTTGATTGATGCTCTGTTTCCATCCTGATATGGTACAAGCCTCTGCTCAAAAGATTTCCCTGCGCATCATCTCCCGCCCACGCTATTTTATACTCACCTGCCGCGTAGTGCGCTTGCATGAACTTGATTTGCCTGCCAAGCATATCGTAGATGGCGATGCTCACCGTTTCATCTTGTGGGATGGTGAAGAGGATATTCGTTGTGTTGCTGAACGGATTGGGTTGCACAGAAAGTTGGGTGCTGGGAGTGGAGTGTGCTACAAAATCTCTCTCTTACAATGAAAAACAAATTGCAGAAACCTGTTGTCGGTCTCAGTGGCGTGTGCTACAAAATCTCTCTCTTACTCACTGGATCCTTCGGGGGCTATATGCCTGTAAGGTCTCAGTGGCGTGTGCTACAAAATCTCTCTCTTACAGGGTTAGCTGGTGTTCACCCTAGGTGTTGGTGTCTCAGTGGCGTGTGCTACAAAATCTCTCTCTTACAAAAAAATCAAGAAGTTCGTACAGACCCTTAAGTCTCAGTGGCGTGTGCTACAAAATCTCTCTCTTACCCGTATCACTTGAAAACACCGGCAGCGGTAACGGTCTCAGTGGCGTGTGCTACAAAATCTCTCTCTTACAAGATACCTCGTATGGGTAAGAGACCGAAAGGGTCTCAGTGGCGTGTGCTACAAAATCTCTCTCTTACTTGAAGGGGAAACTGATACGATGGACACCTTTGTGTCTCAGTGGCGTGTGCTACAAAATCTCTCTCTTACTAAAGCATCTCACGCATCCAGCCGACCCTGTCGTCTCAGTGGCGTGTGCTACAAAATCTCTCTCTTACAAGAATGAAGAGCGTGAAAAAATCAAAGAGCAAGTCTCAGTGGCGTGTGCTACAAAATCTCTCTCTTACCTATTCCGACATGGGAAGGCATTGCAATTGCAAGTCTCAGTGGCGTGTGCTACAAAATCTCTCTCTTACACAATATGTATAAGATTACAATCGCAGTATTAGTCTCAGTGGCGTGTGCTACAAAATCTCTCTCTTACCAGTGGTGCAGGGATAACATCTGTCAAGAACTGTCTCAGTGGCGTGTGCTACAAAATCTCTCTCTTACAAAGAACGTCAGCTGCTTGTCAGTCAGTTGAAGTCTCAGTGGCGTGTGCTACAAAATCTCTCTCTTACCCATGTCCTATGAGCAGGCACCGGATCACACAAGTCTCAGTGGCGTGTGCTACAAAATCTCTC
>JAWXCB010000133.1:0-9668 GCA_034440455.1 Chitinophagales bacterium
CACCCCCGCCCCCTCTCCATTTGGAGAGGGGAGTCCAAACTGCATCATAAACAAAAGAGGCTTTCTCTAAATGAGAATTACATTTTCCGAAGAGGTCTACTCTTGCACAAGGCCTATCCGGAGCAGGGATACCGCTCCTGTCAGGGAATACTTGGATTTGCAAAACGACAGAGCATAGGACCTGATCAATTAATCCGCGCCTGCCGCAGGGCACACGAAGTCGGATATTATAATTTTAAGATTATCGAAAGCATCCTGCAACGGAATCTTGATCATTCTGATTTGGAAGACCCACCCTCTGCCATGCCCTCGCACGATAACATCCGAGGCAAAGAGTATTACCAATAAATAGCTAACCATAAAACACCAACAACAATGAATGAAAAAACAATTGACCGATTGAAAGAAATGAAGTTTTCTGGAATGCTAAGAGCGTTCCAAACCAGCTTCGAATCAGGAACCCTCCATGACCTGACCCGGGATGAAATGGTAGCCCATCTGGTAGATGAAGAATGGGATGACCGCTGCAACCGAAAGATTGCACGCAGCATGACCAATGCCCGGTTCCGTTACCATGCATCAGTAGAGCAGATGTATTTTGACCAGGACCGTGGGATGGACAAGAACCTGGTGATGCGTTTGTCGGAATGTACCTTTATTAATAAGAAATAAAATGTGTTCATCACTGGAAGCACCGGAATCGGGAAGATCTATCTTGCCTGTGCGCTCGGCCAGCAGGCTTGTATGCTTGGTTATCGTGTCCTGTATTTTAGTGCCGGCAAACTCTTCTCGAAACTCAAGATGGCAAAAGCGGACGGCTCCTGCGTCAGTGAGATTGCGCGGATGGATCGGCACACCTGCTCATCCTGGACGACTTCGGAATACAGGGCATGGACGCACAAAGCCACGCTATGCATATGGAAATCATTGAAGACAGACATGGGAAGGCCTCTACTATTATTACTTCACAGATCCCCGTTGGGCAATGGCACGAAGTGATTGGAGAGAAAACGATTGCTGATGCAATATTGGATCGGTTGATTCACAATGCACACCGTGTAGGACTGAGGGGTGAGTGGCTGCGAAAAAAACTGCAAAAAAATAACATAGAACAATTGGAAATAACTAACTAAAAAAATGTAAACTTGAACCAGTGAACCAGCAACCGATCAACTTAAATCAGGCAGTTAACTCTACCGGTCTTCTTTAGCGCGGAAAGAGTGGACTTCTTTCCGCGGAATATTAACTAAATGCTTTTCGATATTTTTATTGCTCATATTTTTAGTTCGTCAAAACCAAAATATGAAAAGAGGGGCAGTCAATTTGACCACCCCTTGCTTTTTAGAACTTCAGATGATTTTTTTGTCGGTCAGTAGTGATTGGTTATATTTGAGAAAACACGGAAACATGAAAACCCCTTTTCTCCGCATTGTTTGCCTGCTGCTTTTTATGCAGCCTTTATTTGCGCAGCAACCATGCGATATCATCTATGTATCACCAGCTGCGCCAGTCGCAGCAGGCACAAGCAGCAGTCCCACGAATCTCACGTATGCGCTCACGCTTGTTTCAGGCTCGCGCACAAATCTGCGCTTGCTGGAAGGAGTGTATTCATTAAGCATGATTACAATTCCTGCAAACAATGTGAAGGTTGAAGGCGGTTATCGTATTGATGGAAACGGCAACTGGCTGAAACGCAGCGATGCCACAACCACGCTAAACTTCACCGGCTTTCAAACGAACAGCGTAAGCGGCACAACAGTGGGAAACACCATCGGCATCAAAGCTACCAGCGTGAGCGGTTGGACGCTGCAAGACCTCACGATTTATGTGGCAACTCAAACAGGCACTACGAGCAATCGCGGACATTCTGCTTATGGTATTCATATTGAAAGTTGCAGCAACTATACAATCAATCGTTGTGTGATTACAGCAGGCAACGGAACGAATGGGAATAACGGTGCAACAATAACAGGCACAGGTGGCGCTGGTGGTGGCGGTAATGGCGGTGGCGGTGGCGGACAAAATTCCGGTTGCTCAGGCAATTCTGGCAGCGGTGGCAATGGTGGACAAGGTAATGGTGGCGCATCAGGCGGTGCGGGAGGTTCAGGTGTAGGTAGTGGTGGTTGCAATATTTTTAATTGTGATGCAGAAGGAAATAACGGACGCAACGGCAGCGGTGGTTCTTCCAGCTCAAATGGCTCAGGCTACTCTGCGGGCGACCGTCCGGCAGCGAATACAAATCAAACAATCTATTTTGTTCCCAACGTGCAAACGGATGGAAGCGATGGCAATGGCGGTGGTGGTGGCGGTGGCGGTAGTGGCGGGCATGTGGGCACTTGTTGCACCTGTGGTTGCGGTGGTGGAAATGCGAGCGGGGGTAGTGGCGGTAATGGCGGTAGTGGCGGCTTAGGTGGAAACGGTGGATTGGGAGGCGGTGGTTCATTTGCTGTTTATGCGTATGGCGGAGGCTCTGGCACAATTAAAGATTGCTCGCTCACCGCAGGTAGCGAAGGCATTGGCGGCACAGCTTCAAACGGACAGCCGGGGAGCGCGGGCGCTTTTGGAAATGGCGGTGGTCATCACAGCCGTTGTGATGAATTTGATGGAGGAAGCGGTGGACAAGGCGGTGGCGGTGGCGCAGGCGGAAGAGGTCGCGATGGGGCAAACGGAGTGAGCCAAACCATTGTGCAATATGCAGGCGCAGTGGTAAGCTCAAGCGGAACATACCCTGTGAATCCGCCTTTGCTCATGGTGAATTCTCAGAACAGAAATTTCTGCACGAACTCTGAAATCAATATTTTGAAAACAAGCGGCTCTTGGGATTTGAGCGGTACTGGCGGAGCATTTGTGAATGACCTTACTTCATCTACATCTTCTTATACAAACACATCCAATGACGCGAATATCTATTTCACCACAACGGGAAATAAAAACATCAAGCTGAACAGCAGTACGTATGAAGGATTTATCACCGTAAATATAACACGCGCTGCGCCCACGATTAACGCGCTGCCTGCGGCTATCTGCATTGGTGACCCTGTTACATTCGGAACTTTGTCAACAGGAATTAATTATGACTGGAAAATTTATGATCAAAACGGCACACAGATACAGGCGTTCATCACCCAGAATCCAGGCGTCTATATTTTTTCCAGCGTAGGCACCTACAGTATCCGCTTCCGCGTGCGCACAGAATGTTGCGGATGGTCAATTCCCGCGTATGCTACTGTTGATGTGCAGGCATATCCTATCGTGACGCTCGCGGGTTTAAATCCTTCGTATTGTTTGGATGATGCGCCCGCAACATTATCGGGAACTCCAACTGGCGGAACATTTTTCGGAACTCTTGTTTCTGGAAATATTTTCGACCCGCAGAATGCAGGTGTGGGCGCGCATGAAATTGTTTACACATATGAAACTCCAATTGGATGTCAGAGATCTGACACAGCGCAGACCACCGTATTGCAGCCGCCAACAGCAAGTTTTTCAGGATTGAATTTGGATTATTGTATCAATGAACCGGGTTCAGCGCTCACAGGTGTGCCATCGGGAGGCATCTTCACAGGTTCGGGCGTGGGTGGAAGCACATTCGTTCCCTTCCTTGCAGGCGTTGGCGCACATGATGTTACTTATACTTACACCTCGCCTAATGGATGCGATGCTGCTGAAACAAAAACTACAATCGTGAACGACCTGCCGATTTTGTCTTTCACGCTTTTGCCAAATACATATTGTGTGGATGCTGCGTCAGTCGCGCTCAACGCATTACCCACGGGCGGAACATACAGCGGAGTAGGAGTTTCAGCAAACACGTTTAATCCTGCTGTTGCCGGAGTGGGCGGTCCTTATGTAATCACTTACACATTCACTGACACTATAGGTTGCCAAAACACTTCTTCCATTACACAAAGCGTGAGCGTGACAAGTTTGCCAATCGTTGCACTCTCAGGGCTTGGAACGGAATATTGCCTGAATGCAACTCCTGCCATACTCACAGGATTGCCGTTTGGCGGCACGTTCAGCGGCACGGGCGTAACGAACGGAATATTTTATCCAAGCCTTGCCGGTACCGGAGCGCACACCGTCACGTATTCCCTCACGGATAACAATGGTTGCTACGGTGAGCAGTCAGCAAGCACTACTGTGCAGCCGCTTCCCGTTGTGTCGTTCACAGGTCTTGACCCTGCGTATTGTCTTGATGCGCCAACAGCAATTCTCACAGTTGCGCCCGCAGGAGGCGCGTTTGATGGCGCAGGGATGATAGCCAATTCTTTTAATGCTGCGCTTGCAGGCGAAGGTGGTCCGTATGACATCACCTATACGTTCACCGATAATAATAACTGCTCCAGCGCAGACACACAGCAGGTCACGGTGAGCACGCAGGCTGTGCTTGAAATCATTGGGCTTGATTCGCTCTATTGCGCATGGCAGGGACCCATAACACTCGCGCTTACGCCACCGGGCGGTCAACTTGCAGGCACAGGCATTTCAGGCAGCACATTTAATCCTTCTGTTGCAGGAGCCGGTACGCATGTGATTGTATATGTTTACACGGGAGGCGGCTGCTCCAACAGCATCACACAATTTGTTACGGTGGATGCGTGTGTTGGAATTTCATTACCCGCTGCGCCAGAAGTGAAAGTTTATCCCAATCCCACTACTGGAAAATTCAACGTGGAGATTTTTGGAGAAACGATTTCCGGCAGCGTGATGTCCATCTACAATATGCAGGGGCAGCAAATGATGCGGATGCAATTGGATGCTTGGAAAAAATACTCCGACATCATTGACCTTTCCGAGCATCCCAAAGGGATTTACTATCTGCGCCTCGAAACCGGAAAAGAAGTGGTGATAAAAAAAGTCATTCTCCAATAACAAGTATAATCGAAGTCCGGCTTCTATGTGCTTTTATGTTTCTTTGATAGAGTTTAATTAAGTTTGATTCATGGACAAATTACTCTCAAGAATTACTTCTGAACCCGGTAAATGCGGAGGAAAGCCTTGCATCAGGGGGATGCGGATTCGCGTATCAGATGTATTGGAATTGCTTGCATCAGGAATGACACAACAGCAAATTTTGGAAGAACATTCTGATTTAGAAGCCGATGATATTAAAGCCTGTTTGCTTTTTGCCGCCAATAGAGCCAACTATCCCTTTTTAAAAGCCGCCTGATGGAGATTTGGTTGGATGCCCACGTCTCGCCTCTAATTGCTAAATGGATATTCTCAGAATTCTCAATTGCTTGTAGTCCTGTGCGTGAAATGAATTTGCGTGACGCGGAGGATGCTGTCATTTTTCATGCAGCAAAGAAGAAAGGAGATGTGATTATTATGACGAAAGATGATGACTTTCGTGATTTGCTTAACCGATTGAAAGCCCCGCCAAAAATAATCTGGCTCATGTTTGGAAACTGCTTTAACAAAGAAATGAAAGAGATATTGAAAAAGGATTTGCCTGTTGCAATATCATTTTTAAAAGAAAATGATTTAGTGGAAATTTCGCGTTAGCGACCTCGTTTTCTTTTGCGTTTCTTTGCTAAAGATTTTTTGAAACACTTCTCCGATTATGCCCAAAGATTTCCCCACAATACTCGTTACGAATGATGATGGCGTTTCCGCTCCAGGATTGCGCGCGCTTGTGCAGGCGATGACCGAAATCGGAAATGTAGTGGTCGTTGCTCCCGATAAGCCGCAGTCAGGCATGGGACACGCGATTACGATTGGCGACCCGCTACGCATCGAGAAGGTGCATCTGTTCGGACAAATTGAAGCATATCAATGCTCCGGCACTCCGGTTGATTGCGTGAAGCTGGCGAAAGATAAAATCCTGCATCGCAATCCTGACTTGTGCGTGTCGGGAATCAATCATGGTTCTAATTCATCTATCAATGTAATTTATTCGGGCACGATGTCCGCAGCAATGGAGGCATGTATTGAAGGCATTCCTGCCATCGGTTTTTCGCTGCTCGACTATTCATTTGAGGCTGACTTCTCTGCGGCTGCGCATTATGCGAAAATCATCAGCGGGATGTTGCTGAAAAATACGCTTCCGCACGGCACATTGCTGAACGTGAATTTTCCAAAACTGCCGCTTGATGAAATCAAAGGAATAAAAGTGTGTCGCCAGGCAGTGGCGAAATGGGAAGAAGATTATGATGAGCGCGTTGACCCTCGCGGCAAAAAATATTATTGGCTCACGGGAAAATTTGTGAGCAATGATAAAGGCGAAGACAGCGATGAGTTGGCGCTGTCTCAGGGCTATGTTTCCGTAGTGCCTGTGCAGTATGACCTCACTGCAAACCACGCGATAGCATTCATGCAGCAAAAATGGGAGTGGGATGTTTAAGCGAAATACGCTTTTAGTTGGAATCATCCAGGGAATTGTTTTTCCCGCGCTATTCTTTCTTGTGTTGAAAGAAGTGAACCAGTTGTTGATTGAACATTACTTCGGGCGGCCACCCGGGCTTTCCGACAGATTTCTTGCCATCATCGCAATTGCGGCAAACCTTCTTCCGCTCTCGCTCGCAAATAAAAATCAAAGTGCGCAAACCATGCGCGGCATCATGACCAGTACGCTTGTACTCACGGCAGTTGTAGTTGTCTATTACTGGCAGGATTTTAAAGGGTAGCGAGGCGGGGTGATGATGATCGGAGGCTGCTTAATTGCCCCGCTTTTTAAGGCGGGGTAATGAGAAAGGGGCATATCTAATGGAGGGATTTAGCCCTTTAATTTCGTAATCCGGAATCATGTTAAATTATCTTCAATGAAACTCTACATCATCGCAGGCGAAGCATCAGGCGACTTGCATGGCGCAAATCTTATCCGTGCGCTGAAGGCGAAAGAGCCTGCGTTACAGCTGCGCGGCTTTGGCGGTGATAAAATGGCGCAAGCCGGTTGCGAAGTGGTGAAGCATTACCGCGATCTAGCATTCATGGGCTTTTGGGAGGTAGCGGTAAACATCAGAGCCATTCTTGCCAACCTCTCTTTTTGCAAACAGGATATTCTACAGTTCAATCCCGATGCCGTTATTCTCGTTGATTATCCCGGATTCAATTTGCGGATGGCGAAATTTCTGAAAACCAAAGGGATAAAAGTTTTCTACTACATCTCTCCGCAGGTGTGGGCGTGGAAAGCCTCGCGCATCAAGTTGATAAAACAGTGCGTTGACAAGATGTTTGTCATCCTTCCTTTTGAAAAAGCATTTTATGCGCAGTGGAATTACGAAGTGCATTTCGTAGGACATCCTTTGCTTGATGAAATTGCCGCGAGCAAATCAGTTCGCTTTCATGATTCATTCCATCTATCTTCTCCTTTGGAGAAAATTAAAGATGAGGCAATAGAAAAAGGGAATTATGAAAACGAACTGTTGAAGGACAATTTCCGAAAGGAAAATAATCTTGATGAGAAGAAAATCATTGCCTTGCTGCCCGGCAGCCGCAAACAAGAAATCAGCAGGATGCTGCCCGTGATGACAGAGATGGCGCATCGTTACTCCGATTATCAGTTTGTCGTTGCTGGCTTAAGCAACATTGGTGAAGAATTTTACAGGCAATTCATCCATAACCCCGATGTGAAATTGGTGATGGATCAAACATATCATTTGCTGCATCACGCTTATGCGGCAATGGTTACTTCTGGCACAGCTACTTTGGAAACTGCATTGCATGGCGTGCCGCAGGTGGTATGCTATCGTGGAAATTATTTCTCCTACCTTATTGGGAGATTATTAGTGAAAGTAAAATTCATTTCCTTGGTGAATTTAGTATGCGATAAAAAAGTAGTGGAAGAGTTAATTCAAAATGATTTTAACACCACGCATCTGAAAGCCGCTCTGAATAAATTGCTTGACGGAAAGGAACGCGAGCGAATTTTCTCCGATTATGCGCTCCTCAAACAAAAACTCGGAGGTGAAGGCGCATCAAAGAAAACGGCTGAATTAATGCTCAATGCTTTGGGCGAGAAAAAGTAGTTGCGACTATCTAATCAGGGTAACACTTCCTTTTTTGTAATCACTCAATCCTGTCAATCGCGAGCCATCACAGAAGCGCACTTCGATTTGATAAACGAAAACATCCGGGCGGAGCAATTCACCGCGATAGGTTCCATCCCATCCTACATTCTTGTTGAATGATTCAAATAAGAAATTTCCCCAACGGTCGAAAATCCGCAAGTGCATTTCTTCAATACCGTTACCATACACCAGGAAGTAGTCATTTACTCCATCACCATTTGGCGTGAAAGCGTTGGGCATATACAGTGAAGTAACACAGGAATCTCGCGGGATAACAACCGTATCGCTCGATACAATGATACGTGATATTGCAGTATCAAGGCATCCGTTGAGTGATGCGGTTATAGTGTAGCTGGTCGTGAAATCTGGAGTTGCAAAAGTGCTGCTGCAATCCGTGCAACTCAGTCCTTGTGCAGGCGACCATGTGAAGATTACATCAATAGATGAGGCTGTTGCCGTAAGCGTAATCGTGTCGCCTCTTCTGATGGAATCTAATACGGGAGTAACAAAAACATCAACCGTAAACGGATTGAATTCACATCCGCCTGCAATGCAATCATCAGCGGTGCAGGCATCGCTGTCATCACATACAATCGGTTCAAACACACACCCTGTTGTTGCGGTGCAAGTGTTAGTAGTACAGAGGTCGCTGTCATCACAGGTAATTGCTGTGAATTCACAACTGCCATTCACACACGCATCCGAAGTGCAGAGGTCAGCATCATTGCACGCAATTGGAGTGAATACGCAGATGCCGTTTACGCAGGATTCGGCAGTACACAAATCGCCATCATCGCAAATCACTGATGTGAATATGCAAGTGCCATTCACACACGAATCAGAGGTGCAGAGGTCGCCATCATCACACGTAATCGCAGTGAACACGCAGGATCCATTGATACACGAATCAGCGGTGCAAAGGTCACCGTCATCGCAGATGACGGATGTGTAAACGCAGACGCCATTCACGCAGGTGTCAATCGTGCAGGCATCGCCATCAGCGCAAACAAGCGTGTCGCAGGGATTATTGCAGCCCGGTATTGCAGTGAAAATGCAAGTTCCGTTTGCACATGAATCTATTGTGCAGATGTTGCCATCATTACAAACAATCGGGGTGAAAAGGCATGTGCCGTTTATGCACGAATCAGTTGTACAGAGATCACTGTCATCGCAAAGAATCGAAGTAAATACACAGATGCCATTTAAGCAGGAGTCGGTCGTGCATAAATCGCCATCATTGCAAATGACGGCAGTATAAATGCAAATGCCGTTGACACAAGAATCAGTTGTGCAGGCATCGCTATCATCACAAGCAATTTGGGTGAAAACGCAACTTCCATTGATGCATGTATCAATTGTGCAATCATTAAGGTCGTTGCAAACAAGCGTATCGCATGGATTGCTGCATCCCGGTATGGGAATGAAAATGCAAGTTCCGTTAGTGCAAGAATCAGTTGTGCAGATGTCGCCATCATCACATACGATTGGTGTGAAAATGCACACACCTGCTGCGCAAGAATCATTGGTACATGGGTCACCGTCATCGCAGAATGAAATGCTCAAATTAGTTGTAACAACAGAATCACAACCATTTGCAGAAATCAAAGTATCGAAGTAAGCGCCATCCACAAATTGGAACGCGCCACCAACAAAGAA
>JAWXCB010000134.1:0-15754 GCA_034440455.1 Chitinophagales bacterium
GTGGTTAAAAAAGCAGCTTAAGAGATTTTTTGAGGAAGGAGGAGTGTGTTCCAAATATAGATTCATGCAACAAAGCCAGTTCGAGTTAAAAATTTTAGCCCTCTATAGCACAAGTTTCTGAGCAGGCAACTCGTGCTTTGCAAATCGGTAAATGAAAGTTGGGGATTCTTTCCCGCAACGCGGGACAAAGCCTTCCTCAAAATGAGCGATTTATAATGCCCGCGCCATCCTTCGACAAGCTCAGGATGACTGCCTGCTGCCTCCCGCCACTTACCAAGTTCTACACATCACCCTACCCCCAACACCCACATCACCCCCTGCTCTTGCCGGGCGCAAATATCAATGCCGTAAGAAAAATGAGTACGGTAGAAACGATGGCGCTCGCCAGTGTTTTTGCAAACGTGAGGAAAAAATTATCCATGCTGAACACTTCAATATAAAAGTAAAAGAAGTGATGCAGTAGCGTGAGCGTGCCCGTGTAAGCGATGAACCAGCCATAGCCCAGCGATTGCACGCGCGGCTGGTCAAGGCTTTCATAGCTGCCCTTGGGCGTGAGAAAGCGCAGTACGATGGGGCGCATGGCGGTCATAAACGTGCAGGCGGCAGCGTGCATGCCCATCGTGTTGCAAAACGCATCAACCGTAAGCCCAGTGAAAAAACCGATTACGATGAGCAGCCAGTGCGGAATGGTGAACGGCAGCATCATCAGCAGAAACGGATAGAGATAGGGATTGATATAAAAACTCAGCCCCAGATTATTAATCACCAACACCTGCATGAGGATGAAAGCGATGAAGCGCAGCCCGTTGCCAAAAAGGATGTTAATCATTTTGCCGGTTCGTTTTGCTGCTCCAACTCGCGCTGTTCTTGTTGATAGAGATTATTCACCACATAGCCAAACTGCAAGGTTTCATGCCCGCCTGCAAGTTGCACCACCACCATGTAGAAGCTGCTGCCTTGGTCAACATAAAAATCGCTGATAATGCCCACGGGAATATTTTCGGGGAAAATGGCGGAGAAGCCGCTCGTAAGCACCGAGTCGCCCTTCACGAGCGGCAAGTGCTGCGGAATGCCAATCAACTCAGCCTCCTGCGGACTGCCTCCGCTCCATTGCAACGTGCCGGGATAGTTGAACCGCTTGATTTTCACGCTCACTCTGCAATCTTTATGCAACACCGACATGGCGGTTGAAAAATTCGCAGACACTTTATTCACGATGCCCACCACGCCCTTGTCAGTCACCACGCCCATATCTTTTGCGATGCCATCGTTGCTGCCTTTATTGAGCGTGATATAATTATTGATGCGGTTGGTGCTGAAGTTGATTGCCTTCACGGGAATGTATTCATAAAGAATATTTCCTGCGGTGTCGCAAATTTCTTCATTAGGCAGTTGCGCAGTTTCAAACAACTGGAGGTGTTCGCGCAGTGTTGCGTTTTCAGTTTTCAAATCTTCATTCACCTTTCCCAAGTTCAGGTATTCGCTGAATTTAAAATAGGTGTTGTAGATATTGCCGGTAACAACGCCCGCAGAGTTTAAGAACCCCGTGCGCTGGTAGCTGTGATTTCTGATAACGAAGAAAAAGGAAACCGCTTCAAGAATCAGGAATACAAGCACATAATTAAACCGGATGATGAAGTCGAATAGCGTGCGCATCTTTTAGTTTGAAGTTTGAAGTTTGAAGTTTGGAGTTAGTTTAAAGTTCTGAGTCGCATCAACTTCAAACTTTAAACTTCAAACTTTCAACTAACTATGTTCTTGTCATTAAGAATGAAAACCTGCCGATGTTTTTCAGCGCAACGCCCGTGCCCCGCACTACGGCTCTCAGCGGGTCTTCGGCAACGTGAACAGGCAGTTTTGTTTTTTGCGAAAGGCGCTTGTCCAATCCTCTTATCAGCGCTCCGCCACCGGTCAGGTACACGCCTGTTTTGTAAATATCAGCAGCAAGTTCAGGCGGGGTGATTTCCAATCCGCGCAACACGGCTTCTTCAATCTTTGAAATAGATTTATCCATCGCATGCGCGACTTCCGAATATGAAACCATAATCTGCTTGGGAATGCCCGTCATCAAATCTTTTCCGTTCACAGCATAATCAGGAGGCGCATCATCGAGTTCGGTAAGTGCGGAGCCGATATTGATTTTAATTTTTTCAGCCGTGCGCTCGCCAATCATTATGTTGTGCTGCCTGCGCATGAAATCAATGATGTCGCTGGTAAACGCATCGCCCGCAATGCGGATAGACTGGTCGCACACAATGCCCGAAAGCGAAATCACCGCGATTTCCGTGGTGCCTCCTCCAATATCAATCACCATGTTGCCGTGCGGCTCTTCCACATCAATGCCGATGCCGATTGCCGCAGCCATTGGCTCATAAATCATATACACCTCGCGCGCGCCCGCATGTTCCGCTGAATCCACAACAGCGCGCTTTTCCACTTCCGTGATGCCTGAAGGAATGCAAATCACCATCGTGTAAGCGGGAGAAAACAACGGAGGTTTCTTGTAAATCATTTTAATCATCTCCCGAATCATATCTTCAGCGGCACCGAAGTCGGCAATCACGCCATCTTTCAGCGGGCGAATCGTTTCAATCGTGGGATTGGTCTTTTCGTGCATCTGCACTGCCTTGTGCCCCACGGCAATTACCTTGTTTGTCCTTTTATCTTTCGCGACAATCGAAGGCTCGTCCACCACCACTTTGTCATCATGGATGATAAGTGTGTTGGCAGTGCCAAGGTCAATCGCGATTTCCTGATTGAGAAAATTGAATAGCTTCATTGCAAGTTATCTCCGCTTAAATATTGAGCGCGAATAATAGGCAAATTAGGAAAATGCAGCAACGTAGTTTTCCCCATCAATGTTTGAAGTGTCTGAATCCAGTTGTTGCCATCGCCATGCTGTGCTTGTCGCAGTATTCGATTGACTCATTATCGCGCACCGAGCCACCTGGATGAATCACCGCTGTGATGCCCGCTTTGCCGGCAATCTCCACGCAATCAGGAAAAGGGAAGAACGCATCTGATGCCATCACCGCGTCTTTCAAGTCAAAACCAAACGCCTGCGCTTTGATGATTGCCTGCTTCAGCGCATCCACACGCGAAGTTTGTCCGCAGCCCATGCCAACGAGTTGCTTGTCTTTCACCAGCACAATCGTGTTTGATTTCAGATGCTTGGCAATGCAGTTTGCGAATAACAGATCTTCAATCTGTTTTTCCGTAGGGTGCGCTTTCGTCACCGGTATCAAATCGGCTTTTGTTTCTGTTTTGAAATCTATATTCTGCGAAATCACGCCATTCAGCAAACTCTTGGATTGCCAGTTGGGGAAATTTGTGTTTTTTGTTTTCAGGATGATGCGATTTTTCTTCGCTTTCAAAAGCGCGAGCGCATCAGCATCAAATTCAGGAGCGATAAATACTTCAAAGAAAATTTCATTCACTGCCTTTGCCGTTTCGCTATCCACTTTCACATTTGTGATAATGATGCCTCCGAATGCAGAAACAGAATCGCCCGCCAGCGCTGCCTTCCACGCTTCGATTGCAGTTTTGCGTGAAGCAACGCCACATGCGTTGGTGTGCTTGATAACGACAAACGTAGGGTCTGCAAATTCTTTTATCAGCGTCACAGCAGCATCTACATCAACGAGGTTGTTGTAGGAAAGCTCTTTGCCATTTAATATTTCAAATACCTCATCAAGGTTGCCGTAGAAGATTCCTTTTTGGTGTGGGTTTTCACCATAGCGCAGGGTTTTGCCCGAGAGAAAACTTTCCTTGTAAGATTCAATTGCATTATCTGCATTGAAATATTTGAAGATGTGCGTGTCATAGTCAGAAGTGCTGTTGAATGCTTTGGCGGCAAATGCTTTGCGGTCAGCCAAATCTGTGCTGCCGTTTTTTTCTTTCAGCAATGCAAGTAGTTCGGCATATTGTTCACGGGCTGCAACTACGATTACGTCATTGAAGTTTTTTGCCGCTGCGCGAATAAGTGATACACCGCCAATGTCAATCTTCTCGATGATTTCAGCCTCCCCCTGCCCCCCTCCAAAGGAGGGGGAATTAAAAGCGGCAACAGTTTCCTGAAAAGGGTAGAGGTCAACAATCACCAAATCAATCTCCGGGATTTCAAATTGATTCATTTCCTGCATATCCGTTTCATTATTCCTGCGCGCAAGAATACCTCCGAAAATTTTCGGGTGCAATGTTTTTACTCTGCCGCCAAGAATAGAAGGATAGGAAGTTGTTGCTTCCACAGAATTTACTTCTGCGCCTTCTTTCTCAATGAAAGTTTTTGTGCCACCTGTTGAATACAGCTTTACGCCCAGCGCCTTTAGTTGGTGAATGATGGGCGCAAGGTTCTCTTTATTGTAAACAGAAATAAGAGCAGATTTTATTTTTTTCACGCTTGTAAGGTTTTGGGGTTTTGTTTCGGAAGTGAGAGTGTCGGTCATATTGCGATGGGTTGTTTGATAAGTAATTGTTCGATTGCTTTCGGATAAAACTCTAATTCCAGCCTGCGCACGTTTGCTTCCACTCTTTCTGCTGTATCGCTCTGTTCCACGTTGCAGGTTGTTTGAAAAATGATTTCACCTTTGTCAAAATGCTCATTTACATAATGAATTGTGATACCTGTTTCATTTTCTTTTGCCTGTACAACCGCCTCATGCACATTTCGTCCATACATGCCTTTGCCGCCATGTTTAGGAAGCAAAGCAGGATGAATGTTGATGATTTTGTGCGGATAGAGTTCCAGTAAATATTTCGGCACGAGCCACAAAAATCCGGCAAGGACGATGAAGTGGATGTGATTCTGTTTTAAAGTTGCTGTTAGTTCGTGCGATTTATAAAAACTTTTCTTCGACACAAGCGCAACGGGAATTTGAAATTTTTTTGCAACATCCAAAACGCCTGCATACGGGTTGTTGCAAACGATAAGCGCGACTTTCACTTCAGTGCTGTTCCTGAAATGATTGATGATGGCTTCTGTGTTAGTGCCCCTGCCTGAAGCAAAAATGGCGAGGTTGGTCATGCGGGGGCAAAGTTACGGAAAAGAGGGTGTTTGATAACCGCCAAACCCCGATAGATGATGGTCCGAATTTTACTCCACCAGTATCTTCGTAACCATTGTTTTATCACCGTTCATTATTTCAATGAAATAAACTCCCGTGGGGAAATTTTGCACAGGCATGGTGAAAGCCTCAGCAGTGAATTCAGGTGATTGGAAGCAAATTTTTCCTTCTAATGAATAGATGCGCAGCGAACGTGTTGTTGGCTTTGCATCGGAGAATTGCACGGTAATAAAATCTCTCGCAGGATTTGGCTGCACATGGATTTCTGGCTCAGGATTATCGAGAACCGCTTCATCGCTCGTTGCGTTTTTATAAAGCGTATAAGTAATGTAGGAGGCAAACATTTCATGTTTTGTGGTAAGCCCAAACCCCACAGTATCACCTGTGTTATTCAAATAGGTGGCTTCGAGAATCAAGCCGTTATCCATGTCCACGCGCTCAAACGGAGTTTCCGTAGTGCGGACAGGCGCGTGTTGATTGTCAAAAAATCCCTGATTGAAGGTGTACTCTGGATTATAGAAACCTTCATAAACCTGCCGTCCTCTGGTGCCGTCTGCATTGCGCAGATAAATGTCGAAGTCAGTGCCTAACAGATGCGTGTGTCCTTGCATCCTCCAGATGTTCCATGTTTGGTTTGGTTTAATGAGCGCAAACTCCACTTTGTAGGGCTGCCCTGTAGGAGGAATTTGCAGTACAAAGGGATTAAACCCGCCATACACCGGAAAATCCATTTTCATTTCACTGGTGGTTTGCTGTTTGTCACGTGTGTAAATGTTGATGTAGCATGTTGCTCCGAGCACCATCGTAGTGTTGTAATTGCGCACATGATAATCCATCACGAGGTTGGTTGTTGTATCCCAAAAGAAAGCAGTGCCGGGAGGCAGTTGGTTGTTTTGCGACCTGCTCCAAGCCCCTATTTCCAATGCGCCTATTTGAATCGGAATCTGCGCGGAGTAGCTTCCTGCATCCTGCACTCCTTCAGGATAAGAAGCTGCCGGAGTTGGCAGGAAATTATAGAGTACAAAATGGTGGGAATAGCTGTCAAAGTAAGTTTCCATGCGATAGATTTCTTTCTCGGAACTCAACCCTGCCTTGAACTTATGAAAATACTCATCCTCCTGCCCCGGGTACATCAGGATGGGACCAATCCTGAGTTGAATTCCTTCTAATCCTTCTTCTTCTGGCGAAAGCGGTTTGATTACTAAAGGCAAACCGGAGCCGCTGTGAAAATCATGGATGAGTTGCGGGTCAACCACCGTATCATTCATGGGCGCGCCATATTGAATCCATTGCCTGATAGTTTCTAATTCCACATTGCTGAGTGATGAAAGGCTGTCATGAGCTGTCCCGTGTTCCGCTGTTTCCAGTTGCGCCATCGGGTCAAATCCTTCGGCAATTTTTCTGTAAAGAAAACTTTCAGCGATGTAGCCGGGAGCAATCAGCTTATTTCCTTTTGCTGCTGCTGTCGTATTTTGCGGAACGCTGTTCAGAAGCGCAGTGTAAACATCAGCAGAGCTTGCTGTTATATCAAGCCCGGCAGCAACATCGGCAGTGTTGTGGCAACCGCTGCTCGCGCAATGCGACTGAAGAATCTGGTGGACTGACGAGAAGGTGCTTTGCGCTTTTGTTTCAAATAAAAAAACTGTCGTTATCAAAATACAGATGACGAACGCAGGATGGTTTTTCATGATTAGAAATTTGTTGGTTTCAAAAAGCGGGGCGCACTTTGTACAAACATAAGTTTCTATGTAGTCGCCATCAATAGCGCAATGCGCAAACTATTTAGCAGATTGCGCACGCAACCTTTGGAGGACGAAACAATTCTTTAAGGGTAGTTCTAAAAATTCTACCACAGACATCCTCTCCTTTTGGAGAGGGATGGGGGTGAGGCGATAAAAAGAGCAATTTTTAGAACTGCCCTAAATTTTTGGCAATCCAACTTTCAGGATTCTGTGCAAGTAAACTCCTCTTTATTAAAAGGCATTTTTAAATCGTTGTCAAGCAACAATGTTGACACAAGCAAGTATCCTTACATTGATACAGAAGCATTGTCTTCGCCAAAAGGGAACCGCGATCCATTTGTTGACGCTACTTTGGTGTTTCGCCTCCTTTCCGACATCAGAAAGGAATATGACTCTTTAGAATTGTTTTACCCGTTGTTCAGGCATTTGCACGTTTTGGACATCGGTATCTTGGGTCATTACATGTTGTCTTGTAAAAATATTTTCATCGCCTATGAACGGCTGGTAGAATATCAATTGTTGTTTTCAAATTTTGTGGAGTTCAAGTATAAAAGGGAGAATGACAGAATCCTCTGGAGCCTGCAGATGCCTTACCAGATTTATGATGACCGCTACAATATGGAAAGCCTTGCGGAATTTGAACTGTTTTTAAGATTGCGAATTTTAGAAACGCTTTCGGGTGCGCCATTGCTGCCCCGCCACATTGAGCTTTTTTACAGCAAGAACAACTCAAAAGAGCGCCAGAATTTTTTCGCGTCCAACTTTAATTGCAAAGTCACATTTACGAAACATCACAACGTCCTTCATTACACCGCTGGCGACCTGAACCGTGACATCCATTATCAAAACATTACACTCTATAAGAATCTGGCTCTTGTTATGAATAGCCAGATACATGAATTGTATAAGAACAAGACCCAAAAGAACACAATTATTTCCATCATCCTGAATAACAAAGAAAAGTTTCCGACTACCATCCAGTTTGTTGCGCTGAAGCTGCATATTTCCGTCAGGAAGCTGCAGCAGATTTTAAAAAAGGAAGACACCAATTTTTCAAGAATAATTGGCGAAGTGAAAATCATTTTGGCGATTGAGTATTTGAATCGCGGAGCAAAAATGAAGGTAATCGCATCGAAGCTGGGCTATCGCGAGCAGGGGTCTTTCACAAGGCAATTCAAACAACTTACAGGAATCAACCCCACCGAGTATGTGGATTTGAGCAGCGTTCAAAAGGCTGATATTTTGAGTCAGCTTTCGAATTAGCCAACAACAGGAGATTCTTAATTTAGCCTAATGAAAAAAGCCCTCATCACGGGCGTCACCGGGCAGGATGGCGCTTACCTCGCGGAGTTGCTGTTGCAAAAAGGTTATGAAGTGCATGGCATCAAGCGCAGAAGTTCGCTGTTCAACACCGACCGAATTGACCATCTCTATTTAGACCGCCACGAGCCGAATGTAAAGTTCAAGTTGCACTATGGCGACATGACTGATTCTACAAACCTCATTCGCATCGTGCAGGAAGTGCAACCCGATGAAATCTACAACCTTGCAGCGCAGTCGCATGTGAAGGTTTCGTTTGAAACGCCTGAATACACCGCAAATGCCGATGCCACCGGAGCGTTGCGTTTGCTCGAAGCAATCCGCATTTTGAAACTCGAAAAGAAAACAAAATTTTATCAGGCATCCACTTCGGAGTTGTATGGCAAGGTGCAGGAGATTCCACAAAAAGAGACTACGCCTTTTTACCCGCGCAGTCCGTATGCGGCTGCGAAACTTTATGCCTATTGGATTACGGTGAACTACCGCGAAGCTTATGGCATTTTCGCAAGCAATGGAATTTTATTTAATCACGAAAGTCCGATTCGTGGTGAAACTTTTGTCACAAGAAAAATCACACGCGCGGTAGCAAGAATAAAACTGGGGTTGCAGAAAAATTTGTTTGTCGGCAACCTTGATGCAAGCCGAGATTGGGGACACGCAAAAGATTATGTGCGCGGCATGTGGTTGATGTTGCAACATAAAGAGCCCGATGATTTTGTGCTTTCCACCAATCGCAGCGTGACGGTGAAAGAATTTATCACGATGGCATTTCGCGAGGTGGATATTGAAATTGTGTGGAAAGGAAAAGGCGTAAACGAAAAAGGAATTGATAAAGCCACCAAAAAAACATTGGTAGAAATTGACGCGGCTTATTTCCGCCCCACGGAAGTGGATTATCTGCGCGGAGATTATTCCAAGGCGAAAAAGAAATTAGGATGGAAGCCCGTATTCACATTGGAAGATTTGGTGAAAGATATGGTGCATTCAGATTTGGCGTTGTTCAGCCGCGACAAATATCTGATGGAAGGCGGGCACAAGGTGAAAGCCTTTAACGAGTGATGGATAAGCAATCGAAAATTTATATCGCAGGGCATCGGGGCATGGTTGGCTCTGCTATTTTGCGCAGGCTTGAACGCGAAGGCTTTTCCAATTTCATTTTAAAAAATTCCGGTGAATTAGACCTGCGCAGTCAAACTGCTGTCGCTGATTTTTTCAAAAAAGAAAAGCCGGAATTTGTTTTTCTCGCTGCGGCAAAAGTTGGCGGCATTCAGGCGAACAATATTTATCGCGCGGAATTTATTTACGACAACCTGATGATTCAGAACAACGTGGTGCATCATGCTTATGTGAATGGCGTGAAGAAGTTCGCGTTTCTCGGATCTTCGTGCATCTATCCGAAACTTGCCCCACAGCCGCTGAAAGAAGAATATCTGCTCACTGCCGAATTAGAACAGACTAATGAGCCGTATGCTGTTGCAAAAATTGCCGGAATCAAAATGTGCCAGGCATATCGGAGTCAGTACGGATGTAATTTCATTTCGCTGATGCCGACAAATCTTTATGGACCGAATGATAATTACGATTTAGAAAAATCGCACGTGCTGCCCGCGTTGCTCCGCAAGTTTCATGAGGCGAAAATCAACAACATTTCGCAAGTAACGATTTGGGGCACTGGTAGTCCGATGCGCGAATTCCTGCATGTGGATGATTTGGCGGCTGCAACATTTTATTTGATGCAGTATTACGACCAGCCGGAAATCGTAAATATCGGCACGGGTGAAGATGTGACGATTAAAGAACTCGCCTTGCTCATCAAAGAAATCGTTGGCTACAACGGCAATCTTGTTTTTGACTCCTCAAAGCCTGACGGCACTCCCCGCAAGTTGCTTGATGTTTCAAAGCTGAACAAACTGGGGTGGAAGTATTCTATCGTGCTGAAGGAGGGCATTGCAGCTACTTACAGTGCAATGCTTGCGCGGCATTATACGAAGAGTACGATGTTTTCTTAATTCTCTCTCTTACTGCTTCGTATATTTTATAACGCGGCTTTCTTCGTTAAACTGGATTCTGAGCAGGTAAACGCCTTGCGCGAGATGCGACATGTCAAACTTGTATTGGTGAAATCCTTTATCAAGCTGCCCTTGTTGCAGTGAGCCTAAGTTTTGTCCAATGGCATTGAAATTTGAAATGCGCAAGTCGCCCTTTGAGGGGGTGATAATATCCAAATGCATTAAATCGCCCATGGGGTTGGGTGAAGGACCAATCACCACCAACTCGGGATTGAGCGTGATGCAGGTATAGTTGTTCAGCGGGTTTTCATCTTCTTCGCCATTTGGATTTTTCACTTCCATGCAAATAATAAGGTCTTCGCTGCAATCATTGATAAGGAAATCTGCATTAAACGGATAAGTGACCTGACGGTTGGAAAAGTTGCCTTCCCAATGTTCCTGAATTGTTCCTCCGTTGGAGTTGGAAGCGGTGATATCGAAGCTGGCGACATCGCGCGTGCCGACATTCAACACATAAGCGCCCATTTTCAAAAAGTAACTGCAATCAAGATTGAAAATCTTTTCGACAATGATTCTGTCAATTCCAATGTCAAGCTTTGCGAGAGAAATATTTAACGGTGCGGTGATGATGTCGGTGCATCCGGCAGCATTCACCACAGTAAGCGTGATAATCACTGATTCGTCTTGCAAGTAGGTATGCTCCGGGCTTATTTCAATGGAGGTAGCGCCATCGCCAAAATCCCAGAGATAATCAGTGCCGTTTTGTGATTGGTTGGCGAATGTAACGTCTAAAGGCGCAGCGCCATAATCTGGGGTGAAGGTGAAGGCTGCGGTTGGCGGTGTGAGCACGATGACGGGTTTTGTTGCGAAATTTTCGCAGCCGTTGCGTGTCTGCACCGTGAGGGTGACATTGTATGTTGCCGCGCTGTCATAAACATGCGCGGGGTTTTGCAAGGTGGAGATGGGCGACTGGTCGCCAAAATTCCATTGGCGGCTCACGATAATATCACCGCCATTAATAATGGTGCTGTCGGCAAATTGATAAACCTCGTCTTCGCAAACGGAAGGATTATCAAAATCAACGGTTGGTCTGGCAGTAACGATGATGGTATCTATAACGGTGCGCTCGCATCCGATTGCGTTTGTCACTTTCAGCGAAACGGGATAAGTGCCTGATTCGAAATAATTGTAAATGGGATTTTGCTCGGTGGAAAACCCGATGAAGTTGCCGAAATTCCAATACCACGAGATGTTGGAAAAGCCGGGCGAAGCATCATAGAAATCCGTTGGGTAATCGAAACAAAAATTTCCAACGCCAATTGCCGCGACTAATTCGGAGAAAATTTCAAGCGTATCATACGCGATGCTGCTGCACCCCGAATCAGTAGTGACTTCGAGGCTGATAGGATAAAAACCTGCTGTAGGAAAATTATGTACAGGGTTGACATTTGCGCTGGCATTGCCCGCGTCAAACGTCCAATAGTAGTCTGTTACCGTTTGGGCTGAGGGGGCGGTGGATGCAGCAAAAAAGCGAACGATGTCATTGGCGCAGTTCGTTAAATCATTTGTAAAGCCTGCATCCGGCAGTTGGAGCACCTCGATTGTTTTTGTGATGGATTGCAGGCAGATGCCCGTGTCTTTTACAGTGAGTTTAACATCATAAAATCCGGTAGCGGCAAATAAATGCGCGGGGTTTTGAACGGTTTCTTCCGGGCTGTTGTCATCGAAATTCCAGCGCCATGTTCCAACAAGTTGTGGCGTAATGTCAGTGAAGAAGGTGGAATCATTCAGGCAGGTTCTGTTGAACGAAAAATTCGCATCAGGCGCAATGCCGACTATTTCAACATGCAGCGTATCTGTCATGATGCAACGATTTACGTTAGCAGCGGTAACGGAATAATCATCTGTTGTGAATACCGCCAGTTCATCATTCGTAGTTCCGTCATTCCACTGGTATTGCCTTGCAGACTCTGCGCCAACGGTGAGCGCGATGGTGTTTTTTGCGCATAAGAGCGTATCGGAACCGAGCGTAGCGAACACGCTGAAAGAATCAATCAACACGGTAACGGTATCAGACCTGAAGCTGCAATCAATGGTATCTTCTACATACACATAATATTGACCTGCCGAAGCGATTTTATAAAAACTATCCACGCTGCCATCTTGCCATAAAAAGTCATAGCCATCCAAGGTCAGTTTTGTGTCCCACAGCAGGGTGTCGCCTAAGCAAACGTAAACCGTGTCATCAAACGATACGCTGTTGAAGCCGCCTTTGATGATTACGGAATCAGACGAAGTGAAGCCGAATCCGTCAGTAACCGTGACTGCAAAAACACCCTGACCGGGAGCAACAATGGTGCGCGTAGTAGCTCCGGTTGACCATCTATACTGACAAGGTTGCGAGCAACCCTGACAAGCGCCCGCATCAAGTGTTACTCCGCTGCAAAATCCATAAGACAGTTCTCTATCCTGCCCCAAGTTGACCGAAGGAAAATATTTCTGCCTGAGATATTCTTCCACTGTTTTACGCGCGTTATTATCAAGGGCGTTATCAAAAATGAACACTTCAGCAATGCTTCCGTTTAAGAATTGCGTTTGCCCCGCAGAACTTGAGCCGTTGTTCCACGCGCAGCCAAGGGTGATATGTTTGGGCGTGACATAGCTTCTATCTGCTGTTGCGAGGTCAATCTCGGTCTCCTTCAACTGTCCGTTTATGAAGAGTTGCCACTGTCCTTTAGAATTATCCCACACGGTTGTTAGCATTCTGAAACATCCATTATTTAACTGGTAGTCATCTCCTTTCGAGAAATTGATTCCATCATTTGCATCTTGAATAATGGACGGAGTAAGCCTGCCGCCTCTTGCTGCAATACACCAGCCGGGAGCATAATCTAAACTTTGGTTGGGGGTTCCTCTTTTTTGAATGACTCGATATTGCTCAGTAGGACCAGGGATATTGTATGAAGTGAACACGACAAATAAGGTTTGGTCTTTATTTCCTAAATCAAGTACGTTGCCTCCATCCATAAAGGAGCCGGTTGTCCCTGAAATATTGAATCGCACAACTTCTTTGTCAATGTTAAGTCCGTTTGCTAAAAATAGGGGTTGATTCGCCACTGTCGGCTGTAGCATGTGTCTTCCGTTTCCGCTTTGGTCAAGCCATGCCGAAACAAAATTATTTGAATCAACAAGCACATCCGCGTCTGCTTTCAGCCAGAGTTGCATGTCGCTGATAAAGCTGTTTCCAAAAATGGTGAGCGGGAAAAAATCGGCAATTACCTGCGTGCCGCAAATGTTCAACGCAATCGCGCGCCAGTAATAAGCGCCCGCAGCAAGGTTCTGCACGGTGTATTGGGGTGTGAATGTTTCTGTTTGAAGCACAAGGCTATTCACCGTGAAATTGGTGTCGGTTGCAATTTGGAACAGGTAGTGATTTGCGTGAAGGCTGGGATTCCAGTTAAAATTGATTGTTGAATTTGCGGTTACTGTGCCGTGCGGAGGATTGTATAATGAAAATGGCTCGGGGTCGGGAATGCCGTCTAAAAGGATGACGGTGTTGATGTCGGAAGCTACACATCCATATTGTGTTTCTACGCTCAATGTAATATCGTACGTGCCAACCGAATCGTAAGTGTAGGTCGGGTTTTGAACCGTAGCGCTATCGCCATTGCCAAAATCCCAATGCCATTGATTCACAACATCGGGCGGGGTGGATGAAAACGAACTGTCGAAAAAAACATAAGCGGTTTGAACACAGCCGGCAGAATCCAGCGTGGCGAAGTAATCAATCGTAGGCGTTGCAAAAACGACAACGGATTTTGTCAATTCGTTAGAACAGCCGATGTCGGATGTTGCAGTGAGCCTCACGCTATAATAACCTGATGCATTGTATTGATGGACAGGGTTAGATGCCGTATCCGTAGTGTTGTCGCCAAACCGCCATTCATAGGATGCTATACTGCCCGAAGTGATAGTTGAATTATTATTAAATGGAGTAGCCAAACCGAAGCAAACGCTATCTGCTGTAAAAGCAACATTGGGCAAAATGCCGGGGATAACAGTGGCAACAACTGTATCTGTTGCAACACAACCAAGCGAGTCAGCAACTATGACCCAGTAAGTTCCGGAAGTCTGCAATATTAATTCAGCGCCTGTTGATGAATCAGACCATAAATAACTCACCGCATCTTCCTCGCCTGCCACCAGACTCAACTTATTTCCTGTGCAATATGTGCCATCAGCACCAAGCGCGGCAATGCTGCTGAATACATCAACCGACACATTAAACGAATCGGAAGTGACTGCGCACGATGCAAAGCCGGGATAAGTAACCCGCACGAAATACAAACCTGTAGTTGTGATGGCGATAGATTCTGTTGTATCCGCTGTTGACCACAAGTAATCATAGCTTGTGCCCAGCAGCGATTCGATTTTCACCGTATCACCGCCACAAATAGCAGTATCGCCCGGAAGTTGCGCATTGAGTTGCGCAGTGGGATAATCCACGCGGATGGTATCGGAAGAAACCTTTCCGAAAATATCACGCACTTTCAAGCGATAAACACCCGGCTCTGTAACAATGAGCGCTGAAAAGGTAGTTGAATCACTTGGTGGATTGTTAAGCAAAACATTCGGTTCTGCAAGATTATACCAGAGGTAATTTTTAAGATAGGGTTTGCTTGCATTAAGGGTAACATCACAGAAAGTGTGGTTATAAATATCTCTTCCAAGATTAAGAGGTGGAGCATATTTCGTGCTTAAATATTGAGTAGCGCGTGTTCGGGCAACGCTATCCAACGCGGTGTGATACACCATGATTTCCGCGATGTTTCCATTGAGGAACCAATTCAAATCAGTGGGGCTGTTCCACGAGCAGCCGATGGTCATGATTTTGTTGTTATTCTGCGTGATGTCAGCTCCATTGAGGATACCTGAACCACTATTGGTCACGGTGGTAGAAGGAATATTGCTGTTGATATGCATATCCCACGTTGCTTCGGAATTATCCCAAACAGTGGAAACAATTCTGTAATTGCCGTCATTATTGCAACACCCGTTTTGAAATCCCCTTTGCTGCATTCCTTCCTCAATTATTGACGAGTTCCATTCAAATCCCCGGGGGGCAAGACACCAGCCGTCTGTTAATGAGGTATGCCCTCTTTTTTGAATGAGCCGGTATTGTATGCCATCCGCATTTTGAGCATTAAACACGATAAGAATAGTTTGGTCATTGGTGCGTAATTCAAGGCTTTGCCCTCCATCAAGAAAATCATTTCCGTCAAAGCGGAGCACGGGCGCGTTATTCATTTGAGGCGCTGTTGTGAGTGTTGGCTTACGTACAGGGTCAATTTGTGTTAATGAAACACTGTTGCCGCTGGAATCAGCCCATTGGCTCACGGAGACACCTCCCACCGTGCCCACATCAGCGCGCACCCAAAGCTGCATATTGCCAAGCGCGCGCGGGTTGAGCAAATAAAAACGATAAACAGATGACCATGCGGAAGAATCAACGCCATCAAACGCGCGTACGCGCCAGTATAAATCGGTGTTGTTCGGCAAGGCGGGAACAATTTGAGACGCGGTGAGAATGGAAGTGTTGTCATAGGTTGTCGTGCTGAAC
>JAWXCB010000135.1:0-6677 GCA_034440455.1 Chitinophagales bacterium
AGCACAATCTAAACAGGCAATGGCAAAATACGATGAGTTACCGGTTTACAAAGCGAGTTATGATTTGCTGCTGGCGATATTTCAGTTCACAAAAAATTTCAGCAAGGAATATAAATACACGGTGGGTGAAAGCCTGAAAAAAGAAACGGTGGCGCTCATCACGCTTATTTACAGGGCAAATTCAGTAGAACGAAAAGCGGAGGTGCTGCAATTAGCGCGTGAGCAGATTGAAATCATCAGACTGTTCACCAGGCTGATGAAAGATTTGCGGCAAATCAACTTGGATAAATTCGTGCTGGTGAACAAGGTGGTGGAGAATGTTTCTAAGCAATTAACGGGGTGGCAGAAATCACAACAGAAATAAACGGAAACAGATTCCATCCCTCCGAGGGATGGAATCTGTAGTAAAATAACGGAGCAAGGTTGAGCCAGAGTTGCCTGCTGCCAAGAGCGCAGGCAAGCGAGCATTTTTAAATCCGGCAGCCCCCTTGTTCAGCGATGGGCAAGGTATGCAATTTCGCAAGGTCTGAGAATGGCTTTGGGAAGAAGAATACAGCGGCTGCTTGTTCAGCGTTGCCCGGGGGTAACCGTAACAACAATGGGAATTTCAACAATGTTGGCGATAACGGAAACTTCTGGTCTTCTACGGAGAACAGCACAAACAATGCGTGGAACCGTAATCTGAATTACAATAATTCAGATGTGAACCGGAACAATAACAACAAGGAAAATGGTTTTTCCTGCCGTTGCCTGAGGGACTTAAACAACCGGACCCGTTATGTCAGATTCCATTCGCACCTGCGAATGGAATCTGTTTTTTTAATTCTATGCAACAGTCACTTTTTAGGGAGAATGAATTAGAAAGGCTGCTGATTGATTTGTTCAAAGCCTACTTTGATGCGAGAAAAAACAAGCGGAATACCCTCAATGCGCTTGCCTTTGAAAAACATCTGGAGGAAAACGTCTTTGAATTGTTTTACCAGATAACAGCAAACACCTATCAGCCGCTTGCCAGCATTTGTTTTATTGTTGACAAGCCGGTGAAGCGCGAAATTTTTGCCGCTGCCTTCAGGGACAGAGTGATTCACCACCTCATTTTCAATTACATTTCTCCTGTGTTTGAAAAAACATTTATCAACGACTGCTACAGTTGCAGAAAGGCCAAGGGCACGCACTATGGCATCCAGCGCATGGACCATTTCATGCGTTCCTGCTCTGCAAATTATTCCCGCGACTGCTATATCCTGAAACTCGACATCTCCGGTTATTTTATGTCCATGAACAAGTCGTTGCTCTTTCAGATGTTGAATGAAACGCTGATGAAATCATCAGGCAAAATTGATTTTGACATCGCATTGATTTTGAAACTAATCAGCCTTACCATCTTCAACGACCCAACGGAAAACTGCATCATCAAAGGAAATCAATCAGATTGGGATGGCTTGCCCAAATCCAAAAGCCTTTTCCACGCGAAAAAGAATTGCGGCTTGCCCATCGGGAATCTTACTTCACAACTTTTTGGAAATATTTATTTGAGCGAGTTTGACCATTGGGTGAAGCGTGAATTAAAAATCAAATGCTACGGACGTTATGTGGATGATTTCATCCTGATGCACGAGAGCAAGGAACACCTGAAATCAGCAATTCCAAAAATCAGAAATTTCCTCCGAGAAAAATTGCTGATTGAACTTCATCCTGCTAAAATTTATTTACAGCATTATTCCAGAGGCGTTGCTTTTCTCGGAGCTGTCATTAAACCGCACCGGATTTATATTGGCAACAGAACCAAAGGGAATTTCCATGGCGCGATTACTCAAATGAACAAAATTGCGCAACAACGCAATCCTTCAGAAGAAGAAAAAACAAAATTCAGGAGCAGCATGAATTCCTACCTCGGCATTATGAGGCATTATAAAACGTATCGCCTCAGAAAAAACAGGGTTCGCGAAAAAATAGAAAGACGTTGGTGGACGAATTTTAAAGTTGCGAATAACCGCTTCTTGAAAATTTCATTGAGGCAACCATAGTAAGTAATAAATGCTTAGTTGACTTCTCCTTTTCCCTCCTATTTTTACAATCCTTTTTGAAAAACCACGAAATTCAAACAACAAACTTTTTTATGACTCCAACAAAAATCGATGGCGTTGACATCACAACGCTTGCAGAGAAATATGACACCCCCTTGTATGTCTATGACACTGTGAAAATGCAGCAGCAATATGAGCGGCTCATCAACGCATTTCAGGGAGCGAACATCAAAATAAAATACGCTTGCAAAGCGCTCACCAACTCCAACATCTTGAAAATGTTCAGGAGCTTTGGATCGGGGCTTGATACTGTTTCCATTGAAGAAGTGGAGATTGGGTTGCGCGCGGGGTTCACCCCGCAGGAAATTGTTTACACGCCCAATAGCGTTTCAATTGATGAAATCAAACGCGCAGTGGAATACGGAGTGCATGTAAACATTGACAACATCAGCATCCTCGACCAGTTCGGGCATATCTATGGCGATACCGTGCCCGTGTGCATCCGCATCAACCCGCATATTCTCGCGGGCGGCAATGCGAAAATTTCAACAGGACATATTGATTCCAAATTCGGTATTTCCATTTACCAGTTGCGCCACGTGGAGCGCATCATCGAGCAAACGAAAGTGAAAGTGAACGGACTGCACATGCACACCGGCAGCGACATTCTCGATGTGGACGTGTTTCTGCGCGGGGCGGAAATGCTACTCGAAACAGCGCAGCATTTTAAAGACCTGCAATTCATTGACTTTGGAAGCGGATTTAAAATTGGCTACAAGCCCAACGATAATCAAACCGATGTGGAAGCATTCGGCAAGCAACTCACCAAGCGCTTCAATGATTTCTGCAAGGAATACGGGCGCGACCTTGAGTTGTGGTTTGAGCCGGGTAAATTTCTCGTGAGTGAATCAGGCTATTTCCTCACCAAGGCAAATGTCATTAAGCAAACAACGGCAACGGTGTTCGTGGGCGTGAACAGCGGTTTCAACCACCTCATCCGCCCGATGTTTTACGACAGCTATCACCACATCATCAACATCAGCAATCCCAATGGCACACCGCGCATCTACACCGTGGTGGGCTACATCTGCGAAACCGACACCTTCGCATGGGACAGGCGCATCAGCGAAGTGCGCGAAGGCGACATCCTCTGCTTCCTCAACGCGGGCGCTTACGGACACACGATGGCGAGCAACTACAACAGCCGCCCGCGCCCCGCAGAAGTAATGCTCCACAACGGCAAAGATTATCTTATCCGCAAGCGCGAAACCCTTGACGACATCCTGCGCAACGAAGTGCCCGCTGAATTTGAAACCGAAAGCCAGCCAAAGAAAAAAGCAGTAAGCAAAGTGAACTAAGAAGTGAAAGGAAATAGCCGGTAAAGACATTTTGCTCTCTTTCTTATAAACGCTTTGAAATACACTGGTGCGACCGTCATGCCAACTGCCATGTGGCGACTGTATCCTTTGTAACATTCATGTTCCATGTGCGAATGAGTTTTTTGCTTGAGCAGGGCTTCACGCAGGAGAACATTGCGCAACTGAATATAGGTCCGGTAGTGCTGAAAGAAAATTTCATTACATGAAAGAAGTGCTGTCGGGAGAAAAAGCCAATCGCGGCAACCAAGTGTGCTGACGCGCAGGGGGGCAGTGCGGAACACTTGCTTGAATCAAAGCAAAGCAGAATAAACTTTTTTAAGTTGAATTTCTATCTTTGAACGCCTCTCAAACCAAAGCCTGTTATGTCGAAGCCTAAAAAGATCTTTATCGTTGATGATGATAAAATGCTTGCAATGATGCTGCGCGATCATCTTTCTGCAAAGACGCCACACGAATTTCATCTTTTCAGCACAGGGGAGGAATGCCTGAAGCATCTTTCAGAAAAACCCGACCTGATTATTCTTGATTATTATCTGGATTCTGAAATGAAGCATGTCGCGAACGGGATGGCGATTCTTGAAGCCATCAAAAAACAAAACCGACAGATTCCGGTGGTGATGCTTTCGGGGCAGGAAAGCTATGGCATCGCTGCGCAGACTATTGCCAAAGGCGCTGCGCATTATGTGCTGAAAGGCAAAGGTTCCTTCACTGAAATCGAGGATATTATTTCACATCTGAAGTAAGAAGCGCCTCTTCTTTTTTTCCACAAAGCGGAAGCTTACCTTCATCCGCTTCATATTTTTTAATACCTTTCTTTAATTATATCAGTAAGATTATGTAGCATTGTCGTCAAACCCACAGACAATGAACCCCTTCAAAAGAATCAACTTACATGCTCTTTCATTCTTGCTCCTATTCCTTTGCGCAGGATTTTTTGCAAAGGCGCAATCGCCCCGATTACAGTTGTTTGAATATTTTGACAACACCAGCATTCCTGTAAATATTGGCGCGGTTGCCAAGGCGAATTATACTTCGCTTGCAAATGCAAACCCCGACAAGTTCGTTACCATTCAATATCATGTTGCATGGGGTTCTGAAACGGGCACTGACCCGATGAACCTGCATAATCCTGCGCAGGTGCAAACAAGAGTTACCTATTATAATGTAACCGCTGACCCGCATGGGATACAAGATGGCGGAGATTCTACGCTTGGCGTGTTCCGCGGACAACCTGCGAATTTTGCGCAGTCATTTATAGACGTGCGCGATTCAGCTACTTCGCCATTTTCCATTGTGGTTTCACATTCCCTGAATCCTGCACAAGACAGCATCCGTTGCCATGCGGTGATAAAAGTAACCGGCACTGCCACAAGCGGATTAAAAGCGCATGTAGTAGTAATAGAAAAACAAATCAGATTTGTGACTGCTCCAGATGTAAGTGGCGAAACTTACTTTGAAAACGTGATGAAGCGCATGTTGCCTAACGACCAAGGGACTACGCTGCCTGCAATGAACATCGGTGATTCTGTTGTTTTGGATTTAAAATGGAAGCTGGCAAATGTGTATGATACCACACAGCTTGCAGTGGTGTGTTTCGTGCAGGATGCTGCAACCCGTGAAGTGCATCAAGCGGGCTATAGCGCGCCACAACTGCAAGCGAATGATGCGGGAACGGAATCTCTCGCTGCTACTGATTTTAGCTGCGATTCGATTACGCCTCAAGTAGTTTTATTTAATGGAGGCATCAATGCGCTCCTTTCCTGCACGATTAATTACCAGGTTGATAACGGCACTCCTGTATCCGTGCCGTGGATAGGAAACCTTGCTTCGGGAGCTTCTGCCAGTGTAACGCTTCCTGCTCTTTATGCTTCGGGTTATCACCTGCTGAAAGTATTTCCTACCAATCCGAATGGCAGCCCTGATCCTGTTCACTTTAATGATACTACGGCCACTTATTTTTCTCATGCCTCCGCTCCGGCATCTGATTCAATTGCCGAAGGTTTTGTAAGCGCTTTTTCCCCTGCTGACTGGGGCATTGGTAATCCGCAAGGGAACGGCACGTGGGAAAAAACAATTACAGCAGGAGGGTTTGGAAATTCCGCAAATTCGGCATTGCTTGAATGGTATAATTTACCTGCGGGCAATACGGATGATTTATATGCGCCTGCGCTTGACTTTGAATCAGCAGATTCCGCTTCGCTTGAATTCAGTGTGGCGTATGCGCGCTACGATGGCGTGAACCTTGATACGCTCCAAGTGCGCGTGAGCACAGATTGCGGAATGTCATGGACAACGGTTTATTCAAAAAGCTCTACCACGCTGGCAACCGCACCGGATAATACGGATGCTTTCACACCGACCGCATCGCAATGGAGGCATGAAGCGGTTGACTTAACCACATTCACCGGAGAACCGAATGTGCTGGTGCAGTTTCATGGAATCTGCGGCTATGGAAATAACTTATACCTTGATGATATTAATATCGGAATAATGCTAAGCACCGGCATTGAGCCTGCTGTCGCGAATCGCGTTGCAGTTTTTCCGAACCCGTTTTCCAATGAGTTGACATTCAGCACAACGGGCAATGCGCCCTCGGAGATTTTGCTTTATGACTTCGCTTCAAAAAAAATGTTGCAGCAAGCATTTACCTCCGTTGTTTCTATCAGCACGGCAAAACTTCCTGTCGGCATTTATCTCTATGAAGTAAGGGATAAGAACGGAGTGATTGAAAAGGGAAAGGTGGTGAAGCAGTAATTGCTGATTCCAGCACATCAAGAAGTGGAGATGACACTCACTCAATGAAAAATTAATCTTACTCGTTCAACTTTTCCATTTCATCAAGTATCTGCGCTCCGGTAGCTTCTTGCACTTCAATAGTTACAATTTGGTTTGCACGCACAAGAATGTCTTTCACACCAAGATATTCCACGCCTTCGCTGATGCCAAAAACAATCACGGTGACGGGCGTTGAAACGGGGATATCCGGGCTGGTGAACGTGAGCGGAAGCGTGGTATCGCCATAGTCATGATAAAGATTCGCCACACTATTCAGCTCACTGAATGCAAGATATACAGCAATGTCATACGGAGAGAAAGGTTTATCTACCTTTACTGTGATATTAGTGGCATCAACAAACATGTCGCAGTTGATAAAGCCCAATCCGGCAGCGAGAATAGACCTCTTCGGAAAATGTAATTCTCATTTAGAGAAAGCCTCTTTTGTTTATGATGCAGTTTGGACTCCCCTCTCCAAATGGAGAGGGGGCGGGGG
>JAWXCB010000136.1:0-3795 GCA_034440455.1 Chitinophagales bacterium
ACGGCATACGTAGGTTCCTCATGGGAAGCTCGATACGCTCTTATTCCGGGAACAAGATTAATCTTCGGATCAATGTTTTCCATGAAGCTGTTTATAAACCCGGTTAAGCCCAGCATGAATCCTTTATAGGTGCATTGGATGTCCGCTTTTGCCGTATGCTTGAAACGGTAGTTAAGCAAGTTGTTATCACGTCCAGAATATGCGATGTCATCGGGATCGTAGTTTAAGTCAATTGGAGACATGTAAGTATAGCCTACCAAAAAATTCACATCTACAGCCTGTACTTTCCCTTGCCCCAACGCGGAAATCTCAAATCCCGAAATGCGCGCATCGGTAACATTTTCAGACCAGAATACGAAGAGCGCTTGCGGATAATATTCGTTTTTAACTTCTGAAGGCGCAACGGTGAACTCCATCATGTTGTGATACTGCGTGACGAAGCCCGCAACATCAAGGTAGCCTACCCATTTTGAAATTTTAAATCCCTGCTTGAATCCAACTTCTGCGCTCCAACTGCTTTCCGGCTCCAATCCGAAATTCGGAACAACATATTGTCCGGCTCTTACGAGGTTTGAAAACTTCTCTGCGATACTTGGGTAACGGTAGCCCATGCCGAATGATGCCCTGATATAGGAAGCTTTTGCCGGCTGGTAGTTGATTCCGCAACGCGCAATCGGCTGCAATTCAATATCCAGCGTATCTAATTTGAACAACTCGCCACGGAAGCCGACTGTAAGCGTGAGTTTATTGAAGAACTTTTTATCAACCTGTAGAAATACGGAGCCGTTGGTCCCTTTACGTTTGCTGAATACTTCGCTGTCAATCATCGTTTGGCTGCCGGAAACACCGGTTACAAAATCTAATCCAAGCGATTTCATCCTGCTGTGAAAAGTGTATTCCCCATAAATCACCCCGCCATCCGTATTTTCATTAATACCTGTGCGGGTCATGATGTAATAATACCTGCCTTTAATACTATGCTTGTTTCCTTTTTTGTCAAAATAGGTGAGATAAGGGTCAATATTAAAGGGCATCTCTTTCTGCCTGGTGATTTCATTTGGGGTATAAGCAAGACTATCGCCTTTTATTGAAGTAGTATCATAGTTTTCCCACAGGAAGAAAAATCCGCCATATTGATAAGCCATATTTCCGTTTATCCCAACAGTAAGATTTTCTTTCGGGCGAAAGCGCGTTTTGAAGTTGAACCGCACCCTGTCTTTTTCATCATTCATCAAATGACTTTCATCGCGGTTATATGCTCCGTTCACTGTGTAATCAAACTTTTTAATTTTTCTTCTGTGAACGAAAGCAAAGCCATTCATCATGCGCATCCGTTCATCACTCCAGTAATATTTACTCTTCTCACCCTTCAATGGGTTTTCATACACGCCCGAATAGAGATTCACCTTTGAATAAGGTTCATTTTTCGCATTTTCAGTAATGATGTTCATCGTGCCGTTCAATGCGGATGAACCATAAAGCGAGGAAGAAGCGCCTTTGATGATTTCCACCTGCTTGATGTTTTCAAGCGGAACTGCCCAAAATAGAATGCCGGAGTTCTGCGGTGAAAGCCACGGAATATCATCAATGAGCGAGAGTACGCGGCTTCCGGCATTTGCAGAATACCCTGCGCCTCCGCGAATATTCATCGTTTCGCCAATCATGCTTACACCGGGTACTTTATCAACTGCTTTATCAAGGGAAGTGATGTTGTTGTTTTCAATAAAGCTGGGAGGCAGCACCTCCATCGAAACAGACTCCTCCCCAAAGTTCTTTTCATATTTTGAACCTGAAATCGTAACAATTCCCAAGTCTTTTGCTCCTGCCTCAAGCTCCACATTCACCACGTGTTCCTTGCCTTCTTCAATCACCACTCTGCGTTTCAGCAGGATATACCCTATGTAAGTATAGTCAACAAAGTAAATGCCGGGGGCAAGCGAAAGCGAATAATTTCCGTCAATGTCGGTAATGGTACCTTTCACTTCAGTTTTATTTGTCACACCGGGGTTTGCTATAATGCTCGCACCCACCAATGTTTCTTTGTTGGCGGCATCGGTAATTTTTCCAACGAGTCTTCCGTCTTGGGCACAAAGTGTCATACTACTACCTGCGAGCATACACAACGATACAAGCAAACTTTTCATAGCGGGGTTAGGTTTGGTCTTACTTCGGGACTGGTTGGGGGCAAGTTTAAAATATCATGCGCAGCAATAGCTTGAGGTAAATCAATTGATTGCTGATGATATGCACAGCAGAATAAAAACTGTAGTGCCTATAATTAGTACAGCCTCCAAAATTTTGTAACTTTACATCTTCAAATGGTGGTCATAGCTCAGCTGGTTAGAGCGCAAGTTTGTGGCACTTGAGGTCGTGGGTTCGATCCCCATTGGCCACCCGCAAAAAAAAGAGGTTGTCTCCCCGAGACAACCTCTTTTTTATTTTTAAACCTATTCCTCAAAAATATATCAGAAGTAGCTCATTCTTCTCGGAGTAAGGTAAGTCTGCTTCTTTTGGAATTCATACGAAATCATGATTTCATGCGTGCCTGCAGAATAATTGTTCAGTTCAGTAGTTGTGAAGTCGTAAGAATAACCGATGCGCACTCCTTTTGAAAAGTTATACTCAATCATTCCCGAAACAGCATCACCCGTGCGGTAGCTTGCGCCAATCCAAAGAGCTTCCTTAAAGAGAAACGCTGCATTAATATCCGCCTGGAAGGGTGCATTTTTCACATACTTGAACAACACTGAAGGCTTGAACTTCACATTGCTGTTCACATTGATAACAACGCCTGTCGTGAAGAAATAATGCTTCCATTGTCTTGCTACCATATCCGTGCCTTTAACACTTAAACTTTCAGTGAGGCTCATGTTCAAAAAGTGCGGCACAGAAGCACCGGCATAAAACTTTTCAGTGTAGTAGTAAAGACCGCCACCGAAGTTGGGGCTGAAGATGTTCGTTCTGTCGCCCTTGAACACATCATCATTTGTGTCTGTAAGCGCGAGGTCGCTGAATTTTGCGCGGAAGTTATTCAACTCAACATTCAATCCGAAGCACAGTTTTCCATTTTCACCCACCTTAACGCGGTAAGCATAGCTGCCCATCAGCGTAAGGGTGTTAAATACACCGATGTTATCGTTCATTAGCGTCATGCCAATTCCGATTTTGTCATTAAGCAAAGGTGCATGACCTGAAATAACTGCCGTTCTTGGCGCTCCTTCAAGACCTGTCCATTGGTGACGATAAATTGCCGTGATTACCGGTTTTTCCCTGCTGCCTGCGTAGGCGGGGTTCACTGCCATCCCGTTGAACATGTACATGCTGTACATTGGGTCTTGCTGTGCGCTGGCTGTGTTAATTAAACCGAAGATTGCTAAGAAACAAACCGCTGCGATTACTACCTTTTTCATACTTCCTCCTTTCTTTTCACGCTGAAACAATTTTCAGCCCTCATCAATAGTACAGGTAATGTAATGCGCGAATTCAGTGAATGCAACTTTATTTTTTTATTCGAGTAGCGCCCTGCTTTTTTCTACCATTATAGACAAGGAGCAATAACTCAGAAACAAAGATTTAGAAGTGGCGCGTACTTATCTCATTTCTTTTGTGGCTCTGTTTAGCAGCGCAGAAGGCAGAAGGGCAGCAGTATCTTTCAGCAATGAGCAGCCTTGATTTTCCAAAGAAAAGCGCCTCTCTAATAGACCTCTTCGGAAAATGTAATTCTCATTTAGAGAAAGCCTCTTTTGTTTATGATGCAGTTTGGACTCCCCTCTCCAAATGGAGAGGGGGCGGGGG
>JAWXCB010000137.1:0-11140 GCA_034440455.1 Chitinophagales bacterium
CATGTGTAATAAATAAAATAGACATATCCATCATGTCGCGCAGGTTGCGCATCAGGTCGAGGATGCGCGCCTGCACCGTCACATCTAGCGCGGTGCTCGGCTCATCGGCAATCAAAATGCCCGGCTCGCACGACATCGCCATCGCAATCATCACGCGCTGCTTCTGCCCGCCCGACAGTTGATGCGGATAGGCAGAAAAAATTCTTTCAGGACTCGGCAACTCCACTTTATTAAAAAGCTCAAGCGTAAGTTGCTTTGCTTCCTGTTTGGTTTTTTTCTGATGCAGAATAATCGCTTCCATTACCTGGTCGCCACACGTAAACACAGGGTTCAGTGAAGTCATCGGCTCCTGGAAAATCATCGCGATTTCATTACCACGAAAACTGCGCATTTCCGCTTCTGAAAGTTTCAGCAAATCAATTGCGCCTTTCGATTTTGAATGATAAATAATTTCACCGCTCGTAATTTTTCCGGGCGGAGTCGCAATCAGCCGCATAATTGAAAGCGAAGTCACCGACTTGCCTGAACCTGATTCGCCCACAATGCCAATCGTTTCCCCGCGGTTCAGCGTGAAGCTGATATTGTTCACGGCAGTCACCGTGCCTTCATCTGTTTTAAATTCAGTAACGAGGTTTTTAACTTCCAGCAATACGTTGCTCATTCGTGCAATTTAGATGGGCTAAAATAGGCAAGTTTAGAGTTTGAAGTTTGAACTTTAAGGTTTAAAGTTTTAAAAGATGCCCTTGTGCGAAAGTTTTGTGCGATAGCAAAGGAGGGAGATGATTTCTAACTTATTTCTTCTCAAACTCCCCTCTGTATTTTCTTATCCATACCACAAGCAATGGCGTTGCTAGCACAGTCGGCAGCAACCAAAAAATCCATCCCTGCTCAAAGTCAGGAAAAAACTTTCCTGCGTTTTGCACAAGAAATGCCGTGACAGCGGCAATCATTGAGGCGCACATCGCCTGCATGTGATGATACCACCACCACTGTTTCTCATTGAATTCTTTTGTGCGAAAAATTTTGATGTCGTTCCATGTAGCAATGCATGTGCCAAAACCGAAAACGATGCAGAGAATTCCTAAAATGCTATTTCCTTTCACAAGCAGGTAAACAGCCATTCCCAAAAGGTAAATTCCAAAGAGCATTGTAAGGATAGCGGCTGTCCAATCCATCCATGTTTCTTTTCCCGGCTTCTTCCGCTTCAACACACGATAGCCGCTAAAGCATAAGTAAAAACTGAATACCGCAATCACCATCAGAAAAAAATTAAAGCGGAAAAATGCAATGATGAAAAGCGCGCTCACGAAAATCCATCCCATGCAGAGCATGTAAGCAATGCCGATTCGTTTATGCAGTTTCGCACCTTTTTTGTTCAAAAGATTCATAGTGCCAAACAGGAGCGTAAGAAAACCTGCAAGCGCGTGGCTTTTTAAAAGAATGGTTTTAAGCATAATGTGGTTAAAATACAGAGTCTTTCACAAATCAAAATCTTTAATTTAGCGACATTCAAAAATTTATGCGCCCTATCAAATCAAAAGTTAATACGCAATCAAAATCTTTCAAAGAGAATTATCAAAAGATGGTTGCTCTCGTTGGAGAGTTAAATGGCAAGCTTAAAGAAAGTCTTAATCAGGGTAGCGAGAAGCATATCAAAAGGGCGCATGAAGCAGGAAAATTTTCAGCGCGTGATAGAATTGAATTGTTGCTGGATAAAGACAGTCCTTTCCTGGAACTATTGCCGCTGGCAGGTTTGGGATTGGATGGATTTGGTCCGGGGGGAACGGTGGTTACGGGAATCGGATTAGTGAGTGCAAAGCTGTGCATGATTAATTCCAATGTTGGGACAAAAAAGGGCGGAGCGATTGATTACGCCACATTGCAAAAAAGTTTGCGCACAGGTGAAATTGCGCGCGAGAATAAACTTCCGATTATCAATCTTGTAGAATCTGCTGGCGCGAATCTTCCCGAGCAGGAGAAGATTTTCAACTTTGGAGGAATCAGCTTTCGTGAAATCACGAGGCGTTCAAAAGCCGGGCTTACAACGATCAGCGTAGTATTTGGTAATGCAACTGCAGGTGGCGCTTATGTTCCGGGCATGAGCGATTATGTGGTGATGGTGAAGAAAGCCGCAAAGGTTTTTCTTGCCGGTCCACCGCTTGTGAAAATGGCGACAAACGAAGTTACTGATGATGAAAGCCTTGGTGGCGCAGAGATGCACAGCCGCGTGTCGGGCGTTTCCGATTATCTTGCGCAGGATGAGTTGGACGGCATGCGCCTTGCACGTGAAATCATGTCGTTCATCAAAGAGCCGGATGATGCGTTTGTTCCTACAGATGTTGCGGATGAACCTCTCTATAATCCCGATGAAATTCTCGGTATTGTCAGCCCTGATTTGAAGATTGCGTTTGATGCGCGTGAAATCATTGCGCGCATTGTTGATGCCTCTGAGTTTTCTGAATTTAAACCGGAGTACGGATCTTCGCTTGTTACGGGATTTGCAAAAATTCACGGCTACCCGGTCGGCATTCTCGCTAACAACGGAGTGCTGTTTTCTGAATCAGCTAATAAGGGCGCGCACTTTATCCAACTCTGCAATCGGAATGACACCCCTCTGATTTATCTGCAAAATATCACCGGCTTCATGGTTGGAAAAAAATATGAGGAGGGTGGAATTATCAAAAATGGAGCGAAGCTGATTAATGCTGTTTCCAACAGCGAAGTGCCTGCGATTACGATTATGATGGGCGCATCTTATGGAGCAGGAAATTATGCGATGAGCGGAAAGGCTTACCAGCCGAGGTTTCTGTTCTCCTGGCCCAATTCAAGAATTGCCGTGATGGGTTCCGAGCAACTTTCGGGCGTGATGGAAATCATTCAGCGGCAAGCAGCGGAAACTGCGGGCATCCCTTACGATGCCGAGCAGGGAAAACAGATGCAGGAATACATGATGAAGGAAGTGGAAAAGAAATCAACCGCATGGTATTCCACCGGCAACCTTTGGGACGATGGCGTGATTGACCCGCGCGAAACACGAAATTATTTGGGAATGTGTTTAGCGGTAGTGAATCAGCAGAAGGTGAAAGGGACGGGAGAGTTTGGGGTGTTCCGAATGTAGTTAATGTATTTGCCACAGAAGCACGGAAAGGCACAGAAAGAATTCCGTGTTTTCGTTACAATAAAAAATTTGAAATAAAAGTGGTGAGAGTAATTAACAAGTTATTAGTAGCAAATTGCGGAGAAATTGCGATTCGTGTGTTTCGCACTTGCAGAAAAATGGGTATTTCCACCGTTGCCGTTTTCTCTGATGCGGAGAGGAAAGCGCTTTTTGTAAAAGAAGCTGATGAAGCTATTTCATTAGGAGGATTGGCTGCTTCTGAATCCTATCTTCTGCAAGACAAAATCATCGAAGCTACAAAACGCACGGGAGCAGACGCCATGCGTTCTTACATGGGTTTCTCTGCAATTCACTATCTTTAGTATAAATTTCCCTCATGTTAAGAGAAAACGATAAAATAGCAGAGGCGGTTATTCAACTTATCAATGCCATGCCTGAAAAGGAGCAGGAAAAAATTGCTGATTCTACAGCGAAAAGGAGAAAGAAATCTAAGAGTAAAACAACCACCTTAAATGGTGTGACCATTATCCCCGCTGACAGTTCAGTAAATACTTCTTCACTTTCAGATATTTTCAGGGATAGGAAAATCAATTCCAAACAGCTCAGGGCTGAAGCATGGCAAAGAGCAAAATAATCTGCGACACCGATGTGAGAATTGACTTTGCACATGATTCCCTAAATTTGAATCTATGAACGATGCACTCTTACAGCGAATAACCGTCAATCCTGAAGTTTGCCACGGCAAGCCCGTTATCCGCAACACGCGGATGATGGTTGAAAGCATCCTTGAATACATAGCAGGTGGCGACACGATGGAAGATCTGCTGAAAGAATTCAACTACCTTGAACGTGAAGATATTCTGGCAAGCATTGCCTATGCAGCCAAAGTGATGCACTTTAAGAACATTACCATTCCGGTAAAATGAATTTTATCGTTGACGCGCAGTTGCCGCCCTCCTTATCTTCTTTCTTGAAATCAAAGGGGCATTTAGCGGTTCACGCTTCGGAATTGGTTTCGGGTACGCAAACATCAGACGGATTTATTGGAAAAATTTCAGTTGAACAAAAAAGTGTTGTCATCACAAAAGACAACGATTTCTATCATACCTTTCTCATTAAACAGGAACCGCAAAAACTTATCATGGTGAGAGTCGGCAATATGAAAAAGAGCGATTTAATTCAACTGTTCAAAAAGAATTTCGACAATATTCTGTCTGCGATTGAAAGTAGCCGGATGATTGAACTTACTAAAGAAGAAATAAAGGTTTTGTATTAGACGGAAACCATTATTTTGGGCGAAATACTTTGACTTACTTTTGTCCATAAGAAAATTGAACATAAAACCTTGAGCAGCATTAATAAACTCTTAGTAGCAAATCGCGGAGAAATTGCGATTCGCGTTTTTCGTACTTGCCGTATGTTGGGCATCTCAACAGTGGCAGTATTTTCCGAAGCGGATAAGAATGCATTCTTTGTAAAACATGCCGATGAAGCAATCTCGTTGGGTGGATTCTCAGCGTCAGAGTCTTATCTCCTGCAAGACAAAATCATCGAAGCAGCAAAACGCACGGGAGCCGATGCGATTCATCCCGGCTACGGTTTTCTTTCCGAAAATGAATCGTTTGCAGAACGGTGTGAGAAGGAAGAAATCATTTTTGTTGCTCCAAATGCGAAAGCGATTAACGCAATGGGCGATAAGATTCGCTCAAAGGAAATCATGGTGAAGCATGAGGTGCCTGTTGTGCCGGGTTATGATGGTAAAGACCAGTCTGTTACAATGCTGAAAAAGAAAGCCATTGAAATCGGCTTTCCTGTATTGCTGAAAGCATCAGCCGGTGGTGGTGGAAAAGGAATGCGCATCGTGCGTGATGAAAAATCATTAGAGAAAGATATTGAGGGAGCAAAGCGTGAAGCGCTGAATGCCTTTGGCGATGACACGCTGCTGATTGAAAAATATTTCGACAGCGCACGCCACATCGAGTTTCAAATCATGGGTGATAAGCATGGCAATGTGATTCATTTGTTTGAAAGAGAGTGTTCCATTCAGAGGCGTTTTCAGAAAATCATTGAAGAATCACCTTCGCCTGTGATGACTCCCGCTCTGCGTGATAAGATGTCAGCCGCTGCGCTGAAAGCCGCCAAGGCAATCAAATATGACAATGCAGGAACAGTGGAGTTCATTGTGGATGATAAATTGAATTTTTATTTCCTTGAAGTCAACACGCGCTTGCAAGTAGAGCATCCTGTGACAGAACTGGTAACAGGGTTGGATTTGGTGAAACTGCAAATTGAAGTCGCGCAGGGAATACCTTTGTCAGTAAAGGAAAATGAACTGAAGCAAACAGGACATGCAATTGAATGTCGCTTGTATGCGGAAGACCCTTCAAACAATTTTCTCCCTGCTATTGGAAGGATTCATTCTTTCCTTCCTGATGAAACATCCTGTACGAGGTATGACAGCGGTATCGAAAGTGGTTCTGTGGTTGACATCCACTATGACCCGATGATTGCGAAGGTGATTACCTGGGGTGAAACGCGCAGTGAAGCCATCCGCAAGATGAAACATTCGCTAAGGAAAACTGCATTGCTCGGTATCACTTCCAACAAGAATTTCCTTATTGATATTTTAAATCATCCTGAATTTGAAGAGGGAAAATTCAATACACATTTTCTTAACCGGCATCCCGAACTTTCTGCAAAAAAGACACTTTCCGAAAATCAACTGCATCAAGTCTCAATTGCTGCAACACTGTGGTTATGGAGTCAGGGAAAATCAAAAAGAGATTTACTGAAAAATATTCCATCCGGCTGGCGGAATAATTTTTATAAAATGCAGGAAGAAAAGTTTTCGGTGGAAGGAACTGAAGTTATAGTGGCGTATCGAAATCAGAATGAAGTCTTTTCTTTTAAAATCGCTGACAAAGAATTTTCCGCAAGTCTTATTAATCAAAGCAATGAACAAATCACTTGTGAAATTGTAGGGCATCGCAAAAATTTCATTATAGCACAATCAGACGAAGCGCTTTTCATCCATGATGATGAAGCAGGTAGTGTTTCAATAAAAATCTTGCCTCGTTTCCCAGAAGCTGAAGCAGAAAAAGTGAAAGGCGGCTACGCTGCACCCATGCCGGGTGAAGTGGTGAGAGTGTTGGTGAAGCCCGGAGATAAAGTGAAATCAGGAGATGGGCTCGTGATTCTCAGCTCCATGAAAATGGAAAACACGATTGAGGCGTTTGAAGATGGAGTGGTGGAAGAAGTATATGTGGAGCCGAAGAAGTTTGTGGAAGCTGAGACATTACTTATTAAAATTTCAAGAGGCAAAGAATGACTTATACCAACGACCAAACTAATACCCTTCTCTCCCAAACCTTCGCTTATCTGATAGTAGAAGAAAACGATCACGTTCTCACAATTACACTCAATCGCCCCGAAAAGAAGAACGCGATGAATCCTGTGATGATGCATGAGATTGTGTATGCGCTGAATTATGCGCACTATAACAATGATTTGTGGGCAGTTGTGATAAAAGCGAATGGCGATGTGTTTTGCGCGGGTGCTGATTTGAAAGCATTTGCCGGAGCAACGGATGAAAGGAAATCAACGATTCCCGAACCCAGAGGGCAAGTTGCGCTGGGAGACGCCTTTGTGCATCTGCATAAGCCTTGCATTGCGCGTGTGCATGGAAACGTATTTGCCGGAGCGCATCTCCTCGTGTGCGGATGCACGCATGTCATCGTTTCAAAGAATGTACAATTCAGTTTGCCTGAAGTGAAGCGTGGCATTTGGCCCATGCAGGTGATGGCGAGCCTTGCCCCGATAATGTCTGCGAGGCAATTGCTGGATTATTGCATGCGAGCAAAATCTTTGTCTGCTGAGGAAGCAATGAACCGCGGTCTTGCAACACAAGTTGTTGAACTTTCTGAATTAGATAATGCAGTAAATGCACTTGTCGAAGAAATCAAAGCGCTTTCGCCTGCTGCTATTCGACTTGGATTAAAAGCGTGGGATGAATTAAAAAGTGTTGATGCTTCCGGGCAGCATCAATTTTTGCTCGGCATGTTACAGCAAGTATTGCAAACCGAAGATGCTGCCGAAGGATTGCAGGCGTTTGCTGAAAAGCGCAAACCAGTGTGGAAGGGAAAGTAATTGAGTCAGGGATTATTCTGCCACAACCAATTTCCTGTATTTTGTTTCTGCATTGCTTTGTAGCCGGATAATATATTGACCGCTTGCAAGTCCGGCTTTCTTCAAAGCAAAATTATCCTGATAGCTTCCCGGTTCGCGTGTTCCCGCGCCAGAGGAATACACAACTTTTTGATTGAGGTCAAGCACATCAAACTTAACAGCGCTTTTTTTCTGCAAAGAGTAGGTTACAGTAATTTGACCGTCAACTGAGGGGTTGGGATAAACATCGAAGATTTGCAAAAACTGTTGCGCATTATGTATGCCTGTGATGGATTGTTTCTTGATGGTAAATCTGTCTAAAATTCCATTGTAAACCGAGAGATAGTACCCATCAAGCCTGTCACCATCTACATCAAAAATAAAAGAGCCGAGGCAGGTGTCGCATGCGTGTCCGTAATAAATGGCAGGATGCTCGAAAGCACTTGCGTCATTTACATTACTGGTGTTTCCTGCAACAACATACACAGTTCCCTTTCCTGCATTCGGGCCATCGGTGTATTTAACATAAGGCTCGCCAATCAAATCATTTCCGCTCGCGCCATTCACAATCATTGAAGGCGTGAAAGAATCTTTTCCGAAATAATGACCGTTGATAAGATAGCTGCGCTGAAAATTATGCTCATGTCCGGTGAGCACTAAATCAACGCCATAACGCTCGATAATCGGGTTGAAATGATGGCGTGTTGCTACACAAAATTGTTGCACGCTGGTTTCTTCGGTAAAATCATTCTGTCCGCTGTATGGGCATTGATGCCAAAAGGCGATTTTCCATTTTTTTGTAGTTGCCGCTAAATCTGCTTTCAGCCATTCGAGCATCGGTGAGGTGAATGAAGTATCGCTGTCTGCAATTCCTATCCAATCATAGTTTGCATTCCACGAGCCAAGCTCTGAATTAAGCGAGATAAAATGAATGTCGCCATAATCAAATGAGTAATATAACTTTTTATTGGAAGGCACTCCGCCTAATTCGCCATTCGTGGGCGGGTCAATGATGTCAAGATAAGGACCCGTATGGTTGTCAGGATGCTGATTACACAATACAGGCAATCCGTTCTGGTCTTGCCACGGGCAAATGCTGTTGTAATCATGATTGCCTGATGTAGATGCAAAAGGCAGGTTCATAAAAATATGCTTATAGCCATAAATGCTGTCAAATACTTTTGTTTGAAACTCAAGGTCTGTGCCCTCATCATAAACATTGTCACCAAGCCAGAGCCATAAATCAGCAGGACGATCAGATGCTGCATAGTCAAGGTAAGAATCACGCACAAGCGCCTGCCCCATGTTGCCATGCCCGAAATCACCCATCGCCCAAAAGCGCAGCGGAATCGGATTTGCAGATGCGGGAGGAGTAGTGAAATACATCAAGGTGTCGCCCCGCAGCGTTTGCGAAGAACTGCCGATGCTATAATAATATTTAGTATACGGTGAGAGTCCGGTGAGTTGTACGCGATGTTCCGTTGTCGAAGAACCTTCATCTACTGTGAAATCAGAAGATCCGTGACTCGTTCCGTATTGTACGCGGCTATCGCTTGCTATATCTGTGCGCCAGCGGATAATGATGCTATTCGGTCCGGGGCTTTGCAGATAGGGTCCGCGCGTAAGAGTTTGCGCATTAACAAACGAGAAGGTAAGCGGAAGCAGAAGAAAAAAGAACATGAGTTTTTTCATGTCGGGGTAGTTTAGTAAGGTAAATTAAAGAATAGTTTGCACTCGAAGCCTACAGGCAAGATAAAATTTCAAGCCTCCGAGAAACTGCGCTTCATTAATTCTTCATCGGTAAACATCACCGGCTCCTCATCGCGGGAGATGCTGCGTTCAATTGGATGCTTGAGCATTTCAGTTGCCAACTGTTTAAACTTTGTTTGAAAAGCGGCAAGCGTCCATTGTCCGTAAACAGTGTGGCCGCCTTCATAGCACTGCTCTTGATATTCTTCAAACGTGGTGATATACCCGCTGTAATCGTTGGAGTAGGAGGTGAGAATAATATTTGTGATGCCTTTTTTCTTGAGAACATTATAAATCGTGTCGCGCAATCTCCATCCCGCCACGGTAGTGATTTCTCCGGGGATTCCAACCAAAGCCAAACTGCCGATAGTCACAATTTGCAGCGGAAGCACTTGCGGTGTCCATGGTTTGTTATCCAAGCTGCCATTGCGATAATGTTTTTTTATGGCGGCAACAGATTTATCAGCCCATGCAGGAAGGAGCAGGTTTTTAAGATCACGTGTTCCCAAGATTTTCCGCTCGCCCGTTTCTATAATAATTTTTTTCTTGCCTTGCGCTTTGTATTTGTTAAACAATTTTTCGCGCTCGTGCGCATTCTTGAACACGGATTTTGATAGATGATACGCTTTTAAAAAATCAGCCAGCGCGTTTGCTGCTACGCCTCCAATAATTCCCAGTCCCGGACCTTCCACCGTTCCTTTCAAAAAACCTACGCCATGGCAGGAGGGGCTTGTTCTTGCATCGCGGGCGCCATTGGTAAACTCCGCATCGGGCAGAATATTTCCAAAGTTGGAGTGCATTAATGCAAAATCAATATCGCCTTTCAACTCTTCGCCTTTATGTGCAGCGTCAAAAATTTCTATTGCTTTTTCATATTGCAGCTTGCCGTTGTGGCGGGCGCTTTCAAAATCATCTTCATATTTTCCGCGCGTCCATTTTTTCTTTTTATCTAAGATGTAATTAGGACTTACATCCCCCGCTGCACCCTGCGCAAAGGCTGACACGAACTTGTTATTGACTGAATATTTCCTGACTGCATCTTCCATGAATTGCGCTGCATAACCTTTGTTATCAAAACAAATTGCGCGGTTGTCATTGTGTACGCTGGTGCAATGCACTCCAAACCAATTAATGGTTCCGATAGGCTTCCCGTCTAATGCGTCAAAGCGCAGCAAGAGCATATCGCGGTCAAGCGCGAGATGCCAGTCTTTCTGCTCATATTTTTTTGCCTCCGGATTTTTATTGTATGCCCGCACTGAACGATTGAATGCAACCTCCACATCAGATGCGAATGTTCCCTTTGAGAGATAAATTTTTGCAGGCTGCAACGAACGATCTGCTTCTACAATAGCGTGAGTAATGCCGTCAACAATTTGCTGATATACCTCGGGTACAAAACCGGGAACGCTGAAGTTGTAAAACCCATAATGCGAGTATCCGCCTGGTCCGCTGTGCGTGTGCTGTGCAGAAAGAAAAACATTTTCAGGTTGAAAGCCAAGTTCAGAATAATGGCGAGACAGATTTTTAATTACGCCCCTTTTAATCGAAATAGTAATGAACGCTATTTCGGCATTTACAAAAACGACTTTCTTTCCAGTGTTTATATTTCTGATAACGAAAGCCCGCGCATTCAGTCCTGTTCCTTTTTCATGCACCTTATTAAAATACATACCATAGCCCATCATACCCACGCCTTTTTTAAAGGCGGTGATATCTGCTATGGCGGTTCCAACTTCGTAGGTATAGGTCATGCGATAAATCTCCTGTGTAATGAATGCACCGCTGACGAAGTTAAAATTTAGAAAACTTAAAAACGAGGAAAACTTAAAACCTGTGAAATCCGAGAATCAGTTTTAAATCAGTAGTCAAAACTCATAAGATAATTGCACAGTATAATTCCTCGGAGCTTCAAGATATGCAGGTCTAACGGAGTATTGATTGTTGGTGATGTTCTTTGCAATAAAACTCACTTTCGTTTTTTCCGAAAAATCATATCCTACCCTTGCATCAACGGCATACGTAGGTTCCTCATGGGAAGCTCGATACGCTCTTATTCCGGGAACAAGATTAATCTTCGGATCAATGTTTTCCATGAAGCTGTTTATAAAC